>CAZFTE010000011.1:0-37039 GCA_964521785.1 uncultured Lachnospiraceae bacterium
TTCTTATTAGTATAATACTTTTTTGCCGAATATGCAATAAAAACTTACTGTAAAGATAAGATTTTTTTCGTAAAAAAACTCTCCCACAAAAAAATGTGATGTTCTTATCGGAGAAATCGCCATAACGAAAAGTTCCCACAGACCGTTCAAACGGTTTGTGGGAACTTGTTTTATAAGCAGAAAATCGGTTTAACCAAGCCTTCTCCAGTGGGAGAAGGTGGCAGCCGAAGGCTGACGGATGAGGTGTTATTTTATAGGCTTCAGATCGTGATGATCCAACTCAAGATGCTTCAATATATCATCTGCGACAGCGTTGAAATTATTTCGTATGTTATCGTTTGAATATCGCAAAACAGAAATCCCCCATGAAGATAGTAACGCATTTCTTTGTTCGTCTGCTTTTTTGTGTTCGGGCAATAGATGCTGTATACCGTCCACCTCAATAACGATCTTCTTTTCCGCTATGTAAAAATCGACAATATAGTTTTCAATATTATGCTGCCGTCTTACGTTAAAAGGGAGCCTTTTCAGAAAATCATACCATAGATGCTTTTCCTCGGTTGTCATATTTTTTCGTAGCATTCGCGCATTCGACACGAGTTTTTTGTTGTAAGGTATCATTTTACTCCTCATCCACCACTAACGTGGTCCCCCTTCTCCCGCAGGAGAAGGCTTTTTGTGCTTTTGCGATTTCTCCGATAAGGATAACAGATAAAAGGTAGAGGTTTTTATTCGTCATTCCGTATCTATAAATATTTCCATATCCTTTGATATCAGCTTTTTTGAAACGGGTATGAACATCTGCCATTCGGCGCCGAGTATACTGTTCTCGTCAAACTCCTTCGGCATATCGAGAAATACCGTTATCTCGTCCTCATTGAACTGTATCCCTGCCAAAACGGGCGTTATATCGGTTCCGAGAGTCGTTCCTTTTATGATTATCAGCGAGTTGTCTTCAAAGAAGCGCTCATCATAATATTTTTTATATTTCTCGCTCAATCCATCTATCGAATGTGTCGCTATCGCTTCAATCACTTCCGTTGAATTGACACCGCATGAATGTGAAAATTGCAAAACGAGCGCGCCGTTATAATAATACTCATCGGGGAGTGCGTTTTCGTTTCTTGTCGCCGCCGTGCTTGTAGCAAATGTTGTAACAACGGTAGTTGACGTTGTTGCGGTAGTAGCTGTCGCCGATGCCGCGGACATTTCCGTGGTTACCATCTCCGTCGTTATGCTTGCGGTGTCTTCTTGATCGGTCGTGAGTACGACGCTCGTGCAAGCAGCAGTCGTGCTTTCCGTACACTCGGTCGCCGCCGTGTTATTGTTTGAAATGAAGGTTTTTATCGGTATCATCGCACCGACAACGACTATCGCCGCGCAAGCGAACGATGAGACCGCTATCTTCAATATCTTTTGCCTTTTTAAGCGTTTATTCTTTTTATATTCTTCCGCTTTTTCAAAAACGGCTCTACGGAATTCATCATGATTCTTCATAAGAAAAACCCTCCTCTTCCATTGCGCGCTTCAGCGAATTTTTTGCTCTGTATGTAAGATTTGCGATCTGTCTTTTGCTCTTTTTGAGGACCTTTCCCGCTTCTTCGCCCGTCATATCTTCAAAATACAACAAGCAGAGCAATGCCGCATATTCGGGGTTTATCTTCTGCATGGCACTGCGGAGCATTTGGGAATTTTCCGCTTTGAACAATTCTTTTTCTATTCGCTCCATGTCCTCTATGTCCATATCTTCTATCGGCACGTTAGATATCTTTTTTTCTTTTCGCACCCTATCGATAGCTTTGTTTCGCGCTATCGAAAAAAGATATGTTTTAAAGGAAGACCGAAACGAATATCTGTGCGGGTGGACGATAAGCTCCATAAAAGCTTCTTCCGCCACATCTTCGCTTTCTTCAATATTGTTCAGAAAACCATTTATAAAATAAACCAACGGATTTCGATACATACCTATCAATTCGTCAAATCCGCTTTGGTCGCCATCAAGGAAACGGCGATAGCTGCTTGCGCCATTATCCATAAAATTTTCTCCTTTATATCAAAATGCCGAAAAATCAGCTTTCATAGTTTAGTCGGGTGAAAAAACGTTTTTTCTCACCCGACTGTAAGATTTTATAGAGTTACAAATGTATGCAAAACACAGAAGTCGGTATATACGGACATAAAGAACAATATCGCCGTCAATGCGGTAGATACTATCTTTCCTTTTCCGTTCGTTCTTGATTGGATATCGAGCAAGATGAACGACGAAACGAGCGCGAGTATATATGATATATCGTATACATATCTCATATTTACGCCTGCCATGCAAAAATCGAGAAAAGCCATGACCACGCATAATATCGCCGCCGTTAAAACAAAAACATTCTTTGCCGTATCGCGTTTGTTTTCCTTTCGGTCAAGATGCATAACATGGGGATAAAATAATATACCCAATGTAATACCGTAAGCGAACGCGCCGACGCTTTTGTCGGAATAAATATATCTTGAGCCTTCGGGAGTCAATATCTTGTTTGCGGCACATAAAAACGGTGTTCCTTTTTTGTACCAAAGAGGATTTATCAAAAACGAAAATATAGCGGAGAACAAAAATTTAAATTCTATCTTGTTTTCGGAAATATCATTTACCGTCAACTGATATTTCGCGCCGAAATCAAACGGCGAACCGAAACGAGCATGATTGAACCACATGACAAAAGCCGCACCGAGCATAAGCGGCAACACAAACGAACCGACCGTCAAGCAAAGAGGTCTTGCCGCTTTTTTGTTCCCTCTTTTTATCTCTTTTATGCCGTTTATGAGATATTCGATAAATATAGGGAAAACGCAGATGCACATTACCGCGACCGTCGGGCGCGAAAGTACCGTCAGCACCAAAGCCGCCGCGGACAAAACGAGCAAGATCATTCTTTTTAAAAGCTTCTGTTCCCTCATCGCGCTAAAAGCGAAAAATACGAATGCCATCGCAAACGCTTGCGCCGAAAGCACCGCTATATAATATACATCGGAGCAATAAACTCCGAGATATACACCCGAAGCGCATATGACCGCTACCGCGCCGAGCAGAAAAAGATATATATTGGGCTTTTTACAAAACCTAATCACCACTTCTTTATACGCAAGCACCGTGAATATTATCGCATATATCGCGAGAATGAAGCAAGCGAACGCATCGTTCGGCAAAGAACCGCAAATAAGATAAAACGGATAATACACCGTCAATATCGGCGCTATACCGAAATAAGAATAATATTTTCCGTCATAAAACGCATGATCCCAAAGATATTTCACGCCGCGCCTTACTCTTGCGTTCGGATCGTACGGATTTTTGAGCGCGGTAAGCTTTGCATCGGGAACTATATCGAGATAAAGTTGTCCTTTTTCGAAAGCGTCGAATTGTTTTATATATTGGCTGTATCCGCTAATATCTTCTTTGTCGTACACTACTGTCTCGCGCACCGCTTTTTGCGTCGGAAACAGCGCGGATATCATTATGAGCATAACGATGAACAGCAAAATGCGGTGCGCTTTTTTGCTGTTATCATACGATATATCAACAATACCTTTTACTTTTTTCATATATTGCCTCTCCTTGGAAGTTCCTATCTTCTTTAGATTAGTCGCAAAAACAAAAAATTATCTCATTTTATTTTTCAAGAAGTCGGTATATCTCGTCCGAGGTCGCACGTGTAGACCCATTCTATCACATCGCCGTCCTCGAGAATATACATCGAAGCCGCGACCGACGGAGATCTGCCGTTCACAAGATAAGTCCAGCCCGAAAGTTTGCCGCATGAAAATTCGTATATGTAATTTATTCCCTCTATATATACATTTTCCGCTCCCTTGTATTCCATCTGTATCCTGTTGGACCTGACCGCGCGAGTGAGTATGTCGAAAACGCTGTCGCCTTCGCGAAGAACATATTCGCTCCTGTCCAATATCACGCCGTCATCGGGTACGAAATCATAAAGTTCTTTTTCGAGCTTTTCCATGTTTTGCAATATGGTGTCGCAACGTATGGATATAAAAACAGTTTCGCTGTCCTCTGCTATATCCTCCGCGTGTTCAAGGTAATAATCCTCGACGGAGCTGAAATCCGTAAACAAAACAAAAACGGAAACGAGCATTACAGACAGCAAAACTATAATAATATTCTTTCTCATATAGATATTCCTTTCGCGGAAAAACAAAAAGAGACTTGCTTTCGCAAGTCTCTTAAAAAGTATGGAGCGGATTACGGGGCTCGAACCCGCCACCTCGACCTTGGCAAGGTCGCGCTCTACCAAATGAGCTAAATCCGCATCAACGATTTATAGTATACCACTTGATGCTCATTTTGTCAATAGCTTTTTGAAAATAAATCAAAAAAAATTATCGACGACAGAAGCCGAGTGTTCGAGAGTTCTCGCTTTCGCGAAAACTCTCGAAACGATGTTTACTTATCGTAAAACTCAGTTGTTTTCGGGCAAATGTTTCATCGTCTTGTCAACAAGAACAGTGATCTCGGACTTGCTTGCACCGAAGATAGTTGTATCGAGAATGCCGTGTGTGGGCTTCTTCCAATATTCGTCGATACCTGCTTCGCCGTTGCGAATACCGATGATAGAACCTACCGTAGCGCCGTTGCAGTCTGTATCGAAGCCTGTTTCAACAGACATGCAGATGGACTTGCCGAAGTCGCCTTCGCCATAGAGGAGAGAAGCAACAACGATAAGAGCGTTGGAGATAGTGTGGCACCAGTCGTGGTCTTTGCGGTCGTTCCATGTAGCGTGGATATCTGCGAATGCTTCTTCGCGTGTAACGCCTTCGTCATATCTGTTGATGAGACGAACTACGGATTCGTAAAGTCTGGATGTTGCGGGGATCTGTGCAAGACCGCCGTAGATGATATCTTTGATATTATCCGTAACAGCTGCGCAAGCAATCATAGCGGAAGCGAACATCTCGCCATAGATACCGTTCTTAACATGAGAGATAGAAGCGTCTCTCCAAGCCATTTCAGCAGCGAGTTCGGGGTTGCCGGGGTTGATGTAACCGAAATAGTCGCCGCGGATCTGCGCGCCGATCCATTCACGGTAGGGGTTCTTGTAAACAGCCGTGTCGGGAGCTTTGAAGCCTCTTGTGTAGTTGAGGTAAGCAACTCTTTCAGCTGTGCAGTAAGAGTTCTTGGGCTGTCTTGCGCTCCAAAGATCGAGAACGTTGTTGGGTGTGAAGTCTCTGCCGTATTTATTGATGAGTATCTGAGCGAGAACGACATAGTTCGTATCATCGTCCCAAGGAGCACATTCTACCGTATCGGCAAAGCATCTTGTTTTAAGACCGAATTTGTATTTAGCAGCTACTTCGTCAGTAACGTCTGTGCTGTATATGTAACGATGCATGGGCCAGTTGCCGGATTCTTTGAGGAAAGGAACGAGTTCGTAATTTCTCATACCTTCAACTGTCTTGCCGAGGAGGCAACCGCAGATTCTGCCGTACCAAGCGCCGGATATCTTTTCTTTGAGAGCCGCCTGATCTGCGGGCATCGTCATTTTGAAATCATGGGGCTTGCGGAGCGCTTTGATTCCTTCAAGGTCGGAAGGCTCGTTGTATTTGTAGCCTTCTTTTGTTTCCGCGCTCTTTACGATATCGAAAAGGGCGTTTGCCAAAGCTTCTTTGTGTTCGTTGTTGGGCAAATTCTGTACTGCTTCGAAAAGATCTTTGTACTGTTCGATATCAAGACCTTCTTCGATAGACTGCTGATATTCAATGCGTATCTGTTTCCAATAAGCGTCCCATTCGCCTGTTGCATCGTGATTGGGAATGAGTGCATAGTCGTTTTTGTAAGACATTTTTAAAATCTCCTTCTTTCCCATATTTTTTATGGTTACTTAAAGTATAGCAAAAAAATATTTTTTGTCAAGCAAAAAAGCCATACTCTTTTATATTTTCATTCTATCATATTATATATAATATTGTCAACATGAGCGTCGCGCATTACATGAAAATATATGTTAAAAAGGTCGTGTATCCCAAATGATACACGACCTTTTTATAGTTTTGCGAAAACATTTTCGCTTATTTTTTATAACGCTTATATTCTTGCTACTCCGCATTTTACAGCAGCTTCTTTTACTGCTTTTGCAACGGCTTCCGTTGCTCTGGGGTCGAAGATATCGGGAAGGATACATTCATCGGAAAGTTTATCCGCAACAAGATCTGCAAGCGCTTCGGAAGCAGCAAGCTTCATCTCTTCCGTGATAGCGCTCGCGCGAGCGTCGAGTGCGCCTCTGAATACGCCGGGGAACGCCAAAAGATTGTTTATCTGGTTCGGGAAATCGCTTCTGCCCGTGCCGACAACAGCCGCTCCTGCCGCTTTGGCTTCGTCGGGCATTATCTCGGGCATGGGGTTAGCCATTGCAAATAGGATAGCGTCCTTGTTCATGGAGCGTACCATATCCTGAGTTACAAGACCGGGCTTGGAAACACCGAGGAATACGTCTGCGCCTTTGAGCACATCGGCAAGATTGCCTTCTTCACCATTGGGGTTGGATATCTCCGCAAGGAGCTTATGTTCTTCCGTTATGCCGGGGTTCTTTTTGGAGATGGCGCCCGTTCTGTCAACGAAGATAAGATTCTTTACGCCTTTTGCAAGGAAGAGTCTGCCTATCGCGTCGCCTGCCGCGCCCGCGCCGTTGATAACGATCTTAACATCTTCAAGTTTCTTGCCAACTACCTTGAGAGCATTCTGCAAAGCGGCGCTTGCTACGATAGCCGTGCCGTGCTGGTCGTCATGGAATACAGGAATGGAACATATCTCTTTAAGTTTGCGTTCTATCTCAAAGCAACGGGGCGCGCCGATATCTTCGAGGTTGATACCGCCGAAGCTGCCTTCGAGGAGAGATATCGTGCGAACTATCTCGTCAACATCTTTGCTCTTTATGCAGAGCGGGATCGCGTCGATACCCGCGAACTGAGAGAAGAGCAAACATTTGCCCTCCATAACGGGCATACCCGCTTCGGGTCCGATATCACCAAGACCGAGTATCGCCGTACCGTCCGTGATAACGGCAACAGTATTCCAACGACGTGTAAGCTCGTAAGATTTATTGATGTCTTTCTGTATCTCGAGGCAAGGCTCCGCAACGCCGGGAGTATACGCAAGAGAGAGCATATCGCGACTGTCCACATTTACCGTAGGTCTTACAGCCATCTTGCCTTTCCATTCATAATGTTTTTCAAGTGATAATTTTCTGATTTCTTCGGTAGTCATTTTTTTCTTCTCCGTTTTTTTATTTATGTTTTCGATCGGCAAACGATTTATATGCCGACCTGTTTCCATTTCAAATATCATTATGCACCATGTATATTATATCACGCCGCAAAATAAAAGGCAACAACTTTGCAAAGCGTTCGCTCATCGCGCTACGTACTTACTTTCTGAATCTTCGCGCGTAGGTGCATCTTCTGCAAAGTTCCTCTGTCATCTTACCTTCGGCAAATCCCTCGCGCATACGCACCGCGCGTTCCGAGGAAAGTATGTTTTCGATATCGTCGCGGAATATATTTCCGAGATCGATCACTCCCTCGCTGTCAAGGCAACACGGAACAACAGTGCCGTCGGCGAGTATCGCTATCTGATCTGTAAGTCCGTGGCAAAATCCTTCTTCGCGCTCTTCGGCTTCGCTCTCGGATGGCCAAGTGAATATTCCCGCATACTCCAGAAAAACGCCCTTCGCCATGCGATATCCGCTCCAGCGTTTTTGCCATTCTTCGGAAAATTCCCGCTTGAGAACAGCTTCTATAAAATCGTTTTCATCGTTCTTGCCGTCTTTTTCCGCGGAATCGAGGTTCCAGAGGCGCAAAACGACATATATGCCTTTTTCGGAAGCTCTTTTCGCAAAATCTATGACCGTTTCAAGATATTTTTCAAGCGCGTTCTCCGCGCCGTTTCCCTCTATGCTGTGAAGGGATATGCTTATTCTGTGTATCTCATCGGCATGAGAGAGCAATTCCTCTTCCTTGAGTTTTATCAAGGTGCCGTTTGTCGTTATGCAGGTCTTAAATCCGTATCTTCCCGCGATATCGAGAAAAGTTCCCAACTCGGGGTGGAAAAGCGGCTCGCCCATAACATGAAAAAAGAGCTGTTTCGTCTTTCCTTTGACCTTTTGGCAAATAAGTTCAAATTCCTCCGCCGTCATTCTGCGAGCTTCTCTTGTCGTGGATGGGCAAAACGAACAATGCAGGTTGCATATGTTGCCTATCTCAACGTAAATTCTTCCTATCATGTGTCTTATTCTCCAACGAGTATTACCTGTGTCTTGCCGTCATAGCGTTCCACATTCACCAAAACCTTTTCGGAAAGCGCCGTCGGCACGTTCTTTCCGACATAATCGGGCTTTATGGGAAGCTCTCTGTGTCCCCTGTCAACAAAAGCAAGCAGCTGTATGCAGCGCGGTCTGCCTATATCAAAAACAGCTTCTATCGCGGCGCGGACCGTTCTTCCCGTGAAAATAACATCATCTACTATGATGACACATTTCTCTTTCAGATCAAAACTTATGGAATGAGCTTTGACATCGGGAAAATCGTCTTTTTCATCGACATCATCGCGATAATGCGTGATGTCAAGCGTTCCCACGGGTATCGTCTTTCCGCTGAAATCGTATATCTTTTTAGCTATCTCCTCCGCTATCGGGGCGCCGCGGCGCAAAACGCCGACAAGAACGACATCGTTAAGATCTTCGTTCTTCTCTATTATCTCGTGTGCGAGGCGGGAAAAAGTTCGCCCCATCGCCTCCTCGGTCATCAGTATCTTTTCCATATCTCCTCCGAAAAGTCAAAAAAAGCCCCGAAATAACCTTCGGGGCGAAAAAAGCTTGATATAATATCCCTTTTCGATATCTCGTATCGCGCTTAAAGGTTTATCTCTCTTTTTAAAGGATAACATAAAAAATCATTTTTGTAAAGAGAAACAGCAAAATATCAAGAAAGCTTATCGTATTTTTCTTTTATCAACAACATATCGGCAAGCATATCGTCTTTTTTTCCGGGGTCGTGCAGAAGCGCCGACGGATGATATACAGCGCATATCTCGTAAGCGCCGCGCGTGATGAATGTGCCGTGTTCGCGAGTTATCCTGAAATCGGGCTTGATAAGGCGCATGGCTGATATCCTGCCGAGGCAAACGATCAATTTCGGCTGTATCAACTTGACTTGCTCGCGCAGATATCCTATGCAAGCGTCCTCTTCCTCGGGCTTTGGGTCGCGATTCTGCGGAGGACGACATTTTAATATATTCGCTATGTATACGTCTTCTCGCGGTATTCCGACAGCCGAAAGGTATTTATCCAAAAGCTGTCCAGCCGCGCCGACGAACGGTGTCCCCGAAAGATCCTCCTGCTGTCCGGGCGCTTCTCCGATGAACATAAGCTTTGCTTTTTCGTTTCCTGTTCCGAAAACTATGTTAGTGCGCGTTTTAGCAAGCGGACATCTTTCGCAAAGAGAACATTCTTCTCGTATTTTTTCCAATGTTTTGTTTTCCATAGCTCACCTTCAGATATGTTTTTTCTTCGTTGCATTTGCTCGTGTTTATTCTACCATGAAGCAAAAATGTGTGCTCGCACAGACATTTTTGCGAAGCCGTCAATGGCGCGGATGCGCGACAGCGCACAGAAAGGGCGAAGCCCTTAAGACTTGCTTTGCAATGATTACCGCGTATATTATAACATATCCGAAAGGATTTTTACAGCGTTTTTTTCGCAAAAACAATCGCAATGCTCGTTTATGTAGAAAAAAGTATTTTCGTTTATCAATTTCGTGCCGAACTCGCCGACGAAAATATTATCGAATACAGCCGTGCTTTTTTCTCGGCATTGACCGCGCCCGAAAAGCGCAAGGTAATATCTGTTGCTCGCTCGGCTATCGCTCTTTTCCATAAAAGCGGCGCTTTCGCCCGAATATTCGCGCGCACGCAAAAAACAGCACGCGCGCAAAAGGTCCGACAGCGCGGAAAAACCGTATACCGTCCTGTACGCTCTTTGCGGCACGGCAGGGTATTTTTCTTCTTTTTCGCAGTTCATCTCTTCCTCCGTAAAAGGGCGATCTGTCTTCGTTATAAAAATTACACATCCTCCGTTTTGCGACGGCAGAGCGTCGATGCGTATCTTGCCTTTGGCGGCGTCAAAACCCGTCTTGCGCTTCGCTTTGTCAAGTATATCCCAAACGGCTCTTCTCGTTTCGGTGTTTTCGTAATCGAGCTGTTCCGCCGTAATATTAAGTTCCGCCATATCTTTGCGAGTTAAAAATATCTCAAGTCTCTCTTTGTCGATAGGAGTAAGTTCCAAAAAATCACCTTCTTCGCTTATATCGATTATATTATATACTATGATTGAGTTAAAAAGATAGAGCTAAATTTTTGGAAATAATGCGTCGCACGGGCGCTTCCGCGGCAATAAAAAATGTCAATACACTTGCAAAGTCGGATTTTTTATTGTATTATAATAAATATACTGTATATATCTTAAACTTAGGAGAAAACGATAATGGAATTTTCAAAAGATAAAAAAAACATATTTTCGGGCGTTCAGCCCAGCGGCAATCTTACCATAGGAAACTATTTGGGTGCCATCAAAAACTGGCAGACATTGCAGGACACCTACAACTGCCTCTATTGCGTAGTTGATATGCACGCCATCACCGTGCGCCAAGATCCCGCGGAGCTTCGCCGCCGCACACTTGAAACTCTCGCTATCTACATCGCAAGCGGTCTAGACCCCGAAAAGAACGTAATGTTCGTTCAGAGCCATGTTCCCGCACACGCAGAGCTTGCTTGGGTACTCAACTGCTATACTATGTTCGGCGAACTTTCCAGAATGACTCAGTTCAAGGATAAAAGTGCAAAAAATGCGCAAAATATAAACGCCGGACTTTTCACATACCCCACGCTCATGGCTGCGGATATCTTGCTCTACGGCACAGACCTCGTTCCCGTCGGCATCGACCAAAAACAGCACGTCGAGCTTGCTCGCGATATCGCAACAAGATTCAATCAGATATACGGCGACACGTTCGTTATGCCTGAACCCTATATCCCCGAAACGGGCAGAAAAATCTTCTCTCTTGCCGAACCCGGCAAAAAGATGAGCAAATCCGATGAGAACGTAAACTCTTTCGTCGCTATACTCGACCCTCGCGATACTATCATCAAAAAGTTCAAACGTGCCGTTACGGACAGCGACACTTGCGTTCGTTATGCCGAAGGCAAAGACGGTATCAACAACCTTATGACTATCTACTCTTGCTTCACAGGCAAGACCATGGAAGAGATAGAGCGCGAATTTGACGGTAAAGGCTACGGAGAGTTCAAACTCGCTGTCGGCGAAGTATGTGCCGACGGTCTTGCTCCCCTTCAGGATACGTTCAATAAGCTCATGGCTGACAAGGCTTATATGGAAGATATCCTCAAGAACAATTCCGATTACGCCGCTTACCTTGCTCGCAAGATGCTCTCCAAGGTATACAGAAAAGTTGGATTTCTGGCAAAAAAATAAACGATAGGACGGCACTTCGCCGATTTCAGCCTATGCAGATGTTTTTTGCATCCGACGGCATGGCTCTTTCAGCCGTCGTTTCCGCGTCGCTCGTGTTCGCCTTTGCGGCAACGCCGTATGTTCGCATCATCTCATGCAAGCTCGGCATCCTTGATGTCCCGCGCGACGCGCGCCGTATGCACAAAAAGCCCGTTCCCTTGGCAGGGGGAGCCGCTATGATGATATCTTTTTTGCTTACGGTAATTATATTTTTCTCGATGAACAAATCAAGGCTCTCTTGGCAAACGATATTCCTTTTGTTCGCTTGCGCTCTTTGCGGCGCTTGCGGATTGACAGACGATATATTTGCCTTAAAGCCGCTCTCAAAGCTTACATTTCAGTTTATTTTAGCATTCTTTTCCGCGGTATTCGTCTGCAAGATGGAATCTTTCGTCATATTCGGAAAAGTATTTTCGCTCGGAGATCTTTCCGTGCCGATAACGATATTCTGGATAATGCTCATAATGAACGCGGTAAACCTCACCGATGGCATGGACGGGCTTGCGCCCGGGATATGCGCCGTGATAGCTTTTGCGATATCTATTATATCGTTTTTGAGCGGAGAGCTTTCGTTCTCGATATGCGCTTGCGCCGTTTGCGGAGCGTGCTTGGGCTTCCTTTGCCATAATGCAAGCCCCGCTTCCGTTTTCATGGGCGAGACAGGCTCCGCATTTTTGGGTCTTGCTCTCTCCGTGATGATATTGCCTTGGTACGGTATCGACAACGAAGAGCCTTTGTCAACGGCTCTTCTGCTGTTCCTTTTGCCGATATCGGAAACGGTAAGCTCGTTCTTCCGCAGGATATTGCGCGGCAAAAGCCCTTTTTCCCCCGATAAAAAGCATATCCATCATCTGCTTTACGAAAAAGGTCTTTCCGTTACGCAAGTGTGCTTGATATTGTATCTTTTCACTGCCGTCTGCGCTGTTTGCGCCGTTATACACGCGCAATATCGCGCTGTTGCCGCCGTATCTTTTGTTGCGGCAACTATCTTCATAAACACAATGCTTTTGAATAAAAGACAAAAAACAGATAAAAAAGAAGGAGGACCGTTATGAAAAAGCTCAAGAAGATTCTTTTGAATAACGGTTCTCTTACGCTTCTATCCATAATCTCGCTCATATTGTTGTTGGTCATCGTTTGCACCGCTTCTCTTTCGGTGATATACAAAAAAGGCATCATCGATATCCCTTTCAGCTTCGGCACAGATGAGGAAACAGCGCAAAACACGAAGCCCGTGCAAAATATCGGCAACAACATCGAACCGAGCTATGAGGGCATCGATAACGAGGCGAGCATCAAAACTCTGTTCGATTCATTCCCATATTATGACGAGCTCTACGCGGAATTTTATATAACATATATATACGAATCCTACAACGTGGAATTTTACCGCGTATATAAGCACGGAGATCTCTATCGCGTCGAAACTTACGATATGCAGAACCGCTTGATAAGCGTTTCCGCTTGCAACGAAAAAACAGCGGCAACGCAAGACGAGAACGGCGTTATTACCGAATATCCCATAAGCGATGCGTTCGACTCCTCGGAGCAGCTTCCGTTGCCGTCGTTCCTGTTCGGCGAGAGCGACGAATATGTTTTGACCGCTCACTCGGAGCAGAACGGAGAATTGACGCTCAAATGTGAATTTCCCGTTTTGGGTACGAAAGATGTCGTAACCATAGACGCTCAAAGCGGTATCATGAAGAGCGCCATGATGTACCTTGACGAAAAAGTAATAATGTTTTATGATATCGTCGAGTTCGAGAGCGATTTCGTTTTCAATGACAGCATCTTTTCGCTCACATGATAACGGCAACGACGACGAGCGCGACAAGCAATATATCTTTATCTGCCACACCGAAAGCGAGCGCCGCGACTATGCCTATCAAAAGTATATCTTCCGTTGACATATCCGATAAGAAGCCCGAAAAAAGGCTCTTTTTCGGCTGTTCGCAACAGCGAGGTCTTTCCGCGCAGGCGCATCTTCCGTTGTCCGTGCAGGGTGCGGGAGGCGGCGGACATTCGCTTTCGATATCCCCTTTTTGACATAGCGGTATGCTTTGGGACGTGAACGAGGAATAGCTCTGTTCCGTATCCTCTCCCAAAGGAGCCGTGTTGCGCCCCTGCAACGCAGAACCGCCGTAATCGGGCGGAGGCGTTATTTTTGACGGAGTATCCTCCGAAAATCCGTAATTTCTGCTATACATACATATACCTCTTTTACTGTTTCATATGACCCATAAGCTCCGCTATCTTTATCATGCCGAGTATCTTGTCTATGCGCTCGCACCTTTCTTTATCCAAAAACGGCTTCAGCGCGACCAGCAGAGCGCGACTGCTTGCAAGATTTTTTGTAAGCTCGTTTTTCTCTTTAGCGATGCTCGCGGAGACGAGCGGACAATTTTCACATTCGGGCAAACGCTCCTCTTTGCGTTCGGCGACGGGAGGAGGGGGCGGATGCGGCGCGCCCGCGCCAAGCCCCTGTGCTATGCTTTTTATCTTCTCCATCATGGAGGGGTCGGAAATTATCGAGCCGAGCTTTTCGGAAAGATCGCCGTCCATGAGCTTACTTTTTGTTTATATCGCGCAAGATATCGTTTGCGCGATCTTTGCCGATGACCGTTAGAATATTGTCCAGGTCTTGCGCGCTCATGTTCATCACGGCATCTCTTATAAAAGCAGTATCCGTAAATCTGCTTTGAGCGACGTCCGCGCTCAAGCCCAACGCCGCCGCGATGCTCTCTATCTTTCGGCGAAGCGTTTCGTCATCTATCGAACCGATAACATTTTTAAGATTTTCTGTATTATCCATAAAAAAGATCATCTCCCGTAAAAGTATTTTCATATCCATGTTATGCCGACGGAGAGAATTTTGCTAAAAACAAAGGAGAAACAATTATGCGTGTTTACACACCGCCCAAACAAAAACGTTCCGCAACGTGGTCTTTGCTCTTCATTCTTGCAGGAATGGCGCTCTATATCGCCTCCGCATTCATTCCCCGCTTCATTTCGATCGTACAGATCGCGTCGCTCGCATTCATCGCCGCAGGCATTTGGATATTGAGCCGCTATGTGCTGGTCTACTATTATTATGAGCTTGACGGCGAAAACTTTCGTGTTATCAAAGTAAACGGTAAAAAACACACTACAATGTGCAATCTTTCGCTCCGCACCGCAACGGAACTCAAAAAGCTTGAAAAAGGCGAAAAGAAGCCACGCGCAAGCGTTCGCTATGATTATATGCGCAACTTTATGGCAGATGAAAAATACATCTACATATTCGAATGGAACGGACAAAAGGCATTCATCACATTTGAACCCAACAAAGAATTTTTCGAATTGATGAAATATAGGATAGAAGAAGTCAAAAGCACTCCTTTGCCCGAACAGGAACAGAAAACGAACGGTTGGTACGAAGAATGATATTTGACGATACATTTGAAAAAGTGCGCGATATGCTCGCAGAGCAGATAGGTATCTCGCCCGATGTCATAACACCGAATTGCGACCTTGCGGAGGACCTCGGCGCAGATTCTCTCGATGCCGCGGAACTTTTGGTCAAAGCCGAGGACGAATTTGACATATTCATACCCGATGACGACGTGGTGGCTTTTCGCACCGTCTCGGATATAGCAAAATACATAGAAAATATGCAAAAAATCAAATAGGAGTTGTATTTTTTTATAAATATATGTTGATTTCTTGCATCATTGGGTGTATAATTATATTGACAATAGAAGAGTTCTTTTTTTAGTAAAAAGTTTTTATTAAAAAGGAAGCTTGCGGCAATTTTACAGTAAAACAGTTTGCTTTACACGATAAAGATTCTATTGGATTTTTAAGATTTTTACCTGAAGTCTTAGAGGGAGAAAACGAAAACTTTATCACATTGGATTTGATGCCCATTGGCACCGAAGAAGAATTTATCTTTATTTACATTTCGTTGGATAAAGATATTATAGGACCTTATTTTGAAAATAACGATGTTCTTTATTCCCATTCCGCATTAAACGAATATATACTTTGGATATTGGAATTTGCACCCAACACTTGTGACCAAGAAGAATGCGCTCGTAGAGATCGTTCAGATACCGAATACTATGAATAATTCGAAATCATAAAATAAGATTTTAGTTATATCGCATGATGCGATATACAAAACTCCCGCAGACTTACAGTCTGCGGGAGTTTTTCGTTATGGCTGTTTCTAGGATAAGAATATCACACTTCACGGTAATATCCTCTTTAGTATCCTTATTTATTCTTCTCTTTGAAAAATACGCCTATCATAGCACCTACAGCATCGCTCGGCGACATTATCTGCTGTAATTCCCAGCCTTGGGAAACGATATCGTTTATCATCTCCTCGGCTTGTTCCAGATCTTTTTCTCTCGACAATTTAAAGCCTTTGTTAAGGTACACGAGCTTGTATTCTTTCATGGTGATATCCTCCTTATTTTTCTTCTTTAAACTTCTCTTCGCCTTTTTTCTCAAATTCGTCTTCGCGCTCTTTGGCTATATCGGAAAGATTATCGTGCAAGCGTTCCAAAACGGAATAGAACACCTCAAGTTCTTCTTCCGTTATGCCTTCGTCCGCTCTGTTCTGCACATCCATCGCTTCCTTGAAGAGTACGCGCGCAAGCTCCCTGCCCTTTTCCGTGAGAGCAAGACGGGTGTTGTAGTTTCTTCTCTTGCCCGTCGTTCCGACGTATTCTATATATCCGTCAGCCAAAAGCTCCGCTATCTCGCGAGAAACGAGCGAACGGTCTATCTGCCTGTTGGAGGCTATCTCCGTTGCCGTCAAGCCCTCCGCGTGGCAATATAAAGTCAATATCCAAAAAACATGAACGCTCTTTATTCCCAGATACGGCACGGTGTCCACCTTCATCTTGTGAATGCTCTTCGACACACTGTCTATCAAAAGAGTGAACTTTCTAAATCTTTCAAATTCCATATCTTCTCCGTTGTGTAAAAAATTCAATCTATCGTTTTGTCTATCTTAAAGCGCTGTATCTTACGCAATGTATTTTTCGGGAAATCCTCTGTCCTTACTTTCAAAACGCCGACTTTTTTATAAGAAACGGCGTGGCGATTGTAATCGTCGAGATATTTTTTCATATAGTCGCGAATGTCGTCTATCTTGTTGGCTTTGCAATATTCTGCGTCGGGAAATATCTCCAAAACGATGGCATTGTGTTCCGCGCCGCGTTTGCTCTGTCCCTCGTAAACGACAGCGTCGCTCACTCCGCGAACAGCGGAGAACACGCTCTCTATCTCTTCGGGGTAAACATTTTTGCCGTTAGAAAGGATTATAAGGTTTTTGAGTCTTCCCGTGATGTGCAAAGCGCCTTTATCATCGAACTTACCGTAGTCCCCTGTTCTGAAAAATCCTTCTTCGTCAAACACTTCAACGGTAGACTGTGCATCGCGATAATAGCCGAGCATTACATTGGGACCTTTTACCCTTATCTCGCCCTCTCCCTCGTCGTCGGGATCCGCTATCTTTACCTCATCGCAAGGCAAAACATATCCCACGCTTCCTTTTATCTGCTTTTTGTTGCGGTTTACGGAAATGAGCGGCGCACACTCCGTTATGCCGTAGCCGTTTATGACCGTGATTCCCCAAGCATCGAATGTGTCGATAAGCTCTTGACCGAGCGGAGCGCCGCCCGATATAACGAAACTCAATTCGCCGCCGAAAACTTCAAGTATCTCTTTAAAAAAGTCTTTTCGACGATCTATGCCCAATTTTCGAAGCGAATTGCTCACTTTCATCGTGTTTTCGACTATCTTTTCCTTGCCCTTTTCTTTGATATTCGCGCTTATCTTTCTGTAGAACGTTTCAAGATACAGCGGCACAATGATAAGATGGGTCGGCTTTTCCGTTTTCAATTCGCGAAGGATATATCTGAGTCCTGAGGAAAGATACAGCTCCGCTCCCGCACAGAAATTGCCGAGCAAGTTTACAGTCGATCCGAACGTGTGGTGGAGCGGCAATACGGACACAGATCTTTCCGTTGCCTGAACATATTTGAAACCTTCCGCGATATCGGAAAGTATCATCTTTTGCGTAAGCATTACGCCCTTGCCTTTTCCCGTGGTGCCTGATGTGAAAACTATCAGCGCAAGCGCATCGGGATCGTGTTCAAGCTCAGCGTAAGAATCGTCTCCCTCCTCAAATTTTGTTTGACCGAGGAAGATAAGATCCTTCAAACGCTCTTTACCGTCCGTGGTTTTGCCGTTGATAAGTATATGCTCTTTTATCGAAGAGCAGGACAATATCGCTTCTGCTTTCTCGTTCATCTCCCTGTCGCAGATGAGATATTCACATTCCGCAAAAGCGACGGTATTCGCAAGCTCTGCGCCCGCCCAATCAGGGTCTAGAGGTACGATCACCGCTCTGGCACATATGAGCGCGTAATATGCGCATATCCAACCATAAGATGTCTTTCCGCTTACGGCAACGTGTTTGCCTTTGTATCCGCGAGCGATAAACTCCGTGGCAAGAGCGCGAACATCGTTTCCGACCTGTCTGTAAGAGATCTTTACCTTTTCCTTGTCCTTGGGATTTATACGATAAGAATAAGCTGTTTTATCATCAAATTTTTTTGCACATGAGGTTACGAGTTCCCTCATATTTTTATATTCAACAGAATTATAGAGAGCATAGTTTTTCATTACGATCCTCCGTTCGTTGTTTTCGTTGTTTTTTGTTGACTTGTCAACATCATATTTTCAGTATAACATCTTTTTGCGGATTTGTCAACAGACAAACTTTTCTTTTGCGCAGAACGAGAAAAGGAGCTTACGAAAAGCTCCTTTTCTATCTATCTTCATTTAGGTATGACGAGGACGCACGTCTCCATGCTGTCCTTGGAGATGCCGTTGAGCGCGGCGAGTTTTTCCACAGTGGTGTTGTATTTTTTTGCGACGCTCCAAAGGTCATCGCCCTTGATAGGATAGTACAGCACCACGTTCGACCTCGAACGGCACTCTATCGGCCTGTCGATAAATATCGTGCAAGTTTTAAGCGCATCGACCTCTTTTTCGCCGAAGACGGCGATGCTTACCGTTATTTCAGCGTCAAAAAATATTTTTCCGTCCAAAACTCGCGCTCCCACGCCGCCCACGCACGTTTTAGCCTCATATGAGAAAAGCTCCGAATATTTTCCGATGTCAGCCTCCGCTTTAAACGGCAATGTAAAATTCCTTCCCGCGAAAGTTCCCGCTTCGCTCTGCATTACAGCGGAGATATCTATATTTCCCGAAACAGACGTTTTGGAACCGAGTTTTGAAACAGATGTTACTTCTGCGCTCGCCGAAGCGCAGACCGCGCGAGTAAATTCCGCGTCATCGTACTGCACGCTGTCGTTGAAAGAAAAATTGAATGTTTTTGCGGTATCCGCCGTGCGATAACGTATCGTTTCTTTCTCGTTGGAATTTTCGAAATCGAGGGAATACATATCCGTCGTTATCTCACATATGCTCTTTTGAAATATTCGAAAATATGCGCTGTAATCGAAATCGACTTCTACCGTTTTCGTGTCCCCCAACTCGTCTGTCTGCGGTCTGTAAGATATGTTGGAGATATCGATATCGCAAAAAGCGAATGTGCCGTCTTGTGCGCCGTCCGCTTCCGCTTCGCCCGATATAGGTATCTCGCGTTCAAAAGCGACATACTCTCGCGTACCGTCCGCGCTTCGCGCTTCATACATGATAGACGCGAGCAAAGCTCCGTTGTAGCTGACATTGCCCTCGGTTACTCTGATATCGTTGACAGAGGGAGCGAGCGTTACAAAAACGATATCGGATATTTGCGGCATACCCGGTTCTATCTCTATATCCTCGCTTACGGGGACATTTTTCTCCTGCGCTTTTATCTCCTGCATAAATTCCGTATCGTTCTTTTTGTATTGGAGCGTTTTTGCGCTTTCCGCGCCTATCTTTCCGCTGACGATGGGCTGAACGCTCGCGACATCGCAAAAGGAGATATGCGTTATGAGTCTTGCCTTAACGGAAAGCTTGCGCGGACCGGAAAGACGACAGTTGACGGCATCCGTATATGTATCTGCGTTGACAACGGCGACCGCGTTTGCCTCCTGCAACGCCACGGAACCCGAATAATCCGTATCGAACGAAGCGTTCTTTATCTCGCCGTCGTTCGTCGCGTAGACGACGCTGAAAAACAGCTTGCCGTCATATTCGAGCGTGTCGTTGCCGCAATATTTTTGCGGAGATTCTATTCTCGCGCTCACGCGCAAAAGACGTGTGATATCTGGCAGATAATCGGGAAGCGCATACTCTGCGCCCACTTCCTTCGTGTCCGTCTTTTTTATCGGCTTTGTCATGATGCAGTTATTTTTTTCACCTTGTATAAGCATTTTATTCCTTCTTTCAAAAAATATTCTTTTATAAAAGGATATGACGCTGTTTCAAGTTTTATGACTTTATCATCAAAATGTATGGTCCGATATATGCTCGGCTATCTCGCAAAGCGCCGCTTTTTCTATCCGCGAAACATAGGAGCGCGATATTCCGAGGCGTTCCGCCACCTCGCGTTGCGTCAGCGCATCGTTTCCGAAAAGCCCGTAGCGAAGCGAGATGACTTGCCTTGCTCGGCTGTCCAATCTTTCGAGTATAACTTTTTTCGCGGAAGCGGAACGCAAAGCGATATCGAGGTCATCTGCTATCGTGTCCTCCACGCTTATTATGTCGCTGTATGTGAGCGGATTCCCCTCTTTATCCGTATCTATCGTCTCGTTGAGCGATATCTCAAACGCCGTTTTCTTTTGGGAGCGAAAATACATGAGTATCTCATTCTGTAAACATTTGCCCGCGTAGGTCGCAAAACGCGCGCCGTTGTCGGGGTCGAAAGAATCTATCGCCTTTATAAGTCCTATCGTGCCTATCGAGATAAGATCCTCCTGATCTTGATTTGCGGTATAATATTTTTTCACGATATGAGCCACAAGGCGAAGATTATGCTCTATGAGCTTTTCGCGCGCTTTTTTGTCCCCCGCGCGCATCTTTCTGAAATATTCCGTTTCCTCTTTCGGCGCCAATGGCGGTGGAAACGATTGAGAATAAGATACCTTCAAAAACAGATATAAAAAATTATTCATCAAAAATGAAACAAAACCGAACATATATACCTCCGTACCGTAGTTTTTTACACATTATATTCACGAAGGCTTGTATTTTTTCGCGCAAAAAGTAATTTTTTTGCGGATATGCAAGATATTTTTGCCGCGCAAATGCAAAACGGAGCGGAATATTTCGTTTTCCGCTCCGTTACCGTATATTTTTATCTGTCCGCTTTCCAAAACGGTTGCAGTTGTCTGCCCGCAAAAGCCGCGACCATCGTCGCTTTCAGCTCGCCGAAATCGCAAACAAGCGAATTTGGCTTTTTCTCCGTGTCATCTTGATACATAGGCACAAAAAATACATTCTTCCTCGAAGACAGCTTCGCTATATTTTGAAGATTCGCCGAAAGAGCGTCGTTGCTGGCAAGTGCTATGACCACGGGCTTTCCCGAACGAAGTTGTGCTTTTGCAGCCATCGTTACGGGCGTATCCGTTATGCCGTTCGCAAGCTTTGCAAGCGTGTTTCCCGTGCAGGGCGCTATAACGAGCATATCAAGGCTGTCCCTCGGACCTATCGGTTCCGCTTCCACTATCGTGTGGATAACTTTTCTTTTGCAGATATCCTCGGCGCTCGCTATAACATCGCTCGCCTTGGCAAAGCGCGTGTCGGTGGAATATACCGCCTCGCTCATTATCGGTTGTATATCGTTCCCCTCGCAAGCAAGCTCCGACATAACTTTTAACGATCTTGAAATAGTGCAGAACGAGCCGCACAATGCATATCCTATCATTTTTCCTCCTCTATCATATCTCTTATTATTTCATATATTATTTTGCCCGCTGTTTTCGGCATATTCTTCCCTGGCAAAGACGGCGCAAGATACGCTCTCACACCAAGCTCTTCCGCGCAACTCATATCCACGCCGTATGGCGCGGAAGCAAGCTCTATCACTACCGCTTCCGCGTTCACTTGCGAAAGCTCCAATCTTCCGACTACCATGCTCGGTACCGTATTAAATATGCAATCGAACTCGCCTATATGTTCGCGGAGCGAAACTATATCGTATGCTCGGCAAAAAAATGCCTTTGCCCAAGCTCTGTCTTTTGCGCTCCTTGCAAACACCGTAACGCTTGCGCCGAGGGCAACGAGCGACTTTGCAAGCGCTTTTCCGACCCTGCCGAAGCCAAGCACGCATACATTCATTCCGCATACGGAGCTTTTTGTCTTCTCTGTGGCGAGTTTTATCGCTCCCTCCGCCGTCGGCACAGCGTTAAGCACAGCAAATTCTTCTCGCCTGTAATAATCCGACGTGTGCTCTCGCGCTAAAAGCTCCTCGCTCAACATTCCGCCGAATATATGCGCGCAGTCGTCCGCCGCCGACAAGACTTTGGAAAGCGGTATCGTAGAGCCGAAAAGCGGCGCATCTATGTTCTTTCCGTCGCGGCTATACGGCACGGGTAAAACTATATATTCGGCGCCGCGCAACGCTTCGCCTATGTTATTTTCGATGCGTATATCCGAATCCGAACTGTCAAAACCGCAAACAGATACAGCAAAGCCCGCTTTTTCAAATTCTTTCGCGGCAAAGATCATTCTTTCGTCGCCGCCTGTAAAAGCTATCTTTTTTTTCGTGATAGTTTCCTCCTTCGCTCATTCATTTGGGCAAGCACCCCATATAATGATATGCACAAAAAAATAAAACGTCCGCAATCATGCAAAATAAACAAAAAAATAATTTTATCGTTTTAAGACGATGTTCGACACAAAATCCGCAAAAAACCTTGATACAAAAGGAATTTAAGGTTTTGTTTAAAAATTTGGAAAGTTTTTGTTTTGCTAAAACTGCTTGACAAACCATGCGATATTAAATATAATAGATAATATAAGTTATTATGCGAAGATGTATGATCGGAGCATAGTCCATGCGTTTTGCAGCGCGCAGGGAAAATCCACACTAAACAAAAGACTAAACAAATTTGGAGGAAAAAATGAAAAAGAAAATTCTTTCTGCAATTCTCTCGGGTGCTCTGCTTATCGCTTGTATGTCTCCCGCGGCTCTTGCAGCGAACACAAATAATGTTCATGAACACACAGAAGAATGTGTACTCGATCACGAACATTCCGACGCTTGCGGTCATGACCACGGCATAATGCTCACAGCAGATCAGACTACTCAGGAAGCGGCATATGAAAGCGCTTTTACGGCTATGACAGGATCCGGCGCCGCAGAGTACACAGACTCTTACTACAATGTTCTCAAAAACTTTAAGGACGCCCAGGATGCGCTTATCGCTGCTGGCGGCGCACAGAACGAAAGCTATAACCTTGTTTATGATGTTCTTATGAGTAATTTCACAGAACTCAGCAACAGTGCTATCAGAACATATAAAGAGTGCTATGACATGGCTAAAAGCAATGTGTCCACAGCTCTCTATTCAACATACTATAACGCTACAAGTTCCGCTTACAACCGTCTCATTACAACAGACAAAGCAACTGTTGACAGCGATGTAAACTATAAATTCTCTACTCTCGTAAACCCCGGCAACGGTTCGGGCGGCACAGTAACACCTCCTTCCTATACGACAGATAACATCAAACCCATTCAGAACGCTACAACGATTGCGGCTCTTTCTTCCGCTATCGCTACATTGCAGGGCAAGATCAATACCTTGAGCACAGGCGAACAGTTGTATCTCAACAATGCTCAGGACGTACTTACATTCCTCACGAACGTAAGCACAGCTCAGGCTACTATCACAGCAAGTTCCATGGGTACGAACTCAACTCTCTACTCCGCTTACTTGAACTTCAACGAAAACCAGCTCTACATCTGCAATAACATCACAGATGTTGATACTGCAAGCTTCGTAACAGCTCACAAGATCGCGGCGGACTACTTCTCTCTTTCCGATCCTTCCACGAGCGAAAGCATCGTGAGCATCTACACAAGATATTTGGCATTCGGCAACCCCGGCAGATATTTCAAGGTTGACTTCCAGACAGCTATCTACAACGCTTACAACAGCTACCTTACACAGTACAACGTTGATATATCCACATCTTTCAGCAGCCTTACAAGCAAAGCTTACATCGATATCACTATCTCCGCAGGTTTCAATATCTCCGCGGCTAATATCAAACTCGATATCGACGACGTATTCTTCACATCCGCTTGGATGGACGGTCTCACAATCGAAAACGGTACTATCAGAAGCAGCTCTTACTTATCCGGTAACCTCGAGGTAGCCATTTCCAACATCGTTGGCACAAGAACAGTTCTTCACATCGTACTTAATATCCCCACAACAACAGTAGGCTCCAACCTCAAGATGACTGTTTCCGGTGATGTTACAAGCAACAATGGAACAGACGATTTTGCCACAAACATCACTCTCACTTGCTGTTCTCACAGGGTAGGCGGCGCAGTGGTTTATGAACTCAAGACCATAAAAGCGGCTACTTGTACGACAGGCGGTATCCAGGGTTACTTCTGCAAACTCTGCGGTTCTCGTCTCACAGCGTCCGACGGCGCTCCCAGCGATGATATCATCACAACAACAAGCGCTCATACTCCCGGAGATAAAGTTACAGCGGGCGTTTACAACGTTAAACCCACTTGTACAACAAGCGGTGTTCAGTATTATGAATGTTCTATCTGCCACAGCGTTATCCAGAAAGGCGTAGTTCTTCCCGCTTCTCACAAATTCGACGCAACAACTATCTATTGGAACGAATCCGCAGGCGCTTGGTACGCTAAATGCTCCGATTGCGGCATCGATTACAATATTTCCGTAACAAAGAACAACTGCTCTTGCCAGTCCACTTACAACAAGAGCTTTGCCAAAGTAGTTGCTACAAAAGCCGCTACTTGCGGTGTTAAAGGCTATATCGCTTACGAATGTAGCGTTTGCGGTGTAACTTGGGTAGAATCCAACGGCGAAGCACTCGGTTCTCATACATGGGGCGCTTGGATCACAACGGTACAGCCCACTTGCACAACTCTCGGCGTTCAGACTCGTACTTGCTCCGTATGTAACAAGATCGAAACTCAGAACATCGATAAGCTCGAACACAAATTCGATACATCAGGTTACAAGATCGTGACAGAGGCTACTTGCACATCTACGGGTCTTGCAACAAAATCTTGCTCTTACTGCGGTGCTACCGAAACATTCATTATCGATAAATTGGCTCACACATTCGATAATGGCGTTGTAACAAAAGAGGCTACTTGCTCCGCTCCCGGTGTTAAGACATATACTTGCACGGTATGCGGCACTACAAAGACAGAATCCATTGCTATCAACCCTGATAACCACACTCTTACAACAACAGTTGAAAAAGAAGCTAATTGCATCGAAAACGGTCTTGAGATCACAACTTGCAAAGATTGCGATTATAAAGTAGAGACTGTTATCGAAAAAACAGGTCATACATGGCGTTCCGACGAAAGCACAGATAAGCTCACAAAGAAAACTTGTGTAGTGTGCAGAACGACTTGGGAACAGAAGAAGACAAGCAAAGCGACAACTCTTTCCATCACAACGAACAAGCACTTCAACCTTCTCATCAAGGACACTGCTATCGCTGAAAAAGATGTTGTATTTGCAATAAATGATGTAACTCTCGATACAAGCACTATCGATTGGTTCGATACATTCTTCGACGATGGCAAGTATGACGCCGCTTACTTTGGCGCTTACGAAACGATCTTCACGATCAACGGAAACGAAGCCGCTTTCAACAGCAACATGAACGTTTCCATCGACCTCGGCACAGACTACAAGAAGAATGAGATCTTCGTTGTATACATCACAGACGAAGGCACACCTTCCGCTAAAGTAAACGTTAAACGCGATGGTTCTTCCATCGTTATCAACGGTCAGGACTTCGAGGAATTTGCAGACAAGACATTCGTTGTTATGACAAGCAACGATAAAGTAGGCACTTCCCCCATCGTTGCAATACTCATATGTGTTGCAGTCGTTGCCGTTGCGGGCGTTGTAGTCGTTATCGTTATCAAAAACGGTAAGGGCGGCAAAAAGGACGCTCCCGAAGTTTAATTAAATAGCTAGGTATTTCAAAACACCACGGACACTCTCCGTGGTGTTTTTTCTTTAGCCGCTTATATCGCCATCGGGCTTTTCAAAACCATGGATAAAGCCCGCCGTGTCCGCGGAGCAGATATCGCCGCCGATTATCTTATTGCGGTAAACGAGCATATTTACGTACACGATGCCGTCGTAATCCTTGTAATTCGTTACCTCATATGTATAGCGCACCGCTTCCTTACCTTTATATTTGGCAAGATTCAACCCCTGCGCCCTCTGTATATCGTTATATCCCACATATACCGCGTCAAATTCATCGGGAATAGTAACTTCTATCTCTTCTATCGGCGTTTGCGCCACATTCCAACCGAATTGCGAAAGAAAATCTATCCTGTCGCTGTTTGAATATACCTTTTGATAGTTTATGTCGGTAGAAGCGGCGGCGCTTTCGTATGTAGGCACGAACAGAACGAGCGCCGCGACAACAAGCACCGAAATCACGGTTACGGACACAAATTTTATCGTATTCGAGCGTAAAGTTTTGATAAACATAAAAACCTCCGAAATAATTTTCTCAATGAAAATCTATTCGGAGGTTTTTGAATATATGACGAAAAATTACGCTTTTTCTTCTTTATCGTTTTTTTCTTTGTTTTCCGCCGTACCTTCGTTTTTGCAAGCTTCGTAAGTGTAGTTTGCGATTATCTTTTCCGTACCCGATTTAACGGCATTCTCTATCGCGATGGCGCAAAGAAGCTCTTCTGTTTTTTCCTCATCTTTGAAAGCAGCTGTAACGTCATGAGAAAGCGTACCGAGGCGCATTTCGAACATGGAGCAAAAATCATCGAGCATTTTTTCGATGCCGAATATCCTTTCGCTTCTTGCAATGATATCGGCAATGGCGGATATCTCCATTATCGGTTTCAAAATGCATATGACGAGCAATTTTGCCAAATGTTCTCTGCTGTACTTTTTCTTTACAGGCGGCGGCAATATATGATTTTTAACATAGTTGTTTATCATAGACGGCGTAAGAACGGGATCCGACGATGTTGCAAGCACGCCCAGATATTTATCCGTAACGGAAATGACCTGATCCATGTAAAGTTCTATCTCGGGCAGGTCGTTCCAACGCGGCATATGAAAATCATCGAAACTTTTTATCTTTTCTAAAAATACTGTTTTGTTATCCATTGTTCATCGCGGTTCCTTTCGAGAAAGAGTGTTGTTGATATCATTCTATCATATTTCGTCGAAAAAATCAACGACAAATGGTATTTTCTTTTCAAAAAAAATCATTTTACATGATGATTATGATTTTATATTATAGTTTTGAAAACCATCAGCTTTTTGCTTCAAAACACAAAATATCCGCTTCCACATCGCCGCAAACTATTTTTAGCGGCAGGTACGTCCCCGAATCTATATAGAGCAAAGTGTTCGTTTCCTCATTTTTGCAAACGTAAACGGATACACCACCGGGAGAAGTTTTTTCTATCCTCCATATGCCTTGCGCTTGAATATCGAAAAGCTCCCTCATTCGCGAAAATTCAAAAAGTTTCGCCCCTTGTTCAAGCGGAACTCGAAGATCTCCCATTTGCAAAAAACAACCGTTTTCGCTCATCACAAAATAAATGTCATCGATGCAAAATATAAGCTCCTCCCCTGTTTTTTCAATATCCGTCGTATATTTTTTCTCTCCGAACGACACCGAAGCCCGCGCGATAAAATCCGAGCGTTGATATTTTGTCAGCGTTTCCATGTTCACGCTCTCGCGGCACGACGAAAAAGCGCACAACAACAGCGCGACCATGAATACGGCACACATTATACGTTTCATCTTTTCCTCCGAAAATATTATTTCATAATATTTAAAGATATTTTCCGCGTAGCAAAAATATGCGCCGTATAACGCTCTTTTCCAAAACAAAAACTCCTTGCTCGAAAGCAAGGAGTTTTTGTTGTTTATTTATCAGTCGCGATGTAGCCTTTTTCAACGTTTTCGTCGATAAGTTGAAGTATAGTGGGCCAAAGTGCGGGAAGACCTTTTTCCAAAGGAGCCATTCTGCGCATGATGGCTTCTTTGCCGACGCCGCCCGCGAACCATGTATCGCCTTTGTTAAGGCAGTTCGATATAAACGGTTGCAATCTGTCAAGGCAGATAGCATAAAGAGCGTCGGGAGTTTCCATCGCGTCAAATTCTTCCCAAAGCGCACGAAGTTCCGCGCCGTTTTCCGTCATAGAGAAAAGACGGTCTGCGGCGGCGCTTTCACGAGCCTTTTTTGAAAGATTTCCTGTCGTATCGTAAGCGAATGTATCGCCTGCGTCTATCTCGACTATATCATGGACGATAAGCATTTTAAGAACTCTCAAAAGGTCAACGCCTTCGGGAGCGTATTTCTCAAACGCAAGCGCCATAAGTGATATATGATACGAATGTTCCGCATCGTTTTCGCGACGAGAGCCATCGTATATCGCCGATTTGCGGAAAATGCTTTTCATCTTGTCCGCTTCGATAACAAATTCAAGAGCGCGGGCAAGGTCTTTATCCTGCGGAAATATCATACGCCGGAATATGCGGCAAAACCGCCGTCGATCGGAACGACAACGCCGTTTACAAAGCCGGAAGCGTTATTGTCGCAGAGCCAGAGAAGAGTACCTGTAAGGTCTTCGGGTGTGCCGAATCTGCCCATAGGTGTGTGAGAAAGGATCTTGTTGCTTCTTTCCGTATATGTGCCGTCGGGGTTCATAAGAAGAGCGTGGTTCTGGTTCGTAAGGAAGAAACCGGGAGCCATAGCGTTTACTCTGATGCCCACTTTAGAGAAATGAACCGCGAGCCACTGTGTAAAGTTGGAGATAGCCGCTTTTGCACCTGAGTATGCGGGGATCTTTGTAAGAGGACGGAAGCTGTTCATGCTGGAGATGTTGATGATAGAGCAACCTTCTTTTTTAGCCATGTCGCGTGCAAATACCTGTGTGGGAATAAGTGTGCCGAGGAAATTGAGGTTGAAAACAAATTCAACGCCCTTGGGGTCGAGATCGAAGAATGTTGTGATTCCTTCGATGCCGTCTATATCTTCGGGGAAGAGGTATTCTTTTGTTGTAGTGCCGCGAGGATTATTGCCGCCCGCACCGTTGATGAGGATATCGCAAGTGCCGAAAGTGTCAAGGATAACGTTTCTTGCGGCTTCAACGCTTTCGCGTTCGAGAACGTTTGTCTTTACGCCGATAGCTTTGCCACCGTCTGCAACGATCTCATCGGCAACTTTTTTTGCCATTTCTTCATTGAGGTCGAGTATAGCAACTTTTGCGCCGCAAGCCGCAACTGTTTTTGCAAAGCCCGCGCAAAGAACGCCTGCGCCGCCTGTAACAACGCAAACTTTATTTTCAAGATCGATATTGAAAGGAAGTTTCATGTTTTTAATTCTCCTTAAATAATAATTATTATGTTATAATTATAGCACATTTTTTTTAATACTACAATATTTTTGCATATATTTCTGAAAAAGCTTCGCTCAACTTTTTCGCGCTCACAAAAAAATATCGCGGAGGATATCGAAATATACTCTCGCGATATTTTTAATATACAAGTTCGGAAACATCTATCTTTTCCGCGCAAAGAGCGCCGTCGTTGTCCAAGAATATGCTTGCCGACGCGGCGAATGATTCGGGGTCATCGGAAACAAAATATCGTATTTTTCCTCTTTCCGTGGAAAGATTGAGCAATCCTTTCATTTCCAACTCCGCCGCCATAGCCCTTGCGGCTTCTTTGGCAGGGTCGATAAGCTCCGTGTTCGGCAAAGTTTTCTCTATCGCATCTCGTATTATCGGAAAATGTGTACACCCCAAGATGAGCGCATCGACTTTTCCGAGAAGCTCGGATAAATATCGCTCGCAAGCAAGCCGAGTTATCTCATCATCATCTTTTGTGAATCCATATTCGACAAGAGGCACGAACAAAGGACAGGCGCTCTGCAAAACGACGGCGTTTTTGTCCATCGCCTCTATGCATCGCTTGAAAACACCCGAATTTACCGTCGCTTTTGTGCCGATAACTCCGATGCGCTTCGTTTTGGAAGCTTCATAAGCCGCTTTTGCCGCGTCCTCAACAACACCGAAAACAGGTATATCCGTTATCTCATGTATCTTATCCAAAGCGTTGGAGCTTACCGTGCCGCAAGCGGCAAGTATAGCTTTTACACCGTGGGAGAGCAAAAACATCGTATCTTCGTAAGTATATTTTCTTATCGTTTCACGCGATTTTGTGCCGTAAGGCATTCTTCCCGTATCACCGAAATATATTATATTTTCGTTCGGCAGAAGTTTCGAAAGCTCGCGCACGGCGCAAAGCCCGCCCAAACCGCTGTCGAAAACTCCTATTGCGTTGTCATTTGACATATGCGCCCCTCCTGTCCGCTCACTTATTTTAATTATATTATTTGCAAAAAGGTTTTATGATCACTCCGCGTATATTTCCGCCGTAATCTTTGAAAAATTCATGTTCAAGACCAGCATTTTCGCAAAGAGAACGCAAAGATTGCTCTTGGTCGTAACCTATCTCAAAAATTATCCTTCCGCCTTCTTTAAGTTTTTTCGGAAGTATCGAAACAAATCTTTTATAGAAGACAAGTCCGTCGTCCCCTCCGTCCAACGCGCCGAAAGGCTCGTGATGCACCTCTTCGGAAAGCCCCTCTATATCCTTTGTGGGAATATACGGCGGATTCGAAACGATAAGATCGTATCTTCTTTCATCGTTTTCAAAATCTTTTGAAAGAGCATCGCATTTTTCAAAGCTCACGCGGTCCGAAAGAGCTAATCTGTCCGCGTTTTTTCGCGCCGTCTCAAGCGCTCCGTCGGAAATATCGACAGCGCAAACTTCGGAAGCGGAATTTGCCGCTATCGCAAGACCGATACAACCGCTTCCCGTGCATATATCCAACACGGAAGCAGAGGAATCTCCTATCATCTCCAACGCCTTTTCAACAATAACTTCTGTGTCCGCTCTCGGTGTGAGACAATGCGGTGTTACGATAAAATTAAGTCCGAAAAAGTCCGTATTTCCCAATATATATGCAAGAGGCTCGCCGTTTTTACGACGAGCTATGATGCTTTGTGCCTCTTCCATCTTATCGGGAGCTTCTTCACAAGATATGAGCGTGAGCGATAATCTATCCTTTTCAAAAAGAGAACAAACTATCTTTTCGGCTTCATATGCGGCAAATTCTCCCGAAATAGGAGAGAGCGCCTCTTTTATATATTTTTTGAATTGAAAATATGTCATTTTATTCTTCCGTTTTGCCGTCGTTGTTTTCCTCGGCGGGAAATTCATCGGGCATAGCCGCTTTTATGGAAGCTATAGCACATTCTATTTGACTGTCATCGGGTTCGCGAGTCGTTATCCTCTGCATCCAAAGACCGGGAGCCGAAAGCGCGCGAATGAGCGCATTGTCGTGCTTGCCCGCATACATGAGAAATTCGTAACCTATGCCGACTACCAACGGGAAAACGAGCAATTTTATTCCCACGCGAACAAATTTATTTCCCCAAGGAATAAAAAGTCCTATAACTATGCCGAGCAATATCATGACGAACATAAAGCTCGTACCGCAACGAGGGTGGAAACGAGAATGTTTCTTTACGTTTTCAACGGTGAGTTCTTCGCCCGATTCATAGCAGAATATCGATTTATGTTCGGCTCCGTGATATTCGAATGTGCGGCGGATATCCTTCATAAGCGAAACGAGAAGCAGATAAGCGACGAATATCAAAACTTTCATAACGCCTTCTATCACGCTCTTCCAAAGTCCGAGGTCGCCCGTGAGCTTTTCCAAAAGTCCCGTCAAAAACGTCGGCAGGAATATGAACAAGAACATGGCAAGCGCTACGCCGAGTACCATGGATACGCCCATCAAAAAGTCCATCGCGCTTTTGCCGAAATGCTTTTTAAGCCATTTTTCAAGCTTTGATTCTTCCATTCCCTCGTCTATTCCGAGCATCTCCGCCGAATCGTTGAGAGTCGAGAGCGACAAACGCAAAGAATCTATGAAATTCACAACTCCGCGAACGAGCGGGAGTTGAAAGAATCTGCATTTTTTACGAAGCGGAACGAATTTTGAATTTTTCGTAACCGTTGTGCCGTCATCGCGTCTTACCGTTGTCGCAACGTTTTCGCCGCAACGCATCATAACGCCTTCCAATACCGCTTGACCGCCGACTTTACCGCGGCGCTCTTGGATATAGGAGCATTTTTCTTTTTTTTCTTTACCCATTATCTTATCCTTTCTTTAAAGAACTATTATGTTTTACAAAGTCTATTATACATCATAAATGTTAACAAATAAAGATAAAAAAGAAAAAAAGCCGTTCAAAACGGCTTTTTTTCTTTTTTATTAGGTGCAGAAAAGGAAAGCTACGATAGCAACTACTGCGAATACCGCGCAGAGGATAGTTGTCAAACGATTGAGCTTCTTCTCCTTTGTCTGACCCTGGTTTTTGCCAAAGTAAGAATCTCCTGTTGTGCCGCCGATAGCGCCGGAAAGACCGCGTTTCTTAGAACCCTGGAAAAATACGAGAGCTATGATCGCGATGGATACGAGCATAAGGATGCTGCACAAAACATAAGCGAGAACTGTCATTCTTGTAAACCTCCGAATATTGGCAGGCGCGCCCGCCGATTTTTTCGTTGTGATATAAAACCTTTAAAGGCTTATAAACATTTGTATTAAATTATACCATATGGTTTGCGGAAATGCAAGAGCTTTTTATAAACTAACGATGAAATATATAAAATTTATGCTTATTTTTCAAAAAAACATTGACAATTCGCAAAGAATGTGATAAAATATTTGCTTGGAAAAGTGCCTTAACAAAACGGCAACTTTCTCCTTGCTGCGAAAAAATCAAAAACGTTCGCGGCCTTATGTCCAAAAGGAGGTGTACTTAAATGGAAAACATCAAAGCATCCTATGAAACAATGTTCATCGTTGATATGACAAAGGGTGAAGAAGCAGTTGCAGCTGTTGTTGCAAAATTCAAAGCTCTTATCGAAGCTAACGGTGAAGTTGAATCTTTCAACGAATGGGGCAAACGCAAACTCGCATACCCCATCAACGATCGCACGGAAGGCTATTATGTTCTCGTAAACTACAAAGCTGAAACAAACTTTGTTGCAGAACTTGAACGTAACTTCAACATTTCCGAAGATATCATGCGCTCCATGACTATCAGCGTAGCGTAATTTTTTAACGGGAGGAACTCACAATGGCAAGCCTTAACAAGGTAATTCTTATCGGACATCTTACAGCCGACCCGGAACTCAAGCAGACTCCCTCCGGCGTAAGTGTTACGACCTTCTCTATCGGTGTTACAAGAAAATTCACAAGAGCAGGTGAACAGGCACAGAGCGATTTTATCAATATAGTTGCATGGAGAAATACCGCTGAATTTATTTGCAAATATTTCAGAAAAGGCAATGCTATTTGCATATGCGGTTCTATCCAAACAAGAACTTGGACTGCAACAGACGGTTCCAAGCGTTATGCAACGGAAGTTGTTGCCGATGAGGCGACATTCGTTGAAAAGAAGAGCGAAAGCTCTCGCGGAGAAGATTTTCAGGCTCCCGCATTTTCTTCCGACATGGGAGGCGCTCCCAAGTTTGAAGAAATGGCGGCTGACGACGATCTCCCGTTCTAATGCTGTTTCGATATAACAGCAAAAAATAATATAGGAGGTTTTTTATCATGGAAAATAGAGAACAGAGACCCGCAAGAGGCGGCAATATGCACAGAAGAAAAAAAGTTTGCTTGTTCTGCGCTGAAAAAGCTACTGTAATCGATTACAAAGACACAGCTAAACTTCACAAATTCATTTCTGAACGTTCCAAGATCCTTCCCAGAAGAGTTACAGGAACTTGCGCTGCTCACCAGCGTGCATTGACAGAAGCTATCAAACGTGCTCGCCACGTAGCGCTTCTTCCCTTCGTTACAGACTAATTTTTATCTGTATAGATTAAAAAGCAGACCGAAAGGTCTGCTTTTTGTTTTGCTCTTTTACGGCAGAGCATTGACAAAAACCTAGCTTTATGGTAGAATATATGTGCATAAAACAGAACTTTAACGCAAATAATACCGCAAGCAAACGCAAAAGGAGGTTTTTTATGAAAATAACGCTCAACCCCGATGAAGATATCGTAAAAACCGTCAAAGAAGGTCTTGAAAAAACAGGCGGATATTGTCCCTGTCGCATACAGCGCACTGAGGACATGAAATGTATGTGCAAAGAATTTCGTGAGCAGATAAAAGACCCCGATTTCGAGGGCTTCTGCCACTGTATGCTTTATTATAAATCAAAATAAAAGGAGAGAACGATATGGCTGAAATAATTTTAACCGCAGATAATTTCGAAAAAGAAGTTTTAGGCTCCGATATTCCCGTTTTGGTGGATTTTTTCGCAACATGGTGCGGACCTTGCCGCATGGTAGCCCCCATAATTGAAGAAATAGCCGCAGAAAACACAGGCAAGATCAAGGTCGGCAAAATAAATGTAGACGACGAAGCAAAGCTTGCGAACGAATACGGCATAGAAAGTATCCCCACCTTGCTCGTTTTCAAAAACGGCAAGGTAGCGGAACGCGCTGTCGGCTATATGCCAAAAGAAGCAATTCTCGCTCTTATTTAACAACAAATGCAAAAATATCGGCAGAGAAGATCCCTCTGCCGATATTTATTTATAATATCTCAACATAAACAGCAAGGAGCATTTTTATGGAACACATGATGCCGTATATTTTTATAATAGTTCTTGCCTTTGCCGTGGCTGCTTTTTGCATAATAATATCGCGAATGGCTTTCAAAAACATTCTTTTCAAAGGTAAGCCCGACCCCAACAGCCGTGAGGAGGTCGTCGGCGAAAGAGCCGTCGTTGCCGAGCGCATATGCAACAGCGAAAACAAAGGGCTGGTATCGCTTCGCGGTCAGATGTGGAGTGCAAAAAGCGCGGACGGCGATGATATCGATAAAGGCGAAAATGTCTGCATCATTTCCGTACAAGGTGTAAAACTCATTTGCAGAAAGATGCAGACACATAATTAAACAATAATATTTTCAAACGCACGCAGTTTATTTTTCCCAAAGATCTCGGGGGTAATTGCCTGCGTTTTTTTCATTTCTAATAAATTCGCGAAAAGGCTCGCTATCCTGAACATAAGTAACACCTTTCCATACGGATTCCGTCAAAATAACTTTAACATCGCACTTTTCGTTGTCGATAAGCATTTTCACCGTCGTCGGTATAAGAAGCTCGCATTTAGAAAGATCGTCTTTGTTATTTTCGATAAATTCGTCAAACAAAGGTCTCATATTTCCAAGCACAGAGGGCGTAAAACCGAAGCAATTCATCGATATCGTGCAACCGCAAGGTATCTCTTTTGTGCTTCCGTCCTCAAATGTATTGATTATTTTTCCATCGGAAAGACGCTCTATCTTCTTATTCTCTTCGATAAAATCGAGCATACCGTTCTCATTCACACGGCAGATACCGCGCGAGACGGTACCGTGTTCGCTGAGAGTGTTTTCGATCTTGTATCCAATCATGCAATAATGCGCTTTTCCGTCATCTTTTGCAGTTTCGAGAAAATCATGAAGTTTTTTAAGCGTATCAAAACCGTAAAAATCGTCCGCGTTGAGAACGCCGAAATTTTCGTCCATATTTCCGAGAGACAATATCGCATGAGTCGTTCCCCAAGGTTTTTTGCGGTCAGCGGGAACTATATAATTGCCGTCAAGCTCCTGCTTTTGGAAAGCATAACTTACGTCTATTCCGCTCTTGCGAACGCGAGAACCTATCGTTTTTTCGAATATCTCAAGGTTTTCTTCTTTTATAATGAAAACTATCTTATCAAATCCCGCTTTAATGGCATCATATACCGTAAAATCTATGATAAATTCATTATCGTCTGTCAAAGGAGTAAGCTGTTTCAAGCCGCCAAATCGGCTGCCCATTCCCGCCGCCATAATAACAAGTGTCAAAAAAATCATCTCCTGTTTGTTTTTTGCCGATGATGTTGTATCGGTCTTAGCATATTATAAACCCTTGAAATGCCGTTTAAGCAATTTCAGGCAAAGTTTTAATTAAGTATATCACATAAACACCGCATTTTCAAGATATTTTCCGAAAACAATCACCTATCAAAGACGTCAGAACAGCTTTTTAGCAGTCATATCTCTTCGACTATTTCCAAGCGGCCGTCCTTTTCGCACATTTCGAAGATATGCGCTCTTTCTCTCGGAGGTCTCTCGGGCGCATGAAGCGCCATGCAAACCTTGCCCTCTTTATTATTGAAAAACATCGCATGACCTCCGTCGTCTTCGAATACGGGAACGTCCAAATGGGTCCACGGTCCACATATCTTTCCCGATTCCGATATCGCGCCCAATACGACATAATGATCTTTTAAATAAGGAGACCATGTCAAAAACAGTCTTCCGTCGGAAAGCTTTTGTACGAACGGAGCATCGGAACCGTAACGGATAACACGTTTACCTCCATATGACAAAGGATTGGGCGCAACTTTGGATAATGGCACCTCGTTTGATGCAAATATACGCCAAGGTTCGCCGACGATACCCGTAAGCTCATCATTGAGCTCGGCACAGTATATCTCTCCAACGTACGCATCTACATATTCTACATAATTATCAGGCCAATCGTGCGAATATATGATATAGGGCTTGCCGTCCTCTACCAAAAATGTTCCGTCAATACAACTGCTCTTGTCGGGTGTTGCCGCTCTGGCGGTTACAGGAACGAACGGTCCGCGCGGAGATGATGAAACAGCTATCAATGTGCCTCTCAATTCTTTTTTATCTCTGGGAGATGCGAATAAATAGAATTTGCCTTTATATCTGTGTACTTCGGAAGCCCATACGCCCTCGTTGGACCAAATATTTTCGTCAGCTTCAAAGCATATTCCGCCATCTTCCCAATTTTCAAGGTCGTCGCTGTAATAGTATGCGATAGACATCTCGCCCAAAGAGTAATACATATAATATGTATCGCCTTCAAGGACGATATAAGGGTCTCTTATTCTTATCTCTTCTCTTTTCATTTGTTTTCCCTCTTGTATTTTTTATCTAAAATATCGGAACTTTCAAAAGTTCACTACAACAGTATTGTACCATACAGGACACGATAATGCAACATTCTATATCTTTCAAGTAAAAGTTGGCAAAGGTCATTGCCAATTATTATTTTACACTAAGATCTTTCAAAAACGATCACATATCATTCAAAAAAGCCGAAAGGCGCAAAAGCTCC
>CAZFTE010000012.1:0-35051 GCA_964521785.1 uncultured Lachnospiraceae bacterium
GCAGGAAAAATTTTATTTTTTTCAGTTGTCTACTTGACGGGGAGCAGTTCATTTTAAACTGCTTTTTTGTTTTAATTTATTTGTTTTATTTAAGAAGGGATCAAATCAAGCGGATCATTTAACGTCTTTGAGCTTGGAAATGCATTCGTGGCAGATAAGCTTGCCGCCGAACATAGTAACGTTATCAGCGTTTCCGCAGAAAATACAAGCAGGCTCATATTTTTTCAATATGATCTTGTCGTTTTCCACGAAGATCTCAACTGCATCTCTGTTTTCGATGCTCAAATTTTTTCTGATCTCGATGGGCAATACGATTCTGCCCAACTCGTCGATTCTTCTTACAACACCTGTCGATTTCATTACTGAATATCTCCTTTCAAATTTCGAAACTTCATTTTCGTATTCAATATACCACGATTTGACTTTTTTGTCAACACAATTTTTTTAACTTTTTACATAAATCTACAATTTATGATAGCTTCTTACAGCATATTATAAGCTTTTATTGCTTCAATGTGCTTTTTTCGTGTATCTTTGAAACAAAAAGACAGCAAACGCAAGGAGCAGATGCTGTCTTTTAAAAAATTCTATCGGGGGCAAAAATCATATCTGCCGTCTGCCGTCGAGCGCACGCATGAGCGTCATCTCATCGGCATATTCAAGGTCTGCGCCGACAGGCACACCGTAAGCAAGACGAGTTACCTTTATATCGAGCGGAGAAACGAGCTTTGAGATATACATCGCCGTCGTCTCGCCCTCTATATTCGGGTTCGTGGCGATGATAAGTTCTTTCACCTCGCCGTTATTTATACGTTCGAGAAGTTCCTTTATGCGAAGCTGTTCGGGTCCTATATTGTTCATGGGCGAAATAACGCCGCCCAAGACGTGGTAAAGTCCCGTGAACTCTTTTACCTTTTCTATCGCCATAACGGCTCTGGAATCCTCCACAACGCATATAACGCTTTTATCGCGCGAAGCGTTGGAGCATACGGAGCAAAATTCGCCATCGGAAAGATTGCCGCATATCTTGCAGGGGTGAATATCGCGTTTTGCGGAAACGATAGCCTCCGCAAATTCGGCTGCTTCGTCCTCGCTCATATCCAGCACGGAAAAAGCATATCTTACAGCAGTTTTGTATCCTACACCGCGCAACGTGCAAAATTTTTCAATCAGCTTTTGCAACGGAAGAACATATTCCATTATCTACCCTCTGTTTAGAAAGACAGACCGGGGAAGCCGGGCATTCCACCTGTGATCTTATTCATTTCTTCATCGGCTGTTTTTTCAACGCGAGCGATAGCTTCGTTGATAGCGGCGATGATGATATCGGAAAGAGTTTCTACGTCGTCGGGGTCAACGATCTCGGGCGCGATGTTGAGAGTAAGTATCTCTTTTTTGCCATTGATCTTAACGTTTACAGCGCCGCCGCCTGCGGAAACCTCATATTCGCGTGCTTCAAGCTCGTCCTGGAGCTTTGCAACGTCCTCCTGCATCTTCTGTGCCTGTTTGAGCATCTCGTTCATAGAAGGACCTTTCGGTAAAATTGCTTTCATCTGAAAATTCTCCTTTGTTCACTAAAATTTATTTGCTTGGAATTTCGTCTGACTGCGGAAGAAGTTCATCCACAGCGTCATATTCTTCAACCTCACCGTTCGCACATACGGGAGCGATGATGTTGCTGTCATAATTTTTGCCGAGCACTTCCGAAATAGTGCGCGATATCAAGTTTTTTCGCTCGCTGTCCGAAACAAACTGCGCCGCAAAATCCGAATCGAGGTAGATAAATAATTTTCCCTCTTTTTCAACAGCGGTAGCGCCTATCATAAACGAAGCGAGCGACGGCTCCGTCGCCTCTATCTTCTTTACGACATCGGCAAAACCGCGAAGGCTTACCGCACGACCCGTGGACGGCGAAACTTTTTTCGCTTCGTTCATGGGATTTGCCGTTTTTTCGTCGGCTTTCGGCTCCGCCTTTTTATCTTTATCTGTGATATTTGTTTTTTTATCTTCTTTTTTCTCCGCTTTTTCCGCGTCGGAGGTATGTATCTCCTTTTTTATCTCGGAAACAGCTTCAAAATGATCTGCTTTAACAGCGGGAGAGACCGTAATATTGCCCGACAAAAGCGAAGCGACTTTTTCTTCGAGTGCGGCAAGACGCACCAAAATAGCCTCATTGCTGTCATTCATGGTCTCGTCGCAAACGCGAACAAGCGCCATCTCCGCAAACAACCTCGCCGAAGCAGGGGTACGCATCATATTCTCTTCAGCCTCGCAAAAGATACCAAGCACCTGCATAAGGCGCGGCACCGTATATCTTGCACCTGCTTTGGCTGTGAAAGCGTCTTGCTTTATCTGACCGCGCGTGCTTGCCCAAACGAGCATATTGCGGTAAAAACTTATAAGCTCGCGCCAGTATACGGTAATATCGCGCGAGGTAGAGTAAAGTTCCGCCATCATATTCAATGATGCGGAAATGTCCTTTTCGGCGATATGCTCCGCCATTTGGCAAAGTATCTCCGAAGAGCTTGCGCCGAGCAATTCGCTTGCGCCCTTCTCCGTTATCTTTTCGCCTGTACCCGAACAATATTCGAGCATATTGAGAGCATCTCTGAATGCGCCTTGCGCAAGATCGGCTATAAGGAGCAAGGCTTCGTCGTCCGCGTCGATTCCTTCGCCTTGGCAAACGGTACGCAAACGTTGCGCTATCACTTCGCGCGAAACACGGTGAAAATCGAAACGTTGGCAACGTGAAAGAACGGTTGCGGGTATTTTATTTATCTCTGTTGTAGCAAGTATGAAAATAACATATTCGGGCGGTTCCTCAAGCGTTTTGAGCAAAGCGTTGAACGCCTGCGTCGAAAGCATATGGACCTCGTCTATGATATATACCTTATATTTAAGATCTGCGGGGCTGTATGCAACGCCGTCGCGTATGTCTCTTACATTATCTACGCCGTTGTTGCTTGCGGCGTCCATCTCTATGACATCGGTCGCTCTGCCCTCTTCAACGGAACGGCAAGCGGCGCAAACTCCGCAAGGGTTGCCGTCTATCGGATGTTCACAATTCACCGCGCGCGAAATGATCTTCGCGCAGGTCGTCTTACCCGTACCGCGAGGACCGCAGAAAATATATGCATGGCTTATTTTGCCCGAAGAGACCTCACTTTTCAATACTGAGGTTATATGATCCTGCCCCATAACGTCCGCAAAAGTTTTCGGTCGCCACTTTCTGTAAAGAGCCTGATGCAATTTTTGTCGCCTCCCGCAAAATACAATTTAAGCGAGGTACAAAATTAGACCATACGCCAAAAATTCGAAATGAATTTATGTGCGCTGTACGCATTCCCCGTTCGGGACAGGCTGACCCGCGGCACACAGACAAAATTGCTTAATGCTGCTTGGTTCCCCACCTGACATGGTTCACAATCGTCTGTTGCGCGGGACCCATCCGTCATCACGGAGAGTGTGCGCCGCTTGACCACACAAACCCACCCCTGGTAATCGGAAATCACCCCTGCTAAGCGGATTGCAGGTACAGGGCACCGCTAGCTCCCCGGCTAGTATGGCCTAATTTCATATCTCGCTTATTAAACATAACTCTACTAAAGTTACTTTAGTAATTATATCACATTATTTTTGAATTTGCAATAGTTTAAATCAAATATTTTTTTCACTTCAGCCCAAAAAACACGTCTTAAATACAAAAAATATGCCTTTCAAAGCAAAAGCTCTCGCTTTTGCATATAAAAACAGCAAAAACGAAAGCTTTTTATTCGTCAAAATACAGTGTCTATTATAAGTTCTTCGCTATTTGGCTTTTCTTCGGAGAAAGCAAGGGCGCTTTCGAAATACGCTCTCGCTTCCGCTATCTTCGCTTCGTCGGAAGTGTAGAAGGTTGCAAGAACGTCTCCGCGCTTTACATATTCGCCCGTTTTGGCACGAAGCATGATACCCGCGGAATAATCTATCGCATCGTCTTTCGTTCTTCTGCCGGCGCCGAGTTCCATGCTCGCTCTGCCTATCATCTCCGTGTCCATATGTGAAATATACCCCTCGCTTTCGGAAATGATATCGACAGCCGATCTCGCTTTCGGAAATCCGTCGGGATCATCCGGTAAACTCGGATCTGCGCCTTGGCGAGAGAACCATTCTTTCATCTTCTCTAATGCTCTGCCGCTGTAAAGCGCTTCTTCCGCGTCTTTACGCGCCGTTTCTATGCTCTTGCCTTGACACATCGCGATAAGATATGAAGAGATGACAAGGCAAACTTCTTTAAGGTCGGGGATATCCTCGCCCTTCAAAAGCGCTATCGCCTCTTTTACTTCGAGTGAATTGCCTACAGCATATCCGAGCGGAACGTCCATATCGGTTATCACAGCCGCTATATTTCTGCCGCAAGCTTTGCCGATATCGACCATCTTGCGCGCCAAAACACGCGCGCTCTCCGCATCTTTCATAAAAGCTCCACTGCCGCATTTCACATCGAGGACGATGTTTTTTGCGCCTGCCGCAAGCTTTTTGCTCATTATGCTCGAAACTATCAGCGGTATGGAATCCACCGTCTCAGTAACATCTCGCAAAGCGTAGAGCTTTTTATCGGCAGGAGTGAAGTTTCCCGTCTGACCGATAAGCGCTATGCCTATGTCCTCCGCTTGGCGCAAGAACGTTTCTTCGTCAACGTCTATCCTGTATCCTTTGACGGATTCGAGCTTATCTATCGTACCGCCTGTATGACCAAGCCCTCTGCCCGACATCTTCGCGAAAACGCAACCGCAGGAGGCAACTATCGGTCCTATCACGAGCGAAGTTTTGTCTCCGACTCCGCCCGTGCTGTGCTTATCAACGGAGCGGTCTTTAAAGCGCGAAAGATCGAGCATATCGCCCGAACGAGCCATCTCTTCCGTCAATGCCACGGTCTCCTCGTCGCTCATTCCTTTGAATATAACAGCCATGCAAAACGCGGACATTTGATAATCGGGTATATTTCCCTTTGTAAATTCGGATACCATATATCTTATCTCTTCCGCGGAAAGTGGCGTTCCCTCTCTTTTTTTGCGTATAAGCTCTGTCATCTGCATAATATCACCTCAATTCACGTTTTCCGATGTAAACGAGAGCGGCAAAAGCTCATAAAGAAACAAGCTTTTCGTATTTTTACCGTCAAAAAGTATCACTCGCATATCCTTTGCGGCAAACTCCGAAAGAACTTGTCTGCATATTCCGCAGGGAGGAAAAAAATCTTTTATTTCCCCTTCTTTGCCGCCGACAACTGCAATAGCTTTAAAACATCTTTTGCCCTCGCTTACCGCCTTAAAAACAGCCGTGCGCTCGGCGCAATTCGTGGCGCCGAACGAGGCGTTCTCAACATTACATCCCGTATAAACGGTGCCGTCGTCGCAAAGCAGTGCCGCACCGACAAAGCAATGCGAATACGGTGCGTAAGCTTTGCTCATTGCCTCAGATGCGACAGATACGAGTTTTTCGTCCGTCATCTCGCACCGCCTTTGAGCAGAGCGGCAAAGCTCTTGCCCGCCGTGCCATCATCGATTCCGAAAAGCTCCAATACCGTTGCCGATATGTCGGCAAAGCTTTCGCGTATGCCGAGCGGCGCGGCAGTTATACCGTCGCCGAATACCAGCAAAGGAGTATATTCGCGAGTGTGATCCGTGCTTATGTCGCCGGGGTCGCAACCGTGGTCTGCCGTGATGATAAGCACATCATCTTTGCGAAGGTTCGCAATAAAGTCGGGGAGCCATGCGTCAAATTCGGAAAGCGCCGCCGCATATCCGTCAACGTCGTTGCGATGACCGTATTTCATATCGAAATCGACAAGGTTTATAAAGCACAATCCGTTGAAATCTTCTCTTGAAAGCACCATTGAAGCTTCCATACATTCGGCGTTGCCGTGTGAATTTACCGCTTTCGTTATGCCTCTTGCGGCAAAGATATCGCTTATCTTGCCGACGGATATAACGTCAAGACCGTGTTCTTTGAGCTTGTCGAGCATAGTCGTTCCGTGCGGTTCGAGCGAAAAATCTTTTCTATCGGCACTTCTTACAAAATTGCCCGCTTCGCCCTTGAAGGGGCGCGCGATAACTCTGCCTACGCCGTGCTTGCCGCAGAGTATCTTTCTTGCAATACGGCAATATTCATAAAGTTCTTCGACGGGGACGATATCCTCGTGCGCCGTTATCTGAAAAACGCTGTCGGCGGAGGTGTAAACGATAAGCGCTCCGCTCTTCATGTGTTCCTCGCCGAAATCCTTTATAACTTCCGTGCCGGAATAAGGCTTGTTGCAAATGACTTCTCTGCCCGTCGCTTTTTTGAAACTTTCGATAACATCGTTCGGGAAACCGTCGGGATAAGTCGGAAGCGGATCTTTTGAAATAACTCCCGCTATCTCCCAATGACCTATGGTCGTATCCTTGCCCATAGACTTTTCGGCGCATTTGCCGTAAGCCGCAAGAGGCGATAATGCCTTGCCCAAATACGAAAGTCCGTCTATATTACCAAGACCCATGGAAAGCAGGTTTGGTATATTGAATTTATCGGACTTTGAGATATGTCCCATAGTATCCGCGCCGACGTCTCCGAATCTTTCCGCGTCGGGAAGCTCGCCGACGCCAACGCTGTCAAGCACGATAAGAAATACTCTTGACATAAGAAAAAACCTCCTTATTTCGGTTGAAAATCGTTTTTATTTGTTTTCCATGGCAACAGCGGTATTGAGAGCCGTCTCTATCATCTGAGTAAGAGTGCGTTCTCTGTCCTCCGTGGGCATCTCTTCGCCTGTCAATATGCTGTTGGATATGGTGCAGAGCGCAAGCGCTCTTTTTCCTGCGCGAGCCGCCGTCATATAAAGACCCGCGGCTTCCATCTCTACCGCCATAATGCCCATCTTGTGCCATTTTTCAAGGCAAGTGGGATCGTCATCATAGTAAGTGTCTGCCGTAAGGACGTTTCCTACGTGGCAAACGGCGCCGAGTTTTTTGCCTTCTTCAACAGCCGTTGAAAGGAGCGTGTAATCGGCGCAAGGCGCATATGAACCGGGCAATCCGTATTGAGAAACAAAATTCGAATTTGTCGAAGCCGCCATAACAAAGGCAAGGTCGCGAATGTGTACGTTTTCGTCTATCGTACCTGCCGAACCTATTCTGATGATATTCTCAACGCCGAATATGTTATAAAGCTCATAGCTGTATATGCCTATCGACGGTATGCCCATGCCGCTTGCCATAACGCTTACCTTTACGCCTTTATAGTAGCCTGTATAGCCTTGAACTCCGCGAACATCGTTTATAAGTTTCGCATCTGTAAGAAAGCGTTCCGCGATAAAAGCCGATCTTTTGGGGTCTCCCGGCATAAGCACCGTTTTGCCGAAATCCTGCGGCGTTGCGTCTATATGAGGTGTCGGATATTTTGCCATTTTTCAATTCCTCCGTTTATTTTTGTAAATTATCTTTGATTTCATTTTATCTTTTTTTGCGCCTTATGTCAACGGTTATATATATGTTATTTAAATTTTATCGCGGCGATACGGCAAAGAAAAGAGCCGTTGCTCTATCGCTACGCAACAGCCCTATCTTCTGCATGATTCATTCTATTTCGTCCATAAACGCTTCAAGTTCACGCTCTCCGTATATCGTTATGCCGTCGGAGAGCAGTCTTTTCTTCTCCTCCGAAAGCGCCGCCTCATCATATTCCGCCGCTTTGTATACGGCACCGAACCTGTCATAGATATAGATCTTATCTTCCGAGAGTATTGCGGAATAGACCGACATATCAACGTTTTCCGCAAAAACGGATTTGTCCTCCGTCCCGTATGCGCCGAGCATCGCCGCCTTTACGTTTCTTTTTATGCTGAGACAAAGGCTCATCGTCAAGACGCTTACGGAGAGCATCAACAAGATTCCGAAGCCCGCAAGCCCCGAAACAAATTTCGAACGTCTCATAAAATCACCTCTTTTGCAGTTTTTTTCATGTAATATTATTATCTCTCTCAATGCACAATATTCAAAAAGAGGTGATTTTTATCAAACCGAAAAATAAAGTCATAAAAAAGATATCATATTCTCTTTTGGGTGTGGTCCTTGTTGCGCTCATCTGCGCGGCAACGGTATCGGGCGCGTTTATATATTACATGAAAAATATAGACGCAAGCCTGGATATAAAGACCCTTGCAAGCGGCTTGGGACTCACCACGAAGATATATCATATAGTGGCGAACGGCAACGAAGAAGAGCTGTTGCGCCTGCATGGAAGCGAAAACAGGATATGGGCTGACAGCGAAAACATTTCGCAAAATGTAAAAAACGCTTTCATCGCCATAGAAGATCATAGATTTTACGAGCATAACGGCATCGATCCGAAGCGTTTGCTCGGTGCCGCCTTGAGCTTCTTCGGCGGCAAGAGCTACGGCGGCTCCACCATCACGCAACAGCTGATAAAAAATCTTACGGGTGATTCTCAAGTTACCGTAAAACGCAAGCTCACGGAGATAATGCGCGCGCTCGAACTCGAAAAAACAGTGTCAAAAGACGATATACTTGAAATGTATCTCAACAATGTTTATCTTTCGTCGGGTTGCTTCGGAGTGGAGACGGCGGCTGAAAGATTTTTCGGCAAGAATGCTTCGCAACTCTCGCTTTCGGAGGCGGCAACGCTTGCCGCCATCGTACAAAATCCATCGTACTACGACCCGATAAAAAAGCCGCAAAACAATATCGAACGAAGAAATACCGTCCTCTTTCGCATGAACGAACTTGGTCTTATATCCGACGAAGAATATCGCGAAGCTTTGGAAGATGATATCGTCATCGCGGAGCAGAAAGCGCAGAATGAGAACGAGGAGATATATTCTTGGTTCGTCGATGCGGTGATAGAGGACGTTATAAACGAGCTTTCCGAAAAATTCGGTCTTTCGCGCGAGCAAGCCGCCGCGAAGGTCTATTCGGGCGGTCTTTCTATCCACACCACGCTCGACAAAGATATGCAAGATATGATAGAAAAATATTATGCGAACTCAAAAAACTTTCCGCATAACGAAGAAGGCACGCCCGACAGCGCCGCCGTTATAATAGATGGCAAAACGGGAGCGATACGCGCGATATCGGGAGGAAGAGGCAAAAAAAGTTCAAACAGAGCATTTTGCCTTGCGACAAAAGCGCGGCGCTCCCCGGGTTCCGCGCTCAAACCGATATCGGTATATGCCCCCGCGATAGATAAAGATATAGTAACATGGGCGACAGTATTTGACGACGTTCCCGTCAGCATAACGAAAAACGGCTCTCTGTTTTCACTTTGGCCGAAAAACAATCCTCGCGTTTATTCGGGGCTCACAACCGTCAACAAAGCAATAATGAACTCGGTAAACACTGTGGCTGTCATGGTGCTTAACAAAGTCGGGTTAAAAGCTTCTTTTGATTTTTGCAAAAAACTCGGCATATCGGGATTGGTCGAAAGTTCAAACGGCGAAAACGGGACCATACTTTCCGATATGGCGGCGGCTCCGCTCGCGCTCGGCGCAACCAGTATAGGTGTTACAGTGCGCGATATGACGGGAGCGTATACCATATTCACGCGCGGCGGCGAATTTGAAAAGCCGTATACTTTTACCGCGGTATACGATAGCGACGGCACACTTTTGCTTTCTCACGGAGAAAGTTCGGAAAGAGTCATATCAAAAGAAAGCGCGGATATAATGACGCGCCTTTTGAAAAATGTCGTGATAAAAGGCACCGCAAAGGGACTCAAGCTCGCCAATAACGTCGAAGTGGCAGGCAAAACAGGCACTTCGAACTCGGGCGGCGACAGATGGTTTATCGGCTGCACACCTGATTATGTTTGCGGAGTTTGGTGCGGATATCGCGACGGCAGAGATATCGGTCATTACGATCAAAACCCCGCTTGCGCCGTCTTTGACGGTATCATGGGCAAGGTCTATGAAAACTTCATCGGATATTCAAAAAAATTCGCCGTCAGCAACAATGTCGTCGGTTGCGCGTATTGTGTCGATTCAGGACGCATCGCCTCCAAAGCTTGCCTTTGCGATCCTCGCGGAAATCGGATAGAAACAGGCTACTTTAAACGCGGCACGGAACCTTTCGTAAAGTGCGAAACACACATCTTAGTGAAATACGACAAGGTAACTCGCGCCGTCGCTTGCGACAAATGCCCAACGGAAAATATTATAAACGTCGCCTTACTCAAGGTATCTCGTTCTTTCCCTTGCGAGATAAAGATAACCGACGCACAATACACCTATCGATATCTTCCCATCGGAACGGAACCCGCATTGGAAGAAGACCTGCCGTTCTTCGCGCGGCTTCGCAAAAACGGCGAATTTTTCGGCACATCAGGCGTGAGCAAAGCTTACGATCGCTATTGCAGAGAACATTTCGAGCAAAGCGAAACTACCGAGCAAACAGAAGAAACTTCTTCCGCCACGGAGATGCAGACCGAACGAACGACATCTTCGCCGTCGGAAACGACCACCGAGGCTTACTTTCCCGATGAATAAAAAAAGGCTCGCGCAACGATATCTGCGCGAGCCTTTTGCTCTTTTTAAATAAATATCTTAAAGACGATATAGTAAGGAATGAGCCAGAACGCCTGATATATCGCGGGATATACGGACCACATCTCCGTGTAAAATCCCGTGAATATGAGAGCGCACATTATCACTGCGCCGATAAACGCCGCAACGGACTTCAAGATAAAGTTTATCTTGTTCGCTTTGTTTATCTTCTTGCAGATAAGCAAAGATCTTACAAGACCCTTTACGGAACCGGTGGAAACAACGATAGTAGACTTCGCTTTAACACGTTCTTTCTTGCTTATATCTTTCATGCCCTTGATGACCTTAACGGAACATTCTCCGTCGGCAGATCTTGCCTTATGGAATATGCCGGAATCTATGCAAGGATCGTTTGAACGAATGGAAACGGATATACCTTCCTCCGCAAGACTTTTTACGATATAGAGGAAATCTGCCGAAACATTATACTCGACATAGAATTTCGCCATTATCACACCATCGCAAGCAAGATACAATATCCTCTTGTTCGTGTCTCCCGCCCAACGATCGTCGTTCTTTTGGAATAACGTCTTTACGCTGTCCTCGCCCATATACTGCGGCACACCGAGAACGATGCGCTTGCCGTCGATATCCGCTTCTATACCGATATCGGAAAGAGCGAGTATCTCCGCTTTTTTGGGCTTAACATAGTCAAGCGTTGCCTGGTTCAATACTTTTGCAAGAGGACCACCCGCAAGCGTGCAGACAGCCGAAGCATAGTATATGATATTTTCTATCTTGTTGTTGCCGACAACTTTGACGCTCTTGATGCGTACATCGCCGTTTTTGAAGGCATCGTTATCCGTAAATGCCAAAACGGACATATCGTCTATCATTTCGGGTGCGGCATCGCCTATTATCGCAGATCCGTTGGAATATGCGCGAATGGCGCTTCCGTACATGGGGAGCTGACGGGAAAGGAATACTGCCAAAGGTGCGCTGATAAGAAATGTTACATATGTATTGGCAAAGCTTCCGTATACGCCCGCTTCGGAAACGGTCGCGGAAAGTATACCGCAAATAACGGAAACGGCAAGCACCGCAAGGAGCAATATCTTGAGTTTGCCGTAAGATATCGGTGTCTCTTTCTTTCTGGAAAGGTAGCCGTCAACAAATTCCGTGTTCACCGTGCAGTAGACCTTTTCGCCCTCTGCGATATCGTTCGCAAATTCTTTCATTTCGGGGGAATATCTGCCGTTAGGCATAACGATAACAGCACGTTTGTTTTTGAGCGAAGATATTGTTCTGAACGTCAATATCTCCTTGCGTATCGATATAACGGAACCGACGAGCGAGAAAAATACGCATATCGCAAAGGGGAAATTGAACATCTTTATATCGTCGCTTTCGGAGAAGAGCGCCGCCGCCGATGTCAATATCGTCAAAGCGAACGCTATCAGCATAACGGTATCGGGTGTAAATTCAAACTTGCAAAGTTTCTTTGCCGCGGAGATAAGGTTTTCGCAAACGAGTATAGCGCAAACAAAGAGCAAAGCCCATTCTACCGTTGCATATCCTGCGGCGGTACTCATAAACGAGGGTAGCCCTAGACCGAATATGCCCATGTTCTCTATAACGAAAAGCACGAGCGCTATGACACCGCAAACGACAGAGCGAATACGAACGGAGTTATATTTACGTCTGTACGCGGCAAATATGCTCTTGTTCTGCTCGAAAGAGTGGTAATCGTTTTTATTGATGGGTCCTTCCTCTTCCTCTGCTTCGTAAGCGGCGAGATTTTCGGTTTCCGCCGTATTTTCGATGGAAACGGAAGTTTCGTCGAAGATATCTTTCGGTATCTCGTTTTCGTTGCCGTTGCGAGGATCGATACCGAAAGCTTTCATCATGGCGGTATCGGTCATCATATTGTCCGATTCCTCCGTGATAGCGTCTTCTTCCGTATCGAAACGCTTATCGACAGACATTTCAGCCGTCGTGATCTTATCGTCGATAACTATCTCGTTCTCTATCTTTCTTTCGATGACCATCTCGGAAGATTGCTTTTCTTCCTTTATGATAGGTCTTTCCGCTTCTTTTTCGTGAATATCGTTTGTAACGACGATATCGTCTTCTGCGGTATCTTGTTCATCTTCTTCCAAAGGATCCGCCATTATCATCGTATCGAAAACGGTATATCCTTCGTCGATATCTTTATCTTCGTTATCGTCTTCGATCTCATCGTCGTCCCCTGCAAGAGATCTGAGCCAAGCAAAAATATTAACTTTCTGCTTCTTTGCACCTTTTTCGGTCTTTTTCTCTTCTTCGACTTTTTCTTTCGATATATCTTCGAAGATATTCTCTTCCGTTACGGGGATAGCATTTACGATCTCATCGCTCGCAGTCTGAGCCTCTTTTTCATATCCGGGTATCTCTTCCTCCAAGGAGGCTATACAGCCGCGGTAAACATCGGCTTTCATCTCCCTGTAAGAGCGCGTAGGTATGCCCGACTTTTTCTGAACTTCTATTATATGCTTATGCAAGGTGATATATTCCGCTTCTTTCAAGTCCAATCCCACCTTGGAAGCGTCAAGATAACTGTCAAAAAGATATTTGAACTCCGCGTCCGAAAGCGAACTCATATCTATCTGCACTTTCGCAAAAGCATTGTCCGCGGCATTTTGAAGCATATCTTTATCGATGCCCTCGTTGTCGCTTGCAATATCGCTTATTATCTTGTTCGATTTATATTGCACATTGAGAGAGCGCAGAAGCTCGGCGGCGGAGATATCTATGCCGTTTGAGCTTTTGTTTTTCTCGTTGTTCGCCATATCTTATCCTCCCTATCCTTTATTTTTTATAAAAAAGATATTATTTATTTCTCTGCTTGTAAGCCGCGTCAAAAAGCAATACGGAAGCCGCCGTGGAAACGTTGAGCGAGTTTACCTTGCCATACATGGGAATGGATACGAGAAAATCACATTTTTCTTTTACAAGTCTGGAAACTCCGTTTCCTTCGCTGCCCATAACTATGGCGCAAGGAAGGTCAAAATCCGTGCCGTGGTAATCGGCGCCGCCAGCTTCCGCGGCAAACGTCCAAACGCCCATCTCTTTAAGTTCGTCTATCGCGGAAGCGATGTTTGTAACTTTTGCAATGGGAAGATGCTCTGCCGCACCAGCGCTCGCTTTGAATACCGTCTGACCCAATGCGGGAGCGTGTCTTTTTCCTATAACGAGACCGTGTGCGCCCGCACCTTCCGCGCATCTGATGATAGCGCCGATATTGTGGGGATCCTCTATGCCGTCGCATACGACGATAAGTGGCTTCTCGCCTTTTTCCGCGGCGATCTCCATGATCCTTTCAAGGGAGACATATTCTTTTGCGGAAGCGATAGCCGCAACGCCCTGATGTGCGTTGCCGCCCGCAAGCTGATCGAGCTTGAATTTATCCGCTTCGGCAACGTTTATGCCGCGAGCGCGCGCTTCCGCGAATATCTTTGTAACGGAACCTTCGCGTTCGCCTTTGAGTATGTATATCTTCTCTATTCCTCTGCCGCTTTTGAGAAGCTCGAGAACGGGGTTTCTGCCGACGATAACATTTCCGTCAACGGATTCCTCCGTGCGAAATTCGCGTTTTTCGCGGATCCCCTTGTTGAAATTCTTTTTACCTTTGTTATTGTTATATTCCATCATCAATTTACCTCATCTTTTTTCAGAATACCAGCGCAAAAAAGTGTCAAGGCCCAAATATCTTGTAAGGTCCTTGTTCATACTTGTGTAGCCAAGCTCTATCTCGCCCGATTCGGAAACGGAAACGAAAATATCGGCTTTCTTGACGTATTGGCTTGCAAAGCCCGCGCTGTTCAATATTTTTTCGATATATTCGGAAGCGCTCTGCTCGCCTATCGCCATGCTGTCTTCAACGCTCTTCATAACGGAAGAAAGATCGACATAAGAGAGCGTTATGTTGCCCTGTTCTTCGCCTTCTTTTTCCGAATATCCGATATGAGAACAAAGCTTTTTAACTATATCGAGTTGTTCTTCGGAAAGCATTTGAGAATAAGTGTTTATTTGGTCGAAATAATCGGCGGAATTTGCCGCAACGCATTTGGACATTTTTTCAACATCGAATTTCTTCAACGCGACAAAAAATCCTTCGAGAGAAGCCTTCGAGGAGCCCGTACCGCACGCACAAAGCGCCAAAATGACAAAGATCAATGCCAAACCGCAAGATATCATCTTATTTTTCAAAAATATCACTCCGTTCTTACTTGTTTTTTTAATAAAAAATGCTTTTACCGATTCCTTATATTGTACCACAAACAAAAGCTTTTGTATATATTTTTTTAAAACTATTTTTCGATTTTTTACAGATACACCACACTGAAACACAATGACCGCCCGAATATTTTTCAAGCGGTCCTGTATCAATGATAATAAAATTTATTTGCAAAGTTCTTCTGCGAGAGCTTCCGTCTGCGCTTCGCTTTCACTGTTCAACGCAGACAATATCTTAACGCCCGATTCGGTGTATGTGATGTTTTTGCATCCTTCGAGCATCGTCTTCATAACCTTTGTCGCCATCGGCGCCCAGCTGCCGTTTTCAATAAACGCAACAGTCCTGTTGCTAAAATTGCGTTCCGTAAGATGCTCGATATATTCGCGCATGAACGGGAATATATCTGCGTTGTATGTCGTTGTTGCAAGCACCGTTTTGTCATATCTGAACGCTTGCGCAACAGCCTCCGCCATATCGCATCTGGCAAGGTCGAACACTTTGACATTTTCGCACCCCTTTGCGGAAAGCTTTTCCGCGAGAAGCAATGCGGCTTTTTTTGTGTTGCCGTAGACAGATGTATATGCTATAACGACGCCGTTCTCCTCCGCGGTATAGCTCGACCATTTCTTATACAGTTCGATATCATGTCCGATATCTTCGGAAAGCGTCGGACCGTGGAGCGGACATATCATCTTTATATCCAATGCCGCCGCTTTTTTGAGGAGCATCTGTACCTGCGCGCCGTATTTGCCGACGATGCCTATATAGTAGCGTCTGGCTTCGTCGTCCCACGCATCTTCTTTTCCGTCGAGCGCGCCGAATCTTCCGAAACCGTCAGCTGAGAAAAGTGCCTTGTCCTCTTTGTCATATGAAACGATGACTTCGGGCCAATGTACCATGGGTGCGGTCATGAATGTAAGCTCATGTTTGCCGAGAGCAAGCGTTGCTCCTTCGCCAACGACTATCTGCTTTTCCGAAAAATCGTCTCCGAAGAATTTTTTCATCATCGCAAAAGCTTTTGCGGAAGCAACTATCTTTGCTTCGGGATAAGCTTTTGTAAACGCAACGATGTTTGCGGAATGATCGGGTTCCATATGATGCACCACAAGATAATCGGGCTTTCTCTCTCCCAACGCATCTTTGATGTTTCCGAGCCATTCTTCGCAAAATCTCGCGTCAACGGTATCCATAACGGCAATCTTTTCGTCCGTTATGGCATAGGAATTATACGACATACCGTTGGGAACGGAATACTGTCCTTCGAAAAGATCGATATTTCTGTCATTTACACCTATGTACTTGATATCGTTTGTAATATTCATAAATACACTTACTCCGATCTGTTTTTGATATTAAAACATTATTTCCAAAAGATCCGCTTGATTTTCTCTTTGAGGCAAATTAAATTCTATCTTTCCCGAGTTATCAGATAAAACGGTAAATCTTTCTTCTTTGGGTCTTGCTTTTTCTTTCAATTCCGCCGTCTGTTCGAGGCTCAAGTCTACGGGACTTCCCATTTCGCGATAAGCTGTAAGCGCATCTCCCATTCCGTAGCCGATTGTCTTGCGAATTACCGTATATTCTTTTTCGACTTCAAGACCGCTTATCGATACGGTAGCATCTCCGATATCTTCGTTAGATATCGCAGAGGCAAAATATTTTTTATTGTCGGTTCCTTCCGCGGGAACAGATGTGTTCCAATAAAGCACCTGTACGCCTTTATCGCTCTTGCAGACATACGCTTCCTCGTCTTCGCAAACAAGCTCCGTGTCGCCGAGAGCATTTAAAAACGTGTATGCGTTATATGTCGGCTTCGGAACGGACTGCATACTCATAAGACCGAAGCAACCGGTAAACGGCGCGCACAACGGGGAGTTTTCTTCGAAGATATCGGTATATGTCCAATAAGAGAACATATCCGCATGACCCTCGCTGCGTTTGACGGCGCGCAAGACATATATCGCATTAAAATAGTGGTCGTGTATCGGGTCGGTATTGGAATATGAGCTTGACCATTCCGTTATGATGAGCGGTATGCCCGCTTCGTGGCATATATCGCCGTAATGTCTTATCTCGTTGGATACCTTGTCAACGTTCTTCATTACGGTTATCTTTGTGCCGTCCTCGTCAAAATCGCCCTTTACACCGTAAGAATGGCTCGTTATAAAATCGAGCGGTACATCGTTATCGCGGCAATGAGCTATCATCTCGGGTATCCATACCATGCCCGCTGTTGCAGGACCGCCTACGCGGTAATCGGCGCAAACGCTCTTGACTGCGCGTGCCGCAGAATCGTAAAGTTCGAAATAAGCGTCGATGTTTTTGTATTCGGCAAAGAAATTGTTGTGGTTCGGCTCGTTCCAGACCTCGAAATACCAGCGTTTTATCTCTTCTTCGCCGTAGCGTTCGGTAAGATGCGCAACGAGCGCTCGGATAAGCGCATACCATTCGTTTATATCTTTGGGCTTGCAGACATTCATCTTCCACCAAAATACGGTCTGTTCGCCGTCAGCCATGATTTGAGGCATAAGTCCCAATTCGCATATAGGTCGTATGCCCAATTCGAGCAAAGAATCGAATAGCATATCTATATATTGAAAACAGAATATAAGTTTTCCGTCCTTATCTCTGCGCACTATGTTCATCTCTTCGTGGAAGATCCCGTGAAATCTTATATATTTGAAAGGACATTCGCGCATGACCTGTTTCAACTGCTCCATCGGAATATGTCTCATAACTTCTCCGGCACGTCCCGCGCCGATACATTCCGCAAAGAAACGGTCGAGTTTTCCTTTTTCGTGCGTTATATCCGCATTTATCTTTCTCATATCTTCTATTCCCCCTTGATATATCCTTAGTTCTTATAGGAACTTGCCCTATTATTAGTTAGTATAGTATAAATCTTTAAAGTTGTAAAGAGTATTTTTGTAAACAAAAAATATCACTTGCCGTACAGCAAGTGATATTTCCAAAGATATCTTTATTCGGTCAATTTCAAGAAAAGATCGGTCATAAGATCGTCGCGTTTTATGCGATATACATATCCTATGGGATATTCGCCGTCGGATTTATCATATACGCCGTCATACGTGGGGATTTTGGCGGGAACGATGCCACATTCCATAAATCTCTCATTGTCGTTCAAAAGCCACGCTACCGCGGTAACGTCCCAAATAACGCGCGTCCACGCTCTTTTTCCCTTTACATATGATGCAACTGCGGCTATCGTATTTTCGCAAAGATACTCGGCGATAGCGTTCTTTCTGCCGAGCCAATGTCGAAGTTCTTCGCCTGAAACCGCAAAACTGTTCACAACACCTCTGCAAGGAAGCTGAACGAACGGCACGCCGCTCTGCATAACGACTCTTGCGGCGGCTATATCCTGTCTCATGTTAAATTCTTTCGTATCGGGATAATGATGCGCGTGTCCGCCGAGCCAAACAACGACGCAATTCTCCGCTACGTTTTTATTGAGCAATATAGCGGAAGCGACGTTCGTTATAGCGCCGATGGCAACGACATAAAGCGGAGATTCGGGAGAATATTCCTCTGCTCTTTTCGCAAGGTCTTGCGCCGCAGGAGATATTACCGGAGTATTCTCATCTTCGAGATATCCTCTCGAACCCTTAAAAACGCTTACTTCTCTTTTCATCAGCGAAAGGAGCTTATTTATCTCATCATAGCTCTTTTCCATACCGTCCTCGGGACTTTCCGAGTTGCTGTTGAAGAAAGGCGCCGCATATATTGCTTTCGTTTTAAGCTTATCTTCGGAATTTAAAAGATACGCTATTGCAAATTGGTCATCTATCTCGTTGTACGCGTCCGTATCCAATACGACATCTACCGTTCCCGTCGGAACCGATAGGTTTTTAAGTCTCTGTTCTTGCGTCATAATAAATCCTCCTCTTTCTTTTATCTATGATTATCTTTTATTTCTTCTTCGAAAATTGCAGTTCAAGTGAAGATAAAAGAGCAAATGCTGAAAAAAGTAAAAAAATAAGCGACAATCTTCAGGTGAAAATTGTCGCTTCTTTTTTTGGCAGCGGCACTAGGATTCGAACCTAGGTAATGACGGAGTCAGAGTCCGTTGCCTTACCGCTTGGCGATGCCGCTATATTTTATTCTGCCGTGTCGTAAGCACTGCGCTTTCGACGAGTATTAGTATATCAAATCTTTCGGCGTTTGTCAATAGCTTTTTTGAATTTTTTTATAATTTTTTTAAAATTTTATTTTTTGCGTTTTTTTAGCCGAGATATCGACAGATAACGAGCAAATATATGCGTTTACAAAACAGCTCGGCTATTTCGGCTGCCCGTCAATAATACTTCATATATATTATAGTGCAATCCCGAAATTATAGTGCAATCCCGAAGCAAAACATAAATATCGGTCGAAGCCTATCTTTGCGGTACAAAAAGAGGATATTTTTGTCAAATAAACTGTTTTTTTGTGATACTATATATATTTTTTGTTTAAAACAGCGAAAAGAAAAAAGAAAATGATACTGTTTTTTTATAAATTTCACTTGACAGATTAGAGTTTCAAGTTTATAATGTAATTAACAAAAACTTAACAAGTCATGCAATTTGATTTTTTAATTTGCGGGAAGCTGTGATTTCTTGATAAACGACATAAACAATCTTTTAAAAGACGTTCAAAGCGGCAAACCGCTTTCTTTCGATTCGGTCTATTCATTATATACACCGCTTATCGAAAGCGCAGTTTCAAAATGCATGAAAGCCTATTCCATTTCGGAAAACGAACGCGACGACCTGGCGCAGGAGTCTGCCCTTGCTCTTTATAAAGCGGCAATGGCATTCGACAACACAAAGGGCGTTTCATTCGGGCTTTACGCCAAAATCTGTATTCAGAACAGAATAATATCATATATTCGCAGCAACAGGCAAAACGGCGATGCCGAGCAGGCACCTTACGATTTCTACTGTGATATGCCGGGGGACGATACGCCCGAGCAGCTTTTCATCAGTGAGGAAGCGCTCAAGGAGCTTAATTCTAAAATAGATGCTTCGCTTACCGGTTTTGAAAGCTCTGTTTTTCGACTCTATCTTGAGGATCTCTCTTACGAGGACATCTCCCATGCCCTTTCGAGGTCCAAAAAATCCGTGGACAACGCTATCAGCAGGATCAAAGCAAAGTTGCGCAAGCTTTTATGAGTTTCTTAGTCTATTTTTGATTTATATTTTTTCGCGTTTTTCTTTTTAATGTTTAGATCGTGCTTTATGCCCAAATAGCTTAACGAAAAGCGTTGTTCCCACAAAGATGACAGTTGGAATCTGTCTTAGGGCAAAAAATTTTATACCATATTTTTTAAGCGAGGTAAGACAAATGTATCAGGACAAAACATTAGTTTGCAAAGATTGCGGCGCAGAATTCGTTTTCACAGCAGGTGAACAGGAATTCTATGCAGAAAGAGGCTTCCAGAACGAGCCCCAGAGATGCAAGAGTTGCCGTGACGCAAGAAAGAATGCAACTCGTCCCGCAAGACAGCTTTTCACAACAACTTGTGCAAAATGCGGCAAGGAAGCTAAAGTTCCCTTCCAGCCCAGCAACGACAGACCTGTATACTGCAGCGAATGCTATGCAGCTATGAAACAGGACCAGCAGTAATTTAAGCTATTAAAGAATTGCTCACCCCGTCGGTTTTTCCGACGGGGTTGTTGTTTGTCTGCGCTCTTTTACCTTTATTTTTTAGCATTTATATTGTTTTTTCGGTTGACTTTGAGATATATTGCAATTATAATATATAATATAGCTCTTTTTATGAGTTACTTATTTAAATTTTTTCAAAAAAGGAATATGAAAACGATGATGAAAAAAATCACAGCACTTTTTCTCGCTTGCATGACATTTGTATTCTCTCTTTCAGCCTGCGGAAATAAAGACGCGTCGGTTCCCGACGGCATGAAACGTGTCGAAAACGAAAAGAACACATACGCGCTCTTCGTTCCCGAAGATTGGACTATCGATATGACAGACGACGAAGGCACGGCAAAAGCTTATGCCTCCGACAACAGCAATATCTCCCTCGTTATAATGGACTGGGACGGTTCCTATACCTCCGTTCAAGCATATTGCGACAGCTACTATAACACTCTCACATCAACGTTCAAGGAAGTTTCCGAACGCGAGATGTATTCCGATAACCAGTATCTCGGTACGATCGGCGAAAGCGGCGAACCCGTACTTAAATATATCTATACTATCGTTTCCGATAATCCCGCAACGGAAGATATCGAAACATATAAATTTATGCAGATATTCGCTTACCACGGCGGAAATATGTATATCTTCACATATACGGCGCTCTGCACGGAAAACAGCGACCTTTTTGCAAAACACATCGATGAAGTTTATGATATCGTAGATAATTTCATAGCTTAATTTAAATATACAGAGGAAAAAATGGAATTTTCTTATCTTGACAACAGTGCCACAACTCCCGTTTGCGGTTGTGCATACAACAAAATGACCGAAGTGTTGAGTTCTCATTTCGGCAATCCTTCTTCGCTCCATACGCTCGGCATGGAAGCGGAAAAAGTCGTAAGCGAAGCTCGCGAAAAGATATTTTCTGCTATCGGAGCCAAAAAATACGGCAGGACCAAACCGCAGATGCTCATTTTCACGGCTTCGGGAACCGAAGCAAACAACCTCGCTCTCATCGGAACGGCTACGGCAAAAAAACGCAGAAAAGGCGGCAAAGTGATCGTAGGCGAAACGGAGCATCCGTCCATAATAGAAACGGCAAAATATCTTGCGACGCGCGGCTTCAAAGTCGCGTTCATTCCCTCTCCCAACGGCGTTTGGGATATGGAAAGATACCGCGCGGAATTGACTAGCGATACGATACTCGTTTCCGCTATGCTTGTAAACAACGAAACAGGCGCGGTAAACGATATCGCCAAGATAGCGGAACTCGCAAGAGCCAAAAACCCCGATGTTATCGTCCATTGCGATGCCGTGCAGGGATTTTTGAAGCTTCCCGAACCGCTCGCTTCCCTTCCCGCGGATATGTTCACGATAAGCTCCCATAAGATAGGCGGCCCAAAAGGCGCGGGCGCACTTTTCGTGCGCGAAAAGATACTCACAACGAAAAGCCTTGTTCCCGTTATTCACGGCGGCGGTCAAGAAAGCGGCATGAGGAGCGGCACGGAAAACACGGTCGGTATAGCAGGATTCGGCGCGGCAGCCGAAGCCGAAAGCAAAGAGCTTTCCGCTTCGCTCAAACGCTTCTCCGAATTGCGCGAGCTTGCCGAAAAGCTCATCTCTGAAAAAGAACTCGATGTTCGTATAAACACACCCGGTTGCAGATACGCACCTCACATCATAAGCATCACGTTACCAGGAATAAGAAGCGAAACGATGCTCCACTTTCTTTCTTCCCGCGGAGTATATGTTTCAAGCGGTTCCGCTTGCGCTTCCAACACTGGACACAAGAGCCATGTGCTTGCTTCATACGGCATGAGCGATAAAGAGATAGATTCGACCATTCGCGTGAGCTTGGGCGTACAGAACACGGAAAACGATATACACAATCTTGTAAACGCTTTGGCAGAGGGCATCTCTTCCCTTTCGCGCAGAGCAAAATAAAAGGTAAACAGATGAAAGACATAATTTTAACTCACAGCACCGAAGAAACGGAACTTGCGGGAGCCGAATTTGCCAAAACGCTTACTCGCGGAGATTTCGTCGCCATGCGCGGAGATCTCGGCGTGGGCAAGACAGCGTTCATTCGCGGAATGGCAAAATATCTTTCGCCCAAGGCTCGCGTTCAAAGCCCCACTTATCAGATCGTCAACGAATATCGCGGCGCAGTTCCTTTCTATCATTTTGATATGTACCGCATAGATGACGAAGATTCGCTCATATCGACAGGATATTTCGATTATATCGAGAACGGCATCTGTGCCGCCGAATGGAGCGAAAAGATAGAGGATTTTATCCCCGAAAAACATATCGTCGTAACAATTTCAAAGCTCGCGAATGATATAAACGCGCGCAAGATAGAGATCGAGAGGTGATCCTGATTTGAAAATACTCGCACTTGATTCAACAGCGGTCAGCGCAAGCGTTGCGCTTTGCGAAAACTCGGAGGTCATTGCCGTGTACAACCAAAAAACAGGTCTTACACACAGTGAAACTCTTTTGCCAATGGTAAGCGCCGTGCTGAAAAACGCAAAATGCACGATCGACGACGTAGATATGCTCGCGGTCTCCGCAGGTCCCGGCTCTTTTACGGGAGTAAGGATAGGCGTTTCGGCAATAAAAGGTCTCGCTTTCGGCAAAAATAAGATCTGCGTAGGCACATCGACGCTCGATTCTTTGGCAAGAAACGCTTGCGGAATGAGCGGCAATTTCCTTGCCGTTCCCGTAATGGACGCTCGCAGGAATCAGCTCTATAATGCCGTTTTCGAATACAACGACGGCGTTATGACTCGCCTTTGCGAAGACAGGCTCATTATGGCGGACGAGCTTCAAAAAGAACTCGCTTCATCGGATAAACCCATATACTTCTTCGGCGACGGATATGCCATAGCCGAAAAACTCGATATCCCCGCAAAGCGCTCCACGCCGAAAGCGCTTATATATCAAAATGCGGCGTCCGTTGCCGCATCGGCACTCGAAATATTTGACTCCTCGGAGGATAAAAGCGTCTTTACAGACCTTGTTCTCTCCCCAAAATATTTACGCGCTTCGCAAGCAGAACGCGAAGAAGAAAGAAAAAGAAAGGAAAACTCAAAATGAAAAACAAAATTGCTTTAGGCGCAGACCATGCAGGCTATGAATATAAAGACAAGCTTATCGCCTGCCTCGCGGAAAAAGGCTACGAATGTGTCGATTGCGGCACGAACGGTCCCGAATCCGTAGACTATCCCGTATACGCAAGCAAAGTTTGCGAACTCGTTCGCTCCGGAGATTGCGAGTTCGGCATACTCGTTTGCGGCACAGGCATCGGCATGAGCATCGCGGCAAACAAGCACCGCGGCATCCGCGCGGCTCTTTGCAACGAACCCGAATCCACCGCAATGACAAGACACCACAACAATTCCAATGTTCTTTGCCTCGGAGCGCGCATGATACCCTTTGAAACGGCTCTCGAACTCACGAACGTGTTCCTTACTACCGAATTTGACGGCGGAAGACACGAACGCCGCGTAGAAATGTTAGATAAACTGCTCTAATTGCTCTTATTCACTTGACATTTTTGTTGTTTATATGATACAATGTATAATAGGTTAAAAACATATCTTGAAATGATATGTTGCTCATTTATATTCCAAATGTGAAAGGATTAAATTTTATGAAAAAAATCGCTTCAGTTTTGTTGACGGTTGTTTTGACTTTTGCAATGGCTACGACCGCGTTTGCCACTGCGATAACATTCGACCAAAGCACTATCCCCTGTATCGACTTCCTTGATTTTTCTAATGACACCATGTACTGGGCAACTCCCGATGAAAACGGCAAGCTTCCCACATATAACCCCACAGCAGACAATGCCTCGGGTAAACAGTACCCCACAGACGCCGTACTCAGCAATGAATACGATACATATCTCGAGCGTCTTGAGTACTCCCTCACAAACGACAACGAAGTTCTTCACCTCGTTTCCAAATCTTCCAGCCCCTCCGCTATCGCATTCAAACTCGGCGAAATGCGTCATGAGATCAAGATCGGTACAGAAGCTGCGGGTTGCGCAGAATACGTAAAGATCAGAATCAGAAACACAAGCTCTTCCACGAAGATGGCTTTCGGTTGGACTCGTTCGGGTCTTAGCGGTTGGACTCGTTCCGTTTCCACTATCGATATCGACCCCAACATGACAGGTTGGTATACTCTCACTATCAGCATGAACAGCCTTAACATCGATACAAACACATCTTACGATGGTTCTTACTGGGGCGCTGCTATCAAAGACTTCATCATCTTCCCCTTCGGTTACTCTGCTTACGGTAGCACATTCGAAGGCTACGAAGGCGCTACTATGGATATTGACTACATCGTTATCGGTAGCTATGACTATGTAACAAATTACAAATCCGACCTTGAGATCAAAGAAGAAAGCGCTACATCTTTCACACCTGTAACGCTTCCCGAAAAGACAACCTACTACATCGGCGAAACACTTGACCTCACAGGACTCGATGCAAAGATTGAATACAAAGACGGTTCTGTTGAACACGTTGACACAGCAAGCGCTATCTACGACTTCGACAACCCCGCAGAAAAAACAACAGTAACACTCAAATACGGCGATCATTCTTTCTCATATGACGTTTCCGTTATCGGTGTAAACGACATCGAGATCGAAACAATGCCCGAAGAAACGACATATACAAAAGCAAATGTTCTTTTGAACGGCTTTACTCCCACAGGTCTTACTGTAAAAGTAAACTATGCGGACGGCACGACCCAAATCAAAAACTTGGGTCAGTTCAAGCTTGAAGACACAAACTTCTCCGATGCAGGCGACTACATCATCACTGTAAACTTCTACGGTACAAAAACAAAATTCAACATCAAACTTATCGACGTTGTAAAATTCACTATCGTTCCTCATGAAGATCTCAAAGTATACTACGGCACAGAAGTTTCCGCAAGCAACTTCGATATCACTTGCATCTATAACGATGGTTCCGAATCCACTCTCGAAGATTCCTTGCTTTCCAGCTACTTCACGATGTCTGCCGATACAAAGATCGCAGGAGGTAACGCAACTCTTCTCGCTCAGATTAGAAACGATGCGTTGGATATCAATCTCTCCGATACTTTCGAAGTAAAAGTTGAAACTCCCACAGCTATCAAAGTTACATCTGCTCCCAGCAACAAAAACGTTCACGTTGACAGCACATTCGACAAATCTAAAGTAGGCGTTTCTTACGTATACGACGATGTTGACGAAAACGGCAAGAACATCACAGCAGAGATCGACAGCGACGATCCCGACCTCATCGTAAATTACGACTTCTCCGTACCCGGCATCACAACACAGCTTAAGATCAAAGCTGCAAACGGTCTTACAACGACTTACGATCAGATCAAAGTAAGAGAAGCTACATTCGATGCTGAACCCTTCGTTCGTGAAGGCGGCACAGTATCCCTTCTCTCCGCAAAATTCCCCACATTCTGGCTCGTATTCATCATCGTAGCAGCTATCATAGTTGTACTTGCAGGTATCTTCTGTCTCCTCAAGTTCGTATTCAAAGTAAACTTCAAGAGACGCAAGAGAGCAAGCCTTGACGATATTTTCTAATACTCACATAAACATAATACCCCGACAGGGTAAGACCTGTCGGGGTATTACTTTTGCAATAAAAAAACATCACGGCATTTAAATGCCGTGATATCTCTTTTTTTAAAAATAAAGTACCTTTATTTTTTTGCCCATCTTCGTAAGACAATCTGCAAGTTCATCTACAAGACGCATCTTAATATTAAAGTTTATCGGAAGCGCGGGGTTTTGGTGAGCGGGATTTATCGCTCTGCCTACAAAAAAGTTTATATCCGTAGCTTCCTCAAAGAGCAATCTCGCTATCTGCGAAGCGCCGTCCTGCTTCGTGTTCCACTTTGTATAAGTATGATTATCCGCAAGATAAGCATTTGCATATTCAAGCACGCGATTTATCGTTATAACGCCCTCTGTTACAAGGTCTATGCCCTCGACCTCCGCTGTCGGCGGTATATCGGGGTCAAAATAAAGCAGATTCGTTTTTATCGGCTTGCCGAGAAACTCAGCCGCTATTTTAGATGTGGTACCGCCGCAAACAATATGCTTCCCTTCCTTTGCAAAGAAAAGAGACATCATCTTTTCGCGGTCGTTGGGGTCCGATGGCGGACCTATCAATATGCTCATGGGAACTCGCTTGCGTATCTGCATTATCAAAACAGTAACATCGTCCGCGGGCTTGCCATCGTACAATCGGTAACATTCATCGAGCAATATCGCCGAAAGCGTTTTAGCCGAAAAGCCAACGCCACAGAACGTCTGCATAAAATCGACTATGTTTTCTCTCTTCCAACCGAAGTTATAGAAATTTCCTATTCCTGCGTGTTCTACACCGTCGCTGAAAAACACAAACGTGTCGCCTTCTTCAAGCTCTGTCTCGAATCTGTAAAGATCTTTACCCGACATATTCAGGTGCGTCGCAGAAAGTTCTACATTCACCCCTCCGCGCATCAATATGAACGAAGGGTTGTCATACTGTATTATCTCCGCTCGGTTGTCAGACACTATTCTGATGACCGTAAACGTGGAGTATGCCACCTTTCTCACGGAGCATATCGGAAGCGTTGCCATAACAGTCTCAAATGTATCTTCAAGCTTCATTCCCTCTGAAAGCATCGTGGAGATTATCTTCGCCGTCAAAGTGGAGAGTATGCAAGCCTTAACGCCACTCCCCAGACCATCTGCAAGAACGATAATTGTCTCATCATCCTTTTCAACCACCTCGATATGGTCGCCGCACAGTTGCTCTCCTTCGTGGTTTACGCTCGCATAGCCGATATCGGTGCAAATATCATTTTTCTTCATCATGCGTCATCGACTCCTTCAGCTTTGTAAGCGCTATTTTTGTTTCAGCCGCCGTTTCGCCGAGCAATGAAGCTATTTCTTGAACTATCCTCATCTGTTTTTCAACTACTTTATCGGCTATCTCCGCTGTTTGGCTAGCCAATTTTTCCTTCGCACGGCGTTCGGCTTCCTCCTCCGTAACATCACGCAATATCGCCAAAAGCGTGCGCGATGTTCTGTCGTGAACTATCGTTTGCTCTATATATTTTTCATATTCCGCGAAATATTCGCGATTATTAAATATGCGTTTGCCATCAAGCACCTCGAAATAAGGCACGGGATCCAATATACGCATGATATGCTCGCCCAAAACGTCGGCGCTCGAAGATATGCCAAAAAGTTTCATGGCAGATCTGTTCACTTGCTGAACTTCAAGCTCTTCGTTTACAACGATTATTCCGTTCGGGGTATTATTGAATATGTTATTGGAGAATCGTTCCGATTTCTCCATGAGATACGGCAAGCACATATTTATATCAGCCTTGCCTTGGCAAACGGCTATCGCCTTTTCGCGGCAAGTCTCATATCCGCAAGAACCGCAATTCAGCTCGTCCTCTTTGCAGAGTTTACCTGTTTTTTTCAAAACTTCGCGTATCTCGCTCTCGCTCGGTTCTATCGCGTTATGACCGATACGACCGCGTTCCATATGGAGGTCGCCCTCATATTCGGGAACATCAAAGTCCTTCGTTCCGGCGTAGTTTTCGACCGCTTTAAAGTGCCTTATAGGAGATTTGCCGTACTTCTCCATTATCGGTCCGCCTATGCAGCTTCCCGAGCAAGCAGACATTTCTATAAAGCATTTTCCAACGCCTCCTGCGGCAATATCGGAAAGTGCCGCTTTGCAATTTTCAACACCGTCCACGGTAAGATAAGTATAAGATCTGTCGGTAAGCTCCATGGTTTTAAGTATGCCTCCGACCGTCGGGAAGAGTCGAGCTCTGCTTTTTTCTTCGTTGTCGCTCTCTTGTTCTATCTCTATTCCCGCTTTTGCAAGCATAGAGGATATCTCCTCGAAAGTAAGCACCACGTCAACGGCATCATGCTCCGTCGCCTCGTCCTTTTTTGAAACGCACGGACCGATGAATACCGTCTTTGCATCGGGATATCTGTGCTTTATGTCCATACAGTGAGCCTGCATCGGTGTAACCACGGGAGCAAGATATTTTATCAGCTCGGGGTAGTATTTTCTGACTAAAAGGTTCACAGAATGACAACAGGAAGAGATAATAATCTCTTCCTGTCCATTTTTTATAAGCTTTTCATATTCTCTCTTGACGAGCGTAGCGCCTATGGCAGTCTCCTCTGCCGCAAAAAATCCGAGCTTTTGAAGCGCTTTTTCCAAAGCCTTTATACCCGTATTTTCAAAATATGCGGCAAATGAAGGTGCAACAGATGCTATTACCTTTCGGTTTTCGGACAAGAGAATATTAAGATATTCCGTACTATCGACGATCTCTTTCGCATTTTGCGGACATACCACAAAGCAGTTGCCGCAAAGTATGCAATCGTCAGGAGCGATGCGAGCTTGATTTCCCGAAAATCTTATTGCTTTTACAGGACAGTGGCGAATACACTTGTAACAGTTTTTACAGTTTGACTTTTTCAGTCTCAAGACCTCAGCCATATCCGCCCTCCTTTTAAAAGAAGATCTTCTTTAATTCAAATGGGGTAAGACCGTATTTTCAAAAAAATCGTCAACGGTCTCGGTTGAAACGGAGAAGTTATCTCCGTTCACCGTTACATTTACACCGCTTTCACATCTGCCCAGGCAAAAAGTACCTTCCAAAGATATCTTGTCCCTCAAGTCCTTCTCGGCGACGAGAGCTTGTAACCGCTCCACCACCTTGCGTGAACCTTTTAAATGACAAGAGCTGCCTATGCAGATTGTGATATTAATCACGTCGTTATAGTTCTCCCGAATTATTCGAAGTCAACAACGTTAACCCAAGGGAGGAGGAATTCGCGTTCGTCAACATGACCTTTAACAGACTGAGAAGCGGCAACGATAGGAAGCCATTTCTGAACGTACTGTTTAGCCGTGTCTGTCTTTTTGCAGAAAATATTGAGGTACATTTCTGCGCCTTCTTTATCACCTGCGAGGTGGAAAAGGAGGTAAGTTCTTGCAACGTCTGCGGAAGCGTTACCCTGTGTAGCGTGAGACCAGTCAAGGATGAAAGCTTTGCCTTCGGGAGTGATGATCACGTTGGAAGGGTTGAAGTCTCCGTGGCAAACTTTCTTGTGCTTGGGCATACCTTCAAGTCTTTCGTGGAGTTCATATCTTGTTGTAGCGTCGAAGTCTGTTTCTTCAATCTTTCTGTCCATCTTATCTTTGAGTTTGTTCATAAGAGGAGCTTTTTTGGAATGAACTTCGATCTGGAGATCAACGAAGAGGTTCATATACTCTTCTTTCTTTTTGGGGTTTTCTTCCATAAGCTGCTGCAATGTTTTACCGGGGATGTATTCGGAACGAATTGCCCATTTACCGTCTATCTTCATAACCTCGAGGATCTTCGGAATGGGAAGTTCTGTTTCTTCGGCTCTCGCCTGGTTAAGTGCTTCGTTAAGAACTTCGGATTTGGAATAGCCTTCGTCAAAAACCTTTACAACTGTATCACCGTCGCGATAGATAGTCTTGGATGTGCGAACCGCTATAATTTTATCTGCCTGAATACTCATAATATATTCCCCTTTCTAAAATTGGTATTTTAGTTGAAATTTATTTTTTAATTTAAATTATTTGCCGTAGTAAGCGTTGAGGTACATCTGCTTGATCTCGCTCATGAGCGGGTAACGAGGGTTAGCGCCTGTGCACTGGTCGTCGAATGCCTGCTCTGTCATATCGTCAAGGCGAGCAAGGAAGTCTGCTTCGTCTGCAACGTAATCGCGGATAGTGGGCTTGATACCTACTCTTGCCTTGAGATCGTTGATCATCTTGATAAGAGCTTCGAATTTTTCTTCATCTGTGTTGCCCTTGCAGCCGAGGTAATCAGCAACTTCAGCATAACGAGCAAGTGCATGAGGATGATCGTACTGAGAGAATGTACCCATCTTCGCGGGAGCTTCTGCTGCATTGAAACGAAGAACTTCTTCGATCATAAGAGCGTTTGCGATACCGTGAGGAATGTGGTGGAACGCGCCGAGCTTGTGAGCCATGGAGTGGCATACACCGAGGAATGCGTTTGCGAACGCCATACCTGCCATTGTAGCTGCGTTAGCCATCTTTTCACGAGCAACGGGATCGTTGGGGCCGTTGTCGTATGCACGAGGCAAATATTCAAAGATCATCTTGAGAGAACGGAGTGCGATACCGTCTGTGTAATCTGTTGCCATGATGGAAGCGTATGCTTCGAGAGCGTGAGTTACAGCGTCGATACCGGAAGCGGATGTAAGACCCTTAGGAGCGTTCATCATCATGTCTGCGTCAACGATAGCCATGTCGGGCATAAGTTCGTAGTCTGCAAGAGGATATTTAACGCCTGTCTGTTCATCTGTGATAACAGCGAAAGGTGTAACTTCGGAACCTGTACCTGCGGATGTAGGAACAGCGATGAAGTAAGCTTTTTCACCCATCTTCGGGAACATATATGTTCTCTTTCTGATATCGATGAAGCGCATTGCCATATCAAGGAAGTCTGCTTCGGGGTGTTCGTAAAGAACCCACATGATCTTACCTGCGTCCATTGCGGAACCACCACCAACGGCGATGATAACGTCAGGAGCGAAAGCTGTCATGAGTTTAGCACCTTCTCTTGCACAAGCAAGTGTCGGGTCGGGAGCAACATTGGAGAATGTGGTGAACATGATACCCATTTCTTCGAGTTTCTTTTCGATGTTCTTTGTGTAACCGTTGTTATAAAGGAAGCTGTCTGTTACGATGAAAGCTTTCTTCTTGTTCATAACTGTGCCAAGCTCGTCGAGAGCAACGGACAAGCAGCCTTTTTTGATGTATACTTTTTCAGGTGTTCTGAACCAGAGCATATTTTCTCTCCTCTCGGCAACGCTCTTAATATTGAGAAGGTGTTTAGCGCTTACGTTTTCGGAAACAGAGTTGCCGCCCCAGCTACCGCAGCCGAGTGTAAGCGAAGGTGTAAGCTTGAAGTTGTAAAGATCACCAAGACCGCCATGAGAGGAAGGTGTGTTTACAAGGATACGGCAAGTTTTCATAGCTGCCGCGAATTTATCAAGTTTAGCGCGTTCCGTAACAGCGTTGAGGTATACGGAAGATGTATGACCGTAACCGCCGTCTTCAACGAGTTTCTCAGCTTTTGTAAGAGCATCGTCAAAGTCGCTTGCGCGATACATTGCGAGAACGGGAGAAAGTTTTTCGTGAGCAAATTCTTCGGAAATATCCGTGCTTTCAACTTCACCGATGATGATCTTTGTAGCTTCGGGAACATCTACGCCTGCGAGAGCAGCGATTGTGTGAGCTTTCTGACCAACGATCTTAGCGTTGAGAGCGCCGTTGATGATGATAGTCTTGCGAACCTTTTCTGTTTCTTCTTCGTTGAGGAAGTAGCAGCCACGGTAAGCAAATTCTTTCTTAACTTCATCATAGATGCTGTCCATAACGATAACAGACTGTTCGGAAGCGCAGATCATACCGTTATCGAATGTCTTGGAGTGGATGATGGAGCTTACAGCGAGTTTGATATCTGCTGTATCGTCGATGATAGCGGGTGTGTTACCTGCACCAACACCGAGAGCGGGTTTGCCGCTGGAATATGCGGACTTAACCATTGCGGGACCGCCTGTCGCGAGAATGATATCAGCTTCTTTCATAAGAGTAGATGTCATTTCGAGAGAAGGAATGTCGATCCAACCGATGATGTTTTCGGGAGCACCTGCGGCAACAGCTGCTTCGAGAACTATTTTAGCTGCTTCGATAGTAGCTTTTTTAGCTCTGGGGTGAGGGCTGATCATGATACCGTTGCGTGTTTTGAGCGCAAGGAGAGATTTGAAGATCGCTGTGGATGTGGGGTTAGTTGTGGGGATTACCGCTGCAACAACACCGATAGGTTCAGCAACCTTTGTAAGACCTGCTTCTTTATCTTCTTCGATAACGCCGCAAGTTTTCATGGATTTGTATTTGTTGTAGATGTATTCGGAAGCGTAGTGGTTTTTGATGACCTTATCTTCAACAACACCCATGCCTGTTTCTTCACAAGCAAATTTTGCAAGGTAGATTCTTGCTTTGTTTGCAGCCATAGCAGCTGCTTTGAAAATTGCGTCTACCTGTTCCTGAGAGTAAGTAGCAAATTTTTTCTGTGCTTCTCTTACCTCATTGAGTCTCTGCATCATATTTTCAACGCAGTCGACGATAGGATAATTGATTTCTGCCATTTTTATTTTTCCTCCATAAAAATTACAAGTTTAACAATAACATTATACAATATTCGCGCGGATTTTGCAATATAAAAAAATGCATATCGATATGCAAATATCGATATGCAAATATCTATTTTGCATTTTGGGTAATATGGCGTTTCGCTTTACCAAGTTCATCGATAAAAAGTTTATCGATCTCCGTGAACATATAGTCCGCGTGGCGTATCAAAACGTCTTTATATTTTCTTTCTGTGCCTTCGCATCTGCGTTCGGTAAGACCGTACAGCTTCAAAAGCCTTTTCGGAACGGGGGAAGCCCACATGAACGAATTGGGCAAAGCACCCAAAAGATCCATCTGACTGCCTCTTTCGAAAACGAAAACATGGTTGCTCACACCGTCGTCAAGCTCTTCCCTCTGCACCGTATTCATTGGAAGCGACGGCACATAAGGATCTGCATGAGCAATCTCAGTGCAATCCTTGAGATCATCCAAAACTATCTTTTCTTTTTTCGCCAAGGGCGATCTTTCGGACATGAGCAGAACATAGTCAAATTCGCAAACAAGCTCGGATTCCAAGCCTTTGCTCTCCAAAAGCTCCTTGAAATATCTTTCGTATGACGAACGATATCGCAATATACCGAGATTATAGTCCGCGTTGATTATGTTGTTGATGGCGCGCATGGAATTTGTTTCTTTATAAAACACGTCCGTGCATTTTGAACGGTCGAGCTTTTTCATAAATTCCGTAAAAGCGCAGGAAATATAACTTGCGCGCGGAACGGATATCGCAAATTTTTGCGCTTCCGTTTTACCGCCTCGATACAGGTTCTCAACAGCATCGACCTGTGCCAATATCTTCTTTGCATACCCCAAAAATTCCTCGCCTTGCGGTGTGGGATATATGCCCTTGGGAGTACGCTTGAATATTTGTATGCCGAGCGAATCTTCGAGTTCGCGTATAGCACGGCTCAAGTTCGGCTGCCCCATATAGAGGTTATCTGCCGCTTTGGTTATAGAAGAAGTTTTTTCGACCTCAACGGCATATTTTAAATGTAGCAGGTTCATGGGGACACCTCCTTATCATGTATCAAGGCTGTTATGCAAATGTTTTGAAAGTACGGCAAGCGAGGAAGCAAGGTTTTCGTTTTCCACCAGAACGCCCTGCGGAACGCGGAGTATCGTCGGGGCAAAATTCCATATTGCTTTCACGCCGTATGAAACGAGAGTGTCGCATACAGCCTGCGCTTGAGCCAAAGGCACGGTTATTATGCCGAGCTTTATGTCCTCGCGCAAGCAAAAGCTTTCAAGTTCCTTTGTCGAAAGTATCGGTCTGCCGTTTATCGTGTGTCCGAAAACCTCTTCGTCTTTATCGAAAGCAGCGACAACATTTATGCCGTAATCGGCAAATCCGTTATATGCCACCAACGCTTTTCCGAGGTTTCCCGCTCCGATAAGCACGGCTTTCGTTTTGGACGCGCAACCGAGGTAATTTTCGATCTGAACTATAAGCTCGTCAGTGCAATAACCCGTTTTGGGTCTGCCGCTTCCGCTGACCGCCGCAAGATCCTTTCTCACCTGAACGTTGTTAAGCCCGAATTTTTCCGCGATAGCCGTCGCGGAAACAGAGGGCGCGTCCTCTCTGATAAACTTCAGATAATGCAAATACACAGGAAGTCTGCGAAGGGTTTGCAATGATATATTTTTATCTTCCATGGTTTTCAACAATAAACTCCCTATGCAAAAAATTAAATGAAAAGCAAAAGATATTTGCCCGAACTCATGACCGCCTTTTTATGCCGCAATCATTTCGAATATATTTTAACATACTTTCCTTAAAAATGCAACCCTTTCGTATAAGTCGTCGCTCTTTTATTTGACCTCTTCGTGCCCCGATAAAGAAAGAGCTTAGCGTAAAACAATAATTAGCAAAGGAAGAAGTTTTGGGTAAAAAAGAAGGAACACTTTTGAAAAAAGTGTTTCAACGCACACAAACCTATGATATAATGAATTTACAGAAACAAATGTTTTTGAATATATTATTTAGCAAAAAAATTATATCATGCTCTTTGCCAACTTTTACTTGACAGTTACCTAAAGCGAAAACGATGTTGATTTTTCGTGTATTTAATGATATATTTAAAATATAAATAAAATAACGAAAGGATTTCATGTAAAATGAAGATAGTTCCCATTCACGAACAAAAGATAACGGAGATCATCAAAGGACTTTCCATCGAAGAAAAGGTCCTTCAGATGCTCCAGATGAGCGGGCAAGGAAATGCGCCCGAGGCATATGAGCAGTTTACCGCGCTCAACACAGGTGCGTATCTCCACGAACTCGGTG
>CAZFTE010000013.1:0-34976 GCA_964521785.1 uncultured Lachnospiraceae bacterium
TTTTTACCAAAAAAATTATATCATGCTCTTTGCCAACTTTTACTTGACAGTTACGTATTGCCGTTTGATTATTGACAGTCTTTGTTTCTTTTGATATAATAATCATGTTGACTTTATTTGGTATCAAACAGGAGGTTTTTATGGGTGGCTTTTTTGGTGCTGTTTCAAAACAGGACGTAATTTCAGACGTATTTTTCGGTACGGACTATCATTCGCATTTGGGTACGCGCCGCGGCGGTATGGCGGCATACGCGCCGGATGTCGGTCTTCAGAGGGATATTCACAATATTCAGAACTCTCCCTTCAGAACGAAGTTCGACAAGGTGTTCGAAGAGATGCACGGCAACGCCGCGATCGGTTGCATAAGCGACTACGACCCTCAGCCGATGATAATCCGCTCTACTCTGGGTACATACGCTATATGTATGATAGGCGTTATCAAGAACACGGATAAACTTATCGACCAGTATCTTTCGTTTACGCACGGTCATTTTTGCGCTATGACCGGCGGCATGATAAACTCCACGGAGCTTCTCGCTTCGCTCATCAACCAAAAGGGCGATTTTGCGGAAGGCATTAAATTTGCACAGGAATCCATTGAAGGCACCGCCTCCATACTCATCTTGAAAGATGACGGTGGTCTAATCGCGGCGCGAGATAAATATGGCAGACTGCCCGTTTTGATAGGTAAGAACGAGGACGGTCATTGCGTAACGTTCGAATCTTTCGCGGCGCAAAAACTGGGATACGAGATAGAAAAAGAATTGGGACCCGGCGAGATAGTCGAGGTTACCGCAGACGAAGTCAAACAGCTGGTAAAACCGGGCGAAGAGATGCACATTTGTGCGTTCCTTTGGTCGTATTACGGTTATTCCACCTCGACATACGAGGGAGTAAACGTTGAAGTGATGCGTTACCGCAACGGCGAGATAATGGCGGAGAACGACAAAGCGGCAGGCAACGCGGAAGGCGTTGAATATGTCAGCGGCGTTCCCGATTCAGGTACGCCCCATGCTATCGGATATGCCAACAAGAGCGGCATACCGTTTGCTCGCCCATTTATAAAATATACCCCCACATGGTCTCGAAGCTTTATGCCGACTCGCCAAAACGAGCGCGTTAAAGTTGCGAAGATGAAACAGATACCGATACATGACCTTATAAAAGGTAAAGACCTCCTTTTTGTGGACGACTCCATTGTCCGCGGAACACAGCTTAAAGGAACGGTAGATTTCCTTTATGACAACGGCGCCAAGGCTGTACATATGCGCTCCGCTTGTCCTCCCATTATGTACGGCTGTAAATATTTGAATTTCTCTTCCTCAAACAGCGAAATGGAACTTATAACAAGACGCACTATAATGGAGTTGGAAGGCGAAGAAGGATTTGAACATATCGATGAATACAGCGATGGCAACACGGAACGCGGCAAAAAGCTTCGTGAGGTGATCGCAAACAACCTCGGCTTTAAATCCCTTGAATTTCAGACGCTCGATGGCATAGTAAAAGCTATCGGACTTCCCAAGTGCAAGCTTTGCACATATTGCTGGGACGGCAAAGAAAAATAATACCGAATAATGAAAAATGCTGTCGATCGTTATGATCGACAGCATTTTGTTTTATTGCCGAGAACTTACCAAGCTTCGGTAAGACATATCTTTTCGTTTTCGGTAAGTTCTTTTTGTGTCATTATGTTGCGGAGAAATTCTTTGTCATCTTGTATATTGCGAAGTTTCCAAAGCTCCAATTTGTAATCGTTGCTTACTTCTATCTGCGTAAGAGCTTCTACGTAACGGTCGTTGCGATATTCGAAAGCGTCGTGTACATATTCAACGACTATCGTATATTCAACATTCGGAACGACGGAGTCGATAGTGATATTAGCGTAATCGTTACCGCGAACATCAACGTCGATGCGCTCGCAGTTTGCATATGCACAAACGTTGCATTTTTTGATGTTTCGCATTTCGAGCGTTATCTTGCGAGCAACGGAATCTTCGGAAGCTTTGATGCTTACTGTCTGTTTGCCGTCGGCAGCTGTCGATGTGAACGTTGTGCTTGCGTTGTCTTCGCGAAGAGTGTATTCGCCGTTACCGTTGAAGCACATCACCTTGAGGAGATCGGGAAGCTCGGTGCTGTTCGTATGCTTTCTGCCGTCGAGAGGGAAGAATGCGCCATCTTTTGCGAGAACGGGAATGCTGTCCATAAAGCGTACCATATCGACCCATCTGCCACCATCATAGGAAGAGTTTGTGAATATATCCGTCCAAGTGCCTTTCGGGAGCCAAACTCTTGTTCTGGACATACCATTTTCATCGCCTTTTTCAACAACGGGAGCAACGAGAAGCTCTGTTCCGAACATATATTGTTCGGGGCAGTTATATGCGTTTTCGTCGTCGGGATATTCATAATACATCGGTTCGATAAGCGCTTTGCCCTTATCATTGGTATCGAGCATTGCGGAATAGAGATAAGGTATCATCTTATGGCGCAAGCGCAAAAATTCTTCTGCGATAAGTCCCGTGCCGTTTTTGTATGCGGCGGGTTCTTTCGTGTTGAAATCGTAATTGGTGGAATGAAGTCTGTTGATGGGGCTGAAAACGCCGAACTGTACGAATCTTACATAAAGCTCGTCATCTTTTACGCCGCGGCAATGACCGCCGATATCGTGGCTCCACCATGTAAATCCGATGTTGGAAGCGTTAGCTGTGAAATAGGGGAGGTATTTAAGTGTTTTCCATGTTACGAAAGTATCGCCCGAGAATCCGAGGGGATAACGGTGAGCGCCGAGACCCGAGTAACGAGAAAGTATGAGCGGAGTATGCTCTTTTGCATTGTCGAGCGTGTGGAAATGGTTGAGTACCCACATGATATCTATGCCTGCTGCTTTTGCGCGAGGACCCTGTTGCCAGTCTATCCACCAAAAGTCTACGCCGTCATGCTCGTAAGGTTTGTGGAGTATTTTGAAATAGGCATTGATGAATTTTTCCGAAGCGAAGTCCAAAACGACTCTCTCTTCTGTTTGGGGGTCGATGCCCATTTCTTTCGCCATCTCTTCGTACATATCTTCGTAAAAGCGCACGCCGTCCGCTGGATGGAGATTGAGCGTTACTGCGCAACCGCGTTCATGTACTTTTTTGAGGAAATCTTTGTAATCGGGGAAAAGGTCCGTATTCCAGCTGTAACCTGTCCAACCTGATGTGCCGCCGTAATATTCGCCACTTCTGTTGCTGAAATCATATCCTTTTTTATTAAGGAGATTATTTGTGTTCCAATGCCAGTCCATATCGACCGTGGCAACGGTTATCGGGATATCTCTGTCTTCCATTCTGTCGAGGACGGAAAGATATTCTTTGTCGGTATACTCATGATAACGGCTCCACCAATTTCCCAAAGCATAGCGAGGTATCTTCGGAGTTGCGCCGCATATCATATAGAAAGCGCGTACTGCGGCACGATAATCTTTGCCGTAAGCGAATATGTATATATCAAGTTCATCCTGTCTCTGTTTGCGTATCATTCCTTCGTTGGTGAGAACAGAGGAACTTGTATAGTCGAGAACAGCAACGCCGTTTTTGGAAACGACGCCCATATCCAATTCTATCTGAGAGGTGCCTTTATAGAGGCTGTAACCGTTGTATAAGGTATCTCCATCGCAAGAGTCCAATGTTCTGTATGTGCCGCGCATATTCTCGCTGTTATCGAGAGCGATGTTTTTGCCGTTGAGTACGACATAACTTTTATCAAATTCGGCGCATAGCACGAGTTCAGCCATATCGGTCTTTATATGGATCTCATTTTCATTTTCTTCTTTTGTAAAGTTTACCGGAGGCATATCGCGGAACCAAACAGCTTCCGTTGCTTCGTCGCAAAATATCTTTTCAACGTCTTTTTCGACGCGAAAAAGGCGATCTGCCAATACGGTTATGCGGTACTCGCCCCATGCTACTATGTTTGCGGGGTCTGCAAGCGGGCGAGTTTTTGCGATAAGATGGGGATCTAACATAAAAAATCTCCTTGAAAATTTTTTTCGAAAAATATTATATGCGTCTGTTGCATATGCCTTTATTATATAATTTTAATAATATAAAGTCAACATATTTACGATTTATTCTAAATTTTTACGAAAAATTTGAAAAAATAAAAAAGTTTACAAAAACTCGTATTGATTTTTGCGCAAATTCATATTATAATATAGTGTAACCATATTGTAACGAAGGGAGCTTGTGTCGTGGCAGAGGATTTTAACGATTACGGCAGTTATCAAGAATACCTTGAAAACGAAGAATTTAAGAGCCGCCCGTTGATAAGAAAGATATTCAGCTGGCGCGCGGTAAAGTTCGCGATAAAATCGCTCGGCGTACTCATAGTGGTCGCTGTTTTTGCCGTTTTGTTTTGGAGAATATTTTCTTCCAAAAACCCCGAAAGAGCCGCAGACATGATATGGACTTCTGCGTCTTATGCCGCATATGAAGAATACGGCAACGACCTTTTGATATATTCACAAGACCTTAATAAGGTGTTCTCCAAGGACGGAAAGTTTTCTGTTTATGAACTTAGATATATTCCGTCTGCGAAAGAACTTCAATTTACGATACGATACAACAAAAGCACGGTGGACACGCTCGTAAACGAACTGAGCGAGGACAGCGAAGCGAGAGAAGCGATAAACGCGGATCAGCTTCCAGATATGCCGTTCGTTTTCGCTCTGCGCGATGACAAGGGCAATGTTTACACCGAAAGTGAATACGTAACCTTTACAAAAGGCAGATATACGTATGTACGCATAGCTTTTTCCGATGTAGAGCTTTTTGATATGGAAAAAAGCTCGCCCACGCTCTATTTCCCGATGCCGGGCGCGGAAAATCCCGACTACATCTACAAAGGTAGCTTCAGCTCCGTTTATACTGAAGAAGCGATAAAAAAAGTATACCTCGATTCTTATTATGTCGGCGATGAGGAAAAGAAAAGCTCTTTTTCCGAAACGATAACCGTTTACAGCTCCGACAAGAGGACTTCGGTATACGATTACTCCGATGAGCGCCCGAAAGGCATCACGGAAAACATCACGGCATCTTCCGCTGCAAAGGAAGATTGACAAAAGATAATCAACATTGACCGAGCGGAACGATCGCGTGATATGTTGCCGAAAGGTATTATCATGAGGAAAGTCCGGGCTTCACAGGGTAAGGATAACGGATAACGTCCGCCGAAGGTAACTTCCGGGATAGTGCAACAGAAATAAACCGCCGTCTTTTGACGGTAAGGATGGAAAGGCGAGGTAAGAGCTCACCGATTCGCAGGTAACTGCGAATGCCATGTAAACCCTATCCGAAGCAACGCCCCGCGTTTATACGGTTTGCCCGACCAAAACTAAGATTTGGCGCGAGGCGGCAACTTGCCGCATGGCAGGTAAGGTGTGTGGTAACACACATCGCAGATAGATGATCGTTCTCGACAGAACCCGGCTTACACGCTCGGTCAATGTTTTTTATACATATTTTAAAGTGAGTCTTACAAAAGCGATAAAGATTTTGCAAGGCTTTTTTCTTTATCCGAGAGAAGCACCGCGGCGGGATCAAGCCCCCCTGCCCTACGATAAAACAAGAAAAAGCCGAGAATGATATGTTTTTTGTTGTAAAAATTTTAAAAAAGTGATAGAATGATATTACTTCACTGTTTTTATAAAAAGGGAGAGCTTGTATGATTCATTCAGAACAGTGGATATGGCTCCCTAAAGAGAAATATCCAAACCATCAGACCACAATATTTCATGCGCACGACCCAAAGGCAAAGGGCAACTTTACCGTTGCGGAATTTACAAAAAGATATGATCTGCCCAAGGTGCCGAAAAAAGTCGATATCCGCGTTAGCGCGGACACTTTGTTTCAGCTGTTTTGCAACGATGTTTGCATCGCAACAGGTCCCGCGAGCGTTGGTGGAGATTTTTTCGGCAACGAGAGACCGCGAGAAAATTATTATGCTTTCGAAACGGAGATATATCCCGATAAAAGCGAGCTTTGCTTTTTTGCGAAAGTGCAGATGACCCCCGACCGAATATGCGATTATTCCAAAGGACACGGCGGCTTCATGCTTTCCGCGATAGCGACATTCGATGACGGAACTGAACTTCATTTTGAGACCGACCGCAGTTGGCTCGTGAGAAAAAACGGCGCTTACACCGCTTCGAGGATATTCGACGGAACGATAGCGCCTGACGAGTTTGTAAATGCTGATATCGTAGAAAATATATGGCACACAACGACCGCTCCCATTCCCGTGAGGGAGGAGAAAGAGATTTTTGCCGACGGTTGCAAAATAGCGCTCGCTCCGCACGAGGAAAAGGTAGCGGAGATAGAATTTGATAAGATATACGCGGGATTTTTGCACATCAAAGCAAAGACCGAGGGCGATATACAGCTCTATGTTCGCACGTGCGAGATACCCGAAAGTGTTGTCAACAGGGAAAACTTGACTATCTCCAAGGATACGGATTACAGAGGATTTTATACGCACAGCGTAGGACAAACGAATATATCTCTCAAGAATGAGTCGGATTCAGCATCTTTCGTGGAGATATCTCTTATTTCGACAAATTATCCTATCACCGAGGAAGCTCAGACGATAACGAGCGACGATGACATGAACCTTGTGCTTGACGTTTGCAAGCATACGCTTAAGATGTGCAGACAGACGCATCATCTTGACAGCCCGGGTCATTGCGAGCCGCTCGCTTGCACTGGAGATTATTATATAGAAAGTCTTATGACGATGTTCTCGTTCGGCGATATGCGCCTTGCCGAGTTCGACCTGTTGCGCACCGCAGTGATGCTCGAACGAGAAAACGGCAGAATGTTCCATACGACATACAGCTTGATATTTGTTCGTATGCTCTATGATACGTATATGGCAACAGGAAATATAGACTTGCTTCGCAAATGCGAAAAGGCGTTGCGCCTTTTGTTTGCGCGTTTTGACACGTATATCGGCGAAAACGGTCTGATAGAGACTCCCCCCGATTATATGTTTATAGATTGGATATATATAGATGAGATATCCATGCACCATCCGCCGAAAGCGCTCGGTCAGACCTGTCTCAATATGTATTATTTCGCGGCGCTCGAAGCAGCCGAAAAGATATTTTCCGAGCTTGCGCTCTATGAAGAATCCGATAAGTGTAAAAACAAAAAAGAAGCGGTACGCACAGCCGTAAATACACATCTCTTCGATGCCGAAAGAGGCATTTATTTCGAGGGCATGAATACGCCGACGGAAGAACATCTTTTGGGAAAATGGATGCCGCAGAACACCGAAAAACGCTATTATCTGAAACATTCAAATATTTTGGCGGCTTGTTTCGGTGTTTGCAATGACGAAACGGCAACTCGCTTGATACACGATATCATGTCCGACAAAATAGAGGGCGATTGCCAACCGTACTTCTTGCATTTCTTGTTTGAAGCGATTTTCCGCTTGGGACTTCGCGAACAGTATACGGTAGAACTTGCAAAAAGATGGATATCTCCTGTGAAAAAATGTCCCAAGGGACTTGTTGAAGGTTTTATCGTTCCTGAGCCGACGTACAGATTCGACCACAGCCACGCATGGGGCGGAACACCGCTCTATTCTTTGCCGAAAGCGCTTCTCGGACTTGAGATAATTAAGCCGGGAATGAAAGAGATAAAACTTTCTCCTTCGTTGTTGGGTTATGAAAACGCGACCGTGGAATTGCTCACTCCGAGCGGAAAAATCGTTTGTACGATGCAAAAAGGAGAGGTTCCGCAGGTTAAAATGCCTCCCGAAGCGGGCATTGCTGTCGAACTTGAGTGATGGAAAGAAAGCAAAATTTATATTTCGCCCCCTTTTGAGACGTTTTTCGACATTTTAAAAACAAACAATTTCAAAAAAATTCACACTTTCAATATATATATATATATATATATTGGGAATTTTATACATTGACTTTACAGTGTACATATGATAGAATATAGACAATTCAAGGGACAAAATTAAACAACTTGTAAAGAAACCTTGAAAGAAATGTTTTTTTGGAGGTGTATCCGATGGCATATATGCGTTTGGGTGATCTGCTCGTCAATGCGGGCGCTATCACAGCAGAACAACTCGATCTTGCCCTCAAAGCGCAAAAGGGAACAAAACAACGTTTGGGTTCCGTACTTGTACAAAGCGGATTCATCACCGAGAAAAATCTTGTTGAGGCGCTTAGCTTACAGCTCGGTATAGATACGATAGATCTTACGAACGTTTCACTTTCGATAGAGCTTGCGAAGTTCGTGCCGAAGAGCATGGCTGGCAAATATTGCGTCGTTCCCGTTAAGGTATCGGCGGATACTCTGTATCTTGCCATGGGCGACCCGCTCGACTTCGTGGCGCAGGAAGAAGTAAAATCAGCTTCCAAAAAGCGCGTCATTCCCATGATATCGACCCAGCGATCGGTCGAACAAGCCATCGACAGACTTTACAGTAGTGAGGGTACGGCGAAGATCGTTGAACAGATGAAGCGCGAAGCAGATATCGCTCCCGAGACGGAGAGCCGACAAGCCGCCGCTCAAGAAGCCGATTCCGCGCCCACCATACAATTTGTAAATTTGCTCATCGAGCGCGCATTCGATGAACGCGCGAGCGATATACATATAGAACCGCAAGAAAACGAAATGATCGTTCGTATGCGTGTTGACGGTATGCTCCAACAGGTGCTGACCGTTCCCGCGGACCTCAAGAACATGGTCGTTTCGCGCCTGAAGATCATGGGCAACATGGATATCTCCGAACATCGTATCCCGCAGGACGGTCATACGACCTGCAACATAAGAGGACACATGGTCGATCTTCGAATATCCTCGCTCCCTACAGTATACGGCGAAAAGATAGTTCTTCGTTTGCTCGATAAATCCGCGCAGAGCCTTTCCAAGGACGTGCTTGGTTTCGAAGGCGAAGACCTTGAAAAATATAACGCGCTCATCAAAAACAGCGGCGGTATCATCTTGCTCGTCGGTCCGACGGGTTCGGGTAAATCTACCACTATGTGCGTTATGATACAGGATATCGCGAAAGAAGCGATAAATATCGTAACTTTGGAAGACCCCGTGGAATATTACATTCGCGGCGTAAGCCAATGTCAAATAAACGAAAAAACAGGCATGACGTTTGCGAACGGTCTTCGCTCCGTCTTGCGACAGGACCCCGACGTTATCGCCGTCGGCGAGATACGAGACAGCGAAACGGCTCACATAGCCGTGCGCGCCGCTATCACGGGTCATTTGGTGCTTAGCACGCTCCACACGAACGACGCGGTATCCGCTGTCGCTCGTCTTTATGATATGGGCGTTGAGCCTTGGCTCGTTTCGGGTTCGCTCCGCGGCGTCATCTCACAACGACTTGTGCGAAAGATATGCCCAAAATGCAAAAAGCCTTATAAGCCGACAGCGGAGGAACTTTCTGTGTTCGGACTTCCGCAAAACGCAGACTTGACTTTCTATAAAGGCGAGGGTTGCGCGGATTGTCGCCAAACGGGCTATGCGGGCAGAAGAGCTGCGCTCGAGATATTGATGATAAACAATAAACTTCGCACTCTCGTCAGCAAGAACGCGAGTACCGAAGAGTTGACAGCTTCCGCAAAAGAGAACGGCTTCGTTACCATGCGCGAAAGCTGCTTGAAGCTTGTTTTGCGCGGTATAACTACGGCGGAGGAAGCCGCAAGGGTGATCTCCTCCACTGCGGAAGAATAACAAAATAGAGGTACCTCTATTTTGTGGTATGAAACATACCACAAAGAGTTCTTCAAATTTATAACATAACCGTGAATACAGAAAGGGAGGGTAGGCGATGATATCGTACCGCTATAAGGGCAAAACAGCCGACGGCGTTAAAGTTTCGGGCGTTATAGACGCTTTCGACGAAGCCGAAGCTGTTGCGAAACTTAAAGAGACCTGCGCCCTTATAACAAACATAGAGCAAGTGGAGAAGCCTAAGGAAAACTTCCTTAACAAGCCGCTCAACACGCGCTTGAAAGAAAAAGATCTTGCGCTTCTTTGCTCGCAGTTTTCGATATTGCTCGCCTCGGGCATGACGGCGATTCGCTGTTTACAGATGATGGCGACGCAAACGAGAAACAAACAACTTCGCAAAGCGCTCGAAAGATCTGCGGACGAAGTCAGCGCGGGCATATCCATTGCGGACAGCTTTGAAAAAAGCAAAGACATAAAGTTTCCGTCCACTTTCATTGAAACAGTGCGCGCGGGCGAAAAAACAGGTTTGCTCGTCGTATGCTTAAAGAGACTCAAAACATACTACGAACGCTCCGCTTCCGCGAAATCGAAGATGTCGGGCGCGTTGACGTACCCTTTGATAGTCCTCATAACGGCTGTTGTCGTTGTGGCGATAGTAATGGTAAAAGCGGTCCCCGCATTCACACAATCGTTCCTCGACCTTGGCGCTGAGCTTCCGCTCGTAACGAAAGCGCTCATCTCAACGAGCGATTTCTTTGTCAAGTGGTGGTGGGTCATGGCGATAATCTCAGCCACAGTTGCCATAATCTACATAGGTATCCGCAGGACGGAGCGTGGCAAGACACGCCTCGCTTCGTTTGAAATAGAACATTCTCCGCTCAAAAAGCTGAGAAAACTCAATGCCGCGGGACAATTTGCCACAACGCTCTCCGCAATGCTTGCCTCGGGACTTCCCATGCCGCAAGCTATCACCATAGCGGGCGAAGTTTCGGGCAACTACATCTTCACGCTGTCCGCGCGAAAGGTGCGCGAAGGCATTGAGCGCGGTCATACTATATCGGAGAGCATGGCTGACGTAACTTGCTTTCCGCCGATGCTTTCGGAAATGATAGGCGTTGGCGAAAATTCGGGTTCGCTCGTGGAAACGCTCGACGTTGTAGGCGACTTTTTCACAAGTGAAGTGGAAAACTACACCAAGAAAATGATATCCATCATGGAGCCTGCCATAACTATCGGCTTGGCTTTGATAGTCATGGTGCTGTTGCTGGCGGTATATCTGCCGATGTTCGGTATGTACGGCAGTATGTCAAATATGTAAACGGCTATTATTTACGGCGGGAGCAAGCCCCACCCTACGGTTGGCTACCGAGAAAAGCCGATAACTTGGTATTAACGGCATTACACCCCGATGCTGTCGATATATAAAAATAACATTTTAATTTAAAAGGAGAAACCCTAAAATGCGCAAAATGACAAACAAAAAAGGTTTTACACTTATGGAAATGCTTATCGTTGTTGCGATAATCGCTATCCTTGTTGCAATATGTATTCCTACGTTTAGTAATTCTCTCAATAATGCCCGTGTTGCTACCGATGAAGCAAATATACGTGCTGCATACGCTGAAGTTATGGCAAATTACCTTGCCAATGTTGATGGCGACGGAGACAACGGATATGTAATAAAAATAACAATGACAGGTAACGCTAGCGATAATAAAACAATCGGTAATTTCCAAGGCAAATGGAACAAAGACGACAAAGTAGAAGTAAAAGTTGCTAAAGATGGCAATGTGAGCATCACAAACAAAGGTAGTGATGGTAATGGTAATACCGCATTTGCCACAGTTGCCACAGTTGCGGCAGCCAACGCATAATTAAAAAAATAAAACTTTAGATCAAGAAAAAAACGTCCTCGGCTGGTGCGCACCGAAGAAAAAGATGGGGTTTGGTCCGATTTCTTCGGCGCGCTCGAAAGTTATTTCGTGCGCCGCAACGAGCGCAAAAAGGAGAGAATATGCTTTATCTTTCGCCTTTCATCACGGTATATTGCTGTGCGCTCGCCGCCGTTTTCGGCGCTTGCATGGCAAGCTTTTTAAATTGCTTTGCTTTTCGGATAGTTCACGGAGAAAGTGTGTTGGGCGGTCGCTCCCATTGCGATGTTTGCGGTCATGTTTTGGGCGTAAAAGATCTTTTTCCGATATTCAGTTATATTTTTTCAAAGGGCAGATGTCGCTATTGCGGCGCAAAGCTCTCGGTTCGCCATGTATTGGGCGAAGCTGTTGCGGCTATCGTTTTCGTGGCGGCGCTGTTGAAGTATGATATCTCGCTCCAAGTTCTTGAAGCTTGGCTTTTCGCAAGCATGATGTTTGCTTGCGCTTTCGCGGACTTGGAGGGATATATCATTCCGAATAGGTTCATCGTCTTCGGCATGGCGCTGTACGCTTTCTCTTTCCTTTGGCAAGAGGAAAGGCTCGCGCGGCTGATAGACGGCGCGCTCGGCGGCTTTGCCGTTTGCGGTGTGCTTTTAGCCATAGTGCTTATAATGGAAAAGGCTATGGGAAAGGAAGCCATGGGTGGCGGCGATATAAAGCTGTTGTTCGTGGCGGGGCTTTTCCTCGGTTGGAAAGGGAACATAATTTGCCTTTTGGCGGCGTGCATTTTCGGCATAGTTTTCGGGCTTGCTTGCGGCAAGCGCCGCGAGCCGATACCGTGGGGACCATCGATATGCGCCTCCGCGATATTGACGTACCTTTACGGCGGCTATGTGCTGGATATGTATATGTCGCTTTTTTGAATCGCAAACGGCGGCTTGCTCCCGCCGCAAAAAAACAAAAATAATAAGGAGGAACAATAGTGAGTAAGCTTATAGGCATAGACATCGGAGAAAGCAGTATAAAGCTGGTCTTTTTTGAGAAAGAGAAGCTCACCAAGGCGGTCTCTGTCGATCTGACTTCCGATATTGTTTCCGAAGGTAAGATAATGTCCGCGGATGCTGTCGCGGATATTTTAAGAAATACGGCAAAAATGAACCGCATACCGCTTTCGCACTCTGCGTTGGTACTTAACGCGGACGACAGCTTCGTCCGCACGGTAACTATGCCGATAATGAACAAAAAGCATTTTCGCTATAACCTCCCGTTCGAGTTCAAAGACTTTTTGAGCGAGGACAGGGAAGAATATTTCTTCGACAGCTCTTTCCGTCGCCTTATCGAAAACAAAGAGGGCGTCCCCGAAAAGATGGAGCTGCTCGCTTGCGCTATGCAAAGATCGACGATAAACGGATATCGCCATATGCTCCGCAAGGCAAAGATGAAGGCTCAAGCGCTCGTCCCCGCGGAAAGCTCCTTCGGTTCGCTCATCGGTGCGCATATCGCGAAGAACGACGAAACGCCCAAGGACCGTTGCATAGTTGACCTCGGTTGCCGCACGACGAATATATATATTTTCCACGGCAAGGATTTTGCGGCGGGCAAGACCATCGATTTCGGCATGGCTGAATTTGAAAGGATCTTGGCGGAAAAGACGCACACGGAAAAAGAGCGTGTGCGCGAACAGATAAAGAACGGCGATAAAAATATCATTGCTTCCGACCACGCGACAGAACTTTACACTCGAATTGCGAGTGAGATAGTCCGCGCGGTAAACTTTTATAATTACAGCAATCGCGAACGCGAGCTGAAAGAGATATATCTTTGCGGCGGCGGTGCGGGCATACCCAGGCTTTGCAACGCTATATGGGAAACGACAAAACTCGACGTTTTCACGGCGGAAACGCTCCTGCCCGAGGACGCTTGCCCCGAATCGGACGCATGGCGCTATCTTCGCGCTATCTCGGGCGTGTTTGAATGTTTCAGAGGAGGGAAAAAATGAGCTTTAACCAGGTTATAGAAGAGCAAGACCTCCCTAAAAAATATAAGCTTCCGCGCTATCCCAAAAAAGTCGGAATAAACATGAACATTCGCGAAAGACACACAAAGAAGATCATACTTCTTTTGCTCGGCTTCGCGATAATAATCGCTCTTGCGAGCGCCGTTGCGAAATTCGGCGTTATAGACCAGTTTGAGCGCCTCTATGCGGCGCAGAGCGAATATGAAGAAGTGCATGAACAGTACCTCGCCGCCAAAGCGGCTCTTGAGGATTACGAAAGTATCCTCAACGAATACAGAACATATTCTACTGATTGGATGAACACGGGCTTGGGCGGCGAGAACGACGCGCTCTTTTCCGCGGTGGACCGCAGAAAGGTCTTGTCGCTTATCGAAGAGGATATCATGCCCAACGGCAACGTACATTCCATCAACGTGCAGAACAACGTTTTGTCGTTGAGAATGTCGGGTATGCCGCTTGACAAGATATCGGCGATGATAGACGATATCTTGCTCAGTCCCATCGTGGACGAAGTGAAGCTCAACACGGCATCGACAGAAAGCTCGGGCGGTTCCTCGCTCTCGTTCTCTTTGACGATAACTCTCGGAGCGGAGGCACAGTCATGAACAGAAAACTTACTTTAAGAGAAAGAATAATGCTCTTGGCGCTTGCGCTGATAGTTATCGCGCTCGGTTACTATAACCTGCTTTTGCGCCCTATCAACGAGCAGATAGCCGAATACAACAGCAATACAGAGATAGAGCAAGCGGAGCTTGCAACAGATATGGCTCTTCTTGCGAAAAAGAGCAAAATGGAATCCGCTTTGACGGAATTTCGCAAAAATACGGACGCAAAGCCCATTCCTCTTTTCGACAACAGCCAAAAATTGATATTGGAGCTTTATGAGGCATTGGCGGGCGCGACGGATTATTCCCTTGGTTTTTCACAAGGAACAAAAACGGAGGGCTACATCATACTGCGCCCGATATCCATCACCTTTTCCACGGGAACGTATGCGCAGAGCAGAGCTATCATAGACGCGCTTTGCGAAAGCGAATACATGAACAAAATTTCTGACCTGAATATACAAACTTCATCGAGTAGAGCAGGAGTTCAGACCTCTTTGGTAATTACATATTTCGAGGTCAAGCAGTAAACATATTCAAGGAGAATCAAAGGTATGAAAAGAGCAAATAGATTTGACAAACACGGATTTACGCTTATGGAAGTCTTGGTGACGGTGGGCGTCCTTGTCATTCTGTTGGCTCTTTTTTCTATTCCCCTCGCAAAACACATGAGAGAGCTTCGCCAGACAGAGCTTGACAGCAAGGCGGAGCTTATCTTCACGACGGTGCAGAATCAAATGACGAAGCTCCGTTCTTTGGGCAACGAATCTTCGTATAACAATGCTACGGCGGCAAATTACACGGCGGATTTCAAGCCGTATAACTATGATTCCGAAGAAACGCTTTCTTATGTTACATCAGATGAGGCGTTTGATGCTGTTACTGATAAAATATTTCCCGATGACGCGGCGGACGCAGAGCTTAGAGACGGTTCGTGGATAATCGAATTTGACAAAAAAAGCGGTAGCGTTTACGCTGTCTTTTTTATGAGTGCGAGAGAAGATATCGGTTATGATGGCGAAGAGCAGTGGAAAAAATATAACGATCTTCGCTCTAAAAACAACAGACTTTCGGGCGGCGCAAAAGTAGGATATTACAGCGGAACCGTCGTTGAAATAGAGGATACAGGTAAACTCGCGCCTGAGATAGAGATAATCAACAAAGACATTTTGCAGGTTATCGTTACTTGCAAAATGAAAGGCAATTTGACTGATGAATTTAAGTTTGATATAACGATAACGGGTACAAAAAAAGGTACGACCAATACTACCGAAACCGTTACCGTAAGCGGCAAGACCAATAGTGCCGCTCTTGATGCTCGTCTTATCATCGAACAGCAATATCCGAATTATGTTGCCACATTGACGCTCGATAAGCTTGAAAGCGGCGAGCAATTTAAAGAACTTTTTGATACATTTGAGCCGGGTTGCAATCTTACGATATCCGCGAAAGTCTCGAATATGACCAACAGCTTGGTAGACGAAGGCATAGCCGAACCTAAAACGACCAACAGCCTTTTTGCGAGCAAAAATGGCAGTGAGGCGACGATAAGCTATGCACGCCACCTCCAAAATCTTGATACGACTTTTTCGGGATTGGATCTTATAACCATATCAACGGCTGTACAGAACAACAACATCGATTTCAAAAGCGAAGCCGAAAACGAATGGTACACGCTTTATGGCGAAAAAACTTTCACTCCGATAGTAAATACATCTTTGAAAAAGTTTGAAGCCGTGGGTACAAACGGCACGAATCCCGTTATCTATGATATAACGATAGACAATTCCACAAACAGCGCAGCTCTGTTTAAAGAAGTTTCCGCAGAACTTGAACTTAAAAACATCTATTTTTTGGGCGCGAGCGTAAAAGGTTCAAATGTTGGCGCGTTGATCGGCGATGTCAAAGGAACTGTAACTTTGAACGGTTGCCGCGTATACTTGAGTTCGACAAAGGGACATTTGAGCGATAGCGATAAAAAATGGCTCGACGGAGAAAATGTCGGCGGTCTTATCGGCAATGTTGAAAGCGGCGCTACTGTTACGATTACGAGCAGTTTGGCGGCTACCGTGTGCAACGGCGAAAACGTTGGCGGTCTTATCGGTAACATCACAAGCGCTACGCTTAATATATCCACGTCTTATGCGGATTGCTATTTATATGGTACAAGCAAAGATGCAAAACTCGGCGGTCTTATCGGTTGCGGTGATGGTGCAACAACGCTTACCATCACCAATTCTTATGCGGCAGGGCTTATTTGCGGCAAAACAAATGATGGCAATGATGCCCAAACGGCAGGTATTGCCGTTATGCCGCTCGACTTGAACGACACGATATCGAACTTCTACACAGCTTGCGCCGCGTTCAAAGAAGTAAACGGTGAACTTAAAAAAACAGATCTCAGTTATACTACGGTAGAATCTGCAAGTGGTTTCAATACAACAAACGTATATTACTTGAACCAAGGCACAAATAATGCCAATATCGGTACACAAGGAAATTGGAACAGCAAAAACATTAACGATGCTGTGGGCAAGCTGGGCGATGCTTTCACCGCGGACGTTGCGGATACGACAGCGTACAACCTCAAAGTAAGCGGTCTTGGAAGCTATACTTATCCCAAACTCAAGGATATACATCATTATGGCGACTGGCTCGCGGGATTCGAAGACGGCGTTCTCGTTTATTATGAAAAATATCAAGATGGTACCAACGGTTTCTTCGGCGCGAATACAGATACATTGAATAATGAAGCGGTCGTTACACACGACGGTTACGGCGTTGTATACAACGCACAGCAGACGGAAATAGTGTCGGAATATATCAATGTAACAAAGGACGGCACGACATATTATATCTATCCGTTGGATTTTGATAAGTGCATAGATATCGGTTTTGAAGCTTTGCCCGATGACGGTAGCGGCAAAAAGAGCTACTACTGTCATGTGGAGATAGGTGGCATCATTTATTCCTACAACCCTCATTTTGCAAAGACGGTAAAACAGGGTAAAGCTACCTCGCTCAACAAGGAAGACTCCGTTATCGTGCGTACGGCGCGCCACCTCTATGACATAAGCGCGTATTATGAAAAATATTGCGATATTATCCATGCCGAGACGGTGTTCACCCAGGAGCGCGGCATCGATTATCAAACATATACAGCTAAAACTATCGCAGAGCAAGCCCCTATCGGTGTTGATGCTCCGTTTGCTCATACATACGACGGCAACAAAAACAAGATAGAACACGCTCCCTTGATAATGGCAAAAGAGAGCGCAAACGGCAACGATAAAGTATACAGCGGTCTTTTTGCAAAGAACAACGGCAGTATAAAAAATGTTGTTTTGCTCGCTACGATGGATAAATCCCCTGTTAAGATAAGTATAGCCGCACAAAGTAAGATAGGCTATATCGGCACTTTGGCCGGGGTCAACGGCGGCGTGATAACGAATTGCTCCGTTTCGGGCTATGCCATTGAGGCGAAAGTATATGCTTCGGGCACGGTCTACGTCGGCGGTATGGTCGGCTACAACGACGGCATAATAAAAAACAGCAGTGCCGCGATAAGCTCTATGGACGGCGCGAGCAACTATTCCACGCTCTATGTCGGCGGTATGGTCGGCAGTAATCACGGTCAAGTGCGAAAGAGCTATGCTGTCGGCGCTATCAGTGTTATCGATATCAAAGAGAGCGAAGTTTCTATCGCAGGCTTCGTTGCGGATAACCACGGCACCGTAAGCGAAAGCTATTGCGCCGTCTCTATCATCTCCGCGAACGCGACGACGAACGGTTTTGCTTCTCACAGCGGTAACACGAGATCTTGCTATTACCTCAATGACGGTGCGTATGAATACTGCGGAAATATCGCCATGTACAACTACAATGACTCCAACAGCGGCGTAAAAGGTGTAAACTTCGATAATCTTGTAACAGCATCAAAAGATCTATCCGCTTTTGCCGATGTTGCAAAGACCGAAAACAACTATCACGACAACAACCAAGGAGAAGATTATCCGTTCGGCGGCATAGTTGACGGCAAGGACGGCAACAAGATACACTACGGTGCATGGCCCACGAAGATAGACCTCGGCATATTCGGAATGTTCTATTGGGAGAAAGAAGAAGGCGGCGCAAACGCGGGCTACCATTTCTCCTACATCGGCACGGATAAAGGAAAGTACGTTGCAAACAGCAACCTTTGCGAGGTGCATGATGACGGCGGCGTTATAACCGAATACGGCTACGGTTACTATTGGAAAGGCGATAAAACTCCTAATTGCACTATTAAGAATGACAATAGTACCGTTGAAAATCTTACGAAGAACACCGAGGCAATAGAAGCGCTTGGAAAGCAAGTTGTCGGTTACAGCTTTTGCGCCTACACCACAGGCACGGGAACAGGCAAACTTTGCGTAACGAGCAACCGCAACCAAATTTGGACGTTGACGCAACAAGGCTCGAACACTTTATCTTTTGAAGTGAGTCCGTTCTTCGGCAACGCTTTTGTGGAGAAAGACAGCGGCAAACCGCTTGGCTCTGTTAAAGACGGTTGTAAATCTTACGAAGTGCGCTCCGTAGATCAGCTTCAATATATCAACTGGAACTCTTCAAGTTTCAACGTTACAACGTATGTTACAAGTTCGACATATAAACAGTTTCCTTATCTGCAATATGCAACGGTAACGGATAAAGGTACGCAAAAGCGCGATGATGCGGAGAAGGATCGTTCTCAGCAAAACTGGAAGCAAACGCACGACTTGAACGGCGCCAATCTAAAAGACAGCGCCAATGCCGAGAAGAATAAAACGTTTTATCCTATTGCGGGCGCGGTTTACAATAACTTGGAAAAATTCTCTTATAATGTAGTATTGTATACATGGTTTGGTGGCAAATATGACGGTCAAAGCTATTATATTAAAAATGTCAATATAAGTTCTCCTTGCTATAATGTCGGCTTGTTCGGCACGACTGCGGGCGCTGAGATAAAAAATATAGTTTTGTATAGCGATAACAACGCTAGTATAGAACGCAAAACCGAAGAATCGATCAATAGCACTGACCAAAACGGTGTTGCTATCGAAAAATATCAATGCGCATATACTTTGGGCGGTCTTGTCGGAATAGCCTATCAGTATTCTAATGATAAGACCGATTCGGCAATATCAAATTGTGCTATTGCAGGATATAAGATCATAGACAACAGCAAAAACAAGTTGAACGCAGGTGAAGCAACGATAGGCGGACTTATAGGTGTATCCAACCTCAACCTTAATAAATGTTCTGCTGTTGTCGATATCGAAATAAACTGCACACATCGTTGGAACGGTAGTTTGAACAATCCTACGTACGGTAATATGATTCGTGTAGGTGGTCTCGTAGGCGGATTGCGATATAAGGCAACAGATTGCTATACGGGCGGCAATATAACAGTTTCGAAGGAAACTCTTGAGGAAAATACAAGCAATAATAAATTTTATGATGGAACACAATCAGTTAAAGTGAATACATATCAAAGTACATACTTATTTATTGGAGGTATAGGAGGTAGTGGTTTTTCATCTAACTTCATAAATTTCTCGGGTAAAAATGGCTTTGATGATGGTACTCCTAATTATACTAATTGTTATACTTATATAAACCTTCCCGATATGCAAGGAACTATTACGGGTATTTCGCTCATCGGTTCTACTGCGGATAGGTTTGTCAGTGGCAACTGTTCCGTTGCAAATTGCTATTATCTCGGAAGTTCAAAACCCGATGTTACAACGTATGCTTCTAAGGTGTATCATGTTTATTCAAACACCTCAAAGAGCAATAACTCTTTGTATGATCTGATGAAAAAATATGCAGATGATATGCTTAACGGAAAAATGGAATATTTGAACTACTATCTGTGGGACACTGTTAATAATAAGAATTGGCCAACTCCACCAACCGTCAAGACTTATGCCGAAATGTCCTCGGACAATTTCATAATTTCGTTGAACAACGGTTCATTGACAGGTTCTTGGAGCCGTGTTACTACGACGGAGGGCGAATATTCCATCGACGGTAAATTCAGCTTCCCCGGGGACAGCACGGAGCTTCTCGGTCAAAACTATCCGTTCCCGACCGTCCTCAAGCAGGGCAACGACAGCTTGCACTACGGTAAATGGACGCAGAACGGTCTTTATTGGCAAAAAGGCATCGATTCCGTCGATATCATAGCCGATGGTGGCTCCATAAAGCAAACGCTCGTTTTCTATGATGACAATGGTAAGAAAGTTGAAGATAAAAATTTCAACGGTGTTACTTTTACTTATTCAAAAGACGGCATTGTCGAAGCAACGCTTGATAACGACGGAAAGACCGTCGTTTTGACGGCGCTTGACGTCGGCACGACCGTCATCACGGCAACACTTGACGGTAAGACGGCAACGCTTACCATTACTGTAACCGCGAAAATGACATTGGATATACTTCCTGCGGGTGAGATCAGCTTGCCTGTCGGCGATAGCAAAGAGATCGTGATAACGGTAAAGGACAAAAACGACACAGATATAACGAATAAAGTTTCTTACTCGTTCGAATCTTCGAATATGCAATGTCTCCCCGTTCAAAGCGGCACTTTAAATAAAGAGAACAAGCTGACATTGACGGCAAGCGCCGTTCCCTCGGACGGTGAGCCTGTTGCATTGAATATCACGGTAACATACGGCAAGAAATATGAAGTAAAGACCATCATTACGGTCAATATCACAGATGGATAACAAAAAAGCGAAAGGAGAGCTTGAAAATGAAAAAATTGCATAGTAAAAACGGTGCAACGTTGTTGTTGGCTCTCCTTTTGCTGTTGGCGGCAACGATGGTAAGCACCGTCATCTTGACGGCGGTCTCGAGCGTTTCGAAGAATATTCGCGACGATAGGGAACTGCAACAAGACTACTTGACGGTAAGCTCCGCCGCGGAATTTCTGCGCGATAGCATAGAAAATGATAAGTTTACTTCAACAAAAGTAGTAACAGAGACAAAAGGACCATACGACACCACAACTACATATGAGTATGAATACCATAAAGGTTTCATGAAAGATTGGCTCGATAGTTGTTTGAAAATTGACAACGGTGTTGCATTGAATGACAGCTTTTACGATACGATGACGATGAGAGTTGATAGCATAAAAGAAAATGTTGATATTTCCGATGTTACGGTGGAATTTAACTTTAATGGAACAACTAAAAAGTTGGAGATAAAGCTGTCATCCGGCGAATGTACGATGTGGCTCACTTTTGATTGCAAGTCAACGCCGGAAACCCCTACAAGCACAGGAACAGGAGATACCAATAATCCCAAAGTAACAAAAACTCCAACTTACATCACTTGGACAAACGGCACTATAAGCAAAGAAGCGGGGGAGGAGAGCGGCTCATGAACAAGTTGAAAAGCAATAAAGGCGAAACACTCGTTGAATCCTTGGTGGCGCTCCTCATCGTTGCGATGGCGATAGCTTTTTTAAGCACTGCTGTTGTTACCGCGTCAAAACTCAACAAGCGCGTGCGAAACAACACGAACGCTTTTAAATATGACGGCGCTTCCGTTGCCGATGCCAAAGCTCAAGTTAATATCGTGGGAACTGCTGTAACGAAAACAGCATCGTCTGAAGTTACCGTCTACGCATACGGCGATCATAATTACTACGAAGGCAACGACATAATTACTACGGAGGCAACGACATGAAAAAACTCCGAAGTAATAACGGCATGACATTGATAGAGCTTTTGGTGGCGATATTGATAATCTTGCTTTCGACGGCGGCGGTCGGCGTTGGCATTCGCCTTGCGGTAAATGCGTACAGATCTTGTATGGAAGCTTCGCAAGCGCAGATGCTCTGCTCAACGCTCACAACGGATATGAGCGATAAATTGCGCTTTTGCGGCACGGTAGAGGCGGCGGACGATGGGACTGTAAAAAAGATATTTATACAAAATTTCGGCGACGAGGGCGGTTACTTTTCTATCGATAGCGAAACAGGAAGATTGAAGTTCGGCGACAAAGACGTGATAGGCTCTGGCGCATATCCGCGAGGATTGAAGCTCAAAAATTTATCGATGTCGTATAATAAAAGTACGAACATATTCAGCGTAAGCTTTGATATAGTAAACGGCAACGACGAGAAGATATTGTCGCAAGCATTTGAAGTTAAAAAGATAAACAATGAAAACAAAACAACGCAGTGAAGTTATTACTTCACTGCGTTTTGCGTGTTATGAGAGTATCATTTTTTGTCTTCTTCAGCTGTTATTCTGCCTACGAAGTATTTGCCGACAGCACCGAGCATATTAGTTGCGGCAACGCAAAGCTCTTTCGGAAAAGCATTGTTAAAACTGCCTGTTTCGAAGTTGAAGGTGTTTTTGTAGCCGTTTCTTCTCAATCCGAGTACAACTCTGTCCCAGTTGCAACAACCCGTGTAAGGGAGAGTATGATTATCATCGACACCGTTGTTATCGTGAACATGGAGAGCTTCGAGTTTGTCGCCGAGTTCTTCTATCCAGTAGCAGGGGTCTTGTCCCACGAGGAGGAGATGACCGATATCAAGGCAGAATCCGAAAAGCTTTTCGCCTGCGATAGCGTTGAGTTCATCGATATATCTTATCGTTTCGTGGATATTGGAACAGCAAGTGGCATATATCTTTTTCGTTTTCCAATCGCCCATGAACATATTTTCAAGACAGCAGATAACATGATGCTTCTTGAGGAGCGGAATGAGGGACGAGTAAAACTCAATATTGAGTTTGTATTCTTCCTGTTTGGTAAGAACGGGACGTCTTGCGTTACCGTCGAATATCGGATGTATCACGATACGAGGGCAACCGAGGTACCCTGTGATCTCTATGCATTTTCTTACGTCGTTTTGACAGTTGATGGTGCCTTGTTCGGATTGGGATATATATATCGGAAAAGGAGCGTGCGTTTGACCGAATTCAACGCCGTATTTTGCGGCGGCAGCTTTTACTTCATCGATATAGGGATATATCTTGTCATCGTTATATGCGTCCGAAGGTATGCCTTTGGAAATGTCGTTCCAATCATATTTTCCGAAAAGACCGAAGTCAACAGCATCAAAACCTGCTTCGTGAATGGCTTTGAAGCCTTCATCGATGCCGATGACATCGATAATGCCGACAGTTGAGATACTTGATTTCATATTTTTCTCCGTTTATTATACAACCTATATATCAGTTGAAATTATTTTTTGTCTTCTTCGGCTGTTATTCTGCCAACGAAGTATTTGCCGACGGCACCGAGCATATTAGTGGCGGCGGCGCAAAGTTCTTTCGGAAAAGCATTATTAAAGCTGCCTGTTTCGAAGTTGAAGCTGTTCTTGTAGCCGTTTCTTCTCAATCCGAGTACAACTCTGTCCCAGTTGCAGCAACCCATGTAGGGGAGTGTATGACCGTCATCGACACCGTTGTTATCGTGAACGTGGAGTGCTTCGAGTCTGTCGCCAAGCTCTTCCATCCAGTAGCAGGGGTCCTGACCGAGGAGGAGGAGATGACCGATATCAAGGCAGAAGCCGAAAAGCTTTTCGCCTGCGATAGCATTGAGGTCGTCGATATATTTGATCGTTTCGTTTATGTCGGAGCAACAACCTGCGTATATCTTTTTGGACTTCCAGTCCTGAATCCACATATTTTCAAGACAGCAGATAACGTGGTGTTTTTTGAGGAGCGGAATGATGGAAGTGTAAAATTCCATGTTGCGTTCGTATTCCTGAGCTTTGTTAAGAGAGGGGAATCTGGCGCTGCCGTCGAATATGGGGTGGATTATGATGCGAGGGCAACCGAGGTAACCTGTAAGTTCGATGCATTTTCTTACGTCGTTCTGGCAGTTGATAGTACCCTGTTCTGATTTGGGAATGTATATCGGGAAAGGAGCATGCGTCTGACCGAAGCCAACACCGTATTTTGCGGCGGCAGCTTTTACTTCATCAAGATAAGGGTAGATTTTGTCATCATCGTATGCGTCTGTGGGGATACCGTTGCAAAGGTTGTCCCAAACATAGTTGCCGTCAAGACCGAAGTCTACAAGATCGAAACCTGCTTCGTGGATAGCTTTGAAGCCTTCATCTATACCGAGAACGTTGATGATGGCACCGGTTGTGATACTTAATTTCATGTTTTTCCTCCATAAAATATATATTTGTTTGATTATTTGAAAAACTTGTTTTTGGCGGAACGAGCGCTGTGTTACGGCGATAGCGAACACGGCATTTTTTCGGGTCCCGCTTTTCACTTGTATTATATCACTTTTTATATTCTCAGTCAATGAAAAGGATGAAATAAAAAAAGTTTAAAAAATTCAAAAAAGGTATTGACATTTATTTTGGTTTGTGATAGAATATAAGAGCGATGGAGAGATGGCTGAGTTGGTCTAAGGCGCACGACTGGAAATCGTGTGACCGCTAATACCGGTCCATGAGTTCGAATCTCATTCTCTCCGCCATAAAAGCCTACTGAGTATTCAGTAGGCTTTATTTTTTGTCTAGGCGTAATTTCGCGTTTTTAAATTTGTTATCAATAAATAGATTCTTTAAAAATGAACTTATTTTTGCAGAGGAGAAATTTCTATGGCTTTCAAAGAGAATTTGAATAGACTTTGTCAAGAACGAGGTACTAAACTTACCCCTGTTTTGAAAGAGTTGGGATATTCTTCATCAAAAGTTACTGCCATCAATAACGGTCAGCTACCAAAAGAAGATACTTTGATTGAACTTGCACAGTATCTCCATTGTAGCGTTGCGGATTTTTTTGCTAACAATAGCGCAGCCGTGAGTAAAGCGACAGCACAAGACGAGGACGAAGAAGATATACTTCGCGTTTACCGTTCTTTGCCTCGCAGAGCCAAACATGAGTTTATGTGTATGGCATATGGATTTGAAAATAAGAAAGAATCAGATGAGAATAATGACGCAACGAAGGAAATCTAAGATATCATAGTGCATTTTTTACTTTACGAATTATCAAAAGCATCTATACAAGCGATCTGCATCGCTATATCGGCATGACTATACTGTTGCAACGATACAACGGTGGGAACGCATATTTCTGGAAGAAGGAGCCGAGGGGCTTATGAAAGAAAGACGAGGCAGAACATGTGCTGCCAGCGGCACAAGGAAAGGCAAACCACCGAAACTGGAGTCAAAGGTTGAAATGATATGCACCTCCAAAAGTTAGACACTTTTGGAGGTGCATATCATTTTTTGCTTCGTGGCTTTTTATTTTTATTTCAATTTAAGTGTTATTATTTCGAAGCCTGAGATATCGAGTTTTACAGAACCATCTTTTATTTCGAGTTCTTTTATCTCGCGTTCGAGCATATCGCAAAGATAGCATTTTTCGGCGTTGAAACCGAGTTTGATGGTCGCTTTCGTGCGAATGTTTTTACATTCGTAAAGTCTGAGGACCGTTTCTGTACCGTCTTCTGCTTCCTTTATTATATCGCAAAGCACGTTTGCTTTATCGGAAGATACCATGGAGTAGCATTCGGGCAAGGTGCTTTGCGTGCCGAGCGCTTTTGCGGCAAAGAGCGGGTCATTGAGAAGATATGCTTGCTTGATGGTGTCGCTTTCCGCAAAAGTTCCGTTGTGCAGATAGAGCGAATATACGAACGGTATTTCGCCTTGATCGACATCGGTAGAGGGATATGTTCCCGATTTGAACAAAGAAAGCTGCATTACACCGTCATGGATATCATAGCCGTATTTGCAATCGTTCATCAAGCTTGCGCCGTAACCTCCGTCGGAAAGATCGGCATATTTATGAGCGCATACTTCGAATTTCGCGCGTTCCCAAGATGTGTTCTTGTGTGTCGGGCGCTCGATATTACCGTACTGTATCTCATATGTGGCTTTGCTTGAATTGATGTTGACGCCGAAAGCGGCTTTTACCATGAGATGGTGCTGATGCCAATCCGCAACGGTATCGAAATCTATCTTGCTTTCTTCATTGTAGAACCAAATGGTCTGCGTTATCGTGGAATCCATGAACGGACGAACGAGTTTGATGCCTCGTCTTGCGCCGTCGTCTATCGTTTCCACGGAGGAGAGTGCGGTTATCGTCTTGTATTCTTCAAGAGAATATTCCTGCCATTCCCAGTTGTCGTAGCAGTCGGGGTGATCGGGGTAAACACGTATCTCGTTGCCGATGCAGCCTTCTTTGATAAGTTCGCGGTCGTTTTCTTTATCGTAGATAGATGTTATCTGATAAGCTTCGTCAAAACTTACGATAAGCTTCGCTGTTTCGACCTTGCGATCGCTTATGATTATATCGTTGTCTGTTTTTATATCAGATGTGGCGATATAGCCCTTTGCGGGTATATTCTTAACGAACGCTGTTTTGCCGTCTATCTCAACGTATCCGTTTGCATCGAATGCATTCGGATTGAAGATGATATATCCGCTTTCTTTGGATATATTCTCGGCGATATTTTTCACATTATCGGAGATTATGTTGTTTGCGATACCTTTGATCTTGATATAATCGCGGTCTGCGTCGTCGTAGACGGGGGCAACGGAAGAGCCGGGTATGATATCATGGAATTGATTTTTCAATATCTCTTCCCAACCGTTGCGGAGTTCCACTTTGGGGAATGTTTTACCGCTCAATGATTTGCCCATGCTGGCGAGCCATTCGGCATTCTGATAGAGAAATTCGCTCTTGCGGTTGTTGCGTTTCATCTTAGATATGGAAGTGTATGTTCCGCGATGATATTCCAAGTAAAGCTCGCCCTGCCATTTGGGAAGCAACGGATCGCTTTCTATCTTCTTTTCCAAACGTCCCAAAAATTCGGAGGGATTATCGTAAGTTATGGATGGAACACCGGGTATGCCTGCTTTGAGTCTTTCCGCATTTTCCAAATGAGGAATAGAGGGACCGCCGCCGCCGTCGCCGTAGCCGTATGTTACCATCGCTTCATCGTTGAGTATCTTTTGCTGATATCTGTGCCATGTACCCGCTACCATGGAAGTCGTGAGGTCTGCGTTGTATGTGCAATAGCGAACGGGTACGGCTCTTTCGTTCTGTGCCGTAAGGAAATATGTGTTTACGGCTGTGCCGTCGATGCCTTGCCAACTGAATGTGTCATAAGGCATCATGTTACCGTCGTTCCAGCTTATCTTCGATGTAACGAACCAATCTACACCGCATTTTTTCAATATCTGAGGAAGAGCCGCGGAATAACCGAATACGTCGGGGAGCCACAAAATGCGGTTCTCTTTGCCGAATTCTTCGCGGAAAAAGCGCTTGCCGTAGATTATCTGACGTATCAAGCTCTCGCCCGAAGTGAGGTTGCAGTCCGCTTCTATCCACATCGAGCCTTCGCATTCCCAACGACCCTCGCGTATCCTTTCCTTTACTTTTTCGTAAAGTTCGGGAGCCTGTTCTTTGAAATCCCTGTAAAGGAGAGGCTGAGACGACATGAATTTATAATTGGGATATCTGTCCATAAGCTCCAATACGGTAGCGAATGAACGCTGTACCTTTTCTTTTGTCTGAGCTATGGTCCAAAGCCAAGCGTAATCTATATGCGTATGACCGACGCAAGCGACATTTTTTGTTGATCTGCCGCAGAATTTGCCGTAAAATTCTTCCTGCATATATTTTCTTGCTTTTTCGACAGACGCAAAATAATCGTCCGATTCAAGCTCGTAAAGATCGAGCATGGAGACAGCTTTGTCGAGATGTTTGAGTATATTTGCATAATCCTCTCTTGTATCGTCGAGAAAATCGAGCGCATTGAACGGAACTTCTATATCATATGCAAGGGCTTCAGCACCTACGTTTACATTTTTTATTTCGGCAAAGAATTTGGCTTTTTTGATTGGGATAGCGGTATATGCATAAACATAGATATCAAAGTCGAATTTTTTGTTCGTATCCAGGTTGAAGAACGTATGCTGAGTGTCCATACCTTGGCGATATATTCCATCAACATAGAGCATGAATTGAGGTGTGTTGTTAATCCATTTTTCGAAATCGGAGCGAATGAACAGTCTGACGGGCTTGTTTCTCATGTGTTCGGGGATAGTGAGCTTGAAATGGAACCAAGCGTGTTTGTCGGAGCCGACCCCCCAATCGTCTCCGCTGTTGAACGGGACGAAGTTTTCAAGCGTGGGAAGATCGTTTCCTTTTTTGTAATCGCACGGCATGGTCGAAATGTTTTCAACTGTCGTTTTGTTACAATAAACGGAATCCCATATAAGCTTGAGATATTGCTTAACTTTGCGATATTGTGTTTTCATATGACCTCCTGTTTTTTATGTATTTACGAAATGATTATAACATGAGGGAGGATCTTTTTCAATATAAACCGAAATATAAATCAAAAAAGCTTTGACAGAAAAGCGTGCCATCTCCCTTTACACAAGGGAGGCTTTGGACTAAGCGGTCATTGATAGTGAGTATTTGAAGTAGTACTCAAGTAGTATCTGTATTTTTATCGCAAGTTTCACATTTGTATTACAAATACATCGGCTATGCCTATACCCTCCATTATAGTGCAAAAACCGCAGAAAAGTAATCTGCGGTTTCTATACTTTTGCGATTTCTTTGCTAAGAACAACAGAGAAAAGGGTCAAAGTTTTTTTGATGTTTTATATATCAAAGCAATTCTTTGCGAAGTTCTGCGCCTGTTTTGGCGGAGAGATAAGCGGGGGGAACATCGAGAACTGTCTTGCAGCCGCTCATGCCTTCTTTGTTCATTCTGTATGCCGCGCGAGCGTATGCAACGAGAACGGAAGAAGTAAATTCGGGGTTGGAATCGAGCTTCAAGCTGTATTCGATTATGTGATTGTTCTCAAGGTCAAATCCTGTTTTGCCGCTGCGGAAAACGAAGCCGCCGTGAGCGATACCGCTGTGTTTTTCGTTAAGCTCTTCCTGAGAGATGAAGTGTACTGTCGTGTCATAATCGGCAAAATAGTTGGGCATGGATTTTATCTCTGCTTCTATCTTTGCTTTGTCGGCACCCTCTTTTGCAACAACGAAACATTCGCGAACGTGTTTTTCGCGAGTCGTAAGTTCGGGATTGGAACCGTTGCGAACCGCTTCAAGCGCGCTCTCTACGGGAATTGTGTACTGCTTGCCGTCGGCAACACCTTCTACGCGGCGGATAGCGTCGGAATGACCCTGGCTTACGCCTTTGCCCCAGAAAGTGTAATCTTTGCCGTCAACGAGTATGGAACTGCCGTAAAGACGATTGAGAGAGAACATTCCGGGATCCCAGCCAACGGAGATTATGCCTACTTTGCCCGAAGCTTTTGCAACGGAGTCAACATCGTCAAAATGTTCGGGGATCTTTGCGTGTGTATCGAAGCTATCTATAACATTGAAATATTTTGCCATTTCGGGAGTCTGCGTGGGGAGGTCCTTTGCACTGCCGCCGCAGAGGATCATAACGTCGATCTTATCTGCCATATCTTTTGCCATGTCTGCGTGATAAACGGGAACGTTTTCCGTTCTGAGTTTAACGGAAGCGGGGTCTCTGCGCGTGAATACCGCAACAAGTTCCATGTCCTTATTCTGGCGAATAGCGCTCTCGACACCTCTGCCGAGGTTGCCGTAGCCGAAAATGCCAATACGAATACTCATAAAAACAACCTTCTTTTTTACTTGGATTAAGCCGCAGTGAAACGCGACTTGCTGTAAATATTTATGCTTTATTCTATCACAACGAAAAATATTTTTCAATCGCTTATATGTAAAAAAATAAAAAATAGAATTATTTTTTTGAATAAAATGTCGGTAAAGATGCAAAGCACTTGACATTTGAGGCAAAATCCGTTAAAATAATAAAGTATAATACTATGAAATCGTGTAAGTAACCGATACGTAAACATTCCACAGAGAGGGGCATACCGCTGAGAAAGCCCCGAATGGCGTTTCGCGTGAATTTCAGCGACGGAGTATCCTGCGAAAGCTTTTTGTATAAGCAGGGTGTAGTGCGCACTTCAAATGCACATAGAGAGCAGAAATATATTTTCTGAATTTGGGTGGTACCGCGGGTAATACAGCTCGTCCCTTGTTGGACGCAGCTGTTTTTTTGTATCTTTTTTCAAAAAACAGACGGTTAAATTTTATCTGTAATTATATATTATTATGAAAGGAATATTACAATGGCAGAAAAAACAACAGAAGTAAGACTTGCCTTTCTCGCCGCGCTCGAAAACGTTACGAGCGCAGACGAGCTTGAAAAGCTCCGTGTTGAATACATCGGCAAAAAAGGCTATGTTACGGAATTACTTAAAGAAATGAAATCTCTTTCGGCAGAGGAGAAAAAAACGTTCGGTCAAGCCGTAAACGTTCTCAAAGATGAGGTAAACTCCAAGATCTCCGAAAAGCGCGAGGAGATCAAACAGAAGGAGATCGAGCTTGAAAACAGCCGTATGCCCGAGTTTGACATATCCATGCCCGCAAATCTTGAAAGAGGCTCATATCATCCCATCACGCTCGTTCAGAGACAGTGCGAAGAGATATTCAGATCCATGGGCTTTACAGTGGAGGATTACAGCGAGATAGTTACAGACTATGAGTGCTTCGAATCCCTCAATATTCCCAAAGATCACCCTGCGCGTGATATGCAGGACACATATTACCTCGATAACGGTCAGCTCCTTAAAACACAGACATCCGCGGCACAGAATGCTATCTATAAAAAATACAGAGATCAGCTCGTGAACGAAGGAAAAGCTATAAAGGCTATATTCCCCGGCAGATGCTTCCGTAACGAAGCAACGGACGCTTGCCATGAAAATACATTCTTCCAGATGGAAGGCGTAATGGTTGACAAGAACATCTCTATCTCCAACCTTATCTTCTTCATGAAGACTATGCTTTCCGAAGTGTTCCGGAAGGATATCAAGGTACGTCTTCGTCCCGGCTTCTTCCCATTCGTCGAACCGGGATTTGAACTTGACATCAGCTGTCTTATCTGCGGCGGCGAGGGTTGCCCCTCTTGCAAGCACAGCGGCTGGCTCGAACTTTGCCCCTGCGGTATGATACACCCCGAAGTGCTTAAAGCGGGCGGTATCGACCCCGAAGAATACACAGGCTTTGCTTTCGGTCTCGGTCTTACAAGACTTGCTATGATGAAATACGGCGTTAAAGACATTCGCGACCTCAACAGCGGCAATCTCAAGAGCTTGTCCCAGTTTACGGACGATAAATAAGAAAGGAGCTTTTGCCAAATGTTTATATCAATGAACTGGATTTCGGATTTTGTAGACCTTTCCGGAATCGATAAACTTGAACTTATCAATAAATTCTCCCTTTCCACAGCGGAAGTTGAAAATGAAATATTCTTCAAAGGAAGCGATCTTTCAGGCGTTGTAGTTGCCGAGATCAAATCCGTTGAGGCTCACCCCGATTCAAAGAAGCTCCACCTCCTCAAAGTAGATATCGGCGAGGACGAGCTTGTTGACGTCGTTTGCGGCGCGCCCAACGTTCGCGTAGGCATGAAGACCGCTTTTGCAAAACTCGGCGCACAGATAGGCGATATAACCATCGCGCCCAGAAAGCTTGCGGGATATACATCGAATGGTATGTGCTGTTCCGAAAAAGAGATAGGTATCAGCGATGCTAACGACGGCATCATGGATATCACGGAAGACGTTGCTCTCGGTACGGATATCAAGTCCATCTATCAGATAGACGATATCGTTTTCGAAGTAGACAACAAATCTTTGACGAACCGCCCCGACCTTTGGGGTCATTACGGTATCGCTCGCGAGATTGCAGCTCTTGCGGGAAGAGAACTCAGACCTCTTTCCACAGCGGACCTTTCTGTTTACAAAGACCTTGAAAAAGTCGATCTCAAGATCGAAGATCCTCTTTGCCTCAGATATTCTTGTCTTAAATTCGGCAATATCTCCGTTCACAAAAGCCCCGTGAACATGAGAATACGTCTTTTCTACTGCGGAATGCGCGCACTCAACTTGCTTGCCGACCTTACTAACTATCTTATGCTCGAAATGGGTCAACCTATGCACGCTTTCGACTCCCGCAAGGTCGAAAAGATAAGAATCAAACGCTTCGACAAACCGTTCAACTTCAAAACTCTCGACGGTGTTGAACGCGCTATCGACGAAAATACTCTTATGATATGCAACGGTGATTCTCCTGTTGCCATTGCAGGTATCATGGGCGGTCTTGATTCCGAAATAGTTGAAGATACATCTACACTTACGCTTGAATCCGCTACATTCGATGCGGCTTCCATTCGTAAATCCACGGTTCGTCTCTCTCATCGTACAGATGCTTCTCAGAGATACGAAAAGAGCCTTGACCCCGAAATGACTGTTACCGCTATTGCAAGATTCGTAAAACTTCTTACTGATATCGACTCTGGCGCAACGGTAGTTTCCGCGCTCACCGATGAGTATGCAAAGAAATATCCCGAAATAACGCTCAATTTCACAAAAGCTTTTGTAAACCGTTACACAGGTATAGAGATAAGCAACGATACTGTCGTTAAAACTCTTCGTTCTCTCGGCTTCGGCGTTGAACTTTGCGGTGAAGATTTCGCTGTAAATGTTCCGAGCTGGAGAGCTACAAAAGACGTTACGATAAAAGCCGACATCATCGAAGAGATCACTCGTATCTACGGTTACGATAACTTCGATATCCACACGGCCGAAGCTCCTCTTTACCCCGTAAGAGAAGCCGTTGAAAAGACAGACGAAAACAGAATAAAAGATATCCTCGTTCACCGTTATTCCATGCACGAGCTTCATTCCTACATTTGGGCTTATCATGACGAATACAAAGAACTCGGCATAGATATCGAAAGCAACGTTGAACTTATCAACGCAACTAACCCCAATATCAAAACTCTTCGCCGCTCCATTGTTCCCACTCAGCTCTGCCAGGTAAAATATAATACCTCGTTCGATACGGATTTTGCCGTTTTCGAAATAGGCAGAATAGTTGACGGCGTTAAAGCGGACGGTCTTTGCGATGAACACAAGAAGCTCGCAATAACGATATACAGCAAGACAAAGGATACAGAGAAGATATACTTCGAACTTCGCGATATCCTCGCAGTTATCGCTGACGATATCAAGCATGAATCTCTTGCATTCAAGAAAGCAGAAGCAACACATTCCTATCAGCACCCCAAGAACCTCAACAATATCTATTGCGCGGGTCATCTCCTCGGCGAGATAGGCATAGTAAACGCTTCCGTTACAAAGAAGATCGATAAAAAGGCGAATATTGTTTACGCCGAGATCGATATGGACGAATTTTCCAAGATAAAGAATGCAAGCATCAAATATGCAGAGCCTTCCAAATTCCCCGAGATCGAAATAGACCTTTCTTTTGTTTCCGATACATTCGCTCCCATCGCAGAAGCGATAGCGAACGCAAACTCCACTCTTATTAAGAGTGTTGGCGTTGTTGATACTTACACGGACGAAAGCGGCAAATCCATTACAGTAAGAATACTTTTCTCTCACCCCGAAAAGACTCTTACAAAAGATGAAGTTGCTTCCGTTGTAAACGGCATCGTTGCCGAACTTGATGCAAAAGGTATCAAAATGAAAGCCGAATAAGATATTGCTCCCATGCGTAATATATGCATGGGAGTTTTTTGTTTGCGGCAACGTCATCATCGCGTTTTCAAAACCACTTGACAAAGTTCGAAATAACTGATATAATTATATTATGAGTTGCGTTAATGGTATTAAATATAATTTTTGGAGTTGACTTATGAAATATAAAATAGTATCGGATTCTTCCTCTGACATTCTTTCGGTAGAAGACGTACCGTTTGAATCTGTTCCTTTGAAGCTTACTTCGACCGATAGGGAATTTTGTGATGATGCAGACCTTGATGTTTCGGAGATGATAGAATATTTGGAATCTCACAAGGGACGTACAGGTTCTTCTTGCCCCAATGTTGCTGAATGGGAAAAAGCTTTTGAGGACGCCGAAAATATCTTCTGTCTTACGATATCAGGCTCCATCTCCGGAAGCTATAATGCGGCGCTCACCGCGGCAAAAAAATATAAGGAAGAACACCCCGAAAGAAATATATATGTTATAAATACTCTTTCCACCGGACCCGAAACGGCACTTATTATAGAGAAATTGTGCGAGCTTATCAAGAATGATGTGCCGTTTGACGATATCATCGATCAAGTGAAAGCTTACAGACGTCGCACACATTTGTTGTTCTCGCTCGAATCGCTCCGCAATCTTGCGAACAACGGCAGGATAAGCCCCATTATTGCTAAGCTTTCAGGTGTTCTCGGTATACGTATTATCGGCAAAGCGAGCGATGAGGGTACACTTGAGATGGTGCATAAGGTGAGAGGCGAGCGCAAGATGCTCTCCTGCATTGCCGAAAATATAAAGAGCCTTGGATTTAACGGCGGCAAAATGCGTATACATCATTGCGAAAATATTCAGAGCGCGGAACTTTTAAAGCAAGCGTTTTTGGCTGTATTTCCTTCTTCTGATATAATAATACGCTCAACGCGCGGACTTGATAGTTTTTACGCGGAACGCGGCGGTCTTATAGTCGGATTCGAAGGCGCAACTGTATAAATAAAAAAAAGAGATCTCCGAGAATAAAAAACTCGGAGATTTTTTAATTTTTTTGAAAAATACTGTTGACAAACGTAAAATATTGTGATATAATAATCAAGCATTGTGAGGAAGTGCTTGAAACACGGCACTCAATGGCGGAATAGCTCAGTTGG
>CAZFTE010000014.1:0-68 GCA_964521785.1 uncultured Lachnospiraceae bacterium
AGCTGCAGTCGTTGTTGTAGCTGCAGTCGTTGTTGTAGCTGCAGTCGTTGTTGTAGCTGCAGTCGTTG
>CAZFTE010000014.1:168-32994 GCA_964521785.1 uncultured Lachnospiraceae bacterium
TTGTAACTGCAGTCGTTGTTGTAGCTGCAGTCGTTGTTGTAACGTCTTCTGTTGTTGTAGTGGGAGCTTCAGTTGTGTCTTCGGGGTCGTTATTGCAAGCCGCCATTACAGAGCAAGCTGCCACGAGCAAGGCAACAGAGAGGAAGAGTGATAAAATTTTCTTCTTCATAAGAAAAAATCTCCTTTAAATTTTTGTAAAGAAATTTATAGTACAAGATATTGTCCGAACTAATACCTCGCACCGTGTTTACTAATATAATATCATTCTTGCTCTGTTTTGTCAATAGATTTCTGCAAAGTTCGGGCAAAAAATTATTACATTTTTGTAACATTTTTATTTTCGACCCTTCCAAATATGAGGGCAAAAACTGTTATTATTAAATTCGTTTTTTATAACAAATGCCCAAGGAACGGCTCGAAAAGCCGTTCCTCGGGGCTTGGTTCAGTCCTCGTAATCGGCACTCGAATCGATGCTTTCGAGTTTGATCCTGGAAAGAGGGTCCGTGTTGTCGCCGTTTTTCTTCATTTCGAGGTGAAGATGAGGCGAATCGGATATTTCCACGAGCGCGGTATCGCCTACGTAACCGATAAGGTCGCCCGCGGTAACGCTTGCGCCCTCTTCGATTCCGAGGGGAATAGATGTTCCGAGGTTCTTATAAACGGTAACATATCCACCTGCGTGAGATATTTCCACCGTCTGCCCCATCATCGGATCATAACATACCTTGGAAACGGTGCCGTTTGCGGCTGCAAGCACTTTAGTGCCTGCGTCCGCGGCGATATCAACGCCGCAATGTACGCGATAATCCTCCATAGTAAGAGAAAAAACGGGAATATCCGCGGAATAATTCTTTATGAGCGTTCCGTTCACGGGGCAAATGAATGTTACTTCGTCCGCTCCCGTGGGGGAAGAGGGTATCTCGTCGGTCGCAACGGGCGAAGTCGTTGTGGAAATGGGCTTTTTCGTGGTAGAGACTATCTTGCCCGTCGTTTCGGAGGGTGTAGTCGTAATATCGCTCGGTTTTGTGCGTTTGCTAACGGCGAAAGCGATTATCGTTACGCAGAGAGTGAGCGCGAGCAGTATCGCAACGGCGATGCCTATTCCCTTGTTGAGCTTTTGCTTTTTTTGGTTCATGTTCATATTATATAATATCCTTTCTGCCTTTCGGCTATGTGAAGTTACCTATATTGTCGCCTGTTTTTCGGCACTTATGCAGAAAAAACCAAAAATAAAGATAATATTTCCTGCTTTCGGATAAGGATATAAATATAATAAGGAAAGCTCTTTCTTAAATATATAATGCCCCGACGGAAAAAGTCCGTCGGGGCTATGTTCAATAATTATGAAAACGAGCGGATATTATTTCTTTGCTTCGTCTTTTTTGCGGAGGTATTTGTTTACCTTTTCTACCATTTCTGTGGGCATCTTGCGTTCGATGGGGAAATATGAAGCGTTTACGACTCTCTTGGAAAATTCAAGCGCAAAACCTGTTGTTCTGGCAAGTTTTTCGGGGTTTACCTGAGTGATAACGTCGTGTCTTGAATGGACCATAGTCGTTCCGGGAGCGGCTGTGCGGATAAAGTTGATGCCGGGGATACCCTGGTCTGCAAAGGGAATGGAGTCGGAAGAGTAGATATCCTGTCTTACTTCCGTAGCGTAGCCGATCTCTTTCTTCATAAAGTCGATGGCATGGCAGATAGCAACGTCGCCTGTAACTCTTACGCAATCGTAGCCGAGGAGCGGACCTGTCATATCGATATTTACGCAAAGTCTGTATTTTTCGAGTTCGTCTTTGTGTGCTTCAACGAAAGCCTTGCTACCGAGCAAGCCTCTTTCTTCGGAGCCGCAGAAGATGAATTTAAGTGTACGCATAGGCGGATGTTTTGCAAAGTAACGGAGAAGCTCCAATATGGTCGCAGTACCTGTTGCGTTGTCGAACATACCGTGGCTGAATACTACGGAGTCATAGTGAGCCGTGTAAACGATAACTTCTTCGGGGAATTTCGTACCCTTTATCTCTGCAACGATGTTGCGAGAGGGCGCTTCGCCTTCTTCTTGTTCGAGAGTGAGTTTAACTTTCTGGGGCTTGGACGCAACGAGGCGAAGACCGTCTGCTGTTCTGATGCATACGCCGGGGATAACACCCTCGTCTGTGTGTATGCTGCGGAGCATTCTTTCGTCAAGGTCTGTTTCGCTCTTTTTGTCTATCCATGTGCCTGATGTTGCAACAAAAGCTTTTGCGCCTGCTTTGATGAGTTTTTTGTAGCCGTCGGGGCCTACGCCACCTGCGATGAATACTATCTTATCTTTTACTTCGGCAAGGCACATCTCATCGAATGCTTCGAGATAATAAAATTCCGCTTCGATACCGTCTTTTGCGGCATTTCCCGAAAAACCGTAGCCTGAAACTTCATATTCACGGTGGAAAGGTTCCGTAACTTCAAATTTTACCTTTTTGATCTCGTAATGAGGAGCCATAAATGTTTCGAATGTAGGCTCTACACCTGCTTCTCTGATCTCGTCGGCGATGATCTCTGCGCCGCGAAATTCACCTTCCGTTGTGGAAAGGCGCTCGAAATTGAGCTTTTTCAAAAGATTATACATTCTCTTTCCGCTGATTTCCATATTTCCAAAATTCCTTTCGATTTGCATGGTAATTTTTATTTTTATCTGTTATAACAGTAAAAAACAAAGATCAAAGTTTTTCGCTCTCAAATGCTTCTTTAACGTCTGTGAGCGAGGGATAAACGGCATGAGCGAGCTTCGCTATGCGTTCTTCCGGCATATAGAGGTCGGGAACCATAACAGGGCGCATACCTGCGGCTTTTGCCGCCGTTATGCCGTTCGGAGAATCCTCAAGCACGGTACATTCGCACGGTTCGCTGCCCAATTTTTGCGCGCAGAGCAAGAATATCGCGGGATCGGGCTTGCTTACCGTTACCATCTCTCCCGAAATGATAACATCGAAATAGCCCATCAATCCGTGGTATGTCATTCTGCGTTCTATCGTTGCCATTCTGCCCGAGGAGGCAAGACCTATCTTAAAGCCGTTATTGCTGAGATATGCGAGAAGCTCTTTTACGCCTTTTTTGAGGGGTATAGGAGTTTCGTCTTCATATTTGTTGGCTTTTTCGCGAACCTTGGCATTACATTCGTAAAAATCGTATTTGTCGCCGTAATGTTTTTCGAATATCGTCTTTCTGGTCTCTGGGTTAGTACCCATCATAAACGGAAACAATTCCTCTATATTGGGTATACCGTATTCTTCGGATACTTCACGCCAAGCGGTTATCGCACGTATTTCGGAGTCTACAAGCAGACCGTCCATATCGAAAATGACTGTTTTCATACTTTTTTCTCCCGATCTTTATATATGCATTTTCTTTTAGTATAACATATAAAATCAATTTGGGCAATATATTTTGAAATAAAAAAACGGCTCTCCGATAAAATCGGAGAGCCGCGTTTTTATGCGAAATAGTTATACATACTGATAGCGAAAATAATGATAACGATAACGGGAAGCACGAACGTCATGTAACCGCGCATCCATTTCGCAACCTTGAGACCCTTGCCTTCGTTTGCTTCGGCAACGAAGTTCTTCCAGCCCCAACCGTATCTGCAAGTACAGAAGATAACGAAAATGAGAGAGCCGAGGGGAAGGATAAGGTTTTCAACAAGGAAACTTTCGAGGTCAAGGATAGTCGTTCCTTCGCCGAAAGGTGTGATGAAAGAAAGGATATTGTAACCGAATATGCAGGGCAAGGAGAGAACGAAGATAACTGCGCCGTTGATAAGGCAAGCTTTCTTTCTGTCCCAACCGAATTTCTCCATCATGGAAGCAATAAGCACTTCGAATATCGCGAATATTGTAGAGAGCGCCGCGAAAGACATGAAGATGAAGAAAAGGCTGCCCCAGATTCTACCGCCCGCCATATTGTTGAATATGTTGGGAAGTGTCTGGAATATAAGTCCGGGACCGCTGGAAGGTTCGATGCCAAACGAGAAGCACGCGGGGAATATGATAAGACCTGCTGTGATGGCAACGAATGTGTCGAGAACGGCAACGTTGATGGCTTCGCCCATGAGAGAGCGTTTTTTGTCGATATAGCTGCCGAAGATAGCCATGGAACCCATACCGATGCTGAGTGAGAAGAAGGACTGATTGAGTGCGGCAACGATAACCTTGCCAAGACCCTTTATCATGCTGCCATCGCCTACATTTTTGATATTCTCGGCATTGGGAACGAGATAGAATTTGAAGCCTTCCATGCCGCCCTCTGTAAAGAGGCTGTTTACGGCGAGGACTACCATGATGACAAGAAGAGCGATCATCATGTATTTAGTAACACGTTCAAGACCTTTCTGAACGCCGAAGAAGCAAACTATCGTGCCGATAACTACTACGATAGCCATGAAGATGATAACTGGAACGGGGTCTGCGAGCATATTGCCGAACTCGCCCTGTATCGTGTCGGAATCCATTCCGACAAATTTTCCTGTTGCTGTCTGATAGAAATAATAAAGCATCCATGCGGCAACAGTTGTATAGAACATCATGAGAAGAACGTTGCCTGCAACGGCAAAGATGCTGTGTATATGCCATTTACTGCCTTTGGGTTCAAGCGGCTCATAGAGCGAAGCGGGACTTTTGCGGCTTGCACGGCCCATGGCAAATTCCATCGTCATAACGGGAACGCCTACCGCAACAAGGCAAACAAGATAGATAAGTACAAACCAGCCGCCGCCGTTTTGACCTGTGATGTAAGGGAATTTCCATACATTGCCTACGCCGATGGCACATCCTGCGCTCAACAGGATAAAACCAAGACGGCTTTTGAGAGATTCTCTTTGCATTTTTTCCTCCGAGAGATTGTTAAAATTGACAAAAATATCGGGCAATCGATATTTTTCGCCCGATATTATTGTTTTGTTATATATATAATACATTATTTTTCGTTGTTTTGCAATAGTAATATATTTTTTTGTGAAGACAATTAAAATTTTATTTTGATTTTAGGTGAACTTTAACAAAAAATATTGCCCTGTTTTCCGCTGTGAAGCGGAGAACAGGGCTTATATCGTCAGATATTCATTTCGTATTCGAAAGTAAATTCTCTGTCGTTGAATTTATATTTTTCGGGCAAGCGAGGACCGCAGGAGTTCGTACCTATACCGTTGTTCTTGTAAGCGATGATGACGATGGAATTTTCGCTGGGAACGAGTTCGTGGATATGCTTTGTATCCGTGAGCATTTCGGGAGTGAAATGGAGAGCGGAAAATTCAAAGCCGTTTCCTGTGAATCTAACAGTGTCCGCATCATCGGAAATGGAGAACATATCGGCTTCGATATGGTTTCCACATTCCTGGGGTTTTATCATAGGCTCAAATTCGTCCGTTACAGTGGATTCATAGATGCCATAGAACGTATGCGCTCTCATATCGATATAGCAAGATGTTGGACCGTATGCTTCATATGTGATATCTTCGAAATCTTTTGTAAATTCATAGAGCATACCGAAGCGCGGTATCTGGTCGATAAAGCTGCGTTCGGGTCTTACACCGTGGAATTTTACGCCGATGTTGCCGCCATTTACGATAAATTCGACATCAAGGTCGAAGATCGGTACTCTTGCGGGAGCGGAAAGGATACCGTTTAGCTTGATGATGACGTTGCCGTCGGATTCTTCGATAGTGTAACTCTTTGTTGAAAATTTGTTGTAACGAACAAAATCTCTGTTCCAACGCGCAACGTTGTTCATATCGTTGTCCGTGGGTGCGCGCCAAGCTGTTATGCGAGAGGGAGCGGCGAGCATCTCTTTGCCGTTTTTAACGATGGACGCAAATGAAGCTTTCGCAAGGTCTATCTTGATCGTCGCTTCGTCGGATGTGATAACGGCATATCTGCCTTCAGTTGTTACGTTCGTGGAAACTTTTGCGTGTTCTTCTTTGGCTTTTTCAACGATCGTTGTAACAGGCAACTGTATCATCGTTGCGGAATAGCCTTCTTCGGCGAACATGGTTTCCGCTTTGTAGTAAACATCGAAGTTTACAAAGCATTTATCGTTCGTCTTTTCGGGCATAGCGCCGATGCAAACGTCTGTGGAGCCGTGAGCGGGAACGCAAACGTCGAGCTTGCCTGCGGAGAGAACATCGTTGCCACAAACAACTTCATATGTGATATCGAAAAGATCTTCTGTGGAAACGAAGTCGAGCATATTATGAACGGAGATAACGCCGTTCTTTTCGTCTTTCCAAGTGATCTTAACGGGTTCCTGAGCTTTTTTGAGTATGTCGTATGCGAGGTGAGGCGTTCTGTCGGGAGCGACAACGCCGTCGCAACAGAAGTTGCCGTCGTTCGGTACGTCGCCGAAGTCGCCGCCGTAGCCGTAATGACCGTCGGGAGTGATAGCCGCATGGTCTGCCCATTCCCAAACGCAACCGCCTATAAGACGAGGATATTTATAGAACATATCCCAATATTCTTCAAGACCGCCGGGACCCATACCCATCATGTGCGAATACTCGCAAAGGAAGTAGGGACGGGGGTCGTGGTGATAGTTTTCGCCTTCTTCATAGATGGGGTTGATATAAGGTACTTTGTACATATCTTTTTTGATATAGCTGTACATCTCACTGCAAATATCAACGCATTTATCGTGGTACAATTCCAACTTCTTCTGTTCGTCGGGTTCGAACCACATAACGGAAGCGGTACCCTGATAGTGAACGAAGCGTTCGGGGTCGCGCGCTTTTGTCCATTTAGCCATTTCTTTGTGGTTTTCGCCGAAGTGAGATTCGTTGCCGAGAGACCACATGATAACGCAAGGGCTGTTTTTATCTCTTTCGAGAGTGCGTTCCATTCTGTCGAGATATGCGGGGAGCCAATCCTTGTTACCCGAGATGACATAACCGATATCTTCTCTGTTTCCGTCTTTGCCTTTTACCGCAAGTTCAACGCCGTGAGCTTCGATATCACATTCGTCAACTACATAGAAGCCGAGTTCGTCGCACATTTCGTAGAAGGAGGGAAGGCTGGGATAGTGAGCCGTTCTTACGCAGTTTACGTTTGCGCCCTTCATCATGAGAAGGTCGTGGAGATTTTCTTCCGCAGTGATGGCATAGCCTTTTGCGGGGTGAGTATCGTGGTGGTTTACGCCCTTGAGCTTAACGGCAACGCCGTTTACGAGGAGGGCGCAATCTTCGGATACGGAGAGTTCGCGGAAGCCGAATTTTTTGAAGATGAATTCGCCGTTGTATTCGATGAGAAGACCGTAGAGGTTGGGCTGTTCGGCATTCCAAAGAAGCGGATCTTTAACGCTGTCTCCGTATACCGTTTCGCCGTCCGTACTCATAACAGTGATCTTGGCTTCTTTATCGATATCGACTTTTACCGTACCGTCGTTTTTTGTGTGTATAAAGAAATCGACAACGTGGTCTGCGGGACGATCGAGTATGTATACATCGCGGAAGATACCGTTATAGCGGAAGCAGTCCTGGTCTTCGATATATGTAGCATCGCTGTATGTGTAGAGTTTTACGGCGATATCGTTTTCGCCGTTCTTCAAAAAGTCGGAAATATCAAATTCAGCGGAAAGTCTGGAGCCTTTTGACATACCTACGAACTTGCCGTTTACGAATACTTCGAACATGGAGCAAGCGCCGTCAAACATGATGTACTGTTTTTCGTGTTTTTTCGTGTAATCGAATTTTCTGTGGTAAACACCGACGGGATTGTCGAATGTTACATAGGGCGGATCGAAAGGAATGGGGTAGTTTACGTTCGTATACTGGATCTGACCGTAGCCGTAGCACTGCCAGCAAGAAGGAACGGGGAGCGTATTGCTGTATTTGATATCGGAGATGCTTTCGGGGATCTCAAGCTCTGTGTTGAAATATGCGAAATCCCATGTTCCGGAAAGAAGCATATAATTTTCGTTTTCCGTTATATCGCCTGCGATGGCTTTTTCGGCAGAAGAATAGGGAAAATAATATGCTCTGGGGGCAAGGCGATTCTTGCCTACTTCGCGCATATCGAATTTTACGCTGTTGTTCATCTGAATGATACTCCTTTTAGTTTGTTATTTTTATATTAACGCCGTTGACTTCAACGTCGTTGTCTGCTCGGATAAGTATATATTTTGTGCCGTTTATCGTGCGAGTTTCGATAAGGTCGCTCCTATCGGGATTTACTTTGATTATAACGTCGGGGGTACGGAGCTGAAAACTTTTGCGGTCGATTATATTTTGGGGTGCAAGCTCCGCGTTTTCGCCGAAAGTTTCGTCGAATTTTTTGTCAAATTCGGCAACGCGCTCTTCCGCTACGCCGCAGGAGGAAAGTATCTCCGTCATTTTCGTTTTGGAAACGGTGAGGGGCTCTTCCTCTTTGCTATCCTTGTGGACATCTATCATGTTCGAAAGCTCGACATGGACGGATTCCACGACGTCGTAGCTACATTCTTCCGCCATCGTCTCCGCAAGAATGGAGTTGAAGGTCTCCTTTTGCTCGGCGGCGGGCATGGGCGGTTCGGAATTGAATATGGCGTTTGCAAATTCATCGTGGCTGTCGGCGATATTTCTTGAATAGTAGAGCGTTTTATAGATATTGGCGCTCCTGTCGTCGAAAGTCGGGAACATGAAGCCAAATTCGGGGGAGCAGACAACGGCATCCTCGCAAACGTTGCGAAGTCTGCTTTCGTGTATGTAGTATGTCAGGGAATATTTTGATGTTTTTATGGGACACACGCAACAAGTGATATATGAAAAAGTAGTTGAAGAATCCGTTTCTTCTTCATCGTCCTTACTTCTGGAGAATACATCATATCGGTCATGCGCTATCATGAGTAGATAATTGCCTTCCATGTTTATGGAAGCGACCGCTTTTTCATAAAAAGCATGGAGTTTTTCTTCGTCTTTAAGCTCTGTTTCGCGGAGAGAGGAGAGCAGCTTATGCTCCTCGCTCTCAAGCACTTGCTGTGTTGAAAACTCGATATCTATAAGATTTTTGCCGAGGGTGCCGGAAAGTGTCTTTTTCAATACGGCAAGTATCGCATCGGCTTCTTCTTCGGAGAGCAAGGCGATGGATTGATTAAATTCGGAAACGATCTCTTTGTTCTCGTTTACGAAAATGCCGCGGATATTCGTTATATTCGTCCTGTCGGAACGAAAACGACGGCGTATCTCGGATATCTCTTTCTCTATCATATTTTTACTCCTTTTTAAAGTAACGATATATCTGCATTTCGCGCAGATATATCGGAGTTTGCTTATCTGTTTTATTATACTATAAAACGAAGTGCATTTCAAGGAATAAAGTGTAACAAATATATTATTTTTGCTATTTAAAAAGATCCGCTGTTGTGATATCATATAATTACAATAATGTAGCAAGGAAGTGTTGTTATGGAGAAGATGGTTTCATCTTGCGTCATGCGCGAAAGCGATGCGTATACTTGCGCCAACGTAATAAGTTCTAAGGAGCTGATGATGCGCGCGGGAAAGGGTATCGCGGAAAGCTTTGATATCGTCGGCAAAACAGCTATCGTCTGCGGAAGCGGAAATAACGCGGGCGACGGATACGTTTTGGCTAAATTGCTTTTTGAAAAAGGCGTTTTCGTAACTGTTTTTCGTCTTTCGGAGAAGTTTTCCGACGACGGAAGATATTATTTCGATATGTGCCGCGAACTCGGCATAAAAAGCGAGATGTTCGACGAGAACACAGACCTTTCAGATTTCGATATCATAGTAGATTGCATCTTCGGCACAGGATTTTCTGGCGAAGCGCGCGGTCAGGCGGCTGTCGCCATAGACAAGATAAATGCAAGCGGAAAGACAGTTATCTCCGCGGACATAAACAGCGGACTTTCCGCAGACAGCGGTCTTTCGAAAAAATGCGTCGTTTCCGATCTTACCGTATCTATCGGAACATATAAACAGGGTCATTTTTTGGGCATGGCAAAAGATGTTATCAAAAACAAGAAAAATATCGATATCGATATTGACATTCGCGGCGAATATGCGATGTATTGCGAGGAAAAAGATTTTTTGCCGCTTATAAAAGAACGCAAAAATTATTCCAACAAAGGCGATTACGGATATGTAGGTATAATGGGCGGTTGCAACGAATATTCGGGAGCCGTAAAACTTGCCAATATGAGCCTTTCGGCACTTCGCTCGGGGTGCGGAGTTTCTAAACTTATCGTGCCGAGAAGCATCGCTCAAAGCGTTTCGCCGTATCTCGTGGAAAGCACACTCTGTCCGCTCGACGATGATAACGGACATATCATCTTCGATGAAAATGCGATAGATGTATCGACATCTCGTCTTGCCGCGCTTGCCATAGGCATGGGTTGGGGAACTTCCTCGGAAAACGAAAAGATATTGTCGTACATCCTTTCCGAAAAGGAGATGCCGCTGATAATAGATGCGGACGGGCTAAACACTCTTGCGCGCATGGACAAGAGCATATTAAAGACTTCAAAATGCAAAGTAGTTCTTACTCCACACATTAAAGAATTTGAGAGGCTCTCGGGACTTTCGCGCGAGGATACAGAGCGCGATCCCGTGGCGAATGCGAAAGCTTTTGCCAAAGAATACGGAGTCATCGTCCTGCTCAAAGGTCCCGCTACCGTGGTAACGGACGGAAACGAAACGTTTATAACGGATAGAGGTTGCGCAGGTATGGCAACGGCGGGAAGCGGGGACGTCCTTTCGGGCGTTTTGGCGGGCTTGCTCGGATATATGCCTTTCTGCGCTCTTACCGTTTGCTTCGGAGCCTATATCGCGGGAAGAGCTGGCGAGCTCGCGCAAGCGGAGAACACCTCTTTCTCCATGACATCAGGGGATACTGTGTCTAAGATACCGACAGTCTGGAAAGAACTTATTGGTTTGAAAAAATGACGGTATAGCCAAAAACATCTCACGTCAAACGGATTTTATCTTTTATTTTTGTTAAAAACTGCCTTGGACAAAAAAATCGTTTTATGATAAAATATTATATATAACATAATAAATTGGAAGGAAATCGATATGTTTGAAAAAGGCGAAAAGGTATATTACGGAACGGCAGGTGTATGCAAGGTGAACGATATATGTCGCTCTCCCTTTGACCCGAATGACGAAAGAATGTTTTACGTTTTGGAACCAAACGATTTTAATGCGGGAACGATAATATATGCTCCTGCGGACAACGAAACTGTCATACTTCGCGCATTGATGACGGCAGACGAAGCGAACGCGCTCATATCCGGCATAGGTTCGCTCCCCACTATCGAGATAGCAAACGAAAAACAACGCCGAGACGAATACAGAAACGCGGTGAGAAACGGAACCCCGGAATCTATCGCGAGCGTTATAAAGACTATATATCTCAGAAAGAGCAAAAGGAATACGCAAAAGAAGCGTATGTCGGACACGGATATAGAATTTGACAAGCTCGCTCGCAGAGCATTGTTTACAGAGCTTGCCGTTGTGATGGATATCTCCGCAGAGGAAGCGGAAGACAGAATGGATAAGGAAATGAAAAAGATATCGATTCAATAAGATCGATATCTTTTTTTGCAAAAAAGAAGAAAACGGGAGTTTGTTTTTGATATAAGACGATAATTAGATAAGGCTTCTGTAAAGAGCTTTGATATCGTCGAGAGTAACATCTTTGGGGTTACCGGGACGGCAAGCGTCATTGTAAGCGTCCTGAGCGAGCTGGTCGATATCTTCTTCTTTAACGATGCCTTTAAGAGTTGTGGGGATACCAACATCTTCAGCAAGTTTGCGAACAGCTTCAACAGCAGCAGCTCTGTATTCTTCCTGTGTCATAGCTTCAACACCCTGAACGCCCATAGCGATAGCGATGTCGCGGTACTTTGTACCGGTAGCTTCAGCATTGTAAGCCATTACTGTGGGGAGAAGGATAGCGCAAGCTTTGCCGTGGGGTGTGTCATAGTAAGCGGAAAGTGTGTGAGCCATGGAGTGGTCAACACCGAGACCTACGTTAGAGAAGCCCATACCTGCGATGTACTGACCGAGAGCCATGCCTTCTCTGCCTTCAGCTGTGTTTTCAACAGCACCGCGGAGGCTCTTTGCGATAACTTCGATAGCTTTGATGTGGAACATATCGGAAAGTTCCCAAGCGCCTTTTGTGATGTAACCTTCGATAGCGTGTGTAAGAGCGTCCATACCTGTAGCGGCTGTAAGACCCTTGGGCATAGAGGACATCATGTCGGGGTCAACTACTGCAACAACGGGAATATCGTGAGCGTCAACGCAAACGAATTTACGTTTCTTTTCAACGTCTGTGATAACATAGTTGATAGTAACTTCAGCAGCTGTGCCTGCTGTTGTGGGAACAGCGATGATCGGAACGCAGGGATTCTTTGTGGGAGCAACGCCTTCGAGAGAGCGAACATCTGCAAACTCGGGGTTTGTGATGATGATACCGATAGCTTTGGAAGTATCCATAGCGGAACCGCCACCGATAGCTACGATGCAGTCAGCGCCGCAATCTTTGAAAGCTTTAACGCCGTTCTGAACGTTTTCGATAGTGGGGTTAGCTTTGATATCTGTATAAAGTGTGTAATCGATGCCTTCTTTTTCGAGGAGTGCTGTTACTTTCTGTGCAACACCGAATTTAACAAGATCGGGGTCAGTAGCAACGAAAACTTTTTTAAAGCCACGTGCTTTGATTTCGGTGGGAACAGCAGCGATAGCGCCTGCTCCATGGTAAGATGTTTCATTAAGCATGAATTTGTTCATATTTTTCACTCTTCTTTCCGTATTCCGAAGAATACTAAATTTTCTATATATTATTATAAATGCTTTTGTGTATTTTTTCAATAATAAATATTTCAAAATTGAAAATATTTATCAAGAAAAAACGCAAGATGTATGTTTTATATACCTATTTTTATTTTTTGTAAATGATTTTTTTGCTTTCATCAGTCAACAAAGTCAAATTCGAGACCGTATATATCGACTTCGGAACCGTCCGCTATGCCGAGCTTGCGCATTTTTTCGATGATTCCCGTCGTGCGGAGCGTGCGCTGGAAGTACATAAGAGACTCTCTGTCGTCAAGGTTTATGCCGCGCATGAAGTTTTCGAGCCATTCGCCCTCAACAACGAACATACCGTTTTCGCGGTGTACGGTGATATCGCAGGGATCGAGTTCGACGTATTCTTTGGCTTCGTCAAGGGACTGTTCTGTTTCATATATGGTGAGAGGAGGAAGCTCTTTGAGCTTTTCCGCTATCTTGTGGCAGAGGAGGGTCGTATTGTGCTTCGTTGCCGCGCTGATATAAACTATATCGTAGCCGAGCATAGTGCAGAACTCCTCAAACTCGGAAAGGTCGGCGTTCTCGTCGAGTACGTCGCATTTGTTTGCGGCGATTATCTGCGGACGGGAAGCCAAAGCCTCGCTGTATTTTCTGAGTTCCGCATTTATCGTTTTGATGTCCTCGATGGGGTCTCTGCCCTCTGTTCCCGCAACGTCCACAACATGGACGAGCAATCTGCAACGATCGACATGGCGCAAAAATTCCTGACCCAATCCGATGCCGTCGGAAGCGCCCTCGATAAGACCGGGGATATCCGCGGCAACGAAACCGTCTCCGTCTCCGACGGAAACGACACCGAGCATGGGCGCAAGAGTTGTGAAGTGATAGTTCGCAATCTTGGGTCTTGCCGCGCTTATCATCGAAAGAAGCGTGGATTTGCCGACATTGGGAAGACCTACGAAGCCGACATCTGCGAGCATTTTAAGTTCGAGCAATATCTCGCGTTCTTCGCCCTTGAAGCCTGTTTTCGCAAAACGAGGAGCTTGGCGAGTGGGAGTTGCAAAATGCGTGTTACCAAAGCCGCCCTTGCCGCCGCGAGCGACAACGAAAGGTTCGCAACCGCTCATGTCTTTAAGCACTTTGCCGCTTTCCGCGTCTTTTATAACAGTGCCTTCGGGAACATAGAGTATAAGGTCCTCGGCGTTTGCACCGTGGAATTTTTCGCTCATACCGTTTTCGCCGTTTTTGGCGATAAATTTGCGTTTGTTCTTGTATGCGAGAAGCGTATTCACGCCCTGCGCGATAGCGATAACGACGTTACCGCCGTTGCCGCCGTCGCCGCCTGACGGACCGCCGTGAGAAATGTATTTTTCTCTGTGGAAAGCGATGGCGCCGTTACCGCCGTCGCCTGCTTTAACGTATATCTTAACGTGATCGTAAAAATCGTATGTCATATTTTTTGTTCCTCTATCATTAAAAGAAATTTTTCTTCATCTATTATTTTTATTCCGAGAGATTCCGCTTTTGTCAGTTTGGAGCCTGCTTCCTCGCCCGCAAGGACAAAATCGGTCTTCTTGGAGACACTGCCGGAGCATTTTCCGCCGTAGCTTTCTATCATGGCGCTGGCTTCCGCGCGCGAAAGAGTCGGCAACGTACCCGTGAGAACGAACGTAAGCCCCGAGAAGAAATCACCTTTTTTCTCGTTTTCGTATTTTGTTACAACACCGTGCGCTTTAAGTTCGTCAACGAATATGCGCGTTTGCGGATGTGCAAAGAATTTTACGACATCCTCGGACATTATCGTGCCGAAGTCCTCTATCTCCGTGAGGTTTTCCACATTCGCGTTGAAAAGGAGGTCGATATCTCCGAAACGACTTGCAAGGCTCTTCGCCGCTTTTTCGCCGATATTGCGTATGCCGAGCGCGAATATAAGCTTATCAAGACCGCGTTCCTTTGATCTTTCTATCGCGGAGATAAGGTTTTTGGCACTCTTTTGACCCATTCTGTCGAGCTTCTCGATATCTTCCGCTCGCAGAGCGTAGATATCCGATATCTTATTTATGAGTCCCGCGCTTATCAAAGATTTGACTACTGCGGGTCCCATGCCCTCTATGTTCATGGCATCGCGCGAAGCGAAATGTTCAATACTGCGCTCTATCTGCGCGGGGCAAGAGGTATTGTTCGTGCATCTTGTCGCGGCTTCGTCTGCATCTTTGCTCACCGTTTCTCCGCAAGAGGGGCAAACAAGGGGCATTTGATAAGGGCTTTCGCTTCCGTCGCGTTCTTCTTTGCAAACGCTCACTATCTCGGGAATGATATCGCCTGCTTTTTGAAGGATTATCGTGTCGCCTATGCGTATATCTTTTTCGTTTATGAAGTCTATATTATGGAGCGTTGCCGCGGATACCGTGGAGCCTGCTATCTTGACGGGTGTAAGCAAAGCTTTAGGTGTAAGTACACCTGTGCGCCCTACTTGGATAACGATATCTTCAACTTTTGTTTTGACCTGTTCGGGTGGGAATTTATAGGCAGCCGCCCATTTGGGAGTGCTTGTGTTTTCGCCTATCTCCGTTCTTTCGGAAAGGTCGTCCGCTTTGATGACAACGCCGTCTATATCATACGGCAAGCTCGGGCGTATTTCGCCGAGTTCCGATATGCGTTTAAGTATGTTTTCTTTGCCGCGAAGCTTTTTTCTGTCCGATATAACGTGAAATCCCTGCGAAGCGAGATATTCAAGACTTTCCGTATGGGAGAAAAACTCTTTTCCTTCGCAACGTTGGACATTGAAAACGAATATATCGAGGTTGCGCTTCGCCGTTATCTTCGAATCGAGTTGTCGGAGCGAACCTGCGGCGGCATTTCTCGGATTTGCAAAAGTTTTGGTGCCGTTTTCTTCGCATTCTTCGTTGAGCTTTGCAAAGCTCTTTCTGGGCATATATACTTCGCCGCGGACCTCCAAAAGAGGTAATTCATCGGGAAGAGAAAGCGGTATACTGCGTATCGTTTTTAGGTTTTCGGTAACATCTTCACCGACGATGCCGTCGCCGCGGGTGGAACCGACGGTGAGTTTTCCGTTTCTGTATTCGAGAGAGACGGAAAGACCGTCTATTTTAGGCTCGACCGAAAAATACGGTTCGTGTCCGAGAGAGGCATTTATCTTATCCAAAAAATCAGCCGCTTCGTCAAAAGAGAAGACATCGGAAAGACTACCCATACGAACGCTGTGAGTAACTTTTTCGAATTTCGTGAGCGCTTCTCCACCTACGCGCTTCGTGGGCGAATCTTCCTTGGCAAGGTGGGGATATGTTTCCTCAAGCTCTTTAAGCTCGCGGAACATCATATCATATTCATAGTCCGATATCTCGGGGGAATCGTCAACATAATAAAGCTTTGATGCTCTGTTAATTTTTTCGCAAAGTTCGGCGATCCTTGCCGAAAGCTCTTTTTCCGACATAATTTTTTACTCCGATTTTATATTTAATGTTATTTTTGTTATTTTCGCATTTTCGCGAAGCCTCAAGACTTGCCTCGCAAGGCTTACTGTATATATTCTACCATGAAGTGAAAATGTGTGCTTGCACGAACATTTTCACGAAGCCGTCAATGATGCAGATGCGCGAAGGCGCATAAAGGGCAAAGCCCCAAGACTTGCCTCGCAAGGCTTATTGCATATATTATAACATATTTTAATTTGAAAAAACAGATATTTTTAAAAATAAATATTGCGCTTTGCTTGTTTTTGCCGTAAAATATTGTTGTTAATAAAAAAAGGCGGTGTAAAAATATGAGGGTAGTAGTAGATCGTTTTGAAGAGGGTCTTGTGGTCTTGCTTGAAGATGAGGGAAACGGAGCGTATGATATACCTCTTGAGCAATTCAAGACAGAGGTGCATGAGGGCGATATCTTTGACGTGGAATTTGACGCAAACGGAAATATAGCTTCCGTGATATATCTTGAAGAAGAGGTCCGCGCGAGAAGAGAACACGCAAGAATGCTCATGGAAAAGCTGAGAAAGAAAAAGTAAACGGAGCGATATATGGATCTTTTTAAATACGCTATCGTGGATATCGGCGCGAACAGCGTCAGAATGATAATATATGATATAGATCCGCAAAGCGGAGAGTTTACGCCGATATATTCTGTGCGCAATCTTATGGGTCTTGCTTCATATAAAGAGGGCGATGCACTTTCCGCGGACGGCGCGGGAAAGCTTACCGCAATAATACGCGATTACTTGGCGAGAGCTAACAGCGTGCTTTGCGACAAATTTTCCGCTTTCGCTACGGCGAGTCTTAGAGGATTGTCAAACTCGGAGGAGATAATCGCATCGATAAAGAAAAAATTCGGTGTTGATATAGACATCATCAGCGGTATGCAGGAGGCTGAATTTGACTTTGAAGCGATACGCTATCGCTTCGGCGATGACGTGTTCTCGCACGGTGTCGTTATAGATATGGGCGGCGGCAGTACTGAGATGATACGATTCGAGGGCGAACGCGCAAACGCGCTTACAAGTATGCAGCTCGGTTGCGTTATGCTGGGAAAAAGATTTATTCCCGATATAAAAAAAGCTCTGTTCCCGAAAGGAACAGAGGCTGACGATATAAAAGCATATACAAGAAAAGTGCTTTGCGAGAACGAGAGCTTTCGCGGTAAGGGGGAAAATATATATCTCATCGGCGGCACGGGTCGCGCCATAGCGAAGTTACATTCCGTTATGCTCAACACCGATGTTAAAAACTTTGATGGGTATACTTTTGACGCGGAAGATATCGGAAAGATACGCGCTTTTGCGGAAAAAGATATCGCGGACGGTGCATCCGTCATTCGCAAGTGCCTTTCGGACAGATTGACGACGGTCATGCCCGGCATATTGGCATATGAGGAGATATTTGCTTTTCTCGGCGCAAAGCACGCCACTGTTTCGGCGTGCGGTGTGCGTGAAGGATATATGCTTGATTTTATCAAGCGAAACTTTTCTCAAATATCTCGAGAAATTTAAATTTCAAACGATATTTCGGCTCGTCTTTGCCGATGAGTATCTCTATCTGCTCTTTGGAAAAGCCTGTCTTTACGAGCGTCTCTCCTGTTTTAGCACTGCTCGTGCAAAGTTCGGGGTAAAGGACGCACCACCAGTTTTGACCCTCGGCTCTTCCTATCATTATACGTAGAGAAGTGTAGTTTCCCGCAGGGAGGCTGAAATCTTCGTAATGGCGCGTGGGATAATATTCTTCGGAGAGCGTAACGCTTATTTCTTTGTCTTCGCCGATTTCCGACAAAGCGTCGTTCGCTTTGTCGCAGATTACGGAGATGTTTTGCGCTATGACGCTTTCGGCTTCTTCGACAGTGGTACATTCTTTTGTGATATCGGCGATATATCCCAAGATATTATCGCGAACGTAAAGCTTGACGGATTGATCGTGTTCGGAATCCGAATTGGCGATAACGTGCAAGCGTACCGTGTTGTCATATATCTCGGCTTCGTTGCCGAGAGGCATGAATGAGCAGAATATGCAAACGATGATTACAAGACTTGTGAATACTGTGAGACCTTTCATAATAATGACTCCTTTTTGAGCGCGGCTTTTGCCGTGCTTTTTTGTTTTGTTATGTGAGTATTATTGCGCCGTTTTTATGACTTTATACGTATTAAGTGAAAAAAGAGGAAAAAATTCCCTCTGCATATCTCTTCCTTAAATATTATATAGGCGTTTTGAATAACAGCATGGAATGATGGCAACAATACAAACGATATCAGGCAATATTTTGCCAAAGAAAGGATGAATATGATGAAAAAGATATTGATCTCTGCAATGTTAGCTTCTTTTATGCTCTGCACATCGGTCTCTGTCAGCGCGGCGCTTATATCGCCCGGAATATCGGTCATACAGCAAAGCGTGGTCATGGAAAAGAGCGGAGTGGCAAAAAACACTATCGCTTTTTCCACGGAGGATTTTAAAAATATATTGGGGGTAAAAGCTGTTTCCGCTTTAAAGATAACATCTTTGCCTGAAGCGGGTTCAGGCACGCTGATGCTCGGCGAGCACAAGGTCTTGCTCGGAGATGTCATATCCGAAGAGGATATATCAAAGCTTTGCTTTGTTCCGTCGGCAAGCGGGGTGAGCGCGAAATTCTGCTTTATCCCTCTTGAGAGCGAATATCAAAACAGCTTTACTTGTGTGATCTCGATGACAGAGGAACGCATAGACCTTGCGCCGATGACGAGATCCGATACTATTTCGGATATGGCGGGAATAACCGTGTTTTCTGTGCTTTTAGCGGAGGATAGCGAGGGCGGAGAACTGAGATTTTCGATAGTTTCGGGCGCTTCGCACGGTACTGTTGAGATAGTTGATGAAAAAAACGGTGCATATAGGTATACTCCAGACGATGGATTTTACGGCAAAGACAGATTCTCGTTCTGTGTTACCGATAGCGCGGGAAACGTTTCCAATGTTTCTACAATTACCGTGAACGTGGAAAAGAACGAAAAAAATATCGTTTATTCCGATATGGAAGGCTCGGCGCTCCATCTTGCCGCGGCGGTCCTTTTTGAAAATGATATAATGCTAGGTTCTTTCGACGGCTCTGTAAGAGTGTTCAAGCCGAACGGCACCGTTACTCGCTCCGATTTTTTGATAATGGCGATGAAAACGGCGGGCATAGGGTCGAAAGCCGAAAAGAGCGGATTTGCCGATGAAGCTGATTTTGCACCATACGAGCAAAAATATATCGCTACCGCAAGCGCGTTGGGGCTTGCCGTCGGAATAAACACGGAAAACGGCAGATGTTTTATGCCCGATAAAGCTATAACCGATGAAGAAGCGGCACTTATCGTGTGTCGTATAGCGGCGCTGGAGGGTCTTGATATAATTGAGCATGATGTTGCCGCCGCCGTTATGGACGATGACGGATATGACGCGCTTGCCGTTTTGTCGAATGTCGATATTTATCATGGCAATATTGGCGAAAAAGCACTTTCTCGCGCAGATGCTGTACAAATATTGTATTCGATTTTTAGATATATGGAAAAAGAATAATATCTTTCTCTTGACAAGAGTCAAAAAAATGTGTATAATAATACCGTTAATGGGATATAGCCAAGTCGGTTAAGGCACAAGACTTTGACTCTTGCATTTCGTTGGTTCGAGTCCAACTATCCCAGCCAAAACAAAAGACCACCGCAAGGTGGTCTTTTGTTTTGGCTCATAAAATAGAGGACTCGAAAGGCGGAGACTGAAAAAGCCCTAAATGGGCTTTTTTCCGCCGTGGCTTTTCCACAGAAAAGCGAGTCCAACGGAAGATATGTAACCACCGCAAGGTGGTCTTTTGTTTTGTTTTTTTGCGAAAAACACTGTTCTATAAAGATGATCCCCTCGCTGATATCCACCGATAGGATAAAGCGAAGGGATTTTTTCTTTATAGATCAAAAAAATGAAATTCAATCGATCACAAGATCAAATTCAACGGAAAATGAGTGACCGCTCAATATTTTTGTTACTCTGTAATATCTCTGCCGTATTTATCGTATGTTACTACGGCAGTAATAATTTGACAGTCGGGGAAATATTCCGAAAGGCTCTGCTGTTTTCCATCGCTGTCTGTTGTCGATAATTCGGAATCATCATAAAATTTTTTCGTAACTGTTCCGTCGGAATGACGTGTAAGAATGATCTCACCTTTGGCATTGCTTGTATCTGTATCATTTGAATTAGAAAACTGCATATCCTCTGCGTTGATACCATCGCAATACATTGCGTTATAATCGGATGCAGATACCATAAGCGCTAAAGACGAAACCAGCAAACACGTGGTAAGAAACAAAGAGACTATTTTCTTTTTCATTGCAATACCTCCTTTAGTATAGATAAAATCTTTTCATATGAAAAGAATCTATATCTCTGTTAGTATTATATCATAAAATCGTTTTCGATGAAATACATTTATTTCAAAAAAACAAGGCAAAAAATGTAATCATATCACAAAAAATGTCACACATATTATCACATTTGTCTGGTCTACATATTTGAACATAGAGAAGACCCGCGTCCCAAGACGCGGGTCTGTGTAAAAACTCAGTTTTCTTCCGTGAGCCATTCGTAATTAAATATAGCCAAATGATCTGTCGTGCCGAATCTGTCCTCGTAAAGAACGTAAATAAGACGCGCCGCATTATCCGTCGATACTTCGACATAACCGCCGCGCTCCTTGTCAAGTAAGCGCGAGATGGGATAAGTATGTCCGTTATCGACGCTTGCGCGCACGGTTACGTGCGTTCGCTCGTTGGTGGTGTTGCAGTTTGCGAATATGAGCGTATAAGGTCTAACTCCGTCGTTATATGCGGCGACGGAGCCGAAACATTCGGGGTCGGGCAGGTCGATGTCTGAAGCGTAATCGGTCCAATCAGAATAGCCGTTTTTGCTGTATGCTTTTGCGCGGCAATGACCTTTAAAGCGGATATTAAGATACACATTGCCATCGGACGTAAGCGCGGCAACTGTTTCGTTCGGGCTGTATACATCGGAAACGGAGCCGAGAATATCGCCTATCTGCCATGTTTCGCCGTTATCTTTGCTGTAAAACGTGCTTAAAACGGACGGGCAATGAGACTCAAGGGCTTCATTGTAATCTTTCGGAACCATCCAAACGGGAACAACGAGCGTACCGTCGTTCGTTATTATGCCGTGTCCGGGACCGAAAGCAAATACGTTGTGATAGTCGGGATCTGTGTACATGGTAACATCGATAGGTTCGCTCCACGTTATGCCGTCATCATCGCTGTAACGTCTTAAAGCTCTGCCGCCGTTGATGGTGTAATCTTCGCAATACAGAAAATGTATACGTCCGTTTTTATCCTGCATCATAACTGGGTTGTTTACGGTATGATGCTCTTCCGTGCCGCTCGCGAGTATAAAAGGAGCGCTGAAATTTTCGCCGTGATCCTCCGAGCGTTGCAAAAGGATATCCATCAAAGCCCAGTCGCTACTGTTTCGTCTTGCTTCGCAATATATGATCAAAGTTCCTTTGTTTGTAACGAGCATACCCGGTATTCTGTGGCATTTATACGTTTCTGTGGGGCGCCAAATGTCCAAAAGTTTAAAGAACGGTGTATTCATAAAACTTCTCCGTATATTTTAGTTGCATTTTGTTATGAAAGGAATTATCTCTTTTGCTATGAGTTCTTTCTGTTCTGCGTTGGGCGCACCGAAAGGATGACGACATTCGCCAAAGTCGAAACCGAGCTGAGTAAGGACTTCTTTTTCTGCGGGCATTACGCCGATCTTGCAAAGAATAGCGATGATCCTGTTGACTTCTTTCTGGATCTTCTGAGCTTCGAGTACGTTGTTTTCGGCGAACAATTTCTGTATCTTAACGAATTTGTCAGCCATAAAGTTATATGTGCTTCCCACGCCGCCGTCCGCACCCATAGCGATGCCGCAAAGGAACATTTCGTCAAAGCCGTTGTATACTATCTTGTCGGGGAATCTTGCTTTGCACTGTTCGAGCGTGAAGAAATCGTTTGATGTGAATTTCATACCCATGAATCTGTCGTTTTCCAAGAACTGAGCCATTTCGTCGATACCCATATTTACGCCCGAATAGGATGGAAAGTGGTATACCAACGTGGGAAGAGAAACGCTGTTTGCAATGCGGTAATAGTAGTTCTTTATCTCTTCGAATGTGAATTTGTAATAGAAAGGCGATACGGAGGATATCGCGTCATACTTCAATGTTTCGGCATGAGCTGCAAGTTCGAGAGCCTCTGCTTCATTGATGGAGCCGATGTGCGCGATAAGGGTTGCGTCGGGAGCGCACGCTTTAGCTATATCCAAGACCTGCTTGCGCTCGTCTTTGGAGAGAAGGAAAGCTTCGCCTGTCGTTCCGCCTACATAAAAGCCGCGAACGCCCATGTCGAGATTGTGTTTGATAAGTTTTTCGAGAGCTTTTTCATTGATCTTATCGTTTTTGTCAAACGGAGTGAGAAGTGCCGTAAAAATTCCCTGAAATTTTGTGTTCATAGTCGCTGTCTCCTTTAGAAATAATATATTGATATGCCCGTATTGATGTTTCTTCAGTACGGGCTTGATGTAATATTTATATTACTTAATTGTTGGATCTTTTGGTATTATTCCCACTCGTTGCAGATGCCTATGACTTAAACAATTATGTTTATGAAATATCGTACCTGCTATTCTGATTGCTTTGATTGCCCATATTATCTTAGCTGTACAATGGATGCTTATCAAAATCTTATCAGCGGTGATAAACGCCGTGACGAGTGTCTGATAGTTGTTTCGGGTGGTTTTCATCTTAATATTTTTATTTTACCATAAATTCTTGATAAATACAAGGATTTTATAGCAAATAATCAGGAATTATTAAATTTTTTCTTGTAGTTAGTTGGTGTAGTGCCATACTTCTTTCGGAATGTTTCTGCAAAGTAACTGCCACTTCCGAACCCGGTCGCAACAGATATTTCTGTTATAGACATATCCGTGCTTTGAAGCAACTCTACGCAATTTTGTAACCGATAGTCTATCAAGTAATCGTTTGGCGTTTGACCAAGGTATTTTGAAAATAGTTTGCAACACTTGCTTTGACCAACATTTGCCGACGATGCAATATCCGATAATGTAATTTTTTCGGCGTAATTACGCTGTATAAAACTGATCATATCATTTAAATCAGAAAAATCGGAGTGGTTCATATAATTCTTACTTGTGCAAGGAGTATTTTCATAGAGCAGTGACCATATTTGCAGTAAATAGCTATTGATTTTAAGCTGCGCCGTTTTAGAGTTCTTTACGCTATTTATCAACGGTATATATTGAAGGAGTTTTTGATGCCACTCAATTTCATGTATGAACGGTATATAACGAATACTCGTGTTAGTTAAAATTGGGGTAATAAAATCCTTTTCACATTGTGCATTCATGCACAAAAGCATTGGATGAATTCTGATACATATAAAAGTGCATTCTGTCTTATTTGTGGAGAAACCAAAGTGCATCTGTCTTGCATTCACAAATAACCCGTTTCCTTGCCGAATGGATATAATTTCTCCGTTTATATTATACTGAATTTCGCCGGAAAGTATATAAATTAATTCAATGTCATCGTGCCAATGTGCCAATGCTCGATAATCAGGGTAATCGGATAATTTCCCTTCTTGAACATAAATGGGATAATTATAATAGTCATAGTGGAGTTTTTCGGAATAATCAGCGTTTACTTCCATGAACATTTTGCATATACCTCGCAGGATTGTTATAAAAAGCAGTCGTATTATGATAGATTTAAACTTGCAAATACAGTATAATTATAAAATAGTATGCATTCTGTGTCAACTGCTCGTCCTTAAAAAGCACGGAAATTCAAATAGGAGATAATTAAATGAATTCTAAAATCGACAATATAAGTTTTATAAAAAAACTAATTCACTTGGTTTTGCCAATCGCATTTCAACAATTTATGCTGGCACTTGTAAGTGCGTCAGATGCAATAATGCTTGGAGAATTATCGCAAGATGCAATGTCAGCCGTTTCACTCGCAAGCCAGATAACTTTTGTTGAAAATCTGTTTCTTGCAGCAATGACCATAGGTTTATCAATGTTTGCCGCACAATATTGGGGCAAACAGGAGCCGGTAATGGTAGAACATATATTTGCGTATGTTATGAAAATAACCGCCATAATTTCTTTTTTGTTCTTTCTCTCCGGACTGTGTGTTCCTAAAACACTAATGCGAATTTTTACAAATGAGCAAATTCTCATTGATTATGGAGCTACTTACCTACGCATGGTATCATTCTCATACTTTTTGACAGGGGTTTCACAGATTTACCTCTGTATCATAAAGAACACCGGAAAAGCGGTAACAGCAAGTGTCATAAGCTGTATGAGTGTGGTTATAAACATCATATTGAATGCTATTCTTATTTTTGGATTGGTTGGATTTCCGCAAATGGGAATTGTAGGAGCAGCGGTTGCCACGGTTATATCACGAATTGTCGAAGTGGCATGGTGTATTGCAAAGACAAAAAGGAAAGACAGTATTCGGTTGAGGATAGACAATATCATACATGACGACAAAATACTTCGCCATGATTTTTGGAAATATACCACACCCGTTTTGTGCAATGAAATTGTCTGGGGTATCGGATTTACAATGTACTCGGTTATTATGGGACATTTGGGATCTGATGCTGTTGCGGCTAACTCTATTGCAAATATTGTAAAAAATCTTGTCGCCTGTTTTTCGCTGGGAATTGCATCCGGTGGAGGCATTATTGTTGGCAATGAATTGGGCGCCGGAAATTTAGAAACCGCAAAAGCGTATGGAGGAAAACTGTGTCGTTTTGCGGTCGCAAGCGGATGCATCTCCGGATTGGTGATTCTTGCACTTACCCCACTTATATTGCATATTGTAAATCTTAGCACAGTTTCAAGTGAGTATTTAAGAATTATGCTGTATATATGCTCCTACAACTTGATTGGATATGCTATTACAAGCACAACCATTGCAGGAATTTTCTGTGCAGGCGGAGATACAAAGTTTGGATTGAGATGTGATACTGTTGTAATGTGGTGTATTACCGTACCTCTTGGGTTGATCTCAGCATTCGTACTAAAGCTGCCCGTTTCATTGGTTTTCTTTATTGTAAATCTTGATGAGCTATTGAAGGTACCGGCAGCATACAAGCACTATAAAAAATATTTATGGGTAAAGGACTTAACTGCCCATAAGAAAGATGAGGAATTGTTATGAACGAAAGAATCAGTGATTGGGACAGAATGATTGCAGGAAAACTATATAATTCATCCAGCAAAGACATTGAAAAACAGCATAAACATGGTTTGTGTGGATGCGATAGATTTAACAGAATTCCTGTATGGAGATCAAAAGCAAAACAGCGTGCTTTGGAGAAACTGATTCCTTCCGCAAAAGGAAACGGGCTGGGTGTGTTTGCACCGTTTTACTGTGAATACGGCGTAAACATTCATGTGGGCAAGGAATGCTTTGTCAATTACAACTGTACATTTCTCGATGTATCTCCGATTACTTTGGGCAATGGCGTTTGGATCGGGGCAAATGTTACATTGGCAACACCGAATCATCCGTTCTTGGCAGAAGAACGATTAAATGCAAACTACCCCGATGGATACCACGACCTTGAATATTCTGCGCCGATCACCATAAAAGATAGCTGCTGGATTTGCTCGTCTTCAACCATCTGTGGAGGTGTGACGATTGGTGAAAACAGTATTGTTGCGGCAGGATCAGTTGTTCTTCGGGATGTTCCTCCCAACAGCATTGTTGCCGGTGTGCCGGCTAAAGTAATCCGACAGATAGATGAATCTGATCGAATGAATGTATGGGAAACTTATGTAAAAAATGAAGTTCCCGTGTCAATCAGAAAAATGGGAAAATGATTCATCCAATAAAAAATTCAAATTGAGGTCTCAAATGACGAATAACGAACGCATGATGGCAGGAAAACTCTACAATCCATACAATGTCCAAAACAATCCGTGGAATACGATTCGAGCTGCAAAAGTGCGTAAGCCGTGTTCCAAATCAGCGTACCGTAAAGGGATACATTTACTCTGAGCCTGTCATCATCCTGCCACCGTCTTGCGTATTTATTTTCTTCCTTGAAGTGTTTGAAAAACTTAATTATATACGGAACTTTCAGCGTCCAAATCATCAGAGTGTAAAAAGCAAGCACATAGAACATGATGGCGATGATGAAATCTGAACCCATAAACACTAAAGAATATACCAAAAACGCCGTTGCGATAGGAAGCAGAATAATCATAATTGCGATGTGCGGAAACAATAAGGCTTTCACGATTTTCTTCCGGTCCATATTATGTCCTCCGTATCTTAACGGTAAATATGGAAACTTTACCAACCACGCTCTCTACTAAACTTGATTTCTTCAATACAGCCTTACTTGCCAATTCCAAGCCGACAGCGAACAACACGCCTCCTGCAAGACAAAGGGCAACATTGATAATCGTTGAGCCAAGGGGCGTAATCATCGAAACCATCATAAAGAGCAGCATTCCGCCGCCAAGAGAGCCGCACAGTGCAAGCCACGCCTTCTGCTTTGCCGCAACGCTGATCAGTACGAAGATGGAAACAAATACAAGCATCAGAAAAACCTTGGCGAGCATACACATCACAAGGTTTCCTGCGGTCAGTCCGTGAAGATCAAAGGAAAGTCCCGCAATCGCACCGCCAAGCATAGAGCCGATCAAATACAGTAGTCGTGGACTTGCCGCCGCCGTTCTCGCCAATAAAACCGTAGATACTGCCTACGGGAACAGTCATGTTGAGATGGTCAACAGCATACATCCCGCGAAAGCTCTTTGAAAGATTTCTAATTTCAATCGCATTCATAGATTCTTCTCCTTTATAGCATTGGTGCAAATATTCTAACCACTGCACGGATGAACCTTTGCAGCAGATTTGTTTTCAACATATCCGGTGTTACCTCGATGCACTTGTTAAGCGTGGCAAGCATATCTGCTTTTAATGCGCTGACTGCTTCACACTTATACATCCATACACCGTTTTCAAAATGGTGGACAAGGCTACGGTAGTCCAAATTGATCGTGCCGATCATAGCCACCTCATCATCTGCAAGATAACTCTTGGCGTGAATGAATCCAGGCTCATATTCGTAAATTCGCACACCTGCTTCCATCAAGCGGTGATAAAAGCTCCGTGTCATACCGAAAATGAGCTTCTTGTCTGGAATATGGGGGACGATAATACGAACGTCTACGTCACGCAAAGCAGCATTTTCGATACTTAGGCACAAGTCATTGTCTATAATCAAATATGGCGTTGTCATATACATATAGCGATAAGCACTTGCCAACATATTTTGAATAACGCTTTTGCCGACACGACGCTCGTAAATCGGATGAGGACCGTCACCGAAAGGAATCACATCCCCGTCCGCTTGAATGTCCGGTTGTTTGGGATAGAGGTCGTTTCTTGGCTGTGGTAATTTTCTGATATTGATACCAAAATCAACAATAAATAACTTTGTTAGCTCCCATACTGCTTCACCTTCAAGACGGATAGCAGTATCTTTCCAGTGACCGTATTTTTCGATTTCATTGATATATTCATCCGCAATGTTTACGCCGCCGGTGTAACCGATTTTTCCGTCAATCACTAAAATCTTTCGGTGACTGCGGTTATTAAATTCGCTGTCGGCATTTCCTTTCAGTCTGGAAAATGGCGTGGCTTCAATTCCATAAGAACTGAGCGTTTTATGATAGTCACCGGGGAGCGTCATCATACAGCCGATGTCATCATATAGCACCTTAACTTCAACACCGCTTGCCACTTTCTGTTTGAGTATTTCCAGGATAGAGTTCCAGAACTTGCCTTCCTCAACAATGAAATACTCCATATAGATGAAATATTCAGCCGATGCAAGATCACAAAGCATTTTTGCATACATATCCTCGCCAAGGGGAAAATACTCTTGCTTTGTATTTGTAAAAATATGCGTATCCGCTATCTGCGTCAGCATTTTTGCCTGCGAAGCTGCCGCAGGACTTTCCGCTTCCAATTTCATAAGGTGTGAGTTATCTTCCGCTTTGTATGTGCATTTTTTCAGTTCATCCAACCGCTTAATAAACTTCTTTTGAAGCGTTCTGGAATAGAACATGAAGTACAGCATAAAACCCGCAATGGGGACGATCAACACAAACAAAAGCCACGGCACCTTGTAGTCGGGATTGTCATCGGAAGCAATGATGCGGATAACACAGAATATCTCTGTTGCCCACGCTGCAAGATAAAAGTACGGCACATAATAACAAAGTGCGACCACAATGCCGATGACAGCAAGAACCTCAAGCAGAGTAATAAACACGGCAAGTATATATCGAAATGGGATATAGGAATACTCCCGTTCCGTCTGTTTTTTGCCGTCAAAATAGCTGTATTTTCGCTTCATAATCACTCCTCCTAAAACGCCGAAAAGCAAGACGGCAAAATGCCGTTTCGCCTATCGAGCAATGATTAGTTTTTCTTTACAGCATCAATGCGGGCTTCCGCTGCTGCTTTGCGCTCATTTGCCTCTGCAATCTGAGCATCACGTTCTGCTTGGAAAACAGCCTTGCGACGATTAGGATCGCCGATTGCCTTGGCTTCTTCCCATTGTGCCTTGGACTCAGCTTTAACCGCAGCCATATTAGCCTTATCTACCTCGTGCTGTGCCTTTGCGGACTCCTTCATGTCTGCGAATGCTTTCTTCAGAAAATTTGCCATTGTCTTTCACCTTTAACCTTTCATAATTTTGTCGCTGAGTGCGATGATTTTATCTGCGTATTTTTTGCGGCGTGAGCCGAGAATACCTTTATAAATGGGATAATTGATTATTGCCATAAACATACCCACAATGCCGATGATGATGCCCGGAAACATCGGTTCCGCAATGCCTACCGCTGCTCCAATATCGGTCATTACAAGACTCATGCCGGCACCCATGATGATTGCGCTGATACTGCCGAACACATAAGCAAAGACATTTGCCGGTCTTTTCACCTTTGCCTCCAGTTCACGCAAAGCGTCAAGCTCGGTGCTTTCTTTTTCGGTGTACTGACTGCGAATCTTCTGCACGAGAAATTCCTGATCGTTTCTATTCATTGTTAAAACCTTCGTTCTTTAATCTACAAATACATTATACCTTGCGAATGTTTTTGAAATTTTTGAGAAACGTTTGAGTTTTATTAATTCTCAAAATCGGCAGGAGAAGTTTCTACGTTCTCCGCAGATGTTTCCTTGGTATCAGTAAACATTGTGGTCTCGTCCGAAGTAGCATTTTCTTTCAGCGCAGCTATTTCTTCCTCAACAGCATTTTTGGCTCCCTTGAAACCGGCAGACACTATCTTGCCGATATTACTGCCAGCCACGACAGTTGCTGCAACAGCGACAGCACCTAAAGTAAAGCAGGTTCCAAGTGCAAACTTTGCGGTATTCTTCAAAAGACTATTCATGTTGTTTTTCCTCCATAGTAGTTGCTCAATTAGTGGTCTTGCTTAGTTCTTCCGCAAGTTCCAGAATGCGGGGAGAGTATTTCGCTTTTGTTTTGTTGAAGATTCGGCGATATACCGGATAGGCGGACAGCATACCGATCATACCAATCAAACCGAGCAAAACTCCGATAATCATGAAGAAAATCCCGTTGCTGATGATCTTCATTGTCAGACATAAACCCATTCCGAAAATCAAAGCACCGCCGATTCCGGCGCAGAGCGATTCCATCATTCCCGATGTCTGCACGACAGAATCCAATCGCTTTAACTCATCCAGTTTGCTTTCTTCCTGCGGGAGATATTTCTTTCTGATTTCTTGAACTTCTTTATTTTCCTTTGCGGAATAGCTGTAAATAAAAGTTGTATCTTTTTCCATTGGTATCCTCCCGTTTTCGTTGTTATTCATCACCGGAAAGTCTTTTCTTGGCATCTTCCACGCTTTCGCCCTCTTTGGCAAAGAGCTTTTCAACGCACTTGTCGGTAACTTTTGTGAAACCGTCAACGATTCCATCAGAAACCTTGTGGTAGCCCTCAACAACAGCATCACCAACCTTGCCGGTTTTCAGAGTGCCATCTTCATTCAAAAACTTTTCAGTGAATTTATCTTCAATCTTTTTGAATCCACTGACAACGCCGTCCTCAATCTTCTTGTATCCTCCAACGACACCATCTTCGATTTTCTGCATACCCTCAGTTACACCCTCAGCGATCTTTTCATTTGCTTCTACGAATTTAGACATATCAGTAATCTCCTTTTCTTGATTTTGTGAGTATATTATACCTTGCGGTTGTTTGTGATTTTTTTGAGAAATGTTTTTGTTTTGTTAATCTCGAAAAATAGACGCCGCCAAAACAGCGACGCTTATCATCATTTTAATTGCTATATCTACAGATGTCTTTCGCAAGTTCAACAATCTCAAAAGCGTACCGTCGCTTTGCTTTGTTGAGTAGTTTTTCATATAGCGGATAATTGAGCGCCATACCAAAAGTCCCAAATATTGCAAGAGCAAGCCCGATTAATAAATCTTTTGAAATCAAAAATATTTCCGCACCAAAATGTAATGTCATTATTCCGCCTAACACATAGGCTAATATAACTGCCGGTCTTTTTGCATATCGATCAAGTTTTCTTACTTTGCGATCCGCTTCGCCTTTCCAGTTGGTATATCTTGCGGAGACATACCACGTTCCGTTTTTGTCTTTGTATTCGATTATCGGGATTCCACTTACGAGGCTTTTTCTCCATTCAAAAACATTGTGGCGTCGATTACGAGAAACGCCCATGCCACTTTCGTCAGCAGTGATGCTTTTAGATGTTTTCTACCCGCAGACTGTAAAGATAGAATCTACACATCGCATAATTTGTTGCTTGATTCGCTTGAGCACAGAGATGAACGGGAAAAATACGGTATTCCGTCAGACAAAGTACGAATTGCTTTTTGGGGTTTTATTCGTAACGAGGAGATAAATAAGGAAATCATACGCAAGATTGCGGCGGACAGCCGCTTTGAGCTTCACTATTACGGCAGAGAACAGCAGGTTGCCTTGAATTTGAAAGCGTATGCTACGGAATTAAATGCCGATAACGTGTTCTTTCACGGTGAATACACTCCTGAGCAGAGATATGATTTCGTTCGACAAACGGACATTATTCACAATATATTTTGCGACAACAATATGATGCTTGCAATGGGAAATAAGTATTATGACGGTCTGATTTTCCGTATCCCGCAGGTATGTATGCCGAATTCCTTTATGGGTGAATGTGTTCAGCGTGCAGGGGTGGGTTTTTTGTTTGATCCTGCAAGCGATACTTTTGCGAATGATATCTATACGAAATATAAAAAAATGGATACAACGGCTTTTTATGTTGCGTGTGATAAAGAACTGAACCGAGTTTTGTGCGAAGTTAGAAATGGTGAGCAGATTATAAGTGATATTCAACGTATGTAAGTTTGGGAAGTAGGTATGAAGAAAAAGGTATTGTTTGTTTATTACGATATGTCTATTGGAGGGAGTACAACAGGTTTATTATCCCTGTTAAATGAATTGGATTACGAAAAATATGATGTCGATTTATTGCTATATAAGAATCAGGGTGCTCTCTTATCTTTGATTCCGCCGCAGGTTAATGTACTCAAGCAAGCGTATATTCCTAATTCTAAGATACAAAAGGGAATAAAGTCAGTTCTTAACGGGACATTGATTCAGGCATATTTTAACGGTTTTAAGTATGCTAAAAGGTGTGTTTGTTTAGATCAAAGTATGGCTTATTGCCAGGCGGAATAACCTCAAAAAGCATCACAACACTTGCTCCGTCATGATTTCGTCCTCTATCCAAGCAACCTGCATCGGACGATATGACAGCGATTACGGTCGAAGCAAAAAGGCGGGTGAGGAACTTGTCTTTAAGTACGGCGAAGAAACGGGCGCAAAGGTATTGGTGTATCGCTTTCCGAACCTTTTCGGGAAATGGTGCAGACCGAATTATAACTCTGCCGTTGCGACATTCTGCAACAATATCGCAAACGATCTGCCTATTACGGTGAACGATAGAAATGCACAGCTTGAACTGTTGTATATTGATGACCTTGTAAGCGAAATGCTTGATGCGCTGGAAGAAAAAGAACATCATTGCACGTTCGACGGTATCGACACCGTGCTTTGCGATGACGGTAAATATTGCGCCGCGCCGATAACTCATAAGGTAACGCTTGGCGAGATTGTGGACTTGCTGGACAGTTTTAAAGCACAGACAAGCACCCTTGTAATACCCGAAATTCCGGCGGGCAGCTTCGCCAAAAAGCTATACCGTACCTATCTCAGCTATCTTCCGAAAGAAAAAGCGTCGTTCACGCTCAAAATGAATTGTGACGATAGGGGAAGCTTTACGGAACTTCTGAAAACCGAGAAATTCGGTCAGTTCAGTGTGAATATCTCAAAACCCGGCATTAACAACGTTCTTTTTGACCGCAACACGAAAGAACCGAT
>CAZFTE010000015.1:0-32910 GCA_964521785.1 uncultured Lachnospiraceae bacterium
GTTGTAGCTGCAGTCGTTGTTGTAGCTGCAGTCGTTGTTGTAGCTGCAGTCGTTGTTGTAACTGCAGTCGTTGTTGTAGCTGCAGTCGTTGTTGTAACGTCTTCTGTTGTTGTAGTGGGAGCTTCAGTTGTGTCTTCGGGGTCGTTATTGCAAGCCGCCATTACAGAGCAAGCTGCCACGAGCAAGGCAACAGAGAGGAAGAGTGATAAAATTTTCTTCTTCATAAGAAAAAATCTCCTTTAAATTTTTGTAAAGAAATTTATAGTACAAGATATTGTCCGAACTAATACCTCGCACCGTGTTTACTAATATAATATCATTCTTGCTCTGTTTTGTCAATAGATTTCTGCAAAGTTCGGGCAAAAAATTATTACATTTTTGTAACATTTTTATTTTCGACCCTTCCAAATATGAGGGCAAAAACTGTTATTATTAAATTCGTTTTTTATAACAAATGCCCAAGGAACGGCTCGAAAAGCCGTTCCTCGGGGCTTGGTTCAGTCCTCGTAATCGGCACTCGAATCGATGCTTTCGAGTTTGATCCTGGAAAGAGGGTCCGTGTTGTCGCCGTTTTTCTTCATTTCGAGGTGAAGATGAGGCGAATCGGATATTTCCACGAGCGCGGTATCGCCTACGTAACCGATAAGGTCGCCCGCGGTAACGCTTGCGCCCTCTTCGATTCCGAGGGGAATAGATGTTCCGAGGTTCTTATAAACGGTAACATATCCACCTGCGTGAGATATTTCCACCGTCTGCCCCATCATCGGATCATAACATACCTTGGAAACGGTGCCGTTTGCGGCTGCAAGCACTTTAGTGCCTGCGTCCGCGGCGATATCAACGCCGCAATGTACGCGATAATCCTCCATAGTAAGAGAAAAAACGGGAATATCCGCGGAATAATTCTTTATGAGCGTTCCGTTCACGGGGCAAATGAATGTTACTTCGTCCGCTCCCGTGGGGGAAGAGGGTATCTCGTCGGTCGCAACGGGCGAAGTCGTTGTGGAAATGGGCTTTTTCGTGGTAGAGACTATCTTGCCCGTCGTTTCGGAGGGTGTAGTCGTAATATCGCTCGGTTTTGTGCGTTTGCTAACGGCGAAAGCGATTATCGTTACGCAGAGAGTGAGCGCGAGCAGTATCGCAACGGCGATGCCTATTCCCTTGTTGAGCTTTTGCTTTTTTTGGTTCATGTTCATATTATATAATATCCTTTCTGCCTTTCGGCTATGTGAAGTTACCTATATTGTCGCCTGTTTTTCGGCACTTATGCAGAAAAAACCAAAAATAAAGATAATATTTCCTGCTTTCGGATAAGGATATAAATATAATAAGGAAAGCTCTTTCTTAAATATATAATGCCCCGACGGAAAAAGTCCGTCGGGGCTATGTTCAATAATTATGAAAACGAGCGGATATTATTTCTTTGCTTCGTCTTTTTTGCGGAGGTATTTGTTTACCTTTTCTACCATTTCTGTGGGCATCTTGCGTTCGATGGGGAAATATGAAGCGTTTACGACTCTCTTGGAAAATTCAAGCGCAAAACCTGTTGTTCTGGCAAGTTTTTCGGGGTTTACCTGAGTGATAACGTCGTGTCTTGAATGGACCATAGTCGTTCCGGGAGCGGCTGTGCGGATAAAGTTGATGCCGGGGATACCCTGGTCTGCAAAGGGAATGGAGTCGGAAGAGTAGATATCCTGTCTTACTTCCGTAGCGTAGCCGATCTCTTTCTTCATAAAGTCGATGGCATGGCAGATAGCAACGTCGCCTGTAACTCTTACGCAATCGTAGCCGAGGAGCGGACCTGTCATATCGATATTTACGCAAAGTCTGTATTTTTCGAGTTCGTCTTTGTGTGCTTCAACGAAAGCCTTGCTACCGAGCAAGCCTCTTTCTTCGGAGCCGCAGAAGATGAATTTAAGTGTACGCATAGGCGGATGTTTTGCAAAGTAACGGAGAAGCTCCAATATGGTCGCAGTACCTGTTGCGTTGTCGAACATACCGTGGCTGAATACTACGGAGTCATAGTGAGCCGTGTAAACGATAACTTCTTCGGGGAATTTCGTACCCTTTATCTCTGCAACGATGTTGCGAGAGGGCGCTTCGCCTTCTTCTTGTTCGAGAGTGAGTTTAACTTTCTGGGGCTTGGACGCAACGAGGCGAAGACCGTCTGCTGTTCTGATGCATACGCCGGGGATAACACCCTCGTCTGTGTGTATGCTGCGGAGCATTCTTTCGTCAAGGTCTGTTTCGCTCTTTTTGTCTATCCATGTGCCTGATGTTGCAACAAAAGCTTTTGCGCCTGCTTTGATGAGTTTTTTGTAGCCGTCGGGGCCTACGCCACCTGCGATGAATACTATCTTATCTTTTACTTCGGCAAGGCACATCTCATCGAATGCTTCGAGATAATAAAATTCCGCTTCGATACCGTCTTTTGCGGCATTTCCCGAAAAACCGTAGCCTGAAACTTCATATTCACGGTGGAAAGGTTCCGTAACTTCAAATTTTACCTTTTTGATCTCGTAATGAGGAGCCATAAATGTTTCGAATGTAGGCTCTACACCTGCTTCTCTGATCTCGTCGGCGATGATCTCTGCGCCGCGAAATTCACCTTCCGTTGTGGAAAGGCGCTCGAAATTGAGCTTTTTCAAAAGATTATACATTCTCTTTCCGCTGATTTCCATATTTCCAAAATTCCTTTCGATTTGCATGGTAATTTTTATTTTTATCTGTTATAACAGTAAAAAACAAAGATCAAAGTTTTTCGCTCTCAAATGCTTCTTTAACGTCTGTGAGCGAGGGATAAACGGCATGAGCGAGCTTCGCTATGCGTTCTTCCGGCATATAGAGGTCGGGAACCATAACAGGGCGCATACCTGCGGCTTTTGCCGCCGTTATGCCGTTCGGAGAATCCTCAAGCACGGTACATTCGCACGGTTCGCTGCCCAATTTTTGCGCGCAGAGCAAGAATATCGCGGGATCGGGCTTGCTTACCGTTACCATCTCTCCCGAAATGATAACATCGAAATAGCCCATCAATCCGTGGTATGTCATTCTGCGTTCTATCGTTGCCATTCTGCCCGAGGAGGCAAGACCTATCTTAAAGCCGTTATTGCTGAGATATGCGAGAAGCTCTTTTACGCCTTTTTTGAGGGGTATAGGAGTTTCGTCTTCATATTTGTTGGCTTTTTCGCGAACCTTGGCATTACATTCGTAAAAATCGTATTTGTCGCCGTAATGTTTTTCGAATATCGTCTTTCTGGTCTCTGGGTTAGTACCCATCATAAACGGAAACAATTCCTCTATATTGGGTATACCGTATTCTTCGGATACTTCACGCCAAGCGGTTATCGCACGTATTTCGGAGTCTACAAGCAGACCGTCCATATCGAAAATGACTGTTTTCATACTTTTTTCTCCCGATCTTTATATATGCATTTTCTTTTAGTATAACATATAAAATCAATTTGGGCAATATATTTTGAAATAAAAAAACGGCTCTCCGATAAAATCGGAGAGCCGCGTTTTTATGCGAAATAGTTATACATACTGATAGCGAAAATAATGATAACGATAACGGGAAGCACGAACGTCATGTAACCGCGCATCCATTTCGCAACCTTGAGACCCTTGCCTTCGTTTGCTTCGGCAACGAAGTTCTTCCAGCCCCAACCGTATCTGCAAGTACAGAAGATAACGAAAATGAGAGAGCCGAGGGGAAGGATAAGGTTTTCAACAAGGAAACTTTCGAGGTCAAGGATAGTCGTTCCTTCGCCGAAAGGTGTGATGAAAGAAAGGATATTGTAACCGAATATGCAGGGCAAGGAGAGAACGAAGATAACTGCGCCGTTGATAAGGCAAGCTTTCTTTCTGTCCCAACCGAATTTCTCCATCATGGAAGCAATAAGCACTTCGAATATCGCGAATATTGTAGAGAGCGCCGCGAAAGACATGAAGATGAAGAAAAGGCTGCCCCAGATTCTACCGCCCGCCATATTGTTGAATATGTTGGGAAGTGTCTGGAATATAAGTCCGGGACCGCTGGAAGGTTCGATGCCAAACGAGAAGCACGCGGGGAATATGATAAGACCTGCTGTGATGGCAACGAATGTGTCGAGAACGGCAACGTTGATGGCTTCGCCCATGAGAGAGCGTTTTTTGTCGATATAGCTGCCGAAGATAGCCATGGAACCCATACCGATGCTGAGTGAGAAGAAGGACTGATTGAGTGCGGCAACGATAACCTTGCCAAGACCCTTTATCATGCTGCCATCGCCTACATTTTTGATATTCTCGGCATTGGGAACGAGATAGAATTTGAAGCCTTCCATGCCGCCCTCTGTAAAGAGGCTGTTTACGGCGAGGACTACCATGATGACAAGAAGAGCGATCATCATGTATTTAGTAACACGTTCAAGACCTTTCTGAACGCCGAAGAAGCAAACTATCGTGCCGATAACTACTACGATAGCCATGAAGATGATAACTGGAACGGGGTCTGCGAGCATATTGCCGAACTCGCCCTGTATCGTGTCGGAATCCATTCCGACAAATTTTCCTGTTGCTGTCTGATAGAAATAATAAAGCATCCATGCGGCAACAGTTGTATAGAACATCATGAGAAGAACGTTGCCTGCAACGGCAAAGATGCTGTGTATATGCCATTTACTGCCTTTGGGTTCAAGCGGCTCATAGAGCGAAGCGGGACTTTTGCGGCTTGCACGGCCCATGGCAAATTCCATCGTCATAACGGGAACGCCTACCGCAACAAGGCAAACAAGATAGATAAGTACAAACCAGCCGCCGCCGTTTTGACCTGTGATGTAAGGGAATTTCCATACATTGCCTACGCCGATGGCACATCCTGCGCTCAACAGGATAAAACCAAGACGGCTTTTGAGAGATTCTCTTTGCATTTTTTCCTCCGAGAGATTGTTAAAATTGACAAAAATATCGGGCAATCGATATTTTTCGCCCGATATTATTGTTTTGTTATATATATAATACATTATTTTTCGTTGTTTTGCAATAGTAATATATTTTTTTGTGAAGACAATTAAAATTTTATTTTGATTTTAGGTGAACTTTAACAAAAAATATTGCCCTGTTTTCCGCTGTGAAGCGGAGAACAGGGCTTATATCGTCAGATATTCATTTCGTATTCGAAAGTAAATTCTCTGTCGTTGAATTTATATTTTTCGGGCAAGCGAGGACCGCAGGAGTTCGTACCTATACCGTTGTTCTTGTAAGCGATGATGACGATGGAATTTTCGCTGGGAACGAGTTCGTGGATATGCTTTGTATCCGTGAGCATTTCGGGAGTGAAATGGAGAGCGGAAAATTCAAAGCCGTTTCCTGTGAATCTAACAGTGTCCGCATCATCGGAAATGGAGAACATATCGGCTTCGATATGGTTTCCACATTCCTGGGGTTTTATCATAGGCTCAAATTCGTCCGTTACAGTGGATTCATAGATGCCATAGAACGTATGCGCTCTCATATCGATATAGCAAGATGTTGGACCGTATGCTTCATATGTGATATCTTCGAAATCTTTTGTAAATTCATAGAGCATACCGAAGCGCGGTATCTGGTCGATAAAGCTGCGTTCGGGTCTTACACCGTGGAATTTTACGCCGATGTTGCCGCCATTTACGATAAATTCGACATCAAGGTCGAAGATCGGTACTCTTGCGGGAGCGGAAAGGATACCGTTTAGCTTGATGATGACGTTGCCGTCGGATTCTTCGATAGTGTAACTCTTTGTTGAAAATTTGTTGTAACGAACAAAATCTCTGTTCCAACGCGCAACGTTGTTCATATCGTTGTCCGTGGGTGCGCGCCAAGCTGTTATGCGAGAGGGAGCGGCGAGCATCTCTTTGCCGTTTTTAACGATGGACGCAAATGAAGCTTTCGCAAGGTCTATCTTGATCGTCGCTTCGTCGGATGTGATAACGGCATATCTGCCTTCAGTTGTTACGTTCGTGGAAACTTTTGCGTGTTCTTCTTTGGCTTTTTCAACGATCGTTGTAACAGGCAACTGTATCATCGTTGCGGAATAGCCTTCTTCGGCGAACATGGTTTCCGCTTTGTAGTAAACATCGAAGTTTACAAAGCATTTATCGTTCGTCTTTTCGGGCATAGCGCCGATGCAAACGTCTGTGGAGCCGTGAGCGGGAACGCAAACGTCGAGCTTGCCTGCGGAGAGAACATCGTTGCCACAAACAACTTCATATGTGATATCGAAAAGATCTTCTGTGGAAACGAAGTCGAGCATATTATGAACGGAGATAACGCCGTTCTTTTCGTCTTTCCAAGTGATCTTAACGGGTTCCTGAGCTTTTTTGAGTATGTCGTATGCGAGGTGAGGCGTTCTGTCGGGAGCGACAACGCCGTCGCAACAGAAGTTGCCGTCGTTCGGTACGTCGCCGAAGTCGCCGCCGTAGCCGTAATGACCGTCGGGAGTGATAGCCGCATGGTCTGCCCATTCCCAAACGCAACCGCCTATAAGACGAGGATATTTATAGAACATATCCCAATATTCTTCAAGACCGCCGGGACCCATACCCATCATGTGCGAATACTCGCAAAGGAAGTAGGGACGGGGGTCGTGGTGATAGTTTTCGCCTTCTTCATAGATGGGGTTGATATAAGGTACTTTGTACATATCTTTTTTGATATAGCTGTACATCTCACTGCAAATATCAACGCATTTATCGTGGTACAATTCCAACTTCTTCTGTTCGTCGGGTTCGAACCACATAACGGAAGCGGTACCCTGATAGTGAACGAAGCGTTCGGGGTCGCGCGCTTTTGTCCATTTAGCCATTTCTTTGTGGTTTTCGCCGAAGTGAGATTCGTTGCCGAGAGACCACATGATAACGCAAGGGCTGTTTTTATCTCTTTCGAGAGTGCGTTCCATTCTGTCGAGATATGCGGGGAGCCAATCCTTGTTACCCGAGATGACATAACCGATATCTTCTCTGTTTCCGTCTTTGCCTTTTACCGCAAGTTCAACGCCGTGAGCTTCGATATCACATTCGTCAACTACATAGAAGCCGAGTTCGTCGCACATTTCGTAGAAGGAGGGAAGGCTGGGATAGTGAGCCGTTCTTACGCAGTTTACGTTTGCGCCCTTCATCATGAGAAGGTCGTGGAGATTTTCTTCCGCAGTGATGGCATAGCCTTTTGCGGGGTGAGTATCGTGGTGGTTTACGCCCTTGAGCTTAACGGCAACGCCGTTTACGAGGAGGGCGCAATCTTCGGATACGGAGAGTTCGCGGAAGCCGAATTTTTTGAAGATGAATTCGCCGTTGTATTCGATGAGAAGACCGTAGAGGTTGGGCTGTTCGGCATTCCAAAGAAGCGGATCTTTAACGCTGTCTCCGTATACCGTTTCGCCGTCCGTACTCATAACAGTGATCTTGGCTTCTTTATCGATATCGACTTTTACCGTACCGTCGTTTTTTGTGTGTATAAAGAAATCGACAACGTGGTCTGCGGGACGATCGAGTATGTATACATCGCGGAAGATACCGTTATAGCGGAAGCAGTCCTGGTCTTCGATATATGTAGCATCGCTGTATGTGTAGAGTTTTACGGCGATATCGTTTTCGCCGTTCTTCAAAAAGTCGGAAATATCAAATTCAGCGGAAAGTCTGGAGCCTTTTGACATACCTACGAACTTGCCGTTTACGAATACTTCGAACATGGAGCAAGCGCCGTCAAACATGATGTACTGTTTTTCGTGTTTTTTCGTGTAATCGAATTTTCTGTGGTAAACACCGACGGGATTGTCGAATGTTACATAGGGCGGATCGAAAGGAATGGGGTAGTTTACGTTCGTATACTGGATCTGACCGTAGCCGTAGCACTGCCAGCAAGAAGGAACGGGGAGCGTATTGCTGTATTTGATATCGGAGATGCTTTCGGGGATCTCAAGCTCTGTGTTGAAATATGCGAAATCCCATGTTCCGGAAAGAAGCATATAATTTTCGTTTTCCGTTATATCGCCTGCGATGGCTTTTTCGGCAGAAGAATAGGGAAAATAATATGCTCTGGGGGCAAGGCGATTCTTGCCTACTTCGCGCATATCGAATTTTACGCTGTTGTTCATCTGAATGATACTCCTTTTAGTTTGTTATTTTTATATTAACGCCGTTGACTTCAACGTCGTTGTCTGCTCGGATAAGTATATATTTTGTGCCGTTTATCGTGCGAGTTTCGATAAGGTCGCTCCTATCGGGATTTACTTTGATTATAACGTCGGGGGTACGGAGCTGAAAACTTTTGCGGTCGATTATATTTTGGGGTGCAAGCTCCGCGTTTTCGCCGAAAGTTTCGTCGAATTTTTTGTCAAATTCGGCAACGCGCTCTTCCGCTACGCCGCAGGAGGAAAGTATCTCCGTCATTTTCGTTTTGGAAACGGTGAGGGGCTCTTCCTCTTTGCTATCCTTGTGGACATCTATCATGTTCGAAAGCTCGACATGGACGGATTCCACGACGTCGTAGCTACATTCTTCCGCCATCGTCTCCGCAAGAATGGAGTTGAAGGTCTCCTTTTGCTCGGCGGCGGGCATGGGCGGTTCGGAATTGAATATGGCGTTTGCAAATTCATCGTGGCTGTCGGCGATATTTCTTGAATAGTAGAGCGTTTTATAGATATTGGCGCTCCTGTCGTCGAAAGTCGGGAACATGAAGCCAAATTCGGGGGAGCAGACAACGGCATCCTCGCAAACGTTGCGAAGTCTGCTTTCGTGTATGTAGTATGTCAGGGAATATTTTGATGTTTTTATGGGACACACGCAACAAGTGATATATGAAAAAGTAGTTGAAGAATCCGTTTCTTCTTCATCGTCCTTACTTCTGGAGAATACATCATATCGGTCATGCGCTATCATGAGTAGATAATTGCCTTCCATGTTTATGGAAGCGACCGCTTTTTCATAAAAAGCATGGAGTTTTTCTTCGTCTTTAAGCTCTGTTTCGCGGAGAGAGGAGAGCAGCTTATGCTCCTCGCTCTCAAGCACTTGCTGTGTTGAAAACTCGATATCTATAAGATTTTTGCCGAGGGTGCCGGAAAGTGTCTTTTTCAATACGGCAAGTATCGCATCGGCTTCTTCTTCGGAGAGCAAGGCGATGGATTGATTAAATTCGGAAACGATCTCTTTGTTCTCGTTTACGAAAATGCCGCGGATATTCGTTATATTCGTCCTGTCGGAACGAAAACGACGGCGTATCTCGGATATCTCTTTCTCTATCATATTTTTACTCCTTTTTAAAGTAACGATATATCTGCATTTCGCGCAGATATATCGGAGTTTGCTTATCTGTTTTATTATACTATAAAACGAAGTGCATTTCAAGGAATAAAGTGTAACAAATATATTATTTTTGCTATTTAAAAAGATCCGCTGTTGTGATATCATATAATTACAATAATGTAGCAAGGAAGTGTTGTTATGGAGAAGATGGTTTCATCTTGCGTCATGCGCGAAAGCGATGCGTATACTTGCGCCAACGTAATAAGTTCTAAGGAGCTGATGATGCGCGCGGGAAAGGGTATCGCGGAAAGCTTTGATATCGTCGGCAAAACAGCTATCGTCTGCGGAAGCGGAAATAACGCGGGCGACGGATACGTTTTGGCTAAATTGCTTTTTGAAAAAGGCGTTTTCGTAACTGTTTTTCGTCTTTCGGAGAAGTTTTCCGACGACGGAAGATATTATTTCGATATGTGCCGCGAACTCGGCATAAAAAGCGAGATGTTCGACGAGAACACAGACCTTTCAGATTTCGATATCATAGTAGATTGCATCTTCGGCACAGGATTTTCTGGCGAAGCGCGCGGTCAGGCGGCTGTCGCCATAGACAAGATAAATGCAAGCGGAAAGACAGTTATCTCCGCGGACATAAACAGCGGACTTTCCGCAGACAGCGGTCTTTCGAAAAAATGCGTCGTTTCCGATCTTACCGTATCTATCGGAACATATAAACAGGGTCATTTTTTGGGCATGGCAAAAGATGTTATCAAAAACAAGAAAAATATCGATATCGATATTGACATTCGCGGCGAATATGCGATGTATTGCGAGGAAAAAGATTTTTTGCCGCTTATAAAAGAACGCAAAAATTATTCCAACAAAGGCGATTACGGATATGTAGGTATAATGGGCGGTTGCAACGAATATTCGGGAGCCGTAAAACTTGCCAATATGAGCCTTTCGGCACTTCGCTCGGGGTGCGGAGTTTCTAAACTTATCGTGCCGAGAAGCATCGCTCAAAGCGTTTCGCCGTATCTCGTGGAAAGCACACTCTGTCCGCTCGACGATGATAACGGACATATCATCTTCGATGAAAATGCGATAGATGTATCGACATCTCGTCTTGCCGCGCTTGCCATAGGCATGGGTTGGGGAACTTCCTCGGAAAACGAAAAGATATTGTCGTACATCCTTTCCGAAAAGGAGATGCCGCTGATAATAGATGCGGACGGGCTAAACACTCTTGCGCGCATGGACAAGAGCATATTAAAGACTTCAAAATGCAAAGTAGTTCTTACTCCACACATTAAAGAATTTGAGAGGCTCTCGGGACTTTCGCGCGAGGATACAGAGCGCGATCCCGTGGCGAATGCGAAAGCTTTTGCCAAAGAATACGGAGTCATCGTCCTGCTCAAAGGTCCCGCTACCGTGGTAACGGACGGAAACGAAACGTTTATAACGGATAGAGGTTGCGCAGGTATGGCAACGGCGGGAAGCGGGGACGTCCTTTCGGGCGTTTTGGCGGGCTTGCTCGGATATATGCCTTTCTGCGCTCTTACCGTTTGCTTCGGAGCCTATATCGCGGGAAGAGCTGGCGAGCTCGCGCAAGCGGAGAACACCTCTTTCTCCATGACATCAGGGGATACTGTGTCTAAGATACCGACAGTCTGGAAAGAACTTATTGGTTTGAAAAAATGACGGTATAGCCAAAAACATCTCACGTCAAACGGATTTTATCTTTTATTTTTGTTAAAAACTGCCTTGGACAAAAAAATCGTTTTATGATAAAATATTATATATAACATAATAAATTGGAAGGAAATCGATATGTTTGAAAAAGGCGAAAAGGTATATTACGGAACGGCAGGTGTATGCAAGGTGAACGATATATGTCGCTCTCCCTTTGACCCGAATGACGAAAGAATGTTTTACGTTTTGGAACCAAACGATTTTAATGCGGGAACGATAATATATGCTCCTGCGGACAACGAAACTGTCATACTTCGCGCATTGATGACGGCAGACGAAGCGAACGCGCTCATATCCGGCATAGGTTCGCTCCCCACTATCGAGATAGCAAACGAAAAACAACGCCGAGACGAATACAGAAACGCGGTGAGAAACGGAACCCCGGAATCTATCGCGAGCGTTATAAAGACTATATATCTCAGAAAGAGCAAAAGGAATACGCAAAAGAAGCGTATGTCGGACACGGATATAGAATTTGACAAGCTCGCTCGCAGAGCATTGTTTACAGAGCTTGCCGTTGTGATGGATATCTCCGCAGAGGAAGCGGAAGACAGAATGGATAAGGAAATGAAAAAGATATCGATTCAATAAGATCGATATCTTTTTTTGCAAAAAAGAAGAAAACGGGAGTTTGTTTTTGATATAAGACGATAATTAGATAAGGCTTCTGTAAAGAGCTTTGATATCGTCGAGAGTAACATCTTTGGGGTTACCGGGACGGCAAGCGTCATTGTAAGCGTCCTGAGCGAGCTGGTCGATATCTTCTTCTTTAACGATGCCTTTAAGAGTTGTGGGGATACCAACATCTTCAGCAAGTTTGCGAACAGCTTCAACAGCAGCAGCTCTGTATTCTTCCTGTGTCATAGCTTCAACACCCTGAACGCCCATAGCGATAGCGATGTCGCGGTACTTTGTACCGGTAGCTTCAGCATTGTAAGCCATTACTGTGGGGAGAAGGATAGCGCAAGCTTTGCCGTGGGGTGTGTCATAGTAAGCGGAAAGTGTGTGAGCCATGGAGTGGTCAACACCGAGACCTACGTTAGAGAAGCCCATACCTGCGATGTACTGACCGAGAGCCATGCCTTCTCTGCCTTCAGCTGTGTTTTCAACAGCACCGCGGAGGCTCTTTGCGATAACTTCGATAGCTTTGATGTGGAACATATCGGAAAGTTCCCAAGCGCCTTTTGTGATGTAACCTTCGATAGCGTGTGTAAGAGCGTCCATACCTGTAGCGGCTGTAAGACCCTTGGGCATAGAGGACATCATGTCGGGGTCAACTACTGCAACAACGGGAATATCGTGAGCGTCAACGCAAACGAATTTACGTTTCTTTTCAACGTCTGTGATAACATAGTTGATAGTAACTTCAGCAGCTGTGCCTGCTGTTGTGGGAACAGCGATGATCGGAACGCAGGGATTCTTTGTGGGAGCAACGCCTTCGAGAGAGCGAACATCTGCAAACTCGGGGTTTGTGATGATGATACCGATAGCTTTGGAAGTATCCATAGCGGAACCGCCACCGATAGCTACGATGCAGTCAGCGCCGCAATCTTTGAAAGCTTTAACGCCGTTCTGAACGTTTTCGATAGTGGGGTTAGCTTTGATATCTGTATAAAGTGTGTAATCGATGCCTTCTTTTTCGAGGAGTGCTGTTACTTTCTGTGCAACACCGAATTTAACAAGATCGGGGTCAGTAGCAACGAAAACTTTTTTAAAGCCACGTGCTTTGATTTCGGTGGGAACAGCAGCGATAGCGCCTGCTCCATGGTAAGATGTTTCATTAAGCATGAATTTGTTCATATTTTTCACTCTTCTTTCCGTATTCCGAAGAATACTAAATTTTCTATATATTATTATAAATGCTTTTGTGTATTTTTTCAATAATAAATATTTCAAAATTGAAAATATTTATCAAGAAAAAACGCAAGATGTATGTTTTATATACCTATTTTTATTTTTTGTAAATGATTTTTTTGCTTTCATCAGTCAACAAAGTCAAATTCGAGACCGTATATATCGACTTCGGAACCGTCCGCTATGCCGAGCTTGCGCATTTTTTCGATGATTCCCGTCGTGCGGAGCGTGCGCTGGAAGTACATAAGAGACTCTCTGTCGTCAAGGTTTATGCCGCGCATGAAGTTTTCGAGCCATTCGCCCTCAACAACGAACATACCGTTTTCGCGGTGTACGGTGATATCGCAGGGATCGAGTTCGACGTATTCTTTGGCTTCGTCAAGGGACTGTTCTGTTTCATATATGGTGAGAGGAGGAAGCTCTTTGAGCTTTTCCGCTATCTTGTGGCAGAGGAGGGTCGTATTGTGCTTCGTTGCCGCGCTGATATAAACTATATCGTAGCCGAGCATAGTGCAGAACTCCTCAAACTCGGAAAGGTCGGCGTTCTCGTCGAGTACGTCGCATTTGTTTGCGGCGATTATCTGCGGACGGGAAGCCAAAGCCTCGCTGTATTTTCTGAGTTCCGCATTTATCGTTTTGATGTCCTCGATGGGGTCTCTGCCCTCTGTTCCCGCAACGTCCACAACATGGACGAGCAATCTGCAACGATCGACATGGCGCAAAAATTCCTGACCCAATCCGATGCCGTCGGAAGCGCCCTCGATAAGACCGGGGATATCCGCGGCAACGAAACCGTCTCCGTCTCCGACGGAAACGACACCGAGCATGGGCGCAAGAGTTGTGAAGTGATAGTTCGCAATCTTGGGTCTTGCCGCGCTTATCATCGAAAGAAGCGTGGATTTGCCGACATTGGGAAGACCTACGAAGCCGACATCTGCGAGCATTTTAAGTTCGAGCAATATCTCGCGTTCTTCGCCCTTGAAGCCTGTTTTCGCAAAACGAGGAGCTTGGCGAGTGGGAGTTGCAAAATGCGTGTTACCAAAGCCGCCCTTGCCGCCGCGAGCGACAACGAAAGGTTCGCAACCGCTCATGTCTTTAAGCACTTTGCCGCTTTCCGCGTCTTTTATAACAGTGCCTTCGGGAACATAGAGTATAAGGTCCTCGGCGTTTGCACCGTGGAATTTTTCGCTCATACCGTTTTCGCCGTTTTTGGCGATAAATTTGCGTTTGTTCTTGTATGCGAGAAGCGTATTCACGCCCTGCGCGATAGCGATAACGACGTTACCGCCGTTGCCGCCGTCGCCGCCTGACGGACCGCCGTGAGAAATGTATTTTTCTCTGTGGAAAGCGATGGCGCCGTTACCGCCGTCGCCTGCTTTAACGTATATCTTAACGTGATCGTAAAAATCGTATGTCATATTTTTTGTTCCTCTATCATTAAAAGAAATTTTTCTTCATCTATTATTTTTATTCCGAGAGATTCCGCTTTTGTCAGTTTGGAGCCTGCTTCCTCGCCCGCAAGGACAAAATCGGTCTTCTTGGAGACACTGCCGGAGCATTTTCCGCCGTAGCTTTCTATCATGGCGCTGGCTTCCGCGCGCGAAAGAGTCGGCAACGTACCCGTGAGAACGAACGTAAGCCCCGAGAAGAAATCACCTTTTTTCTCGTTTTCGTATTTTGTTACAACACCGTGCGCTTTAAGTTCGTCAACGAATATGCGCGTTTGCGGATGTGCAAAGAATTTTACGACATCCTCGGACATTATCGTGCCGAAGTCCTCTATCTCCGTGAGGTTTTCCACATTCGCGTTGAAAAGGAGGTCGATATCTCCGAAACGACTTGCAAGGCTCTTCGCCGCTTTTTCGCCGATATTGCGTATGCCGAGCGCGAATATAAGCTTATCAAGACCGCGTTCCTTTGATCTTTCTATCGCGGAGATAAGGTTTTTGGCACTCTTTTGACCCATTCTGTCGAGCTTCTCGATATCTTCCGCTCGCAGAGCGTAGATATCCGATATCTTATTTATGAGTCCCGCGCTTATCAAAGATTTGACTACTGCGGGTCCCATGCCCTCTATGTTCATGGCATCGCGCGAAGCGAAATGTTCAATACTGCGCTCTATCTGCGCGGGGCAAGAGGTATTGTTCGTGCATCTTGTCGCGGCTTCGTCTGCATCTTTGCTCACCGTTTCTCCGCAAGAGGGGCAAACAAGGGGCATTTGATAAGGGCTTTCGCTTCCGTCGCGTTCTTCTTTGCAAACGCTCACTATCTCGGGAATGATATCGCCTGCTTTTTGAAGGATTATCGTGTCGCCTATGCGTATATCTTTTTCGTTTATGAAGTCTATATTATGGAGCGTTGCCGCGGATACCGTGGAGCCTGCTATCTTGACGGGTGTAAGCAAAGCTTTAGGTGTAAGTACACCTGTGCGCCCTACTTGGATAACGATATCTTCAACTTTTGTTTTGACCTGTTCGGGTGGGAATTTATAGGCAGCCGCCCATTTGGGAGTGCTTGTGTTTTCGCCTATCTCCGTTCTTTCGGAAAGGTCGTCCGCTTTGATGACAACGCCGTCTATATCATACGGCAAGCTCGGGCGTATTTCGCCGAGTTCCGATATGCGTTTAAGTATGTTTTCTTTGCCGCGAAGCTTTTTTCTGTCCGATATAACGTGAAATCCCTGCGAAGCGAGATATTCAAGACTTTCCGTATGGGAGAAAAACTCTTTTCCTTCGCAACGTTGGACATTGAAAACGAATATATCGAGGTTGCGCTTCGCCGTTATCTTCGAATCGAGTTGTCGGAGCGAACCTGCGGCGGCATTTCTCGGATTTGCAAAAGTTTTGGTGCCGTTTTCTTCGCATTCTTCGTTGAGCTTTGCAAAGCTCTTTCTGGGCATATATACTTCGCCGCGGACCTCCAAAAGAGGTAATTCATCGGGAAGAGAAAGCGGTATACTGCGTATCGTTTTTAGGTTTTCGGTAACATCTTCACCGACGATGCCGTCGCCGCGGGTGGAACCGACGGTGAGTTTTCCGTTTCTGTATTCGAGAGAGACGGAAAGACCGTCTATTTTAGGCTCGACCGAAAAATACGGTTCGTGTCCGAGAGAGGCATTTATCTTATCCAAAAAATCAGCCGCTTCGTCAAAAGAGAAGACATCGGAAAGACTACCCATACGAACGCTGTGAGTAACTTTTTCGAATTTCGTGAGCGCTTCTCCACCTACGCGCTTCGTGGGCGAATCTTCCTTGGCAAGGTGGGGATATGTTTCCTCAAGCTCTTTAAGCTCGCGGAACATCATATCATATTCATAGTCCGATATCTCGGGGGAATCGTCAACATAATAAAGCTTTGATGCTCTGTTAATTTTTTCGCAAAGTTCGGCGATCCTTGCCGAAAGCTCTTTTTCCGACATAATTTTTTACTCCGATTTTATATTTAATGTTATTTTTGTTATTTTCGCATTTTCGCGAAGCCTCAAGACTTGCCTCGCAAGGCTTACTGTATATATTCTACCATGAAGTGAAAATGTGTGCTTGCACGAACATTTTCACGAAGCCGTCAATGATGCAGATGCGCGAAGGCGCATAAAGGGCAAAGCCCCAAGACTTGCCTCGCAAGGCTTATTGCATATATTATAACATATTTTAATTTGAAAAAACAGATATTTTTAAAAATAAATATTGCGCTTTGCTTGTTTTTGCCGTAAAATATTGTTGTTAATAAAAAAAGGCGGTGTAAAAATATGAGGGTAGTAGTAGATCGTTTTGAAGAGGGTCTTGTGGTCTTGCTTGAAGATGAGGGAAACGGAGCGTATGATATACCTCTTGAGCAATTCAAGACAGAGGTGCATGAGGGCGATATCTTTGACGTGGAATTTGACGCAAACGGAAATATAGCTTCCGTGATATATCTTGAAGAAGAGGTCCGCGCGAGAAGAGAACACGCAAGAATGCTCATGGAAAAGCTGAGAAAGAAAAAGTAAACGGAGCGATATATGGATCTTTTTAAATACGCTATCGTGGATATCGGCGCGAACAGCGTCAGAATGATAATATATGATATAGATCCGCAAAGCGGAGAGTTTACGCCGATATATTCTGTGCGCAATCTTATGGGTCTTGCTTCATATAAAGAGGGCGATGCACTTTCCGCGGACGGCGCGGGAAAGCTTACCGCAATAATACGCGATTACTTGGCGAGAGCTAACAGCGTGCTTTGCGACAAATTTTCCGCTTTCGCTACGGCGAGTCTTAGAGGATTGTCAAACTCGGAGGAGATAATCGCATCGATAAAGAAAAAATTCGGTGTTGATATAGACATCATCAGCGGTATGCAGGAGGCTGAATTTGACTTTGAAGCGATACGCTATCGCTTCGGCGATGACGTGTTCTCGCACGGTGTCGTTATAGATATGGGCGGCGGCAGTACTGAGATGATACGATTCGAGGGCGAACGCGCAAACGCGCTTACAAGTATGCAGCTCGGTTGCGTTATGCTGGGAAAAAGATTTATTCCCGATATAAAAAAAGCTCTGTTCCCGAAAGGAACAGAGGCTGACGATATAAAAGCATATACAAGAAAAGTGCTTTGCGAGAACGAGAGCTTTCGCGGTAAGGGGGAAAATATATATCTCATCGGCGGCACGGGTCGCGCCATAGCGAAGTTACATTCCGTTATGCTCAACACCGATGTTAAAAACTTTGATGGGTATACTTTTGACGCGGAAGATATCGGAAAGATACGCGCTTTTGCGGAAAAAGATATCGCGGACGGTGCATCCGTCATTCGCAAGTGCCTTTCGGACAGATTGACGACGGTCATGCCCGGCATATTGGCATATGAGGAGATATTTGCTTTTCTCGGCGCAAAGCACGCCACTGTTTCGGCGTGCGGTGTGCGTGAAGGATATATGCTTGATTTTATCAAGCGAAACTTTTCTCAAATATCTCGAGAAATTTAAATTTCAAACGATATTTCGGCTCGTCTTTGCCGATGAGTATCTCTATCTGCTCTTTGGAAAAGCCTGTCTTTACGAGCGTCTCTCCTGTTTTAGCACTGCTCGTGCAAAGTTCGGGGTAAAGGACGCACCACCAGTTTTGACCCTCGGCTCTTCCTATCATTATACGTAGAGAAGTGTAGTTTCCCGCAGGGAGGCTGAAATCTTCGTAATGGCGCGTGGGATAATATTCTTCGGAGAGCGTAACGCTTATTTCTTTGTCTTCGCCGATTTCCGACAAAGCGTCGTTCGCTTTGTCGCAGATTACGGAGATGTTTTGCGCTATGACGCTTTCGGCTTCTTCGACAGTGGTACATTCTTTTGTGATATCGGCGATATATCCCAAGATATTATCGCGAACGTAAAGCTTGACGGATTGATCGTGTTCGGAATCCGAATTGGCGATAACGTGCAAGCGTACCGTGTTGTCATATATCTCGGCTTCGTTGCCGAGAGGCATGAATGAGCAGAATATGCAAACGATGATTACAAGACTTGTGAATACTGTGAGACCTTTCATAATAATGACTCCTTTTTGAGCGCGGCTTTTGCCGTGCTTTTTTGTTTTGTTATGTGAGTATTATTGCGCCGTTTTTATGACTTTATACGTATTAAGTGAAAAAAGAGGAAAAAATTCCCTCTGCATATCTCTTCCTTAAATATTATATAGGCGTTTTGAATAACAGCATGGAATGATGGCAACAATACAAACGATATCAGGCAATATTTTGCCAAAGAAAGGATGAATATGATGAAAAAGATATTGATCTCTGCAATGTTAGCTTCTTTTATGCTCTGCACATCGGTCTCTGTCAGCGCGGCGCTTATATCGCCCGGAATATCGGTCATACAGCAAAGCGTGGTCATGGAAAAGAGCGGAGTGGCAAAAAACACTATCGCTTTTTCCACGGAGGATTTTAAAAATATATTGGGGGTAAAAGCTGTTTCCGCTTTAAAGATAACATCTTTGCCTGAAGCGGGTTCAGGCACGCTGATGCTCGGCGAGCACAAGGTCTTGCTCGGAGATGTCATATCCGAAGAGGATATATCAAAGCTTTGCTTTGTTCCGTCGGCAAGCGGGGTGAGCGCGAAATTCTGCTTTATCCCTCTTGAGAGCGAATATCAAAACAGCTTTACTTGTGTGATCTCGATGACAGAGGAACGCATAGACCTTGCGCCGATGACGAGATCCGATACTATTTCGGATATGGCGGGAATAACCGTGTTTTCTGTGCTTTTAGCGGAGGATAGCGAGGGCGGAGAACTGAGATTTTCGATAGTTTCGGGCGCTTCGCACGGTACTGTTGAGATAGTTGATGAAAAAAACGGTGCATATAGGTATACTCCAGACGATGGATTTTACGGCAAAGACAGATTCTCGTTCTGTGTTACCGATAGCGCGGGAAACGTTTCCAATGTTTCTACAATTACCGTGAACGTGGAAAAGAACGAAAAAAATATCGTTTATTCCGATATGGAAGGCTCGGCGCTCCATCTTGCCGCGGCGGTCCTTTTTGAAAATGATATAATGCTAGGTTCTTTCGACGGCTCTGTAAGAGTGTTCAAGCCGAACGGCACCGTTACTCGCTCCGATTTTTTGATAATGGCGATGAAAACGGCGGGCATAGGGTCGAAAGCCGAAAAGAGCGGATTTGCCGATGAAGCTGATTTTGCACCATACGAGCAAAAATATATCGCTACCGCAAGCGCGTTGGGGCTTGCCGTCGGAATAAACACGGAAAACGGCAGATGTTTTATGCCCGATAAAGCTATAACCGATGAAGAAGCGGCACTTATCGTGTGTCGTATAGCGGCGCTGGAGGGTCTTGATATAATTGAGCATGATGTTGCCGCCGCCGTTATGGACGATGACGGATATGACGCGCTTGCCGTTTTGTCGAATGTCGATATTTATCATGGCAATATTGGCGAAAAAGCACTTTCTCGCGCAGATGCTGTACAAATATTGTATTCGATTTTTAGATATATGGAAAAAGAATAATATCTTTCTCTTGACAAGAGTCAAAAAAATGTGTATAATAATACCGTTAATGGGATATAGCCAAGTCGGTTAAGGCACAAGACTTTGACTCTTGCATTTCGTTGGTTCGAGTCCAACTATCCCAGCCAAAACAAAAGACCACCGCAAGGTGGTCTTTTGTTTTGGCTCATAAAATAGAGGACTCGAAAGGCGGAGACTGAAAAAGCCCTAAATGGGCTTTTTTCCGCCGTGGCTTTTCCACAGAAAAGCGAGTCCAACGGAAGATATGTAACCACCGCAAGGTGGTCTTTTGTTTTGTTTTTTTGCGAAAAACACTGTTCTATAAAGATGATCCCCTCGCTGATATCCACCGATAGGATAAAGCGAAGGGATTTTTTCTTTATAGATCAAAAAAATGAAATTCAATCGATCACAAGATCAAATTCAACGGAAAATGAGTGACCGCTCAATATTTTTGTTACTCTGTAATATCTCTGCCGTATTTATCGTATGTTACTACGGCAGTAATAATTTGACAGTCGGGGAAATATTCCGAAAGGCTCTGCTGTTTTCCATCGCTGTCTGTTGTCGATAATTCGGAATCATCATAAAATTTTTTCGTAACTGTTCCGTCGGAATGACGTGTAAGAATGATCTCACCTTTGGCATTGCTTGTATCTGTATCATTTGAATTAGAAAACTGCATATCCTCTGCGTTGATACCATCGCAATACATTGCGTTATAATCGGATGCAGATACCATAAGCGCTAAAGACGAAACCAGCAAACACGTGGTAAGAAACAAAGAGACTATTTTCTTTTTCATTGCAATACCTCCTTTAGTATAGATAAAATCTTTTCATATGAAAAGAATCTATATCTCTGTTAGTATTATATCATAAAATCGTTTTCGATGAAATACATTTATTTCAAAAAAACAAGGCAAAAAATGTAATCATATCACAAAAAATGTCACACATATTATCACATTTGTCTGGTCTACATATTTGAACATAGAGAAGACCCGCGTCCCAAGACGCGGGTCTGTGTAAAAACTCAGTTTTCTTCCGTGAGCCATTCGTAATTAAATATAGCCAAATGATCTGTCGTGCCGAATCTGTCCTCGTAAAGAACGTAAATAAGACGCGCCGCATTATCCGTCGATACTTCGACATAACCGCCGCGCTCCTTGTCAAGTAAGCGCGAGATGGGATAAGTATGTCCGTTATCGACGCTTGCGCGCACGGTTACGTGCGTTCGCTCGTTGGTGGTGTTGCAGTTTGCGAATATGAGCGTATAAGGTCTAACTCCGTCGTTATATGCGGCGACGGAGCCGAAACATTCGGGGTCGGGCAGGTCGATGTCTGAAGCGTAATCGGTCCAATCAGAATAGCCGTTTTTGCTGTATGCTTTTGCGCGGCAATGACCTTTAAAGCGGATATTAAGATACACATTGCCATCGGACGTAAGCGCGGCAACTGTTTCGTTCGGGCTGTATACATCGGAAACGGAGCCGAGAATATCGCCTATCTGCCATGTTTCGCCGTTATCTTTGCTGTAAAACGTGCTTAAAACGGACGGGCAATGAGACTCAAGGGCTTCATTGTAATCTTTCGGAACCATCCAAACGGGAACAACGAGCGTACCGTCGTTCGTTATTATGCCGTGTCCGGGACCGAAAGCAAATACGTTGTGATAGTCGGGATCTGTGTACATGGTAACATCGATAGGTTCGCTCCACGTTATGCCGTCATCATCGCTGTAACGTCTTAAAGCTCTGCCGCCGTTGATGGTGTAATCTTCGCAATACAGAAAATGTATACGTCCGTTTTTATCCTGCATCATAACTGGGTTGTTTACGGTATGATGCTCTTCCGTGCCGCTCGCGAGTATAAAAGGAGCGCTGAAATTTTCGCCGTGATCCTCCGAGCGTTGCAAAAGGATATCCATCAAAGCCCAGTCGCTACTGTTTCGTCTTGCTTCGCAATATATGATCAAAGTTCCTTTGTTTGTAACGAGCATACCCGGTATTCTGTGGCATTTATACGTTTCTGTGGGGCGCCAAATGTCCAAAAGTTTAAAGAACGGTGTATTCATAAAACTTCTCCGTATATTTTAGTTGCATTTTGTTATGAAAGGAATTATCTCTTTTGCTATGAGTTCTTTCTGTTCTGCGTTGGGCGCACCGAAAGGATGACGACATTCGCCAAAGTCGAAACCGAGCTGAGTAAGGACTTCTTTTTCTGCGGGCATTACGCCGATCTTGCAAAGAATAGCGATGATCCTGTTGACTTCTTTCTGGATCTTCTGAGCTTCGAGTACGTTGTTTTCGGCGAACAATTTCTGTATCTTAACGAATTTGTCAGCCATAAAGTTATATGTGCTTCCCACGCCGCCGTCCGCACCCATAGCGATGCCGCAAAGGAACATTTCGTCAAAGCCGTTGTATACTATCTTGTCGGGGAATCTTGCTTTGCACTGTTCGAGCGTGAAGAAATCGTTTGATGTGAATTTCATACCCATGAATCTGTCGTTTTCCAAGAACTGAGCCATTTCGTCGATACCCATATTTACGCCCGAATAGGATGGAAAGTGGTATACCAACGTGGGAAGAGAAACGCTGTTTGCAATGCGGTAATAGTAGTTCTTTATCTCTTCGAATGTGAATTTGTAATAGAAAGGCGATACGGAGGATATCGCGTCATACTTCAATGTTTCGGCATGAGCTGCAAGTTCGAGAGCCTCTGCTTCATTGATGGAGCCGATGTGCGCGATAAGGGTTGCGTCGGGAGCGCACGCTTTAGCTATATCCAAGACCTGCTTGCGCTCGTCTTTGGAGAGAAGGAAAGCTTCGCCTGTCGTTCCGCCTACATAAAAGCCGCGAACGCCCATGTCGAGATTGTGTTTGATAAGTTTTTCGAGAGCTTTTTCATTGATCTTATCGTTTTTGTCAAACGGAGTGAGAAGTGCCGTAAAAATTCCCTGAAATTTTGTGTTCATAGTCGCTGTCTCCTTTAGAAATAATATATTGATATGCCCGTATTGATGTTTCTTCAGTACGGGCTTGATGTAATATTTATATTACTTAATTGTTGGATCTTTTGGTATTATTCCCACTCGTTGCAGATGCCTATGACTTAAACAATTATGTTTATGAAATATCGTACCTGCTATTCTGATTGCTTTGATTGCCCATATTATCTTAGCTGTACAATGGATGCTTATCAAAATCTTATCAGCGGTGATAAACGCCGTGACGAGTGTCTGATAGTTGTTTCGGGTGGTTTTCATCTTAATATTTTTATTTTACCATAAATTCTTGATAAATACAAGGATTTTATAGCAAATAATCAGGAATTATTAAATTTTTTCTTGTAGTTAGTTGGTGTAGTGCCATACTTCTTTCGGAATGTTTCTGCAAAGTAACTGCCACTTCCGAACCCGGTCGCAACAGATATTTCTGTTATAGACATATCCGTGCTTTGAAGCAACTCTACGCAATTTTGTAACCGATAGTCTATCAAGTAATCGTTTGGCGTTTGACCAAGGTATTTTGAAAATAGTTTGCAACACTTGCTTTGACCAACATTTGCCGACGATGCAATATCCGATAATGTAATTTTTTCGGCGTAATTACGCTGTATAAAACTGATCATATCATTTAAATCAGAAAAATCGGAGTGGTTCATATAATTCTTACTTGTGCAAGGAGTATTTTCATAGAGCAGTGACCATATTTGCAGTAAATAGCTATTGATTTTAAGCTGCGCCGTTTTAGAGTTCTTTACGCTATTTATCAACGGTATATATTGAAGGAGTTTTTGATGCCACTCAATTTCATGTATGAACGGTATATAACGAATACTCGTGTTAGTTAAAATTGGGGTAATAAAATCCTTTTCACATTGTGCATTCATGCACAAAAGCATTGGATGAATTCTGATACATATAAAAGTGCATTCTGTCTTATTTGTGGAGAAACCAAAGTGCATCTGTCTTGCATTCACAAATAACCCGTTTCCTTGCCGAATGGATATAATTTCTCCGTTTATATTATACTGAATTTCGCCGGAAAGTATATAAATTAATTCAATGTCATCGTGCCAATGTGCCAATGCTCGATAATCAGGGTAATCGGATAATTTCCCTTCTTGAACATAAATGGGATAATTATAATAGTCATAGTGGAGTTTTTCGGAATAATCAGCGTTTACTTCCATGAACATTTTGCATATACCTCGCAGGATTGTTATAAAAAGCAGTCGTATTATGATAGATTTAAACTTGCAAATACAGTATAATTATAAAATAGTATGCATTCTGTGTCAACTGCTCGTCCTTAAAAAGCACGGAAATTCAAATAGGAGATAATTAAATGAATTCTAAAATCGACAATATAAGTTTTATAAAAAAACTAATTCACTTGGTTTTGCCAATCGCATTTCAACAATTTATGCTGGCACTTGTAAGTGCGTCAGATGCAATAATGCTTGGAGAATTATCGCAAGATGCAATGTCAGCCGTTTCACTCGCAAGCCAGATAACTTTTGTTGAAAATCTGTTTCTTGCAGCAATGACCATAGGTTTATCAATGTTTGCCGCACAATATTGGGGCAAACAGGAGCCGGTAATGGTAGAACATATATTTGCGTATGTTATGAAAATAACCGCCATAATTTCTTTTTTGTTCTTTCTCTCCGGACTGTGTGTTCCTAAAACACTAATGCGAATTTTTACAAATGAGCAAATTCTCATTGATTATGGAGCTACTTACCTACGCATGGTATCATTCTCATACTTTTTGACAGGGGTTTCACAGATTTACCTCTGTATCATAAAGAACACCGGAAAAGCGGTAACAGCAAGTGTCATAAGCTGTATGAGTGTGGTTATAAACATCATATTGAATGCTATTCTTATTTTTGGATTGGTTGGATTTCCGCAAATGGGAATTGTAGGAGCAGCGGTTGCCACGGTTATATCACGAATTGTCGAAGTGGCATGGTGTATTGCAAAGACAAAAAGGAAAGACAGTATTCGGTTGAGGATAGACAATATCATACATGACGACAAAATACTTCGCCATGATTTTTGGAAATATACCACACCCGTTTTGTGCAATGAAATTGTCTGGGGTATCGGATTTACAATGTACTCGGTTATTATGGGACATTTGGGATCTGATGCTGTTGCGGCTAACTCTATTGCAAATATTGTAAAAAATCTTGTCGCCTGTTTTTCGCTGGGAATTGCATCCGGTGGAGGCATTATTGTTGGCAATGAATTGGGCGCCGGAAATTTAGAAACCGCAAAAGCGTATGGAGGAAAACTGTGTCGTTTTGCGGTCGCAAGCGGATGCATCTCCGGATTGGTGATTCTTGCACTTACCCCACTTATATTGCATATTGTAAATCTTAGCACAGTTTCAAGTGAGTATTTAAGAATTATGCTGTATATATGCTCCTACAACTTGATTGGATATGCTATTACAAGCACAACCATTGCAGGAATTTTCTGTGCAGGCGGAGATACAAAGTTTGGATTGAGATGTGATACTGTTGTAATGTGGTGTATTACCGTACCTCTTGGGTTGATCTCAGCATTCGTACTAAAGCTGCCCGTTTCATTGGTTTTCTTTATTGTAAATCTTGATGAGCTATTGAAGGTACCGGCAGCATACAAGCACTATAAAAAATATTTATGGGTAAAGGACTTAACTGCCCATAAGAAAGATGAGGAATTGTTATGAACGAAAGAATCAGTGATTGGGACAGAATGATTGCAGGAAAACTATATAATTCATCCAGCAAAGACATTGAAAAACAGCATAAACATGGTTTGTGTGGATGCGATAGATTTAACAGAATTCCTGTATGGAGATCAAAAGCAAAACAGCGTGCTTTGGAGAAACTGATTCCTTCCGCAAAAGGAAACGGGCTGGGTGTGTTTGCACCGTTTTACTGTGAATACGGCGTAAACATTCATGTGGGCAAGGAATGCTTTGTCAATTACAACTGTACATTTCTCGATGTATCTCCGATTACTTTGGGCAATGGCGTTTGGATCGGGGCAAATGTTACATTGGCAACACCGAATCATCCGTTCTTGGCAGAAGAACGATTAAATGCAAACTACCCCGATGGATACCACGACCTTGAATATTCTGCGCCGATCACCATAAAAGATAGCTGCTGGATTTGCTCGTCTTCAACCATCTGTGGAGGTGTGACGATTGGTGAAAACAGTATTGTTGCGGCAGGATCAGTTGTTCTTCGGGATGTTCCTCCCAACAGCATTGTTGCCGGTGTGCCGGCTAAAGTAATCCGACAGATAGATGAATCTGATCGAATGAATGTATGGGAAACTTATGTAAAAAATGAAGTTCCCGTGTCAATCAGAAAAATGGGAAAATGATTCATCCAATAAAAAATTCAAATTGAGGTCTCAAATGACGAATAACGAACGCATGATGGCAGGAAAACTCTACAATCCATACAATGTCCAAAACAATCCGTGGAATACGATTCGAGCTGCAAAAGTGCGTAAGCCGTGTTCCAAATCAGCGTACCGTAAAGGGATACATTTACTCTGAGCCTGTCATCATCCTGCCACCGTCTTGCGTATTTATTTTCTTCCTTGAAGTGTTTGAAAAACTTAATTATATACGGAACTTTCAGCGTCCAAATCATCAGAGTGTAAAAAGCAAGCACATAGAACATGATGGCGATGATGAAATCTGAACCCATAAACACTAAAGAATATACCAAAAACGCCGTTGCGATAGGAAGCAGAATAATCATAATTGCGATGTGCGGAAACAATAAGGCTTTCACGATTTTCTTCCGGTCCATATTATGTCCTCCGTATCTTAACGGTAAATATGGAAACTTTACCAACCACGCTCTCTACTAAACTTGATTTCTTCAATACAGCCTTACTTGCCAATTCCAAGCCGACAGCGAACAACACGCCTCCTGCAAGACAAAGGGCAACATTGATAATCGTTGAGCCAAGGGGCGTAATCATCGAAACCATCATAAAGAGCAGCATTCCGCCGCCAAGAGAGCCGCACAGTGCAAGCCACGCCTTCTGCTTTGCCGCAACGCTGATCAGTACGAAGATGGAAACAAATACAAGCATCAGAAAAACCTTGGCGAGCATACACATCACAAGGTTTCCTGCGGTCAGTCCGTGAAGATCAAAGGAAAGTCCCGCAATCGCACCGCCAAGCATAGAGCCGATCAAATACAGTAGTCGTGGACTTGCCGCCGCCGTTCTCGCCAATAAAACCGTAGATACTGCCTACGGGAACAGTCATGTTGAGATGGTCAACAGCATACATCCCGCGAAAGCTCTTTGAAAGATTTCTAATTTCAATCGCATTCATAGATTCTTCTCCTTTATAGCATTGGTGCAAATATTCTAACCACTGCACGGATGAACCTTTGCAGCAGATTTGTTTTCAACATATCCGGTGTTACCTCGATGCACTTGTTAAGCGTGGCAAGCATATCTGCTTTTAATGCGCTGACTGCTTCACACTTATACATCCATACACCGTTTTCAAAATGGTGGACAAGGCTACGGTAGTCCAAATTGATCGTGCCGATCATAGCCACCTCATCATCTGCAAGATAACTCTTGGCGTGAATGAATCCAGGCTCATATTCGTAAATTCGCACACCTGCTTCCATCAAGCGGTGATAAAAGCTCCGTGTCATACCGAAAATGAGCTTCTTGTCTGGAATATGGGGGACGATAATACGAACGTCTACGTCACGCAAAGCAGCATTTTCGATACTTAGGCACAAGTCATTGTCTATAATCAAATATGGCGTTGTCATATACATATAGCGATAAGCACTTGCCAACATATTTTGAATAACGCTTTTGCCGACACGACGCTCGTAAATCGGATGAGGACCGTCACCGAAAGGAATCACATCCCCGTCCGCTTGAATGTCCGGTTGTTTGGGATAGAGGTCGTTTCTTGGCTGTGGTAATTTTCTGATATTGATACCAAAATCAACAATAAATAACTTTGTTAGCTCCCATACTGCTTCACCTTCAAGACGGATAGCAGTATCTTTCCAGTGACCGTATTTTTCGATTTCATTGATATATTCATCCGCAATGTTTACGCCGCCGGTGTAACCGATTTTTCCGTCAATCACTAAAATCTTTCGGTGACTGCGGTTATTAAATTCGCTGTCGGCATTTCCTTTCAGTCTGGAAAATGGCGTGGCTTCAATTCCATAAGAACTGAGCGTTTTATGATAGTCACCGGGGAGCGTCATCATACAGCCGATGTCATCATATAGCACCTTAACTTCAACACCGCTTGCCACTTTCTGTTTGAGTATTTCCAGGATAGAGTTCCAGAACTTGCCTTCCTCAACAATGAAATACTCCATATAGATGAAATATTCAGCCGATGCAAGATCACAAAGCATTTTTGCATACATATCCTCGCCAAGGGGAAAATACTCTTGCTTTGTATTTGTAAAAATATGCGTATCCGCTATCTGCGTCAGCATTTTTGCCTGCGAAGCTGCCGCAGGACTTTCCGCTTCCAATTTCATAAGGTGTGAGTTATCTTCCGCTTTGTATGTGCATTTTTTCAGTTCATCCAACCGCTTAATAAACTTCTTTTGAAGCGTTCTGGAATAGAACATGAAGTACAGCATAAAACCCGCAATGGGGACGATCAACACAAACAAAAGCCACGGCACCTTGTAGTCGGGATTGTCATCGGAAGCAATGATGCGGATAACACAGAATATCTCTGTTGCCCACGCTGCAAGATAAAAGTACGGCACATAATAACAAAGTGCGACCACAATGCCGATGACAGCAAGAACCTCAAGCAGAGTAATAAACACGGCAAGTATATATCGAAATGGGATATAGGAATACTCCCGTTCCGTCTGTTTTTTGCCGTCAAAATAGCTGTATTTTCGCTTCATAATCACTCCTCCTAAAACGCCGAAAAGCAAGACGGCAAAATGCCGTTTCGCCTATCGAGCAATGATTAGTTTTTCTTTACAGCATCAATGCGGGCTTCCGCTGCTGCTTTGCGCTCATTTGCCTCTGCAATCTGAGCATCACGTTCTGCTTGGAAAACAGCCTTGCGACGATTAGGATCGCCGATTGCCTTGGCTTCTTCCCATTGTGCCTTGGACTCAGCTTTAACCGCAGCCATATTAGCCTTATCTACCTCGTGCTGTGCCTTTGCGGACTCCTTCATGTCTGCGAATGCTTTCTTCAGAAAATTTGCCATTGTCTTTCACCTTTAACCTTTCATAATTTTGTCGCTGAGTGCGATGATTTTATCTGCGTATTTTTTGCGGCGTGAGCCGAGAATACCTTTATAAATGGGATAATTGATTATTGCCATAAACATACCCACAATGCCGATGATGATGCCCGGAAACATCGGTTCCGCAATGCCTACCGCTGCTCCAATATCGGTCATTACAAGACTCATGCCGGCACCCATGATGATTGCGCTGATACTGCCGAACACATAAGCAAAGACATTTGCCGGTCTTTTCACCTTTGCCTCCAGTTCACGCAAAGCGTCAAGCTCGGTGCTTTCTTTTTCGGTGTACTGACTGCGAATCTTCTGCACGAGAAATTCCTGATCGTTTCTATTCATTGTTAAAACCTTCGTTCTTTAATCTACAAATACATTATACCTTGCGAATGTTTTTGAAATTTTTGAGAAACGTTTGAGTTTTATTAATTCTCAAAATCGGCAGGAGAAGTTTCTACGTTCTCCGCAGATGTTTCCTTGGTATCAGTAAACATTGTGGTCTCGTCCGAAGTAGCATTTTCTTTCAGCGCAGCTATTTCTTCCTCAACAGCATTTTTGGCTCCCTTGAAACCGGCAGACACTATCTTGCCGATATTACTGCCAGCCACGACAGTTGCTGCAACAGCGACAGCACCTAAAGTAAAGCAGGTTCCAAGTGCAAACTTTGCGGTATTCTTCAAAAGACTATTCATGTTGTTTTTCCTCCATAGTAGTTGCTCAATTAGTGGTCTTGCTTAGTTCTTCCGCAAGTTCCAGAATGCGGGGAGAGTATTTCGCTTTTGTTTTGTTGAAGATTCGGCGATATACCGGATAGGCGGACAGCATACCGATCATACCAATCAAACCGAGCAAAACTCCGATAATCATGAAGAAAATCCCGTTGCTGATGATCTTCATTGTCAGACATAAACCCATTCCGAAAATCAAAGCACCGCCGATTCCGGCGCAGAGCGATTCCATCATTCCCGATGTCTGCACGACAGAATCCAATCGCTTTAACTCATCCAGTTTGCTTTCTTCCTGCGGGAGATATTTCTTTCTGATTTCTTGAACTTCTTTATTTTCCTTTGCGGAATAGCTGTAAATAAAAGTTGTATCTTTTTCCATTGGTATCCTCCCGTTTTCGTTGTTATTCATCACCGGAAAGTCTTTTCTTGGCATCTTCCACGCTTTCGCCCTCTTTGGCAAAGAGCTTTTCAACGCACTTGTCGGTAACTTTTGTGAAACCGTCAACGATTCCATCAGAAACCTTGTGGTAGCCCTCAACAACAGCATCACCAACCTTGCCGGTTTTCAGAGTGCCATCTTCATTCAAAAACTTTTCAGTGAATTTATCTTCAATCTTTTTGAATCCACTGACAACGCCGTCCTCAATCTTCTTGTATCCTCCAACGACACCATCTTCGATTTTCTGCATACCCTCAGTTACACCCTCAGCGATCTTTTCATTTGCTTCTACGAATTTAGACATATCAGTAATCTCCTTTTCTTGATTTTGTGAGTATATTATACCTTGCGGTTGTTTGTGATTTTTTTGAGAAATGTTTTTGTTTTGTTAATCTCGAAAAATAGACGCCGCCAAAACAGCGACGCTTATCATCATTTTAATTGCTATATCTACAGATGTCTTTCGCAAGTTCAACAATCTCAAAAGCGTACCGTCGCTTTGCTTTGTTGAGTAGTTTTTCATATAGCGGATAATTGAGCGCCATACCAAAAGTCCCAAATATTGCAAGAGCAAGCCCGATTAATAAATCTTTTGAAATCAAAAATATTTCCGCACCAAAATGTAATGTCATTATTCCGCCTAACACATAGGCTAATATAACTGCCGGTCTTTTTGCATATCGATCAAGTTTTCTTACTTTGCGATCCGCTTCGCCTTTCCAGTTGGTATATCTTGCGGAGACATACCACGTTCCGTTTTTGTCTTTGTATTCGATTATCGGGATTCCACTTACGAGGCTTTTTCTCCATTCAAAAACATTGTGGCGTCGATTACGAGAAACGCCCATGCCACTTTCGTCAGCAGTGATGCTTTTAGATGTTTTCTACCCGCAGACTGTAAAGATAGAATCTACACATCGCATAATTTGTTGCTTGATTCGCTTGAGCACAGAGATGAACGGGAAAAATACGGTATTCCGTCAGACAAAGTACGAATTGCTTTTTGGGGTTTTATTCGTAACGAGGAGATAAATAAGGAAATCATACGCAAGATTGCGGCGGACAGCCGCTTTGAGCTTCACTATTACGGCAGAGAACAGCAGGTTGCCTTGAATTTGAAAGCGTATGCTACGGAATTAAATGCCGATAACGTGTTCTTTCACGGTGAATACACTCCTGAGCAGAGATATGATTTCGTTCGACAAACGGACATTATTCACAATATATTTTGCGACAACAATATGATGCTTGCAATGGGAAATAAGTATTATGACGGTCTGATTTTCCGTATCCCGCAGGTATGTATGCCGAATTCCTTTATGGGTGAATGTGTTCAGCGTGCAGGGGTGGGTTTTTTGTTTGATCCTGCAAGCGATACTTTTGCGAATGATATCTATACGAAATATAAAAAAATGGATACAACGGCTTTTTATGTTGCGTGTGATAAAGAACTGAACCGAGTTTTGTGCGAAGTTAGAAATGGTGAGCAGATTATAAGTGATATTCAACGTATGTAAGTTTGGGAAGTAGGTATGAAGAAAAAGGTATTGTTTGTTTATTACGATATGTCTATTGGAGGGAGTACAACAGGTTTATTATCCCTGTTAAATGAATTGGATTACGAAAAATATGATGTCGATTTATTGCTATATAAGAATCAGGGTGCTCTCTTATCTTTGATTCCGCCGCAGGTTAATGTACTCAAGCAAGCGTATATTCCTAATTCTAAGATACAAAAGGGAATAAAGTCAGTTCTTAACGGGACATTGATTCAGGCATATTTTAACGGTTTTAAGTATGCTAAAAGGTGTGTTTGTTTAGATCAAAGTATGGCTTATTGCCAGGCGGAATAACCTCAAAAAGCATCACAACACTTGCTCCGTCATGATTTCGTCCTCTATCCAAGCAACCTGCATCGGACGATATGACAGCGATTACGGTCGAAGCAAAAAGGCGGGTGAGGAACTTGTCTTTAAGTACGGCGAAGAAACGGGCGCAAAGGTATTGGTGTATCGCTTTCCGAACCTTTTCGGGAAATGGTGCAGACCGAATTATAACTCTGCCGTTGCGACATTCTGCAACAATATCGCAAACGATCTGCCTATTACGGTGAACGATAGAAATGCACAGCTTGAACTGTTGTATATTGATGACCTTGTAAGCGAAATGCTTGATGCGCTGGAAGAAAAAGAACATCATTGCACGTTCGACGGTATCGACACCGTGCTTTGCGATGACGGTAAATATTGCGCCGCGCCGATAACTCATAAGGTAACGCTTGGCGAGATTGTGGACTTGCTGGACAGTTTTAAAGCACAGACAAGCACCCTTGTAATACCCGAAATTCCGGCGGGCAGCTTCGCCAAAAAGCTATACCGTACCTATCTCAGCTATCTTCCGAAAGAAAAAGCGTCGTTCACGCTCAAAATGAATTGTGACGATAGGGGAAGCTTTACGGAACTTCTGAAAACCGAGAAATTCGGTCAGTTCAGTGTGAATATCTCAAAACCCGGCATTAACAACGTTCTTTTTGACCGCAACACGAAAGAACCGATCGTTGTGATAGACCTTGATACGATCATGC
>CAZFTE010000016.1:0-29017 GCA_964521785.1 uncultured Lachnospiraceae bacterium
CGTGTTGACACCGCTTTTGATATGTGATATCCTAAAAGTATAATATATCAAAAAACGGAGAGATGGCAATGTCCTATTTTGCAAAAACATTTTTCACAAATACAGATAGATTTTACGATGCGGAAAACGACGCGCTCTTGCCCTGCTTTGTCGAAAAACTCGGCAACGTATCGGAAGCTCGTCGCTTACGCATAGAACGTGTCCGCTCCAATATCTCAAAAGCCGAGCTTCTTGTTGCCGAGCTTTTGCGCGACTATGCCCTTGAAAAAGTTTTCGACATAAAAGAGCCGAATATAACTATCGGCGAAAACGGAAAACCGATGCTTGCGGGTGATAACGATAGATTTTTCAATGTCTCCCATAGCGGCAGAATGGTCATATGCACCGTATCGAACACGGAATGTGGCGCGGATATCGAAAATACGGCGAGCAGATGCGACCTTATGAACATCGCGGGCAGATTCTTCTCCGTCCCCGAACAAAACGCAATAATGATGTCTCCCGACCCGAAAACATCATTTTGTCGCCTTTGGACGATACGCGAAAGCTATGTAAAGATGCGCGGCACGGGTTTTTCAATCGGTCTTAAAGCGTTGCGCTGTGATTTTCACCGCGGCAAAGCGTCGATATTCGAAAACGAGATACTTCAAGAAGACGCTTTTTTCAAAGAAATTAAATGTATCCAAGGCTATCGCGCTTGCGTTTGCACGCGGTACGAAGCGGAACATGAGATAGAAGAAATACAACTCGCATGATAAGTGCGAGTTGTATTTTATTTTTTATCGATAAAAGCTGTGAAGAATTGATGAAGAATCAAAATAGATATTGCCACCGAGCAAAAATAATGATATAATAAATTAAATATACAGAACAATAAATCAAGAAAATAATGACAGTGGTGTTTAAATTATCATGATAAAAAACGAACTTACAAAAACAGATCTCAAAACAAGCGATTTTAATTTCGACCTTCCCGAAGAGCTTATCTCTCAGCACGCGTACGAAAAACGCGACGAAGCTCGTCTTATGGTCCTCAACAGAAAAGACCAAACAATAGAACACAAGATATTCCGCGATATCACGGATTATCTGCGCCCCGGCGACGTACTCGTTATAAACGATTCCAAAGTTATCCCCGCGCGTATATACGGCAAAAAAGTAAGCTCAGGCGGCGCAGATGTTGAATTTGTACTCTTACGTCAAAAGGAACTCGACACTTGGGAAGTTCTCGCTCGTCCGGGCAAAAGACTTCACGAAGGTACGGAAGTCATCTTCGGCGACGGAAAACTCAAAGCGACCATACTTTCAGCAACAGATGACGGTTGCAGAATAGTGAAATTCGATTACGACCGCGCAGGCGGCAACACGCTCTATTCCATTCTCGACGAGATCGGCAAGATGCCCCTCCCTCCTTACATCACGGCGGAACTCAAAAACAACGACGATTATCAAACGGTATATGCGCGCGAAGAAGGCTCCGCAGCCGCCCCCACGGCAGGTCTGCACTTCACCGAAGAGCTTCTTGAAAAGATACGCACCATGGGCGTTGAGATAGCCCCCGTAATGCTTCACGTCGGACTCGGAACGTTCCGTCCCGTAAAAGAAGCGGAGATACAGAACCACGTTATGCACAGCGAATTTTTCACGGTATCTCAGGAATCCGCGGATAAGATAAACAATGCTCGCAAAAACGGCGGCAGAGTTATCGCCGTAGGCACGACATCGTGCAGAACGCTCGAAAGTTCCTCTCTCGATGACGGCACCGTCATCGCGCAGAGCGCGGACACAGGCATATTCATCTACCCCGGATATAGATTCAAAGCAGTCGATATGCTCATCACAAACTTCCATCTTCCCGAAAGCACACTCATAATGCTCGTTTCGGCTCTTGCGGGAAAAGATTTTGTTATGGACGCATACCAAAAAGCAATCGAAGAAAAATATAAATTCTTCTCGTTCGGCGATGCTATGTTGATAGTATGATGATCCCTAACGGAGAGCGAAATTTTCTTTTCGCTCTCTTATAAGGATCATTATTCGCCGATAATTAGAGAACATCAAAAAGAAAAGGAATATCATGGAACAAAAACTTATTTCCGTTGCAGGACCGACGGCGAGCGGCAAAAGCGACCTTGCGCTCCATCTCGCCGAACGATTTGACGGTGAGATAGTGTCGTTCGACTCTATGCAGATATATCGCGGCATGGACATCGGCACGGCTAAACCGACAAAGGAAGAACTTTTGCGCGTACCACATCATATGATAGACGTCGCCGAGCCTACGGAAAATTTCTCCGTGGCTGATTTCACTTCGAAAGCAAACGATATCATCGCAGAGATACGTTCCAGAGGAAAGACACCCATACTTTGCGGCGGCACGGGACTTTATCTTGATTCACTGCTGACCGATACGAAATTCGGCGAATTGGAAGCGGACGAAGGATATCGCGCGTACCTTGCGGATATCGCAAACGAACGCGGCAACGCCGCTCTCCATGCCATATTGCAAGAACAAGACCCCGAAGCCGCGGAAAAGATACATATGAACAATGTAAAGCGCGTTATCCGCGCGCTCGAGATAATCAAAGTCAGCGGAATGACAAAGACGGAATGGGATAAAAAAGCTCGCGAGAACTCTTCCTCCGTTCCATGCACGATGCTTGCGCTCAATTACCGCGACAGAGAAAAACTTTATGCTCGCATAGATATGCGCGTCGATATCATGATGAAAAACGGTCTTTTCGACGAAGTGAAGAGCTTATATGAAAAAGGCTTTCTCAAGGAAGGCTCGACCTCTTACGACGCCATCGGTTACAAGGAGATGCTACCTTGCGTTCGCGGCGAAGAGCCGATGGACATCGCCGCAGATAAAGTAAAGCTCGCCACAAGACATTACGCAAAGCGTCAGCTTACTTGGTTCTTACGCAACAAAGCGATAAATTGGCTCTATCCCGATGATTACAGTTCAAAAGAAGAGCTTTATTCAGCCGCGGAAAAGATCGTCTCCGACGACAGAGGATAAACTAAAATAACAAATAAAGGAGCAGATATGATAAGATCTAAACAAAAAAAGATCATAGCAAGCGCGCTTCTTTGCTTGTTGTTTTTGGTCTATCTCGTATATCACATAGCAAGCTCGTTTTCGCCGAAAACGCAGCTCTTCACCGTAACTCGCGTTACCGAACCGCACACGCTCAATCTTACGGGATACATCTTTCGAGATGAAACGGTCATATATTCAGGCTCTGGCGGCATATGTACCTACACGCGAGAAAACGGTGAGAAAGTCGCGGTGAACAGCGTTATCGCAAATTCGTATTTTATAGAGAACAGCGAGATAGAGCAAAGGCTTACAGAGCTGGATTACAAAATAGAAGTGCTTGAAAACAGCGTCGTATCCGAATCGGAAGAGCTTACCTCCATCGATTCGCGCATAGCCAATATTCGCGCTGAGATAGCGCAAAAGACCGCGAGCGGAAACATGGCTTTCGTGCAAACAGCGGAAAAAGAGCTTTTGGTCTTGCTCCATCAGCGCGCGCTGATAGAGAGCAACAGTTCAAACTACAATTCAAAGCTTACCGAGCTTCGTGCTGAACAAACGTTGCTCCTCTCATCTCTTTCTGCCGTTTCCTCTACGATCACAACGGCTGAATCGGGCTATTTTTACTCGTTTACGGACGGATACGAAAATATCTTTACCGCTCAAGCGGCAAAAGACTTGACGATAGAGTCTTTCGACTTGCTAAAGCAGTCCTCGCCCGCAACTACATACAGCGCTTCCGGCAAGATAGCGACAAGCTTTAAATGGTACTTCGTTTGTAAGACAACGGCGGAAGTTTCCGAAGAAATAACCGCAGATAAATATTACAATATTACGTTTACCGATAATTCCCACGACGGCGAGATGGAACTTTTCGCTGAGAAAAAGCTTTCCGACCATACCACGGGAGAGGTCGTTTTGGTATTCTCCTGCACCTCCGTGCCGAAAGATTTCGATTTTTCCAGAGTTCAGCGAGCGGAGATAGCTTTCGCAGAGACGAGCGGACTTAGGGTCCCCTCTTCTCAGATACGAGTGATAGACGGGCAGACCTGCGTTTACATAATGAAAAAAGGCGTTTGCCGCATAAGAAAAGCGGATATACTTTTTGAAAAAGACGGCTATTGCATAGTATCCGAAACGCAAAGCTCAGGCTATATTTCCGCATACGACAGAATCGTCCTCGGCGACAACGATCTGTATGACGGAAAGGTCATTGGTTATGATTAAAATTTTAATTTAAAGAAGGCGAAATATTATGGCTGACAACTTCGACCTGATAGAAAAAAATATATCTAACATCAAAGAAAAGATGAAAGACTACCCCAACGCGCACCTCATGGCGGCGATAAAAACGCGAAGCGACGGCGAGATACGCAAAGCGTATGATTGCGGTGTCAGATACTTCGGCGAAAACAAAGTCCAGGAGCTTTTGGAGCATTACGAATGTGTTCGTTCGTTACCAGATGCAAAGCTCCACATGATAGGAACTCTCCAATCAAACAAGGTAAAATATATCATCGATAAAGTCGATATGATAGAATCCCTTTCGTGTATATCCCTTGCGAAAGAGATAGAAAAGCGCGCCGCCAAATGCGGCGTATATATGCCCGTTTTGGTGGAGATAAATATCGGAAAAGAGGCGCAAAAGGACGGCATCATGCCCGATGAACTCGCAGATTTTCTCGATGAGATTAAACAGTTCCCGCATATACTTCCAAAAGGTCTTATGACCATTGCGCCCGTCATGGAGAATGCCGTAGATTACGCACCGTATTTTACCGAAATATGTCGTTTGGCAAACGACGTGTTTGCCCCTCGTTTCCCCGAAGAAAAGCCTTTGCTTTCCATGGGAATGAGCGCAAACTTTTCGGAAGCGCTCAAATTCGGCTCTGATTTTGTACGTATCGGCACCGGAATCTTCGGACCTCGACATTATCCCGCAAAAACAGACGCTCCGCAATAAATTTTTTTAAAATTATAAAAAAATAATTGCATTATACATATATCTTATGATATAATTGAATCAACATTATAAAATTTCAGATATTTATATGCATCAATGCAAAAAATATTACAATAAACAAAAATCAAAACCGGAGGTTTAAAATTAAAATGAGCATTTTCTTCAAAAAAAATATATTGGATAATACAGACGACGGTCTCTACCCCATCGAGGACGACACGAACGACGCTCCCTCTTACGAAGATAACGAGCCTGCCGAAACAAATCTCGAAAATAACAGCGTTGCTCTCGAACTCAAGGTAGTAAAACCCGATCGTTACAACAACGTTAAACAGATCGCAGATCACCTCATCGCTCGCCGCACAGTAGTGCTTAACCTTGAAGCAACGAACAAGGAAACAGCGAAGAGACTTCTCGACTTCCTTTCCGGTGTAGCTTACTCTATCGGCGGTCAGCTCAAGAGAGTTGCAAGCAACACTTTCGTTATCACTCCTTCCAACGTTGACGTTTCCGGCGACCAGATGCGTCCCGCTACAAACGGCGCACCCGCAGAAGAGACACAGAATAAGTTCACAACTACATACGGTCTTTCTTCCGCAGGCGATGAAAGCATCAACGCTTCCATGAGCGACACGATCATCTGATCCGTATCAAACACAATATTTTAAAATCACACATTATTAAAATTTCAACGGGGCGAAAGTCGTCCCGTTGGGTTTTTATAAGGGAGGATCGTCTTGGATATACTCTTTCGCCTTTTGGCGACCGTTCTGTATCTTCTTTTATCCGCGTCGATGATATTGCTAACGATAAGAGCTATCTTATCTTGGTTCCCGGGTATGGGCGGCAGATTTGCGGAGATGGTAACTTCGCTTACCGAACCGATACTCTCGCCCGTGCGAAAACTCTTGTATAAGATAGGGCTTTCATCAATGCTCGCACCGATAGACTTCTCTTTTATCATAACATACCTCATACTTATCGTAATACAATCAATTCTGAGCAGCTGCATTTAAATCAATTCTATTTAAAAGGACGTTTGCGTTATGTCGGTAATAACACCAAAAGACTTATTGGGGACCCGTTTTTCTTCCTCGTTCAAAGGCTACAATAAAGCAGAGGTAGAGGAATATGTCAACACTGTTTCTAAAAATTACTCTATACTGTACCGCCGCTGTGCCGAGCTTGAAGAACAGCTCACCATTGCCAACATCAGACTTGAAGCGATAGACCGTGAAGAAAAATTGGCAAAAAAGATGATCGACGATGCAAAAGAGAAAAGTGATAAGATAATTTCCGAAATACAGAAAAAATGCGATGCCATCCTGCTCGATTTCCACAACAAACTGGAAAACCAAAAAGAGACGCTTGCCGAAATGAGCGCACGAGCAGAGATGTTCAAAAGCGAATTGTTCGATAAATATAAACAACACATAGAGCTTATAGAGAAGCTCAATACAAAGCTCGACTTCGGCGACAACACGAGTGCAAACGAATATGTCTCGCGCGTTATAGAAGAACTGAAATACGATATCGCCGCCGAATACGATATCGCCGTCGGCGAAGACGACGGCAAAGAGAGCGAGCAAATGGACCTCGGCACAGATGATATGCCGACGGAGGAGGAGATAAGAGCCTTCATCCGCAAAAATAAGGACACGGAAAAGCCCTCCGAAATCGAAAACGACGACGATATCTTGCTTTTCCCCGATGACGCAAAGCTTTCTTGCGAAAACGAAGAAGACAAGAAGCGCCCCTGCCGATATGTCCCCAACGTATACGCAAACTTCGAAACAGAGATGCTTCCCATCAACGATGACGAAATAAAGCCCAAAGTCGCCATAACTTCAAGCCTTAATTCGACAAAAATGCGAAAACAGCACCTCGATTCCGTTATGGAAACTTTGCATGAATACGAAAAAGAAGACGAGCGCAACGCGCCCAAGATAGAGGCGCAGCTCATGCTCGATCTCGACAACGCGAACGACGTTCTTGTGGAGATCGAAAACAACGACGAATGACACGATATTATTTATGAAACGGAGCTTATATGATTCTTTGGATAATTGTTATAGCCCTTTCCGTAATAGCAGACCAGGCGACAAAGCTTATCGCCATAGCAAACCTCAGCGTAGGTCAATCGGTTACGGTGATCCCCGGGGTTCTCAGTTTTACACACATCAAAAACACAGGCGCGGCTTGGGGTATGCTGAGCGACGCAAGATGGGTATTTTTGCTCATCTCCTCCATTGCCATAATCCTTTTGCCCATATTGCTTTATAAATACAGAAAGCTTCATTTCCTTTTCGGTTTTTCACTTTCTCTTATAATCGGCGGCGCCATCGGCAACATGATAGATCGTCTTTTTGCGGCAAACGGAGGCGTTACGGACTTTATAGAATTTACATTTATAGATTTCCCCGTTTTCAACGTTGCCGATATATGCGTAACCGTCGGCGCGGTGATAATGTTCATCTATCTTGCTTTCATAGACAAAACGTTCTTTGTAAGCGAGAAGGACAAAAAGAAAACAGAGGAAAACGGAGAGGAAAAGAATGATAGATCTTGAGGTTTTTGACGAGGACATCGGCAAAAGACTCGATGTTTTTCTTACCGAGCGCGAGGATATGACTCGCGCTTTTGCACAAAAGCTTATCGAGGACGGCAACGTACTCGTTTGCGGCACGCCTAAAAATAAAAATTATAAGTTGAGAAAAGCGGATACGATTTCCGTCGATCTCCCCGAACCGCAGGTGTGCGAAGCCGTTCCCGAAGATATTCCGATAGACATAGTTTACGAGGACGACGATATCATCGTCGTAAACAAAGCGCGCGGCATGGTCGTTCACCCCGCCGCGGGAAATTATACGGGAACGCTTGTAAACGCGCTCATGTATCACCGCGGTTCGACACTTTCCGACATAGGCGGAGTTATCCGTCCCGGCATCGTTCACCGCATCGACAAGGACACGAGCGGTCTTTTGGTCATCGCAAAAAATAACGATGCCCACTTATTCCTTTCCGAGGAAATAAAGGAACATAAAGTTTCCCGCATATATCATGCCATCGCCATCGGTAGGCTCGACGAGGACATGACCATCGATCTTCCGATAGGAAGAAGCGCATTCGACAGAAAAAAGATGGCTGTTACGGACAAAAACTCCAAAAACGCGATAACTCATGTTAAGATACTCGAAAATTTCCAAGGTGCGACTTATATCAAATGCATACTCGAAACAGGCAGAACGCATCAGATACGCGTTCATCTTTCTCATATGGGTCATCCGCTACTTGGTGATGAGATATACGGCAGCGCAAAGCTTCCACAAAACAGAGAATATATGCGCGATAATCCGGGTCAGTGTCTCCATGCGGCGGAGCTTGAGTTGACGCATCCGCGCACAGGCAAAAAGATGCATTTTTCTTGTCCGTTACCCGAATATTTTACTGATGTTCTTGAAAAATTAAGACGCAAAGGTTGAGGCTCATCGTGAAAAAATTTGAAAATATCTACATCGCGTCCGATATAGACGGCACATTTCTTTGGGAGGGCAAACATATCTCCCCCAGAAACATCGAAAAAATAGAATACTTTAAAGAAAACGGCGGTCATTTCGCTTTCTCTACGGGCAGAAATCAGTTTGACACTCATAAAGTCATTCCGTCATGGAAAAAGCTTTGCAATATGCCCTGCATCTTCTGCAACGGCAGTATGCTCTATGATGCTACGAACGATACGATACTCAATCCGCAGTACATAAAGCCCGAAGCCAAAGCGGCTGAGGTATTCCATACGGTGCTTGAACGTTTTTCCGATTTTGCGGGAGTTCGTGCAACAACGTCAAAGGGCTTTTTGTTTTGCAAAGAAGACGAAGTTATGAACCGTATCTTCACGGAAAACGGATATATCGAGATATCTCGAGTTTTGCCGATAGACGAGATAGACGGCAGCGACTTTTTTAAGATAGTCGTTGATGCGGGAGTCGAGCGCCGAAACGAAGTATACGCTTGCCTTGAAAAGATATACGGCGACATCTTCGAGCTTACATATTCCGCACCGAACCTCGTCGAGATACAACCCAAAGGCGTTTCGAAAGCGTTCCAGGTAAACTATATCAAAGAACAGATACGCAAGAACGACCCCAACGCGCAATTTTGGTGCATCGGCGATTACGAGAACGATTTCAATATGCTCTGCTCCGCAGACATGGCGGCTTGCCCCGAAAACGCAACAGATCATGTCAAATCGGTGGCAAAGATAATCACTTGCCATTGCAAAGACGGCGCCTTGGCTGATATGATAGAAAAGATAGAACAACTTTATTAAATTGCAAAAAAAAAAGATAGCGATATTTTATATCGCTATCTTTTTTGTCATATCTCGAAATCAAGGCAAAGGCGCCGGATAGTAAAGGGACGAACGAACGTATTTGCCACATTTACGTGGAGTTCGTTTTTCTGATATGCTTTAAGGCTCTCTTCGTTTTCGAAAACGGAATCGAGCATCAGGTCTGCGTTGGAAGAAGAGAGCGACTCTGTGCGGACCGTTATATCTACAAGTCCTTCTATCTTGCTCTTCAATGATTCAAGCTCGGTCTTGATATTTTTCTTGACGTTTTCTTTTTCGGCACCGTCCAATTCTTCGCTGAGCTTCCATAAAATAACGTGTTTTATCATTACATAACACCTTTCTCAAAAAATACTCCCCGACGGCATTTTTGGCAAGCGCCATCGGGGGATATGCGTAAAATACGCATTTTAGATTGTTTTTTCTTTACTGCAATTTCTGAAATATATTACAAAAAAATCTCCAAATAAATAATGATATCAATAAAGTTTTATATCAAAATCGATATCTTCTCCGTTATACTTACATTCAAAATATGCGATAAGTTCGGGTGTAAGTATTTCTTTTCTTAAAAGTATGCTTTTGCACTGCGGATTGAAGATGAGTACGAGAATGAACGATGTGAACTGAGACCATGTCATTCTGTATTTGCCGCACTCGATCATACTGAGTCTTATTCTGGAAACGCCCGTTCTTTCGCCGAAATCATTCTGCGAAAGGCAAAGTATCTTGCGTAGCGCCGGAAGCGCTTCAGCGAGCGCATCCTTCAATTCATTTTTTGTCTCTTCCGAAAGGGAAACTATTTGTTTGCTTTTTTTCATAAATACCTCACATAAACAATGGTAATATATTTTTTCAGATATTTCTGTAAAGTGCGTTAAAAAGTTCTCGTGCGCGTTCGTCCTGTCCGTTCAAGTGGAGATATCCGAACACCGCCTCCATTCCCGTTGCACGGTGATATTCAACGGCGCTGGCTCTTCTGGGCTTGCCGTTTACTTTGTGATTTCTGCCGAGTTTATATATTGCCGTTTCCTGCTCCGTAAGCAAAGGAAGGAGCAAGTCTACCTTTTCGCTTTGTGCAGGCGCACAAACTATCTTTTGCGCCATAGCGGACAGCGCGCCCGTTTTTGTTTCGCCGGAAGCGATGAGCATCTCTCTTACGAAAAGCTCCAAAACCCCGTCTCCGATATATGCAAGAACGATTGCGTCATACTGTGCGTTCATTTTTTCTCTCCGTCAATTTTCTTTTTTGTGAATACGAGCCATTTACTCGTTATATAATTGATAATGATCACCGCAACGGAGATTATTATCTTTGCTATAAAGGGGTTTGCCACTTTAACTATCGCATATTCGCCCGAAAGGACTATATCACCCGCGATGGATATGAAGAGCGTTATTATCCTTGAACCGAAAAATTTTATAAATTCGACCGTCGCTTTTTCGTCAGTGGGCTTGAACACGAGCAATTTGCTCGCAAAGTAAGAAAAGATTACCGCGCCGAACCAAGCTATGGTGTACGAAAGTATATTAGGCGATATCTTTTGCAAAAATTCTCCGCCGATGCTCGGAACGAACAGCACGAATATCGTGTATATTATCCAATCCACAACGGTCGTAAGCACGCCCACGCCGAGGTACATTATCTGTTCCTTGAATTTTGTGAGGTGCAAAAATTTCAACACCGCATCGACTATCTTGTTTATAAATCTTATCATCTCAATCTGCTTTCTCCGCGGACAAGGAGTCCAATGCCGCGTAAAATTCTTCCTCGGAAACAAGTGTATTTACCGCATATATGAGCGAACTGCACGATATTATGGACGGCAAGCCGAGTGCGCGCGCAAGCGCCGCTCTTTTTTCATTGCTTCCCTCCCCGCCCGAAAGTCCAAGCTCATAAAAATCCGCTTTGGTAAAATTAAGCTCTCTTTCTTTCGACGAGCGCGAAGCGTCGTCCGCGAAAGGCGCAAGTGCTTTTTCAAGCCATTCCTTGCTCATTCCCTCCACGCCGAGAAGCCCCGCCTTGGACGGTCTGAGCTTTCTTTTTTCCTTGCCAACGATCTCGGGCGTATATATGTTAATTATTTTATCACTCGGAAGGATATTTTTCAAGTGGTTTCTTATAACAAGCCCTGCGCCGTCGCTGTCCGTAATAACGATAATGCCGTTTTTGGCAGCCAGCTTGCGCAAAAACTCCGCTTTTTCGGCTTTGGAAAATATGCCGAAACCGTCCGTCGTTATAACTTTTGCCTCCGCAACGGAAAGTATCTTCAATCTGTCATATTTGCCCTCTACGATTATGGGGCGCGATATCTTCATCATAAGAGCGACCTCGGTGTATATATTTTTGCAATAAGCGTCTCAAGCACGACCCATTGGTCCGTGGGCGAACTTTTGAGTTTCAGATCGGCTTTGTACGCTTCGTCTATACATTCTTCAAGCTTTGAAACGGGAACTTTTTCGACCGTTGACATAAGTCGAGCGGCGCGGACATCGCGCATTTTAAGCACCTTTGCAACGTCGGAAGCCGTCCTGCCTGCAAGCTGCGCCGTTTTTGCCACGAGCATATCGCTGTAAAGCCCCGAAAGACGAGCGAGTATCGCGATAGGTTCTTTTTTCAGATCTCGCAACGCATATATCGCCGCATAGACCTCTTTGATATTCCATTTTTCCGCCGCATTGGAAAGCGCAAAAGGCATCTCTTCTCTTTCACTCATAGCGCAGACAAGCTCTATGTCTTCTGCGGTTATCGTCTTTTTGTCGTTTATCTGTGCATATGCTTCAAGCTTTGCAAATTCGGAATTTATCGTAAACATTCGGCAGGCGCACATATCGGCAAGCAAAAGTGCCGCATCCTGCGCTATAAAAAGCTCTTTTGCGGCAAAATGCTTCTTTTCCCAAGTGGCAAGCCTCTCGGGCGGATATGCGTCGAAGCGGACGGCTTTAGCCGCGGAAGCAAGCTTTTTGTAAGTAGCGCTCGTTTCCGTTTTATAATCCACGATATATTCATTTTCACGTAAATTGAGTATCGTTACGGTATCGTCCACTTCGTTTGCGCGCGTAAGTATGGTGATAAGCGTTTCCAGCGCTTTCGGCAAGATGCCGTTTAGCGACAGATCTCTTATCTCCACAAGCTTCTTTTCCTGCATCATCGGCATAGCATCAACTGCGTCGGAAAGACGCGCAAAATGATCGTCCTGCGTAAGCTCTGATGCGGCGGAAAACGATATTATAAAGTGATTGAACACTTCAAATCCTTCCGCCGTGAGCAATTTTTTGCGTATTTTTCCGATGTAGTATTCCTTCATGAAATCCTCGTCGCCGAAGAAGACATATGCGCCCGAAAGCTCTTTTTTTATGTCGGCGGCAAGTTTTTCTTCCGTATATGACGATACCTTCGCCTTTATTTCCTTAGCCATAGCGCAAACGCTCCTTTCAACTTGATATTGCTTTCATAAAGCCGTGTGGAAAACTCCCCTTGACGAAGAGTTTTCCACATATTTGTCGATAATTATTTATAAAGAGGGTGTGCTTTGCAGATCTCCGCAACACCGGCGATGATCTCTTCCTTGCTGTTTTCGAAATCTTTCGCAGCAAGAGCCATAAGATGACCGAGCTTTTCAAAATCCTCTTCTTTAAGACCGCGAGATGTTGCCGCGGGCGTACCTACGCGCAGACCGCTCGTGATAAAGGGGCTTTGCGGGTCGCAAGGGATAGCGTTCTTGTTCGCCGTGATGTGTACTTCCTGAAGTCTTGTTTCAAATTCCTTGCCCGTGATGCCCATATTGCGAAGGTCGAGGAGCAAAAGATGATTGTCTGTACCACCCGAAACAAGGTCGAAGCCTTCCGCAAGAAGAGATCTTTCAAAAGCTTTTGCGTTTTTGATGATCTGTTCCTGGTATTCTTTAAATTCGGGCTTGAGCGCTTCGCCGAAGCAAACAGCTTTAGCCGCGATTATGTGCATAAGGGGACCGCCCTGTGTGCCGGGGAATATAGCCTTGTCGATCTGCTTTGCAAGCTCTTCGCGGCAAAGAATCATACCGCCGCGAGGTCCGCGGAGCGTCTTATGCGTAGTTGTCGTAACGATATCCGCATAAGGAACGGGATTGGGGTGAAGACCTGCTGCAACAAGACCCGCGATGTGCGCCATATCTACCATGAAATATGCGCCGACTTCTTTTGCGATAGAGGAGATCTTTTCGAAATCGATGACCCTGGGGTATGCGGAAGCGCCCGCAACGATAAGTTTGGGTTTACATTCAAGCGCCTTTTTGCGAAGATCGTCATAATCGATACGATGTGTGTCTTCCGTAACACCATAGGAAACGAAATTGAAGAAAGAACCGGAGATATTAACGGGGGAACCGTGTGTAAGATGACCACCGTCCGCAAGGCTCATGCCGAGAACAGTGTCGCCGGGACGAAGAAGAGCAAAGTAAACAGCCGTGTTAGCCTGTGCGCCGCTATGGGGCTGAACGTTTGCGTGTTCCGCGCCAAAGAGCTTCTTTGCGCGTTCTCTTGCTATGTTCTCGACGATATCAACATACTGGCAACCGCCGTAGTAACGTTTTCCGGGGTATCCTTCCGCATACTTATTTGTAAGAGGAGAAGCCATTGCCGCCATAACGGCTTCTGAAACGAAGTTTTCGGAAGCGATGAGTTCGATTCCATCCTGCTGACGTTCAAGCTCAAGAGCTACTGCTTCGCCTACCTCTGCATCTGCATTTTTAAGAAAATCAAGATTTTCGAGTATCATAGTATAACCTCCAAAGTATTTATTTGCATATGATTATATCACGATTTTTATTTAATATCAATATAAAAGAATTAAAATAGCACAACTGTGTTACGATATCGGAATTACTTTTCGTCGGACACCGTCATCGTTTCGATGGCGGCTTTCTGTTCGTTTATCTCTTTTACGATGTTCATATCGAATTTCGGTCTGCGATCGTAAGTATAGAATCCGTTTATCTCCTGCTCAACATCGTACAACTGCGTATAGCAGAAACCGCAAATATCTTTGTTGAACAGCATCGCTTCCGTAAGACCTTTGTAACGTTCGAAAAATTCCTGCGGATCTTTGGGAGCGTTTCCGTATCCCCAACCCTTCATTGTCTCATCGGGCCAACGAATGCCGCCGTATTCACTGATGAATATAGGCTGATCGTCATAAGGCTGATCGAAGAAGGGACCTGTTCCCTCGCGGCTCGTAATGCCGCGATTTTTAAAGAACTCGTCCTCAAGCGTAACCTTTCCGCCTTTTTCGTTTATAAGCTGTGTAAAGCCGTCCCATCTCTTTTTATATATCTCGGGGGTCTGCTGGTAATCATGAATGTCATATACTTCGGAAATGACTCTGTGGTTACCGCTCGTATCGATACAAGGTCTTGTTTCGTCCAATCTCTTTGTCAGCTTGTATATGCTGCTGATAAGGTTATTCTGCTCTTTATTTTCAAAATAGCCCCATGTTTCGTTAAAAGGACACCAACCTATTATAGCAGGATGATTGAAATCGCGTTCCACAGCTTCGCTCCACTCGTTCAAAACGACTTCCGTTGCCAAGGGGTCTGCGTGTTCCAAGCCCCAGTTGGGAATTTCTCCCCATACAGGATAGCCCATCTTATCGCAGTTATACAAAAATCTCGGTTCGAACACCTTTTCATGAAGTCTTGCGCCGTTAAATCCCGCCGCAAAGGACAATTCGATATCTTTTATCATGTCCTCTTCCGTTTTGGCGGTATAGATACCGTCGGGGTAAAATCCCTGGTCCAAAACGAATCTCATGAAAAATGCTTTTCCGTTGATAAAGTATGCTCTGTTCTCGAATTTTGTCGTTCTGAGTCCGAAATAGCTATTTACATGGTCTTTTTCAAAATCCAACGTAAGGTCGTAAAGACCGCCTTTTCCGGGTTCCCAAAGATGCACTTTGTCAAGCGCAATCTCCGTGGAGAACGAACCGTTATTTACAACTATCTGTTTCGTTCCGACTTTTTTTCCTTCCCAAAAAGCTGTCAATGTCAACTTACCGTGTCCCTGTACGGTACCCTGCACGGTGATAGCGGAGTTATCGGGATCGGGATAGTATTTTGCTGTTTTTATGTGGTCTTTGGGGACAAATTCGAGCCACACCGTCTGCCAGATGCCCGTCGTTCTTGTGTAGGGACAGCCGTAAGATTCAAATCTTTCGGACTGTTTGCCCGTTGCCTGAAGTTTGCTGCGAGTATCGTCTTTTGCCGAAACGAATATAACATTGTCGCCCTCTTTTACATACTCCGTAATATCAAATACAAAAGAAGTGTATCCGCCCTTATGTGTTCCGACGTAACGGTCGTTTACTATAACGTCCGTTTCATAATCGACAGCGCCGAAGTGCAACATGACAACTTCGCTCGCTTCCTCGCTCGTCAATTCGAAATGTCTGCGGTATGCAACAGCGTCCATGAAATCTTTATATCCGATTCCCGAAAGTTCGCTTTCGGGGCAGAACGGAACGATTATCTCGCGATCGAATTTTTCTTTCGTCCAAAGCTTTCTTCTGTAAGCGCTTCTTCCGAAGTCAAATTCAAATTCCCATACGCCGTTCAGATTCTTCCAAGACGCTCTTTCCCATTGCGGATTCGGATGTTCGGCACGCGGTATATATGCCATGATCAAATACCTCCAACAAAAATATTTAAAAATATACTTAAAGATATAATCTTTCTGATTTTTATTAGTTATTATAAAGCATTTTTTTGGCAAAGTCAATAATAATCCTTTAACAGGTAACTGTCAAGTAAAAGTTGGCAAAGAGCATGATATAATTTTTTTGCTAACTTTTACTTGACAGTTACCTTTTTTCTCCATACTCTTGATTTCTACTCGTTCTTCTGCTATACTCATTATATACACTCCCTTTTTTATTTTGTTTCTGCAAATTCATTATATCATAGGTTTGTGTGCGTTGGAACACTTTTTTCGAAAAGTGTTCCTTCTTTTTTTCCAAACTTCTTTCTTTGCCAATTATTATTTTACACTAAGGGAGATAATCCAATAAAGTTACCTTCCGCCCGCATCTCCGAACAGCTTTGCCTTATATTCCGGAGCCTTGACCTGCAGGAGATATCGCTCGTTGCCGCACTTAAAAAGACAAGTGCCTCGTTCGGGATAATTGATGAGGTCGAACTCACTTTCTTCAAGCTGGAGTGCATCGATATAATCTCTTGCGTTGATATTACCGCCGTTGAATAAAAATTGGTGCGTCGGGATCGAGAACAACGGTTTTGTCAGCTCCTTGATCTCGGGCAACAGAAAATCCTCGATGTTCTGAACAAACGAGATCATAACAGTGTCGCTATCTCAGTGCAACAGGCAATCTTTACGAAAAATGTCGCCAAGCTGCAAAAGGTCATAGAAGAGTTTATGCTTGAAAGCATCTCTTTTTATGATGCCGGAAGCGAGGGATTCTATCACGGAATGGTCCTCGGATTGTGTGCTATACTCAGCAATCATTATTATGTAAGATCAAACGGAGAATCGGAGCTCGGTCGATTTGATATACAATTGATGCCCAAAGCAAGAGCAATTCCGAGCTTTATCTTTGAATTAAAGCACGCCAAGACCGATACGGAAGATCTGGAAGCCCTTGCACATGAGGCTCTTGGTCAGATCGATGTCCAAAAATACGATACACAAATGATCTCACAAGGCATTTCAGATATCTTTAAGATCGGTATAGCCTTTAGAGGCAAAAAGGCAGTAATAAAGCGTGCATAATAATCGATGTCTTGCGGTTTTAATGCATACGCTTTCCATAATAAATTACAATGCATACAAACGAGATCGTATGCATTGTAATTTTTTTAACTATATATTATTTCTCTTTTTTGTGATAACGCAGACAGCACATATCATCGCCCTTGGCAATGCACTTGGGAAGGTCGAGTACGCTTCCGTAACACTCGCCGATGCCGTGATCGCCGCACATCGCGATATCGCAAAGCATAGCTATCTCTTCGTCGGTGCAACCTGCATTTTGCCAAGCCTTAACGAGAGGGCAATAATGGAAATCTATCGAAAGCTTATCGTCGGTGGATTCGAGGATATCCATTTCAAATACAAGTTGCGCTGGTTTTGTGAAAAGAGTCTTTTTGAGTCCTTTGAGGCTGTCTGTTTTTCCTTTTTTCACAAGATCAGCACCCTGAGAAAGTCCGCAACGCTTTACCGCATCGCTTCCGAAATCTCTGGGGTCAAGTCCTCTTTTTTTTGCTTCATCGCAAAGCAGATAGAGCCAGAATGCTCTATGTTCAAGCTGCGCGCGGATCGCCTGCAAAAGGGCGTTTTTGTGTTTGGGGTCATTCTTAACTTTGCTCATTTTTATGCTCCTTTATATTTTCTGAATAATATCTTTATAAAATACGACGCATTCGCCGATATTTTTAATACCTATATGCTCGTTTGCATTGTGAATGGTCGCAAACTGTGCCTTATTTAAATCGATGGGTGCAAAACGCAAGATATTGTCAGCCACATCGGTAAAACGACGCGCGTCCGTTCCCGCCGTAAGCAAAAACGGAGCGACCGCAACATCGGGAAAATTATCGTGAAGTATCTCTTCAACAATCTTGAATGATTCTCCGTTGAAATCGGTAGGCTTGCAGTAATCGCGTTCAAGCTCCTCTATCTCCACGCCGAATATCTCCGCGATCTTTTTTATTTTTTCAAGACCCTCATAAAGGTCCTCTTCGCGGACGCAACGTAAAAACATAGTCGTTTCCGCGGTCTTTGCTCTCATCTGCGGATCCAGCTCGTTTCCTGCTTTAAGTGTGGTAAAAGTCGATCCCGTTGAAAGCATCGCGCTTGCCGCGGGTATGCCCATCATGATCTTTTTTATTATCGGAGAAAATATTCCGATATTTCCGAACAGAAAACTCATAGGGAAGGACATATACGGCACATGGCGTTCAAATGTCGCTCTGACCTCAGGGTAAAATCTTCCCTTATATATCTTATGTTGTTTATCGCTGACTTCGGTAATGAATCGGCTCAAGCGTTCGACGGCGTTATCTTTTGAGCCACCAAAACCGCCGTGTCCTTTTGCATCGAGCTTTGCCGTGCAACGATAGATATGTCTACTCTTTTCATGAACGGCGACAACGGCGCTCTTGCACTTCACACCTGGTATCTGTCCCTCGGTAATAGCGCCGCCCTCGTCAAGCACCGTATCAAAGCGTATTCCATTATCTTTGAAAAATGCTGTCGCCAAAATCATGCCGTCGCCGCATACTTCTTCGTTGTTAGACGAACCTATATACAGATCTATTCCGTCGAAATCATATCCCTCTGCAAGCAATTCTTCTGCCGCTTGAAGCTCGGCGAAAAGCGGTGTCTTGGTATCTATCGTACCTCTGCCGAAAAGATATCCGTCCTTTTCGGTAGCATGGAACGGCTCGGTGTTCCAACCGTCATCGCCGTCCACAACGTCGTGGTGAGACATGAGAAGGATATTTTTCTTCGCATTTTTGCCTTCTATCACATAGAAGAAGCAACCTCCGCCAAAGGTGAGTTTTTTCGCTTTGTTTGCTATGTTCGGAAACAGCTCTTCAAGCGTGAAATAGAACCTATCGAACTCTGCTTGATTCTTTCCGTCGCGTGTCCAGACGGTTTTGCAATCTATCATTCGAGAGAGCTTTTTTACATATTCTCGGTTCTGCTCGAATGACACGTTTTTTCGTTCCGATTCATTTTTCAGTATCGCTTTTTTCATTTTTTCGAATCATCCTTTCTATGCTCATCGATGAATTTTGTTACGCCCTTTTCGTCATAGCATATGAAAAATATCAGCGAGATAAGGCTGAATATTCCTGCGAATACGCCAGTGAGCTTAACGCCCGTCATACCTACCGATTCTCCTGTCGGAGCGCCGATGGCTATAACACTGGATACCACCACCATCGCAAGCGAATACGCTATCTTTTCGATAAAAGTCTTGGTAGCCGAGAAAAAGCCCTCTCTGTTGACGCCGTTTTCGATGCTGTCTTTTTGAATGATATCAGACATACATGACTGCGGCAAAATATTGATAGCCGCAAACGGAAACGCCACAACGACGCCCATAAACAGACCGAGCAACAGCTCATATCCGACAAAGAGCGATGCTATCATGTCTCCGAAGAATATGAACGCAAACACCACCGTGAATATCACGCTCGCGATAACGAGCATCTTTTTCTTACCGTATTTTTTGCTGGATCTTACTATCATCGGGAAAAGACAGAGAGCCACACCGATGGCAACGAGCATAACAAGGAAAGATTGAGATTCGGGTACGTTCAAAAGCATCGTGATATAGTAGAGCATAGCCGTTTGAAAGAATGCCATGGATATGTAGCTGAACAGGTCGCCCGCAAAAAATGTTACAAAGCTTCTGTTCTTGAAAATGCTTTTTGCCGAAGCCATCAACGATTGTTTGGGCTTCACGCTTTCTTCGACATAATCTTTTTCTTTGAAAGCAGTTGCTCCGAGAAGCACGCAAACAAGTCCGATGGCTGCAAATACGGTAAATACTATCCTCCAAGACCAAAGAGCGCTGACACCGAGCTTTTTGATAAGATCGACAAACAGCGTTGCCGCATACATAAACGAGCTTGAGCCCATAAAGAACGCCGTGCTGATACCATAATAGCCTACTCTTTCCTTGGCATCGGGAATCACCTCGGGAACAAGCGCGTTGCGCGGGATAAAGAAGAATGTATATGCGGTGTAGTAAGCGATAAGAAAGAATCCGACCCAAACAGCGTTTGCGACCGAGCCTTGCTTAAAGGGCGCCATGAATATCATCAGCACCGAAACGGCATAAGGCACAGCCGAATACTTGAGAAACGGGATCCTGCGCCCGTCTTTATGCGTACATCTGTCCGAAAGGCTCGCTACCCACGGATCGGTAATAGCATCTATCACCTTGCCAAGACCTGTGAGCAAAGCCATGACCGTTATAAATCCGAGCAGTTTGTTCTGCGGAAGCAGATTAGGAATACCGCTCTTTACGGTCGGCTGAAAGAAATACAGCAGATAGTTGCCGATCATACCGTTAAAAAGTCCTTTCGCTATATCCGAAAGACAGTAACGTATCATCTTTCTTTTTGATAATGTCTTTTTCATTAAATTCACCTCGAAGTATTGTTTTTTATTTTTTAATATCTATATTTCGGATACCGATGACTCGAGCGCCGCTTTTGCCGCCTGCATCTCGCTTGCGGTAAAGGCACAAAGCTTTACGTCGATATCGTATTCGGGGTTATCTGTCACAAACTTATCGTAGGCAAGGCGACACTGTTTTGCCGAGACTCCCGCGGGATCTGCAATTTTTCCGCCGAATATGCCCGAACTTATCAAAGGAAAGGATATACTGTGAAGAGCGTTCTCTTTCAATACGCAAAGCGAATTGTAATATGCATCAAACAGCTCTTTAAATGCTGTCGGAGTTCGACCGAAGTCGGGACCGACTGCGTGAATGATATATTTGGCGTTTGTCATATTGAACGCAGGAGTAATAACAGCCGAGCCGTCTTTTAACGGTATCTGATATTGATTGCAAGCATCGGTAAGTTGCGCCAATCCCGCCTTTCTGAAGATAACTCCGCAGATGCCGCCGCCCGCCCACAAAAAGCCGTTTGCCGCGTTTACCACCGCGTCCACCGTTTGGTCCGCGCAAGATGCATTTAATAATTCAAATCTACTCATTTTTTCACCTTATTTTCTTATGCCGAGAAGCAAAAAAAGAATTGTTCCTCGGTATTTTTTTCAAAGCCGCCAAAAACTTCTCGGCTTTTGTGTATAAGTATAACCCATCATCGGCAATAAGCCAAGATGTTTACGCATCGTCAAACGAAACATTCCGCAAAGACCGTCTCGCTCTCCTTGCCCCATGAATTTACGGCGGTTACTTTTATGCATATCTTATCATTTGAGGAATATGGTCTGCCGAGCAAAAAAGATATCTCTTTTGCCATATCGCAAACTTGCGAATGTCTGTAAAAATCGGATAATATCTTTATATCTTTGCATACATCTTTTGCGCATACATTTACGTTGTAATGATGTACCATATCATTATCTTTTGCGGCAGGAAACGTGATGCGCGTATCTTCTCCGCTATTTTCGACTCGTGCAAAAAATCCTTCTTCAAAATAAGGGGCAACGGCAATATTCGCTCTGTCCTTGCCATATCGTTTGAGATGAGAAAGATCTTTTTGCGGCGGCTCCAATATCCAAGGCTCTTTTATGATACCGTCGTTATAGAAATCTATACGAGTGATACGGAGAGCGCCGTTCTTATCTATTTCGCAAAGACCTCCTTGCGAAAATCGATAGCTGTCGCGCATGGTGGTCTTGCCGGCCATGTTCTCATATCCGCCGCTTTCGATAGCCATGTATCGCACGGAACCGCAACCAACGGATGTAAACGCGGTCTGCATAACAGACCTTTCGTCGTTGAGCGGAAAATGGAGATGACCGCCGAATATGACCACATTCGGGTGAGACGAGAGTATGTCCGTTATATCATCGGTATCCCAAATATCGCCGAGCGTACTGCCGTAACACGTGTCATGTATCATCGGGTGAGTTATTATAAATACATATCTTTCTTTATCGGTCGAATCCAATATCTCGCGTAATTTTCGCTTCGTCTGTTCGGAGTAACGTATCGGTCCCCTGCTGCACGGCATAAGGGAGATAAAAGTATATCCCTTAAAAACAGTGTGGCTTATTTCGAAAGGAGTCTCTCCGTTATTATCGAACGATATATTTTTTTCGCCTATAATACGATAAAAAAGCGATGCCATATCTATCTTATTCTCATCGCTCCAAAAAAGATCGTGTCCGTCTCCCAAGCAATAGAATATCGGCGCGGTATCTTCCGAGCGGAGCATATCCGCAAAAGCGGATATCTGCATTTTCGGCTCTTCCCAAGAACGATCTATAAGGTCGCCGACGATAAGGATAAGATCGAGCGGTCGCCCGTTTTCGGACGATGTGCGGCGCAATATCCTCAAAGCGTTTTTGAACTTTTTTTCGGAGTCATCTGCATCTTTTTTCCCCGTTATGTGAGTATCGGATATAGCCGCAAATGACAGGGTAATATTTTTTTCATCAAAATTCATAGGCGTCCCCCTTTTTGGTTATAAAAATAACTCTGCTTTATGATAATGTATGGATCAAAATTCAGTCGTCGTTTTTCAAATGAGCTTTATACCATTCGATAACAGCCTCTCTGTCGGAATCAAAAAACTGCGTGGAAATATATATTTTCTCGTTATTGAAACTAAGTTCTTTTGCTCTGTATCGTTTATGAACGGAATTGCCTCTGTTATCATCAACATTTTCAGCGATAGCGGGATAGTCTGTCGCTTTGAATATTGATTTTGTATATGATTTTGTCTTTAATTTTTCTATCTCATCAATATCTATCTGCTCTCTTTTTATCAGATCGTCTATCAAGTTGTAGAATAATTTTGCGACAGGGATCATTCCTTCTGACCAAGTGTTTTCATTTTCTATGTCAAAAGGTGCCTCCGATAATGAAAAACTAAATTCGTCCGCGGCAGAATCGGAATCCATTTTCGAGAGCAGATCTCTGACAAAAGATATGATATTATTTGATGAAAGGTTTGATTCAAAGAAAATTCCCGTTTTTCCTATCTGCTTCCCTTTACGTAATTTTCTTGTGTCATTGCTTATATACACCCTATCCGCATTTGGTATGGTATAATTTTTTATAGCCAATTCATTTATCAACTCGCTGTCCAGATCGTAAACAATGTCGATAAATTTACTTAACATATCTACCCAACTCGATACAGCAGTATATTCTCCCATAAACGAAAATCCGCCCGGTTTTGTATAGGAAAGGTCTATATCGCTGTTTAAACCGAAGTTCAATTCGTTTGCTTCGTATACATCCGAATGTTTTTCAACATAATTAAACTTTTTGAGCAAAATATCAGCAAGAGCATTTGCTCTCTTCTTAATAGTTTTCTCGTTCCATTTTTTTGCAGATAAAACATCTTTGTTCAAAATATTTGCTTTTGACTTAACGCGAATTATTTTTTTCTTTTCTTCAAACGGCTTCGTGCCAAGTTCGCTATTGTCTCCCGAAATGGTAAGATTGCCGAGCGTATGCAAATATGAACTGTATACTTTTTCGTAATCATCGCCAAGTTCTTTTCGCCATACCGCCGCATTTATCTTCTGCGGCAATATGTGTTCTATCGTAAGATTTTCAAAATCTATTTGTTCATTGGTCGAATTTTCAATAACCGATAAAATATATTTACAGATAGGTTTCTTATATAGCGGTTTGTGAATAAGCGCATCTTTAAATTCAGCATCTGTCGGCATACGGTCGTTCGTGCGAAGATCGTTGATAAAGCTCACAAATCGTTCATAGTAATTTTCGTAGTTACTGTCATAGATACGATCGTATAACGATTTCATAAATTTAGACAAGTTTCTGTTCAACTCGCATGATGTGATCCTAACAAAATACGTTAACATATACGATAACACATCACATAAAGTTTTTTCATCGATGTGAGCTTCTTCATAATCGTTGAATATCTTGAAAATAAAGGGCAAAACCGTGGTTTGTTTTATAACATAGAAAGAATGTAACAACTCTGTTATCTCTTCACTGTAATACCGTTTTTCGCCGATAAATGCTCCGTAACATTTTGATGTTCTTAAAAGATCTTTCAATATATCTTTATGAGTCAAATTTTTAGACTCAAAATGTTCTTTGAATAATCGGTATGCATTTTTTGCATTAACAGAACCCGAGATATGCGAATTCAAATAATTTATCACAAAATCTCCTAAATTACGATATCCGACATTCCTTTCAATACAAGACCAATAGTCTTCATACAACTCATCTTGATCAATATCGTCCATAAGTAGATAATTTCGTATCAAGTCCGATAAACTCAGATCAAGCCCCGTAGAGTTTATCGATTCAAATATCTTTTGCGGTTCATCTCCTTGAGAAATATCAAGAACGATCTCGACCATCTCCAACTTTTTAATGCCATTTAATATATCGGATAGCTCAAGTCCTGACGATAATGTTTTTTCTATCGATCCTTTAAAAGTGATATAATTCTTATAGATATTCGAATTTCTATCCATTTCATCGATCTCATTTTTCATCAACAACAGTAATTGTTCATTGTCGTTTTTTATGGGTTTGAGTTTCAATTTATATTTTTCATCACAATGTCTGTTGAATATTACTTCTTGTATTTCGGATTCTATACGAACTGATACATTTCTTGCAACATCATAAAGAGCTTTCAGCAGAATATACATCGTCGTAAGGCGTTGTTGACCGTCTATGATCAATACCTCGCTTAAATTACTCGAATCAAAATCCGCAATATAAACTATCGTTCCGATAAAATGTTTATGATCGCGTCGATTTGCGTCAAGTATGTCTTGGTAAAGTTTTTCGCACTGTACATTGGACCAACTATAGTTGCGCTGATACACAGGCACTTTGAAAACGCGCTTGTTTTTTTCCAACAGATTGGAAAACAGCCATACTTTTTGAGGATTCATAAATATTCTCTCCTTATCTAAAATCGCATCTATCATTTCATGTAGCAACAAATGCTTATCACGCAAGGCTTTCTGCGTATAGTATAGCATACAAAATAAAATTTATCAATCTGTTTCCCAGCTTTCGGAGTTGCAAGAAACTTCGGTTTTGGTTGACATCTCGTTCGTTTTATGATATAAAAGAAATATATACAGCTCTTCTCACGATGGGAAGAAACGAACGAACATTGGAGGACGAAATGAAAAAGATAATAGCCCTGTTTCTTGTTGCCGCCATATCTTCTATGATATTTGCGTGCAACAGAAATTCAGAAAGCAACACAACGACCGATATGGTCGCAACAGAAAAAAACTCTAACAACACCGCGCAAACAACGACATATATCGAAACGACCATCACCGAAAAAACGGAAGCTGCCACATCGGCAACGACGACCGCGACATCTGTTGTGGAGATCGAACCCACTTTAGAAGTAACACCTTATGCCGACCTCAATTTTGTGAACGGAAAAGTAATTGATGCTTGCAGCAAAGTAACCGTCGAACTCAAATCGGCATTGAACGGAGTTTCCCCCGCTTTTGTTGAAAACACAGAAGTAACTTTCAACGGCGTTTCCAAATCTCTCCCTGCTTTCCGCACGACAGCGAACGGTCAGTACGGCGAACTCACTTTTAACGAAGTATCCGGCGATGATTTCTATAAATTCGTTTCGAATAACGGCGGTCTTACTTTCGAAGCGTTCTATCTTGACAGATCGGACATCAAAAATCCCGCGGCTATCATCTGCGGTACGGAATCCGTCGGCGGCAACTGTCAAGCGGGCGGTTTCGGTATAGCTCAAAGAGCCAACCGTTCTCCTTATGCTGTCTCCGCCACGCGAAGCAATAGTTATGCCACTGCCGAAAAAACAGGATATGTTGCACCGAACGACGAGCTTATCCATGTTGTCGCCGTACTCAACGAAGAAGATTGGATACTCAGCCTTTATATAAACGGCAAAAAAGTTTCTTCCAAATCCACGGGTGAAGCTTTCATTACAAACAGCGACAAGACCGATATCAACAGCAAGAAAGCCATGGGAAATATGTTCCTTCTCGGCGCCGACCCCACAACGAGAGTTCAGACAGACGGCGTAGACTTCCCCTCTAACGACCTCACTATCGTTGATATCAAGATATACGATAAAGCATTGACGGCGGACGAAGTTTCCGTTGCTTATGAAAAAGCGGTTTCTATCTTCGATTGAAGTCGTATCGAGAGATAAACAAAAACAAAAAGAATGTGTTTCGTTTAAGAAACACATTCTTTTTTATTCGTATATCATTCAACGGGAATATATATCCTAAAATGAGACGTATCCGCTTCGCTTACCGCGGTACGAGAGCCGATATAGGAAAAATTGAACGCGCGATATGAATATCGGGACCACCATTCCTCCGTAACGACAGTTATCTCTTCCGAAACATTGTCGGGGCGCGGAGAAGTGGTCGTGTTGAGTTCCGTCCAACCCTCGGGTCTGTATTGATATCCTTTATCAACTACGATGACCGAGCCTATCGGCAATTCTTCCTTTGTAAATATCGGTGTTGCCGCAAAATACGACAAGTTGGAATATGAACTATTATCTTTTGTAATAAGGGTCGATCTGTATGTCGCAGAAGATGAATTGTAATACGATCTCATATAAAGATCTATATTCATACGAGTGTATTTGGAAACGTCTTCGAGGTCTTCTTTGGCGATAGATGTTTTGCTCTTATACGAGGATCCCGTAACTTTAAACGGTTCTTTTATCGCATTTGCAACGGATTCGCGAATAAGATCTATATTATCTTTAATATACTTATAATCTTCAGGTACCCATTCTATTTTATATATATCGCCGCCCGTAAGCTTTGCAAACCATGTAAGAGCCATTGCATATCTGCCGTAATCGTATGTCATATGATAGCCGTCTCTCGTAAGAGTATCTCCGAGAGACGATGTCCTCATATTTTGCACCGTCGTACCCGAAGGGATAACTCCGTCGATAAGTTTATTCGGCAATATTATGTCGTTCACCGTTTGGATTATCGCGTTATACATCGTTTCTTGGTCTTTTTGATATATGGGAAAACCCGAATGAGTGGAATTTTGCTGATATGCCCATGTCATATGCCAATATATCTTGCAATCATTAGGTCTGTTCTCTTCAAGCCAGCTCAATATCTTATCGAGCTTTCCGTATGTTTCGGCAACGCCTGTGCTTTGGCTGACTTGCTGTAACGTGATATAGTCCCAATCATTTTCGCTCACGGCATAAGCGATGCTATTTGAAGATGATATCCATTTTCCGTCTGTATTTTTATAATATTCATAAGCCGCCGTATTCGATTTGATATTTTGCCAATGCTTATCAAGCGAGCAACCGCCGATGTAAAGGTTGCCCAAAACGATATTTTCTATTCCAGCGTCCGCGCATATATTATAAAGATACTCCATGGCATCCACGCTGAAGCTGTTTCCTATGGCGAGTATCTTTATGCTCGTAGGCGAAGCCTCTGTCTTTTTTTCGCCGCATTTGCTACATTCATATTCGTCTTCGCCGTTTGTAAACGGTCCCGATTTTGTTATGGTCTTGGAAAATTCAAATGAATGTTCACACACTTGCGCCTCCGTCGTCGAAGCAGTAGATGCTATCTCCTGTTCAACAGTCGTGTCGGAAGTTATCGTTTCCGACGTTGTGGTGGGAGCGTTTTCGTTATTGCAGGAACACAGCCCCAAGATCATCACGGCTAAAAATAAAACAAGAATCTTTTTCATAAGATAAACCCTCGGTGTATTATTATAATTCTACAAAACATGAGATGTATTTTTGATTATATTGTGCAAAATCACATATCAGATCAACAATATTTTATCATACTTATATAATATTGTCAACATTAAGTTCACGCTTACATTGCGCGCTCAATTTTCATAAAAATATATCGCATAATTACCGAGATTTATGGGTAGCGTGCGCACAGACGTATCGTCCTCATATATCGTTGAAGAAACGGTTGCGTATCCCTCTTTGCCGTCCAATACTATCTTGTATATAGTGCTTTCGGCATCACTGCTTTCTTCGATATACGTTCCCTCGTATACGGCATTATTCGTGTTATCGGTAACGGTAATATGACCGTCGAGCGCCGTCAACGTCATATCTATGATCTTTGCTTCGGGATATGCAACGTCGCTCTCTCCGACAGCCAAAACGCTATATTGCGTATCGTCAAAATATATAGCGGAATCCATCTTCCAATCATTTTCGTATATCTTTGGTGAATCGATGCTCAATTCTTTGCAACCCGTTAAAGATATCAACAACAATGTTAATATACAAGTTAAAACCGTTCTCTTTTTCATTTTTTATCTCCTCCGTGTTATATATATTCCCGCTGACGAAACGACCGCAAGCAAAATAGTTCCGAGCATCTTCGGTATCGCAAAATTTGCGTTGCTCACGTATATATATGTTGGACTGTCCGCGCCGCCTATTATGCCGACATCTCCGCTCATATCCGCAACTACTTTGAAAAGATATATCTGCTTCGCCGCGATATGGACAAAAAAGATAAGCGCTATCGTCCCCAATATTATGAAGATCGTTCTCAGTATCTTTCTTCTGCTCTCGCTCTGCTTGGAGAGCTGCTCATTCAAAAGCTCCAACTTCACGGAAAGCGCCTTTATCTCCGATGCATCGCACGCTACCACGCTTTCGCCGAGCAATACGTTCACCGTCGTGTCCAATTCCTCCGCTATCCTTATAAGCATTTCGGCATCAGGCACCGATAGAGCTTTTTCCCATTTGGAAACTGTCTGCCGCACTACATTGAGTTTTACCGCAAGCTCTTCTTGCGACATTCCCTTTGCTTTGCGGAAATTTTTTATATTTTCACTTAACATTTCCCGCTCCTTTCCGACAGTTTAAACAGCCGTTCGAAATTATCATATGTATATTTTACCACAAAATCGCCGTTGCATCAAGCAACCGATATTAACATGTAACTGTCAAGCAAAATTTGGCAGTTACCTTTTTTCTCT
>CAZFTE010000017.1:0-27854 GCA_964521785.1 uncultured Lachnospiraceae bacterium
AAAAAGAAAAACAAAAAGCGCGTATAAACTCCTTTTGGCAGAGAACAATATATTTTGTAAATATTGCAAAATATTTGGGGTTAAAGACCAGTTAAAATGAATTTTACGGAGGAATCATATATATGAAAGCAACCGGGATAGTAAGACGAATAGACGACCTTGGCAGGGTAGTTATACCGAAAGAGATAAGGCGCACTATGCGCATACGCGAGGGAGACCCTCTTGAAATATACACTGATAGGGAGGGGGAAGTCATATTCAAAAAATATTCGCCGATAGGCGAGCTTATGGATTTTGCCGCGGAATATGCGGAGACACTTTACAAGACTTGCAATATGCCCGTGGCGGTGTGCGATAGAGATTGCATAATCGCTTGCGCGGGGATATCCAAAAAAGAATTTATCGAAAGAAAAAATTCCGCGGAACTTGAAAAGCTTATAGAAGCGCGGGGGCTTTATGTCTCGGACAAAAATAAGGAAAAGATATATCTTACGGACGACAACTCTTCCTGCCACATCTCCTGCGCCATGCCGATATTCGCGGAGGGCGATGTTATAGGCTGCGTCATGTCCGTGTCGGGCGAGAGCACCAAAGGCGAGAACCTCGGTTTTGATATAGAAACGAAGCTTATTCAAACGGCGGCTTCGTTCTTGGGCCGTCAGCTGGAATCATAGATAAAAGAGGGGCTTTCGACATTTATCGACAGCCCCTCTTTCGCAATAATGCCGAAATAGGTAAACTAATTTTGTCCATATTGTTAACTGATAAGTACATTTATTGACTTTCGCGCGGCTTTGTAGTAGAATAAAAGCGTTAATAACACACAGAACTGATTGGGGGATATATGAAAAAAACATTTGCGCTTATCTGCGCGATACTTATGATAGGTACGTCCGTTTGCTCTTGCGGCAAGATCGGCGGCGGTTCCACGACGAGTCAAAATACGACTGTAAGCAATATAAAAAACGGTGTGCTTTACGAGAGCATTGGTCAGGCTGACGAAAACGGAACATATATCGTTCCGAGCGAAGTTACCATTATCGGCGAAGGCGCTTTTTCGAATGATACTTCCATCAAAAAAGTGGTCATAGGCAAAAATGTAAAGCAGATAGCCGAGGGTGCTTTTTACGGCAATTCCGAGATAGAAGAGATAATCATTGCGGACGGCGTGGAAGTGATAGGCGGCGGCGCTTTTGTCGGTTGCACTGCGCTCAAGGAGATAATACTTCCGAACAGTGTAAGAGAACTTGGACCTTACGCTTTTTATTACTGCACATCTCTTGAAACGGTGAAGATGTCAACGAATATTTCCGAGATATACGAATATACATTTGCAAAATGCTCGTCTCTTAAAGAGATTACCATTCCCGAGGGCGTTAAAACGATAAGAAAAGCGGCATTTTACGATTGTGCATCGCTCGTTTCCGTTTCGTTGCCGTCAACGCTCGAAACTCTCGGCGAGGCTTCCTTTGCAAACTGCACCGCCATATCGGCTTTGGATCTTTCGCAGACATCGCTTAAAAATATAGATGACAACGTTTTTGATACTTGCACCGAGCTTAAACAGATAAAACTTCCCGAAACGCTCGAGAGCATAGGATATCAGGCATTTTTTGATTGTGAAAAGCTCTATGATATAAATATTCCCGAAAAAGTTTACTATATCGGCGCTTTTGCGCTCAACTTTACTCCGTGGTATGCGGAAGCCGACGAAGATTACAAGATAGTCGGCGACGGTGTCCTTATAAAATGCAACGTAAGCGGCGAAGCGCTCGATCTTAGCGGTAAGGGCATAAAGCATATCGGCTCATGCGCGTTCAGAAACGCGGGAGCGAGCGCAGATGACGGATACAGATATGCTTCTTCTCTCTCTCATATCGATATTCCGGAGGGCGTGCTTACCATCGGTGATTACGCTTTTGCGGGCTGTTCGCTCGATTCCGCAACGCTCCCCTCTACGCTCGAGAGTATCGGAGATGACGCTTTCAACGGAGTTTTCACAAATGGAGACGCAAAAATAGATCTTGCAAAGCTTACTAACCTTTCTTACATCGGCGAAAATGCGTTTGCGAATTGCTCCGCGATAACGACGGTGGAACTTGCGGCTTCCGTTGAAAAAGTGGGCAAATATGCTTTCTTTAAAACGGGCGCGATGGAAAGTTTTCTTGAAGATGCAAGAAACAGCAATTCTGCGGACGATGATTTTTGGATAGTCGGCGACGGCGTGCTTTTGCTCTGCCTTATAAGTTCCGAGCAAGAAAGCGTTGAGATACCGAACGGAGTTAAGATCATCGGCGGCGGCGCTTTGGCGGGATGGGACAGTTCGGCTATATACGATAGCAACGAAGGTATAACGGATAAATATTGGTACAATGCTTGGAATATGGACAAGGTAAATAAAGTTGTGCTTCCCGACACGGTGGAAACGATATGCGACGGCGCATTTTTGAGCGCAAGCTCGCTTTCCGAGGTCAATATTCCCGATTCCGTTGGTTATATCGGCGCAGAAGCCTTTAAATATTGCAAAAAACTTGCCGAGATACAGCTCGGCGAGGGTGTGAAAGAGATAGGCGACGCAGCGTTCTCTTACAGCGGTCTTTACACGATAAATATGGAACTTTTGGGCATAGAAAAGCTCGGAGACGAAATTTTTGTCGGTTGCAAGAGTTTGGTATGGGTAGTATTCCCCGTGGGACTTAGCGATATCGGCTCAGACCTGCTCCTCAACTGCTCCTCTCTTGCGAACATTTACGCTTCGCCCAATGCCGCGGCAAGAATATACGATATCATCGGCAACGACATCTATTCATCTACAGTTAGAAAGAATTTCAATCTGCACTATTTCAATGAGTGATAAAATTCCCACAGATTTTTTTACGGGTCTGTGGGAATTTTTTTGATGCGGAGCGAATATGCTTTAAAAAATGTTTTTGAGGCGCACGATATGAACATGACCATAGAAGAAAAGAGATACAGCGCTTGCTCGCGCGGAAATATTGTCGCGCAAGCGTGCTTTTTTGTTCCGCATTTTGCGCAGAATGAAAAGATAAGCGGATTTTATCGCGAGGAAGAAGAACATCTGCACGCTTGCTTTGAAGCAAGCGCTGAAAGATATATAAAGGCTTACGAGGATATGGATCGCGGCGAGCGCCGCGGCTTTACCCCGATATGCATTAGAATGTTTTCGTCGGCGATATATGCCGAAGGACCTTTTTTGAGCGTGATACAGGAATATGCCGTGTCGCGAGGAAAAAGAGTGCTGTCGTATCGCAGGCTTTGCCAGCTTTGGCACGTCGAAAAAGAACTCTTGCTTCCCGCAAGGTCGTTTTTGTCGAGGCGACAAGCGAGGATCGCGGAAAAGAACGAATTTTATTTTGACGGTGAGAATATCGTCGTTATAGAAAATATGTTTCCGCAAAAGGTAAAAACAATTTCAGATGGCTTCGACGGATACATACGCGAATCCTACTATAAAGCGAAAAAACAAAAAAACGAGTAACGTGAAAGGTCGCGTTACTCGTTTTTGCATATATCACTGAAAAATATCATTTTAATTTTTCATATGTGAAGTAGTAAGAGCGTATAGCGTAATATTTGCCGTAAGAATCCTTTGGCGCGTAGATAGTAACCTCTCTCATCTTGGTAGCCGATACGGCTTGACCCGATGAAGTATCGGTATACAGCATAATGAATGCGTTGGGAGAGATGTATTTTACATTTGACGGTATATCGATGCTTTCAAGTACCGACAACGAGAGAAAACGATAAGCGGGAAGTCGTTTTATCGTTTCCGACAAAGAGATGTGCGCTTTGTCGCCGCCCGTGTATTTTACCAAAACTCCGTCGCCGAGAACGACAAATTCTTCCGTTCTGTCGGCGAGCCATTTTGTACCCTCGAATGCATCGCCTCCGATATAAACGAGAGAAGCGGTGTCATTGACCGTTTCGAGAGATGTGCAACCGTTGAAAGCTTTATCGGAAACGATCGTTGCTTTTATATCGGCTTTCGAGAGCAAGGGGCTTTTTGAAAAAGCACCGTCCGCGATATATTTTACGCTATCCATGTCGATGCTTTTAAGCGACGCGCAGGAAGCGAAAGCATACGTGTCTATCATCTCGATATGGCTCGGAATAGTTACCGAAACGAGCGAATCGCAACCGTAGAATGTGCGCTCGCTTATTTTTTTGTCTTTTGTTCCTATGACAGCTTCGCTCAATTTACGGCAACCGTAGAAAGCATATGCTCCGACGTGTTCCGCATCGATATCGCAAGAAGAGAGAGCCACGCAGCCGTGAAAAGCATATGCTCCGATGCTCTTTATATCATCGGCAACGGAAACGGAACTCAATTTTTTGCACCCCATGAAGATCTTATCGGGAAGAGAGTTGATATTTGCGTTTATCGTGGCGGAAGTTATCTCGCAACCGCTAAAAGCGCCCTCGCCGAGCGAGACGGTCTTATTCGAAACTGTAACGGAAGCGAAAGCATCGCACTCCGCGAAAGCGTAGTTGCCGATGTTTTTTGCGTTAGCTACGATATCGTTATCGATAAGCGAAACGCAGGAATAAAAAGCATATGCGCCGACAGATGATATATCGTTTGCAAATTTTGCGTTTTTAAGCGAGACACACTCGTAAAAAGAGTATCCGGAGATATCGTCCAAAGCGGTAAACGAGACTTTTTCAAGAGAAGCGCAACCGTAAAACGCGAAAGCACCGAGTTTTGTAACTTTATCAGATTCGAAAGAATCGATATTTTCACAGCCGCGAAATGCGCTTGCGCCTATTTTTGAAAGATTTTGAGGAATATTTGCAAGAGTTAATGACGAACAATTATAAAACGCTTGCGCGCCTATCTCCTCTAATGTATCGGGAAGAACGATGTTTGAAAGTGCCTTGCAACCGTAAAAGATGCCGTCAGGCAATGTGGTGAGCTTTTGGGGCAGTTCCGCGCTTTCGAGTGCCGCGCATGAATCGAATATTCGAGCGCCCAAAACGGCGTTTTCGTTGCAAAACGTTACATTTTTGAGCGAAGTACAGTTCGAGAATGCGAAAGAGCCGATCTTTTCGACTGTCGAAGAGATCGTAACGCTTTCAAGCGTTTTGCAACCGCGAAACGCGCTCGATGCGATGGCAACGATGTCATGACCGTCTACTTTCGATATTTCGAGCGTTGTTTGGTCGCCCGAATAGCTCACGATGGTCGCTTTTCCGTTATCCAAAGTATAAGTCATGTCGCCATTTGACGATGTTATGGGCGCGATGTCGGCGGCGAATGACAGCACCGACAGAGAAAGCGCCGATATTATCGCGAAAAATATAAAAGAGAGCTTCTTTTTCATAAAATATCCCTTCGTAAAACAAAATTATGTTGATATAAAAAATATAACATATACGAAGTGATTTTGCAAGCAAAAAGCTATTTCTTTTTAAACAGCGATACCGCGCCCGATGCGAACAGCATTGCTCCGAAAGCTTTTCTCACAAGGTCCGTGGGCATATCTTTCAGCAAGAACGTGCCGAATAAAACACCGCCCGCGCCGAATATCGAAAGCAACGCTATGACGAAAAAGTTTGATCTTCGTTTGAATATATGGACGATAAGCCCGGGGAATGCGCCGACAAGGAAAAAGAGCAGATTTATCCCTTGGGCGCAAAGTTGTTCCGTATTTTTTATCAGTGTGAGATATATTACGAAAAGACCGCCTCCGCCAACGCCCATAGCGGCGAGCGCGGACGTCAAAAACGCTACCGCGTTATCCCAAAAAGCCATGATATCACCTCATAAAAAGCGTTATTCCCGCGTATATGACGAGCAGGGCAAATATCTTCGAAAGTATGGCGGAGCTTAGCTTATCCAATAGAAATGCGCCAAAGGTCCCTCCCAAAAGCGCGGGGACCGCGTAAGGAAGCACGTCCGCCACGTTCACTTTGCCGTCGTTCGAATATATGAAAGCCGACAAAAGAGACATAAAGAAGCACGCGAAAAGAGTCATAGCGAAGATATCCTTTTTATCGAACTTGTCCTTCAATACCAGCGAAAGCGTAAAGACCGTGATAATGCCGCCGCCCGTGCCGAAAACACCGTTTACAACACCCGAAACAAATCCTCCGAGTGCGAGAAAAACGACATTCTTGCACAGTTGCCGTTTGCTTAAAGTCATTTTACAAGACCTCCCGTCATATAATCAAAATTAACAATATCAAAAAATCTAAATCAAATAATGTTGTCTTTTCTGTTATTCTGTGCTATAATTATTTTGTTATACTGCGGAGAGCGGGACCGACAGCGGAACGGAGTTGCGTATGACGGTTACGGAGGCACTTCTTGCGGGAATATTGCAAGGAGCGGCGGAGTTTTTGCCGATATCAAGTTCGGGTCATCTTGCATTGTTGCATACTTTTTTCGGAGATGACACAATGGGAACGGACCTTACTTTCGACATACTTTTGCATCTTGCGACGCTTTTTGCGGTTTTGATCGTGTATTTCAAGGATATATCTACCCTTTTTCCATCGTTTTTATCCCTTTTTGCAAAGCTTTTAAACGGGCGCTTTCATCTTTCGGAATATTCTGCCTCCGAACGCACGGTAGTCTGCCTTTTCTTTGGTACGATACCGCTTGCCGCGGCATTTTTTATAAAGGACACGGTAGACATAACTTCCGACTACCCAAAGGTGATAGGGATCTTATTGATGATAAATGCGATAATGCTTTTGCTCGGCGAAAGATGCAAGGGGAAAGGCGATATCTCCGATATGACACGACGAGACGCATTTACCGTAGGGATATTTCAGCTCATGGCTGTTTTCCCTGGGATATCGCGTTCGGGTTCTACCATAACAGGAGGCTCCTTTATGGGGCTTTTACACAGCGAGGCGGTAAAGTTCTCTTTTCTTCTTTCCGTTCCCGCGGTGATAGGTGCGAACATAACAAATATATCAGCCGTTTCGAAAGTATCCGCCGAAAATGCTTTGCCGTATCTTGTGGGCATGGCGGCGGCTTTCCTTTCCGGTATGGCGGCGATAAAACTTCTTTTATTCATATCTGAAAGATCAAATTTCCGCGTTTTTTCGTATTATTGTGCTTTTGTCGGAGCGCTTACAATAGCATTCGGTTGACGCGGAAAAACGAAGAAAGGACGAAAAAAGTGGCTAACAAAGAAAAAGACATCAAAAAGGAAAACTCTAACGCCGCAAGCAAAGCCAAAAACTCAAGCAAGGGCAAAAGCACTGCTTCCGAAAAGAGCAAGAGCGCAAAAAGCAATGCCGCTTCCAAAAACGACGCGAAAAAGCGCGGCGGCAAGCGTACGTCTTCCGATTCCAAATATGATGTCTATGATTACGACGAGGTCTACGAAGGACTGGACGAAGAAGAAGACGTTCCTGCTTCCAAAAAGAGCAGAAAAAAGACCGACGTAAAAACGAAGACAAAAGAACCGATAGATCCGTCTGCGCCCAAATATCAGGTCGTGATGCTCAGTATGCTCGCAATAGCGATATTTATAACGCTTTGCTACATCTTCCCCTCGTTCTGCGGCGTTATCGGCGGCGGTCTGAGAAACGTATTGTTCGGCATTTTCTCATATTCTTCCGCGCTTTTGCCGTGCTTGCTCATCATTCGAACGGTCTACTATAAACGCGATCTTGAAAGCAACACACTGGGAGTTAAATTTTTCTTTTCTTTTGCGGTGATGATATTTGCCTCTATAATATTCCATGCGATAAGTACGATATTTAACGAGGATCTTGCAAAGATCCCTTTTACCGAGGTAAAGGATTTTTACGTTTACGGTAAGGATTTTGTTGGCGGCGGTGTTATCGGCGGCGTTGTGGGCGCATTGCTCATAAAAGGCTTCGGTATTCCCGGAACGCTTATAATATCCATACTTTTCATGATGATATTCGGCATATTCCTTTTCGGAACGGAGCCGAAAAAATTCTGGCAAAGATTCGTTTTCTATTTCCACCGTTTTTGCGAACAGAGACAGCGAAACAGAAAAGCTCGCGCCGAAGAAAACGCGCGTAAAGCAAAAATGGAGGAGGAAAGAGAAGCCGCTCAGAGAGAGACGGCAAAAAAAGAAGCCGCAAGACAAGAGGCGGCGCAGAGGGTTTACACAAAAAAAGAAACTTCGGAATTTTCGGGTCAATTTGCCAATACGACAAATACAAAAACGAACAAGACCGCGCCCGAAACTTCTCGTTTCGATACATTCTCAAATACGAATCACGGCGATATAGACGAGATATTCGAAAGCGATATCGTTTCTCCCGAGACGAAAAAAGTAAAGACAGAGCCTAAAAAAGAGCCTGTTGTGAAGAGCGCCGATGTCGAAGCGCCCGAGGTAAAGGAAAAAGAATTTCGCGGAGAATCCGTTGCCGAATATATGCGCAAAAGCACTTATCTTGAAAATGCTTTTGCGGAAAAAACGGGCAAAGCGAAGAGCAGACCCTCGGCAGAGATCTCTTTTGAGAGAGAATATTACAACAAAGACGATAAGACCGATGGCATAGAAAAGCTCGAAAGCACGGTGAGCGTTGCGAATGCTTTGGGCATATCCAAAGATAACATTGAAACGATACACGCCGCAGTTGAGATATCGGAGCAAGAAGATGAACACTTCGAAAGCGAATATATCGAAACAACCGAAAATATCGAAAGTATGAACGATATTGAAGTTATCGATGATATCGATGATATTGACGAAGAGGACGCTTTCGGCAAGACGGAAGAAGGTCTTTCCGACACATCGAACGGTTTTGAGACGATCGACGGCATCGAAAAAGAATATATACCGAATATCGATGAGCCGTTGAATGAAGAGATATCTTCCGATGACGATGTTTGGGACGCGGAATATGACGAGGAGATCGGCAACGAAGCGGAGGATATAATCCCCGCGGACATAGCAGAGGACGAAGAACAGGATATCCCGATGTCCGAGCAGAAAGAAACGCTTGAAGAAGAGCTTCGTCGCACCATGGACGACGCACGCAAGCAGATGGAAGCTCCCATGGCTGTTTTCGACGCAGAGGAAGAAGAGGAACCGAAAGGTCCCACGTATATCTTCCCTCCGCTCGAACTGTTGAAAAAAGAACCCGAGAAATCGGAGGGCGGCAAAGATACCGAACTTCAGCAGAACGCGGAAAAGCTTGTTGAGACGTTGCGCAGTTTCAATGTTCGCGCTCATGTAGGCGATTTTGCGAGCGGTCCCACCGTTACAAGATATGAGATAGTGCTTGAAGCAGGAACGAGAGTTCGCCAGATAATGAACCTCGTTGACGATATCTCCTATGCTTTGGCAACGAACGGCGTCCGTATAGAGGGCGTTATCCCCGGCAAGAGCGCAATAGGCATAGAAGTTCCCAACAAGACGGCTGAAACGGTATACCTCAGAACTCTTTTGGAAAACCCCAAATTTACGGAAGCGAAAAGCAAGCTGACTGCCGCTCTCGGCAGAAGCGTTGCGGGAGACCCCGTTTATATCGATATAGCGAAGATGCCGCACCTTATGATAGCGGGTACGACAGGTTCGGGTAAATCCGTATGCATCAATACGATGCTCATAAGCTTGCTTTATAAATCGACTCCAGAAGAAGTAAAGCTTGTGCTTATCGACCCCAAAAAGGTAGAACTCAACGTTTATAACGGCATACCTCATCTGCTCGTTCCCGTCGTATTCGACCCGAAAAAGGCGGCGGGTGCGCTCCATTGGTGTGTAACGGAGATGGAACGCCGTTTTGACCTTATCGAAGCACAGGGTGTAAGAAATATTGCGGGATACAACGAAGCGATAGCGGACGATCCGACAAAAGAAAAATTGCCGCAGATCGTCATCGTCATAGACGAGCTTGCCGACCTTATGATGACGGCGGCAAACGAAGTCGAAACGTCTATATGCCGTATCGCGCAGAAAGCGCGTGCCGCGGGTATGCACCTTATCATAGGTACGCAGAGACCCTCCGTTGACGTTATCACGGGTCTTATCAAGGCGAACGTTCCTTCGCGCATAGCGTTTACGGTAATGTCGCAGGTCGATTCCAGAACGATAATAGACTCATCGGGTGCCGAAAAGCTTATCGGTCGCGGTGATATGCTCTATGCTCCGGTAGGTTCCATGAAGCCCATGAGAGCGCAGGGCGCTTTCGTTTCGGATGCCGAACTTGAAAGCATCATAGACTTTATCAAGACTCATTCCGTACAGGAAGAAGGTCATATCGAAAATACGCGCGCCATTATGGAACGCATAGAAAAAGAAGCCGCGCTTTGCGGCAAGAAGGGCAAAGCTCACGAGATCGGAGATGATTTCGGCAGCGCCGATGAGGAAGAGGATCCCAAGCTCAAGAGTGCGATAAAACTCGCGGTGGATTCGGGCAAGATATCTACCTCGCTCATACAGCGCAAGCTTTCGCTCGGTTACGGCAGAGCCGCAAAACTTATCGACGAGATGGAACGCCGCGGCATCGTCGGCGCACCCGAAGGTCAAAAGCCTCGCGAGGTGCTTATATCCAAGGAGCAATACCTTGAGATGATGATGAACGACGACACGGGCGCGGGAAGAGCGCGCGACAACGATCCATCCGAAGACGAAATTTAAAAATAACTATTTGAATAACAACATAAACATAAATATATACAAACAGAAAGGCAAATAAATATGGGCAAGCTTATTGTAATAGAAGGACTTGACGGTTCGGGAAAGGATACGCAATCCAAGCGCCTTTACGAGGACCTTCTTTCCCAGGGAAGAAAAGCACATATCATTTCTTTCCCCAATTATTCCAGTATGGCGTCCGGTCCCGTTAAGATGTACCTTGACGGCGCATTCGGAGACGACCCCGACAGCTTGAATGCATATGCGGCTACGGCATTTTTCGCCGTTGACCGTGTTGCTTCCTACAACAAAGATTGGAAAAGTTTTTATAACGACGAGAGCGAAGAGCATATCGTTATAGCAAACAGATATACTACTTCCAACGCCATCCATCAGCTTTCAAAGATAGAACGCGATGAATGGGACGAATACCTCAAATGGCTTTATGATTTCGAATTTGAAAAAATGAAGCTTCCCAAACCCGATCTTGTTATATACCTCGAAGTAAAACCCGAGATATCTCTCGAATGTGTAAGAAAACGCAGCGAAGAAACGGGACAGAAACTCGATATCCACGAAAGCGATGCGGAATATCTTAATCGTTGCTATAAGGCGGCGCTTTACGCGACGGACAAGCTCGGTTGGAAACGTATACAGTGTTGCGAAGGCGACGAACTTTTGTCGATAGAAGAGATTCAAGCAAAAATACAGGAAAAAGTAACTATGTTCCTTGATGTGGCGGATATATCATGAATAATATAAAAGAAAAGGCAGTTTTCCGCCTGCCCGAAACAGAAGCGGAATTTAAAGAACTTATAAAATATCAGAGCGAAGTTTTCGGCAAAGCCGAAGAATTTTACGATGACCTCTATATAGAGATCGGGCATAAAAACACCGTTGTCTCTCTTATCGACGGCGAGATTGTCGGCAGCGTAAACTTCCCCGAGATATATTTCCCCGAAAAAGACAAAAACCATGTCGGCGGTTACATCTTTTCCGCTTGGGTAAAAGAAGAATATAAGGAAAGCAATCTTTGGACGCTCCTTTTGGAAAAAGCGGAAGAGGTGATGGCGGAGTGCGGATATGAATTTATCCTTGCGATACCCGAAAGCAAGGACGCTTTCGGTATGTACGAAAGCATCGGCTACACCGAAAAAGTAAAGAACGGATTCCCTTATATCGCGAGCAGAGAAGTGCTTCGCGAATACAATCCTTTGGACGATGTTTATATGCTTTGGAAGGTATATTCCAAGACGCATGATGTGTTTATGAAGGATATGGAGCTGTTCAACCATACGCTCTATTACGCGGAAGAACACGGCAAATATTTTGCCATAGCCAAAAACGGATATATCGTTTATTCTCCCCGATACGACGGCGATATCGTCGTATGGGACAGAATGGAGCGCGGCTCGTTCGTTGACAGCGGCATGCGCGAAGACAGAGCTTTGTGCAAGATTTTAAATGAGGATATTAAGGGCAAAGAGCTTATGTTCAACATGATGTTCGAACCCGAATATGATATTATAACGAAATGAAGGGATAAAACATGAAAAAGGTTGTTGTTTTTATCGCCGAAGGCACGGAAGAAATCGAAGTCCTTACACCTGTCGATATGCTTCGTCGTGCAGGGGCGCAGGTCATTTTTGCGGGCGTTCCGAATGCGGAATGTGTCTGCTCTCACGGCGTTAAGATCACAGCGGACGCTTCCGCCGCGGATTGCATCGGCGAAGATCTTGACATGGTAGTTCTTCCCGGTGGTATGCCGGGTACGCTCAACCTCGAAAAAGACGAGAGCGTAAAAGCAATAGTGAAAAAAGCTTACGACAACGGAAGATTTGTTTCCGCTATCTGCGCCGCACCCTCCGTGCTTGGCAAGATGGGAATGTTGCGCGGCAAAAAAGCAACTTGCTTCCCCGGTTTTGAACAGTATCTCGACGGTGCTGTATACACGGGCGAGAGAGTCGTGCGCGACGGAAACATAGTAACTTCTTGCGGCGCGGGCGCGGCAATGGATTTTGCGCTCACGCTCGTTGCTTGCCTTTACGGCGAGGAAAAAGCAGAAGAATTAAGAAAGGCGGTTTTTGCTTAATATGTACGAGATCCGAAAACATAAGACCGAGATAAGAGAATATTATCTTGAAAAAAGACATTCTCTCGAACCCGAATTGCGCGCGCAGAACAACGAAAAGATCTGCCGCACGATGATAAGCTCCGCGACCTTCAGATATGCGGATATAATACTAATGTTCTACCCCAAGGAAGATGAGATAGATATCCGTCCGATAGCGGATGCCGCTATCGCCGCTGGAAAAAAGATAGCTTTTCCGCGTTGCAACCCCGAGGACCATTCGATGGTATTCCATTTCATTACCTCATTCGATCAGCTTGAACCCGGCTCATACAACATCATGGAGCCGAAAGCCGACTTGCCCGCATTTGAACGCGAACAGGTCGAAACGGCAAACGTTGTCTGCATCGTTCCCGCTGTTGTGTTCGACAAAAAAGGCTATCGTATAGGATATGGCGGCGGATACTATGACCGCTATCTTTCGGGATTCCGCGGCACGAAAGTGGGCATGGCGTACCGCGACTTTATAGTTAATTCCGTGCCGCACGGAAGATTCGATCTTACCGTGGACGTTATGATGAGCGAACGAGGACTTTATGCGAAGAGCTAAGTCGGCTTCGCATCCGTTTTTCGCCGCACCGCTTTTGGTGTTCGTAATATCCGTTTTTGTACTGCTTTTAAGACTTGTGGATCTTGCGAATGTAAGTGAGTTGTCGTTCTATATTATAATGATAGCTTTGCAAGCGGTGATATTCGGTGTACCCTCAGCTGCTTTTTGCGTTTTTCGCCAAAAAGGTTATCTTTCGGCGCTTAACTTGTATTTTCCGGGGAAAAGAACGATATCCGTAACGATATTCGGCACATTGTTCTTGATATTGCTTTCATGTGTGCTGAAATTCGGGCTTTTCCATTTTGCATATGACGCGTCCGCATACTCGCTTTACGGAAGCAGTATCTCCGTTAAGACAGATTCGTTTGTTTCGGGGATATTTATGGTCATAGCTTTGGCGGTCATGCCCGCGGTAACGGAGGAATTTGTTTTCCGCGGAGTGATCATGCGCGAATATCGCATGGGCGGCTCACTTTTTTCGATGTTGATGTCGGCATTGTTGTTTGCGTTCATACATTTTGACATTAAGCAGTTCCCTGTGTATTTCGTGCTTGGACTCGTGCTTGCGTGGCTCGTTTTTTTGACGCACTCATTGTGGACGTCCGTCATAGCGCATATGATATATAACTTATTTGAGATATTTTTGGAAAAGTATATCTGGCTCTTTTCGTCAAACCCTGACAGCGATATACTTTTTTGGCTCATACTCATAGCGATAATGCTTGTTTGCGCTTTCTTTTTCATATCTTCCGCGGAGAGGATATTGAGATATTATGCCGAGATAGGTGAGGAAGCACAAGCTCCCGTGGACAAGAGCAAACTTGCATTCATGCTGTATGATGTGTTTACATCTGTTCCGCTTTTGGCGGAGACATTGCTTTTTTTGGTGTTTGGCATTATATTTTTGTTTTTGACATAAAAATGCGGATATAGCGCAAAATAAGAAAAAAACTTATTTTGGCGGTGTCGGAACATGAAAAAAGGTCAAAAAGCAGCGATATATATTTTTGTTGTTTTGGCGATATCGGCGGTAATGTCCGCCGTGATAATATCGGGAGCGAATGACGCTTTTGCGCTCTGTAAATCGGGCGAGGAAAAGAATATTATCCTTGCGGAGGACACGAGCGTTAACGATGTTGCAAAGTTGCTGAAAAAAGAGGGTATAATAAAACATTCGCTGTTTTTCGGCATATACTGCAGATTGAAAAGCGAAAGAAACTCTTTTCCCACGGGTGAATATGCGCTCTCGTCGGTGATGAGCTACGACGAGATACGATATGAACTTTTGGGCATAGGTAAAAAGCGCGAAGAGATACGAATAACGATACCCGAAGGCTATACGACGGACGAGATAATAGAGCTTTTTCTTTCCAAAGGAATAGGAAGCAGAGAGCGGTTCGAAGAGGTAATAAACGATTATCCTTTCGAATATTCGTTTATTACGCTGATACCCGAAAATCCGAACAGAAGATATAGGTTGGACGGATACCTTTTTCCCGATACGTATATGTTTTATTCCGATTCCGCGGAGGAAACGGTCATAGATAGATTGCTCGCTAATTTCAATAAAAAATTTACGAGCGATATGATATCCGATGCGGCAAAGAGCGGATATACGATCGATGAGGCGGTAACGCTCGCTTCGATGATACAAAAAGAAGCGTATTTTCTTTCGGATATGGCGGGGATATCGTCTGTTTTTCGCAATAGGCTCAAGGCAGGAATGAAATATTTGCAAAGCGATGCTACGGCTTTTTACGGCGATGCTTACGATACCTACGATAATGTAGGTCTTCCGCCGGGGGCTATCGCCAATCCGGGATATGCGGCGCTCGAAGCGGCAGTATACCCTGCAAATACAAAATATTATTATTTTGTAACGGGAAATAATAAAAAAGCCGTATTTTCAAAGACTTATGCGGAGCATAAACGCGCTATCGCAAAGATAAAAGCTGAAGAATGATAAAAATATAGTTTTTTGAACGATATAAAAATAGAGTTTTTTTGAGGAAAGTTCTTTGCCAAGCTTTCTTTCAAGAAAGCGGAGAGGTGATTTTATGACAGAACTTCTTTCCCCTGCGGGAAATTTTGAGAAGATGAAAGCGGCGTTCCTGTACGGCGCGGACGCGGTATACCTTGCCGCTAAACGTTTCGGCATGAGAGCGGCAGCGGATAATTTTACGCTTGAAGAGCTTTCCGAGGCGGCAAAATATGCGCACGAACGCGGCAAAAAAGTGTATCTTACACTTAATACGCTTCCGCGCGAATATGAATACGAAGAACTTGCCGACTTTATACGCGAGCTTGCGGCGCTTCCTCATAAGATAGATGCCGCTATCGTGGCTGACGCGGGCGTTTTCGCACTTTTGCAGGAGCTTTATCCCGAACTTGAATTGCATATATCGACACAGGCGGGCATAGTAAGCTCCGCAGACTGCAATTTCTGGTACAAGCTCGGCGCAAAGCGCGTGGTGCTTGCAAGAGAAGTCTCTCTTGAAGAGATAAAGCAGATAAGAAAAAATATTCCCGACGATATGGAGATAGAAGTATTCGTTCACGGTTCCATGTGCGTGTCGTTCAGCGGAAGATGCTTGCTTTCCAACAATCTCGTCGGCAGAGATGCAAACAGAGGCATGTGCGCTCAACCTTGCCGTTGGAACTATACTATCAGAGAAGAAAAAAGACTTGATATGGAATTTCCTATCGTCGAGGAACGCGAGGGAACTTACATAATGAGTTCAAAAGATATGTGCATGGTAGAGCATATGAGCGAGCTTATAAAAGCGGGCGTTACTTCTTTTAAGATAGAAGGAAGAATGAAGAGCGCTTACTATGCCGCTGTCGTTACAAACGCTTATCGCGCGGCGATAGACGGATATATGGCAAAGGGCGACGATTTTGCGCTCGATACGGCATGGCTCGAAGAACTCGATTCCGTAAGCCACCGCGAATATTGCACGGGATATTTTTACGACGATCCCATGAACAACGCGCAGACTTGCACCGTTCCCGGATATTTACGCGAAAAAGCTTATCTTGCCGTGGCACAGGAATATGACGCGGAAAAGGGAATGGCGTTGTTTATACAGAGAAACAAGCTTTCTCTTGATGACAGCGTGGAGCTTATCTCCCCCGGAAAGCTCGGCAGGGGATTTAAAGCCGAGATGATGACGGACGAAAAAGGCGAACCCGTGCCTTCCGCTCCGCACCCCTTTATGAAATTTTGGCTCAAGGTTCCTTTCGAGGTAAAACCGGGCGATATACTCAGAGGCGCAAACAGATAAGCGCCGAAAAAACGTTCGAACCGCACGAAATACACTTTTTCGTCGCGATTTTCGATATAAATTAAGCTATGTCTGTTCTTTTTTTGCAAAACTATTGAAAATAGCTTTGCAATGTGTTAAAATTATACAGATGAAATTTTTTCGGAGGTAGAAAAAAATGACTTACAATAAGAAAACCATTGAAGACATTGATGTCAAAGGCAAAAAAGTTCTCGTGAGATGCGACTTTAACGTTCCCGTTAAAGACGGCGTTATCACAAGCGACAAGAGAATCGTAGAGGCTCTCCCCACGATCAAATATCTCGTTGCTCAGGGCGCAAAGATCGTTCTCTGCTCTCATATGGGCAAACCCCACGCTATATTTGAAAAGAGCTTCAAACTCACAAAGAAAGAGATTGCAAAGATCGAAGCTCTTCCTGCTGAAGAACAGGCTGCCGCTACTGAAAAAGCTTTCGCAAAAGCTCAGGACGACAGAACAAAGCTTTCTCTCAAGATCGTTGCAGACAGACTTAACGAACTTCTCGGCGGTATCGTAACATTTGCTAACGATACAGTTGGCGAAGACGCTCAGGCTAAAGTTGCGGCTCTCGAAGAAGGCAAGATCGTTCTTCTTGAAAATACACGTTTCAACGCAGGCGAAACAAAGAACGACGAAGAATTTTCCAAGAAACTCGCTGCATTCGGTGAGATCTTCGTAAACGACGCGTTCGGTTCCGCTCATAGAGCTCACGCTTCCACAGCAGGTGTTGCTCAGTTCGGCGGTCTTCCCGCTGTTTGCGGTTACCTCATTCAGAAAGAGATTTCCGTTATGGGCAAAGCTCTTGAAGATCCCAAGCGTCCCTTCGTTGCTATCCTCGGCGGCGCTAAAGTTTCCGATAAGATCGGCGTTATCAACAACCTCATCGACAAAGTTGATATGCTTATCGTAGGCGGCGGTATGGCTTATACATTCCTCAGAGCTCAGGGTCATTCCATCGGTACATCTCTCTGCGAAGAAGACAAGCTCGACCTCGCTAACGAACTCATCGCAAAAGCAAGAGCAAAAGGCGTTGCTTTCGTTCTCCCCGTTGATAACATCATCGGTCGCGAATATGACGAAAACACAGTAAACATGAGAATCTATTCCGACGCTATCCCTGACGGTTGGATGGGTCTTGATATCGGTGAAAAGACAAGAGAACTCTTCTCTAAATCCATCATCGGTGCAGGCACAGTAGTTTGGAACGGACCTATGGGCGTTTCCGAATGGAAGAACTTCGAAGGCGGCACATGTGCTGTTGCAGAAGCTATCGCTAACAGCGGTGCTATCTCCATCATCGGTGGCGGCGACTCTGCTGCTGCTATCGAAAAGCTCGGCTACGCTGACAAGATGACACACATCTCTACAGGTGGCGGCGCTTCTCTCGAATTCCTCGAAGGTCTTGAACTTCCCGGTATTGCTTGCCTCGAAAACAAATAATTTTTCTGAAAGAAGACATCAAAAATGAATAAAGCTAAAAGAAACGTTGTTATCGCCGGCAACTGGAAAATGAACATGACTCCGGCTCAGACAACTGAATTTATCACAACACTTGCACCCATGGTTGCAGGTATGGACGGTTGCAAAGTAGTTCTTTGCGTTCCTTACGTTGACATCGCTGCCGCTGTTGCAGCTGCAAACGGCACAAACATCGAGATCGGCGCAGAAAACGTTCACATGGAAGCAAAAGGCGCTTACACAGGCGAAATCTCCGGCGAAATGCTCGCTGCTTGCGGTGTTAAATACGTTATCGTTGGACACAGCGAACGCAGACAGTACTTCGGCGAAACAGACGTTACTGTAAACGGCAGACTCAAAGCAGGTCTTGCTAACGGTCTTAAAGTTATCCTCTGCGTTGGTGAAACTCTCACAGAACGCGAACAGGGCATCACATTTGAAACTGTTGCAAAACAGACAAAGATCGCTCTCGCAGGCGTTTCCGCAGAAGAACTCAAAAACGTTATCATCGCTTACGAACCCGTTTGGGCTATCGGCACAGGCAAAACAGCTACTTCCGCTCAGGCAGAAGAAGTTTGCAAAGCTATCCGTGGCGTAGTTGCAGATCTTTATACAGCTGAAGCTGCTGAAGGTGTTACTATCCAGTACGGCGGTTCTATGAACGCAGGCAATGCTGCTGAACTCCTTTCCATGGAAAACATCGACGGTGGTCTTATCGGCGGTGCTTCCCTCAAGACAGCAGACTTCACAACTATCGTTAAAGCTGCTCAGTAACTTACTTTTTCTTGTAAGAAAAAGTAAGCAAAAAGAACTTTGCTCACAAGTAGCCAAGTATAAGGCGAAAGAGAAAAGTTTCTTATTGATAAGAAAAAGTCCATAAACCAAAGCAATTTTGGTTTATGGACTTTTTTGTTTACTTGAGGTATTCTACTGCTCGTTTTATAGGTCCGTCATCACGGCAAAATTCGTGATTACCGTCGAACACTATAAATTCGACCCATTCGGTGCCGACATTATTGCATATGCGTTTCAATTTTTCGAACGACTCTTCGCTATACACATAATTGAAAAGTGTATCCTTATTGCCTATCTCGATGCACAATTTTCTGGGATATATAAGGCAAGCGACCTCTGCGTCATCAAATTTTTCCGCAGAATCGGTCCATACGAAATCGCTCGAATTGCCGACGTCTCGTTTATTGAAGAATGAACATGATACAGCGGCTTTTATACGTGTATCGACTGCGGCGGTATAGAGAGTGTAAAATCCGCCGTAAGACAGACCGACCATTCCGAAATCGGAAACATAGTCTTGCGTTTCGAAATAATCGAGTATTCGCATTATACCGTAAATTTCAATAGCCGTTATGGAGCTTCCGACACGTTTTAAGTGAGCGTCGAGATTCAAACGATCGAATTCTACGCCGTAAGAGTCTCTCCATATAAGCAACTGCGGCGCGAAAACATGAACATCATTTTGGCGCACTCTATGGAGCATATCATTATAATTTGTCGTTGAACCGTATATACCCGCGATATGTTCGGGCGTTCCCCAACCGCCATGCTGAACGATGAAAAGAGGCTTTTTTTCGGCTCCGTCTGCTTTGAAAAACAGACCTGTCATTTTGAGCCCGTCGAGTATCTCTATCTGCATACGATATATCGCATATCCGTCTTCATCGGACAATTTTTCCATGGAGACATTCGGGAGCGAATTGTCTGTATGATCTACGAGCGGCCAACCGAGCATCTGTTTGAACTCTTGACGATAGCGTTCTTGCTCGGTAAAAATATCTTTAAAATAGATGTTTCTTTTTTCTTCAGCTTTAGCTTGTCTTTCTTTCAAAATATTCAACAATCCGTCGATGTATTCCTGTTTATACTGTTTTGAGACTTGTTTTTCCTCTTTGTAATTCATGTTATGCCTCCGATATTATTTCTTTATATCACCGTCGGTGCAATGGACGGTATAGAACGATGTTCTCGCGTTCCATAAACGGTCTTTTTCAATAGAGTTCCACTGCTCCATGGTGCCTTCGAAATTGATATCCAACAACAATTCGCAGTCGGAAAAAGCGCTTGCGCCGATATATTTTATCGTGGGGGGGAGAGTGATATTTTCAAGAGTTGTGCAATAAGCGAAAGCTTTTTCTTCTATCGTCTCTACGCCCTCGGGCAGCGATATGGTGCCGAGTTTTTTGCAGTTTGCAAAAGCTTCTTCGCTGATCGAAGAGATGCCGCCCTTCATGGCGACATTTTTGAGCGAGGAGCATGAGTAAAAAGAGGCATTGCCAATATTTGCAACGCTTTTCGGAATAGATATCTCCTCCACGGACGCGCCCCAAAGAGCGCAATCCGCAACTATTTTTGCGGAATCGTTTATTTTGAAGCTTTTATCCGCATCATCGGATATGGAGATGAGAGCGAAATATTTGTTGTCCTCCGTGCCGAGATAAGACGCGCCGCCGTATTCGTTGAAAGCAAGCTTTTTGCAATCTTCGAATGCGTCATATGCTATCGTGGTTATCGTGGAGGGGAGAATAACATGGGTTATATCGGTCTTTTTGAAAGCGGTATCGCCTATGGCGCAGACGGGCAGACCATCATGTTCCGAGGGGATGACGATAGAACTTTGTTTACAGGAGCCGATGCCGACTACCGTATAATATGAGCCGTCTTCCGACAGTTCATAAGAAAGCCCTTTGCTCGGATTGTATTCGTTCTTTTCGCATGAGCAGAACGGCAAGCATAAGCAGATGAGTAACAAAACGGATAATATCTTTTTCATATTATATCCTCTTTGATATTAAAGGAATTTTATTATTTTCACGGCGCTTCCTTCTTCGAAATCATCGGCTCTGCCTATGCCGAAGAAGCCGTCTTTGCCATGAACGCGGACGAGCGTGCCGACAGGAAAATGCGTTCCTATCTTTTTTTGATATATTTCAGCGCCGTTTTTTGCGAGGCGTTCGTAAAACGCGGGAAGAGTTACGATGGGAAGTTCTTCGAAAAGGCTTTCTGTGGGAATGAGGAGAGCATCGCGCTCTTCCTGTGTCATTTCCGCAAGTTCTTCTATCGTATGCGACTGAGAGATATCAAAACCGCCCGTTTGAGTGCGGAAAAGCGCACTCATAGCGCCGCCGCAACCGAGTTTTGCACCTATATCGGCGCAAAGCGTGCGTATATACGTTCCTGCGGAGCAACAAACATCGAGAGTATAATCTTTTCCCTCGCCGTCCGCTTCTAATGAATATATTGTTACAGGGCGCGCTTCGCGCTCTATCGTGATGCCTTTTCTGGCAAGGTCGCAAAGTTTTTGACCGTTTACTTTGAGCGCGGAATACATCGGCGGCACCTGCATTATATCGCCGCGAAAGCTTTCAGCGGCGGCGATAACAGCCTCTTTGGAGGGGATATCATCGCTTTCGGTAAGTACCGTTCCGCTCGTGTCCTCCGTATCAGTCGTGATTCCGAGGCGGAGGGAAGCGCGATAAAATTTTTTGCCTGCCGTAACAAATTCGGCGGCTTTTGCGGCTCTGCCGATCAAGATTATCAAAAGACCTTTTGCGTCGGGGTCGAGCGTTCCCGTATGACCGACTTTTTTTGTGCCGTAAAGCTTTCTTATCTTATATACTACGTCATGAGACGTCATTCCCGCGGGTTTGTTTACGGGAAGTACACCGCAGATATCTCTTTCAATCATCGAAGCCACATTCCTTTACGATGCGTTCAACGGCATTTTCCACTTCGTTGGGTGCAACGCTGCATCCCGCAGCGCCCGAATGACCTCCGCCACCGAAGATGTTGCATATTTTGGCAACGTCTATCTCGCATGAGCTGCGCGTGGATATCTTATAGGAGCCGTCGTCTTTTTCCCTTGCGAAGATGGCTATCTTAACTCCGTCGGCGCGGCGTATAGCGTTGATGACGTCGTATGTATCTTCATCTTCGAAATTATGGTCGCGCTTATCCTCGAGCGTTATCTTGACATAGGATATCTTGCCGCCGCAAAGATATTTTACGTGTTCCATGGCGAAAGATTCCGCCGCGAGGGCGCTCTTGCTCTTGCATTCGAAGAGGTTGCGGCATATCTGAGCGTGATTTGCCCCATGTTCGATAAGCTTTGCGGCAACTTTATGCGTTATTGGTGTGGTGTTTGCGTAGCGGAAACCGCCGGTGTCCGCCGCGAGTCCCGCATAGAGCAGAGAAGCTATCTTTTCGGGAATATTGCCCGAGAGAAGATTGTTTATTATCTTATAGACTATCTCCGCGCAAGCGCCCGCTTTAGGCTCAACATAAAGATATTTTGCAAAGCGGTCGTGTGTTGCATGATGGTCGAGGGCAAGTCCTATCTTATCCGTATATATCTTATACGCGCCGAATTGACCGTGAGAGGCGATATCCGCGCTCATATAAAATTCGGGTGTGAAGTCAGCAGGGAGATCTTCCATTCCGAATTCTCGTTCGCCATCCGTCATAAAAGAGAGCGAAAAAGGTATCTTATCACAGCAGATGGGATAAGCTTTTTTGCCGAGCAAACGCAATGTATAGACGAGCGAGAAGCAGGAGCCTATCGCGTCCGCGTCGGGGTTCTCGTGCATGAACACGAGAAAATTATCTTTTTGCTGGAGGAGCTTGCAGATGCCGAGTATCGTTATATTATTCATTTTCGATCTCCTCTGCGGAGTTTTCCGCCGTTGAGGAATCTTCGATCTTTTTGAGCAATCTCATGATATCCGCGCCGTGTTCCATTGCGTTGTCATATTCGAATGTCAATTCGGGTGTGATACGAAGGTTAAGCTCGCGCGCGATATATGAGCGCAAGTAACCCTGGGCGCTGTAAAGACCTTTTTTGAGTTCTTTTATATCCTCGTGTTCAGCGCCGAAAACGGAAAAATATATTTTTGCGAATTTAAGGTCGCCCGAAACGTCGGATCTTGTTATCGTAATGATGGAGTTTGCAACGCGTGGATCTTTTACCGTGCGGATAGCTTCCGCCATGACGCGCGTTACTTCGTCATTTATTCTTGTACGTCTGTATTTGGACATTTGTTTGGTCCTTTCCGCACCGTTTGGTGCTTTTCCAAAATAAAAAATAATTATACAATTTTATTCTAACACGATTTCATAATAAAATCAATGTTTTTGAAAAGCACTTTGGCTTTAAATCGTATTTTATTTGACTGTGTAGGCTCTTTAAGCGCCTTGTATCCTAAAATATTTCATTTGTCGGCAAGGTAAATGTTTGAAAGCAGGTGGAGTTATTTTTCGCTTTATCATTTAAAAGTATGGCTTTTTTGCAAAATTATATTATAATAATCTATATAGAATATATAGAAAAAAAACAAGGAGTTCAATCATGATAACTATCGGAAACGACAAGATCCGCATCGAGGTCGATGACTCGAACGGTCTTATTTGCGGTCTGTACTCACCGCTCGGCGAATATAATTTGGCAGATACGTCGGGAGCAGGCTCTTTTTGCTATACATTAAAGGGCGCGGATATAAAGACCGACGAAAATTTTGTTCCCTATGCGGACGAAGTATCCGCTTATGACTCGGTGTTCGGCGACGGAAACCATATCAAATGCCGCAACTATGAATTTGATGTCGATACGACATACACCATAAACGGCGAAAGTTTGATCATCGAATCAAAAAGCAACGACGAGAGATTGGCGCAATTCGGAATAGATCTGAATTTGAATTTTATCACGAAAAACAACAGCTCTGTCCCCGGTCAACTTTTGCCAAGCTCGCCTTATACATCGTGCGACGGTAAAAAAATGTACTTCATTATGCCGATAATAGATTGCGGTTTTGCCGTTGTTATTGCAAAAACGCCGTGCAAAGCTTGGAAAACGTTATATCTCGGACAGATACAGACCGTAAGAATGTTATCTTCCTTGCCTGACTATTTCGATAAAGGAGCCAATACAGGTATAAGCCTTGAGATACGTTTTGCAAAAACCATCGAGGAATGTTACGACGAGATACGCAGATCTTACGAATGTTCTATGATACGCCCCGAAATAACGGGAACGTTCGATACGTATCTCGAACCTGATATCCTCGGCGATGCGGACTATATCGTTGCTCGATCCGAATACGGCGAAAAAAAGATAGACGTAATGAACGGCAAGGCGAAGGTTACTTCCGACGGTTACGGGAGATATGAAGTCATTCCGTATAGAAACGGTGAGGCGGGTCTTGATACGGTGATATGGTTCGGCGAAGATGTAGACGAGCTTTTCGAAAAGAGCTGTGATTCCGTCAAAAAGCCGTACCACGGCGACCAAAACCTTTGCGAAGGAATGGTCTGGTGCTGGTCGCTCATATGCTATATGCGCGCATACAAGAGCAAAAAATATCTCGGCATGGTAGAAGATGCGTTGAAGACGGTCATGGGCGAAAAAGAACCGTTTATCGAACGACAGACGATAGTGCCGTATGCGCTCGACGGCGTTCCCGCATATCATATATATAGATCGGTACGAATACAGGAGCAATTTTTCGGTATATCTATCCTTATCGAGATGTTCAAGCTCACAAATGAGAGAAAGTATCTTGATTTTGCCATAGCCGCCGCAAGGACGGTCATAGATAAATATCAGCAGGAAAACGGAGCTTTTGTAACGTTTTCCGAAAAGGATTACACGACGGTGTGCGCTCCGATGATACCGATAGTCGATCTTGCCGTATTGCTTCGCGATATGCACGAGGATGATGCGGAATATTTTGCTCAGAGCGCTCGAAAGATGGCGGAGCATCTTTTGGCTCGCGATCTTTATTTCCCGACGGAGGGCGGCATAAAAGGCGCCACTAACAAAGTTATGGAGGACGGCTCCATCTCGTGCACGGCGCTGTCTTTGCTCTATTATTGCAGATATATGGAATATGTTCCCGAATATGTTGAATTTTCAAAAAAAGTTTTGGATTTTCATGATTGGTGGCGAAGCTATACTCCCGATGTGCGTATATATATGTCTACGATGAGATGGTGGGAGACAAAATGGGAGGGAGACGCAACGGGCTGCGCTATCTGCTGCGGTCATGCGTGGTCGATATGGCGCGCGGAAGCCGACTTGCATATGGCTGTCGTTACAAAAGACCCAAAATATTTTATCAGCTCATGGAACGGATATATGACAAACTTCTCCAAAATAGATAAAGACGGCTCGACTTACGCTTGCTATCAGCCCGATTATTTCCCCGGAGGTGGTCTGGAGGGCATAAGACGATATCTTTTGAACCTTTGCGAAGAGGATCATGCAAAAAAATATGAGATAGTGCATGATTATCCCAAGCACAAGGACAATTCGCTCTCTCGTTATGTTTGGGTTAGATTTTGCGCCGCTTGGCAAAATATCGCCGTCGTTGTAAAGAAGAAAGATGGCGATATCTGCTTGAATTGCAAAATGACCGATGACGGTATCGATACGGACTCGTTCGTCAAGAAAATATATGTATTTGATGATGAAAATGGCTTGGATATCATAGAAAAATAAAGCTTGATATCAAAAAATACCGTGTATACATAAAAAAGTATAGATTTTTTAAAAATTTATGATATAATATAAAAGTATAGGTAAAAAAATCAAGTATAACCTTGAAAGGAATTTTTAAACTATGGCAAAGAAACTTGAACAGCTTACAAACAAGATAGGCGTACAGGGCCCCGTTGTTACTATCGTTATGGACGGTGTCGGTATCGCCGCAGACGGCGCAGGCAATGCCGTTAAAAACGCTTACACTCCCACACTTGATATGCTCATGGCAAAATACCCTTGGGTAAAACTCCAGGCACACGGTAAAGCCGTTGGTCTTATGAGCGACGATGACATGGGTAACTCCGAAGTAGGTCATAACGCTCTCGGTTCCGGTCAGGTATTTGCGCAGGGTGCAAAACTTGTTACGGAATCCATCGAATCCGGCAAGATATTCGAAGGCAACACATGGAACGAACTTGTTGATAACGCGAAAGCAAACAACAGCACGCTCCACTTCATCGGTCTTTTCTCCGATGGTAACGTTCACTCCCACATCAACCACCTCCGCGAGATGATCAAACGCGCTAAAGTTGACGGCGTTCACTCCGTTCGCGTTCATATCCTTCTTGACGGTCGTGATGTAGGTGAAACATCTGCTCTTGACTATGTTCTTCCTTTCGAAGCATTCCTCGCAGAGCTTCGCGATGACAGCTTTGATGTTATGATCGCAAGCGGTGGCGGCAGAATGCAGATCACTATGGACAGATACGAAGCTAACTGGAAGATGGTTGAAGAAGGTTGGAAGACACACGTCCTCGGCGAAGGCAGACAGTTTGCTTCCGCAGAAGAAGCTATCAACACATATCGTGCCGAAACAGGCGTTATCGACCAGGACCTTCCCGCGTTCGTTATCGCTAAAGACGGCAAGCCCGTTGGCACTATCGAAGACGGAGACAGCGTTGTATTCTACAACTTCCGCGGCGACCGCGCTATCGAGATCTCCAAAGCATTTGACAGCGGCATCGAATTTGATAAATTCAACAAAGTTCGTTCTCCCAAGGTAGTATACGCAGGTATGCTCGAATATGACGGAGACCTCCATATCCCCTCCAAATACCTCGTTGCTCCCCCTGCTATTACAAATACTATGGGTGAATACCTCGCAGGCACAGGCGTTACACAGTTCGCTGTTTCCGAAACACAGAAATACGGACACGTAACATATTTCTGGAACGGTAATAAGAGCGGTAAATTTGATGATGCTACTGAAACATACGTAGAGATTCCCTCTGATGTAGTTCCTTTCGAACAGAGACCTTGGATGCAGTGCGCTCTCGTTGCAGATTCTGTTATAGACGCTATCAAGAGCGGCAAATACCAGTATATCCGCGCTAACTTCCCGAACGGCGACATGGTAGGTCATACAGGCAACTACCTTGCAACTATCGTTTCCATGGAAGCGCTCGATATCCAGCTCGCAAGGATCCTCGCAGCTGTTGACGCAGCAAAAGGTGTTGCTATCATCACAGCCGATCACGGTAACGCAGACGAGATGTACGAAGTAGACAAGAAGGGCAACGCAAAAACAAACAAAGACGGCTCCTACAAGGCTAAAACGAGCCATACGCTCAATCCTGTTCCCTGCATCATCTATGACAACTTCACAGCTGATAAATATACTGTAAAAGAAGGCGCATTCGGTCTTGCCAATGTTGCGGCTACAACAGTAGAACTTCTCGGCTACGAAGCTCCTGCAATGTGGTGCGACAGCCTTATTGATGTTAAATAATTTATATAAATGGAAAAAAGAAAAGTTAAGATAGGTATAACCGCAAAGCAGACGGACGGAATGGACGAGGCGGCGGAACCTGTCGTTATGAACATCATAAGCGAGGCGGAGATAACCGACGACGGAGAGAGCATATATATAGAATATGAGGAACATCTTTCCGAAGACGGCGATATAACCGAATCCAAATTGATATTTTCTAAAAATAATCCCGGGACGGTCTCTTTGGTGCGCGAGGGAGAGGTTACGACATCTTGCTCCTTTGCACACGGAGAGCGTTGCGCTTGCTCTTATAATATAGGTGGGCTTGCTTTGGATTTTGTCGTTGCGACAAAAAAGCTTAAAAACACGCTCACTTTGGACGGCGGCATGATAGCCATGAACTATGACATGGAAGTGCGCGGCATCACCATGAGCAAGAATGAATATAGATTGACCGTTATCAAGAACAAAACAAGCACACTGTAAAGTGTGCTTGTTCTCTTTTTTGCTCTGATTTTTGGGATAAGAAATAAAGAAAAGGAGGAAGCAAAAAA
>CAZFTE010000018.1:0-27557 GCA_964521785.1 uncultured Lachnospiraceae bacterium
TTTTACCAAAAAAATTATATCATGCTCTTTGCCAACTTTTACTTGACAGTTACCATTATTTAGTTGCATATTGACTATGCTAAACAAAAATGCTATAATGAAGCAAAGCCAATACATAGGATAGGAGAAATCATTATGGCTATTGGCGAAAGAATCAACTTTTTCCGCAATATGCGTGGTATGACACAAAAATACTTGGGGATACAGGTCGGCTTCCCTGAAAAATCTGCGGATGTTCGTCTTGCTCAGTATGAAACCGGAACAAGAAGCCCCAAGGCAGATATTACGGCAGCCTTAGCAGATGTACTGGACGTATCGCCACAGGCAATTACCGTGCCGGACATCGATTCTTACATCGGCTTGATGCACACGCTGTTTACCTTAGAGGACAGATACGGTCTTATGATCGACGAGGAAGATGGTGAAGTGTGCCTAAAGGTCGATGTCCGCAAAAACAAGGATGCTGCACAGCTCCACGAAATGCTCTGTGCTTGGAGGCAAGCAGCTACTATGCTTAAAGCAGGCGAGATCACGCAGGACGAATATGATCGTTGGCGTTATCACTATCCTGAGTTCGATACTATCCAGCGTTGGGCGAAGGTGCCAAGCCAAGAACTTAGTGGTCAGTTGGTGGAGAATCTAAAAAGGAGAAACTTCTAAAATGAAATTGAATAAGGATATGTGCGAAATTATAGCGGAACTCGAACACCTCATTGGTTCTGAATGTTATAACCCGAATTCATATGATGGATGGAATGATGTAGAAGGGTGTGAATTCAGATACCCCATTAACATTAGAAATCGAAATGGAGAATTTATTAAAGTTCGTACAAGCATCAACACAACAGCACTCTTAGAGGAAAAGGATATTACTCCTGAAGCTATAAAGTATATGAAATACAAATTTGGCTCAAATGAATTGTTCGTTGGTTTAGGGCTCATTCATGTCCTTGAGTTTTTGGAAAACAGATACGATCTTGACTTTAATGAATTAGAAAAACAGCATAAAAAGCATATATAATAAAAGAGAGCTAACTGACTTAATCAAAATCAGTTAGCTTTCTTTTTATGAATAATGAAATTTTGTTGCCAAATCGTTGCCACGACTCCGTAGAATCGCAACTTTTCCAGCTCTACAGCCGAAAAAGTGGTCTTACGAAATCATTCCCACTCGATAGTGCCGATGGGTTTGGGTGTAAGATCCATTACAACGCGGTTGATGCCTTCAACTTCGTGAGTGATGCGGTCTGTGATGTGGTGAAGGATGGAGTAGGGGATCTCTTCGATCGTAGCTGTCATAGCATCTTTTGTATTTACGGCACGAATGATAGCGGGCCAACCTTCATAACGTTTGCCGTCTCTTACGCCAACGCTTGTGAAGTCGGGAACGGCGATAAAGTACTGCCAAACTTTTTCGGCAAGACCGTTTTTGTCAAATTCTTCGCGGAGGATAGCATCTGCTTCGCGCAAAGCGTTAAGACGGTCGCGTGTGATAGCGCCGAGGCAACGAACGCCGAGACCGGGGCCGGGGAACGGCTGACGGTATACCATGCTGTGGGGCAAGCCGAGAGCTTCGCCTACTACACGTACTTCGTCTTTGTAGAGGAGCTTAAGGGGTTCAACGAGTTCCATCTTCATGTCTTCGGGAAGACCGCCTACGTTGTGGTGAGCCTTAACACCGTCGGATTCCAAAATGTCGGGGTAGATAGTACCCTGAGCCAAGAAATCGATATCTGTGAGTTTGGAAGCTTCTTCGTCGAATACTTTGATAAATTCGCCGCCGATTATCTTGCGTTTCTTTTCGGGTTCGCTTACACCTGCAAGAAGATCGAGGAAGCGATCTGTTGCGTCAACATAGATCAAGTTTGCATCCATCTGGTTGCGGAATACTTCGATAACCTGTTCGCTTTCGCCTTTACGCATAAGACCGTGGTTTACATGAACGCAAACGAGCTGTTTGCCTACTGCTTTGATAAGTAAAGCAGCTACTACTGAAGAGTCAACACCTCCGGAAAGTGCCAACAAAACATTCTTGTTGCCGACCTGCTCGCGGATAGCGCTTACCTGTTCGTCGATAAATGCTTTTGCAAGTTCGGGTGTGTTGATTCTTGCCATGGATTGAGGTCTAACATTGCTCATAAAATCATTCTCCTTTTATTATTTATTCCCACTCTACCGTCGTCGGCAACGCCGAAGACATCGTAGAATTTTTTTAACGAGTTTAATGTAATTATATAGATTTATTATACTTGCTTTTTTTGGATTTTGCAATAGGGAAACTCGACTTTTTTTCCCAAAACCTACTTTTTTTGCAAGAAAAATATTGTTGAAAAAGGTCGAAAAATCGCTTTTTTATATCACGGTGCGGATATTGTCGAAATTTTTATTTGTAAAGTTTCGCAAGACCGCCGTCGGATGTTTCGCGATATCTGGCATGGAGGTCTTTGCCCGTTTCATACATCGTCTTGACGATGAGGTCGAAAGATATCTTTCTTGTGAATGTAAGGAAGGAAGCGAGAGTTACCGCGTTTATCGCGCGCATCGCGGCGACTGCGTTGCGCTCTATGCAGGGTATTTGAACAAGACCGCAGATGGGGTCGCACGTGAGTCCGAGGTGATGTTCGAGCGCTACTTCAGCCGCATATTCGATCTGATCTATGCCCATATCGAAAAGCTCCGCGAGTGCTGCCGCTGCCATGGAGCAAGCCGTGCCTATCTCCGCCTGACAACCACATTCCGCGCCGCTGACGGAAGCGTTCTGCTTTACCAAATTTCCTATTATGCCCGCAACGGCGAGCGCACGAAGGACTTCTTCTTCCGTACAACCGAGGCTCTCGCTCTTGTATTTAAGCACGGCGGGAAGCACGCCCGAAGCGCCGCAAGTGGGCGCTGTAACGATTATACCGCCGCCTGCGTTCTGTTCGCTAGCCGCGAAAGCATAGGAGCATACGATGCGCGTTTCTTTTGTGGCTTTGCTCTCGTCAATGTGTCTCTGGTTGAAAAGATAAGAAGCTTTGCGCTCAACTCCGAGTCCGCCCGCAAGTACGCCCGAGGTCGTAAGTCCCTCGTGGATAGCTTGTCTCATTGTCTCCCAAACGGAAGAAAGGTAAGCCCAGATGCCTTCGCCCTCTTTTTCTTCGACATAATCGCTTATGCGGATATTGCGCTTCTTGCAATATTCGGCGATCTCCGCAAATGTGTTTTCCTGATATACTTCGCTTTTGGGGTCGTTCGGAACGCCCTCTACTTCGATGTCGCCACCGCCCACGCTCATGATGCGCGAATGACCGATCTCGTTGCCGTTCTCATCGTATGCGAAAAAATCCATCGTATTTTCATGAGGAAGTTTTATATCGTCCTTGCAGAAAACGATATCTGTTTTGGTTTCGGGCAATATTTCGTTTATGGCTACGTCTGTCATGTGTCCTTTGCCCGTTTTTGCAAGGGAACCGTACAGTACCACTTTATATTTGCTTGCCTGCGGATATTGTTTGGCGAAAAGCGCCGATGCCGCCTGTGGGCCCATAGTATGTGAGCTTGACGGACCTTTGCCTATCTTATAAATTTCTCTTATGGATTTCATACTAAACCTCTCTGTGTTTTTATCTTGAACAGCGAATGGCTGTTTATCCCCAATATTTTCTATCGAGCGAACGGAACCAGATAGCTTCCGCGATGTGGTTCGCTTCGATAACATCGCTCTTTTCAAGATCTGCTATCGTCCGCGCGACTCTTAATATGCGGTCATATCCGCGAGCTGAAAGACCGAGCTTTTCGAAAGCTTTTTTCAACATATCTGTGGCTTTCTCGCTCATGATGCAATATTTTTGTATCTGTCGCGGAGAAAGTTCCGCGTTACAGTAAAGCTTTTCTTCGTTTTCATATCGTTTATGAGCAAAAGTTCTTGCTTCGTTGATACGCGCACGTATAGCTTCACTTTTCTCCGCTTCTTCGGTGCTTGTTATCTCTTCATAGGAGAGGGAAGGCATCTCTATTTGGATATCTATCCTGTCAAGCAGAGGACCGCTTATCTTGGATATATATTTCTTTATCTCCGCGGGGGAGCAAGTGCATTTTTTTGTAGGATGCCCGAAATATCCGCATTTACACGGATTCATGGCGCAAACGAGCATGAAATCGGACGGAAACGTAAGTTTTCCTCCTACGCGCGTGATGGTTACCTTGCCGTCCTCCAACGGTTGGCGCAGCACTTCCATGGCAGGGCGGGGAAATTCGGGCAGTTCGTCAAGAAACAATACCCCTCCGTGTGCAAGCGATATCTCGCCCGGCGTCGGTATACGTCCGCCGCCAGCAAGCCCTGCGCTCGACATCGTATGGTGAGGCGCTCGGAAAGGTCTTTCTGTTATGAGCGAAACACCCGGTCTTAACATTCCCGCGACGGAATGGATCTTTGTCGTTTCCAATGATTCTTCAAATGTCATTTCTGGAAGTATGGTCGGTATGCGCTTTGCCAACATACTTTTGCCCGTGCCGGGAGGACCGATGAGCAAAACGTTGTGTCCGCCCGCGCAAGCCACTTCCAACGCTCTTTTGGCAAAGAATTGACCTTTTACATCGGAAAAGTCAAGGCACGCAAAATTATGCGATGTATCGAATATGGCTTTATCGGGCTTTTTCGGTTCTATAAGCTCTATATCGTTCAAATGCTTCACGAGTTCAGCGATGTTCGCGACAGGATATACCTTAACTTCGTCAACGACGGAAGCTTCCGCGGCTTTGTCGCACGGAATGAATATCTCTTTCATTCCCGCATCGCGAGCGGCTATGCACATAGGCAAAAATCCGTTCGTTCCGTGTATCTCGCCCGAGAGCGAAAGCTCGCCGCAAAAGCACATCTTATCCGTGTCGAGGTCGCGCCGCAAAAGCCCCGCGCTCTTCATTATCGCAACGAGTATGGCGAGGTCGAACGAGGAACCCTCTTTCTTTTTGTCCGCGGGAGCGAGGTTTACCGTTATCTGTGCATCGGGAAACTCGAAACCGCTGTTTTCGAACGCGGAGCGAACACGCTCTTTCGATTCTTTTATCGCGGCGTCGGGCAGACCGACTATTTCGAATGACGGAAGCTTATCGCGCATATTGCACTCTACGCTGACCATATATCCGTCTATGCCGAAAAGCCCCATTGTGTATATAGTGGAAAGCAAGATCAAGACCTCCCCTGTTATTCAAAACTCTATATTATAATTTTACTATATTTTCTTCGCGCTTACAACAATATTTTGAAAAAACTTAGCAAGCTTTTTGCATATAACGCGAAATATTGAGCAAATAATGATACAAATGAGGCAAAAAATGTTTTTTGGAATAAAAAACGGAGTTTTTTAATATATCTTTTAATTATATTGGTTTGGAGTGATAGAGCTGAAAAGTAAATTTACAAAGCTTGCTTGCGATGTTTTGGATACGTCCGCAGATATGGCAAGAGAGTTGGGACATACTTATATTGGCACGGAGCATCTTCTCCTTGCCATGTTGAAGACGAGTTGCAGCGTGGCGGCGGGCATACTGTTTTCTCATGAGATAACTTATTCGTCCACGATGGAGACTGCCGTGGAAATATCGGGGCGCGGCGGCAACAGCAGGATAGACGCGCGAGATATGACTCCGCGTTTGCGCTCGGTCATAGAAGATTCGGCAAAGGAAGCGGCAAAATATTCTCAAACATATATCGGCACGGAGCATCTTTTGCTTGCGATGATAGCGGAGCGCGAGAGCGTTGCCGTGAAGCTAATCATATCGCAAGGAGCAAGCATTGCGGAGATACAGAACGACCTCAATGTATTTTTGGGGGATATAAGCGGAACAAGATCGCGCGACAGGGTAAGGACGAAAGAATCATCATCGCTTTCCACGGTGCTTCAATTCGGTAAGGATATAACAGAGAGCGCTCGCCAAGGGCTTTTAGATCCCGTTATCGGCAGGGACGATGAAACGGAACGCACCATACAGATACTTTCGCGCAGGATAAAGAACAATCCTTGCCTTATAGGTGAGCCGGGTGTCGGAAAAACAGCCGTTATAGAGGGGCTTTCCATGCGTATAGCCGACGGAGAGGTACCCGAAACTCTTTCGGGAAAGAGCATAATAATGCTCGATATAGGCTCTATGATAGCGGGCGCGAAATACCGCGGAGAATTTGAAGACAGGATAAAGAAAGTCATAAACGAAGTTTCCGCTAACAAGAACGTCATATTGTTCATAGACGAGATACACACCATCGTCGGTGCAGGCTCGGCTGAGGGCGCGGTAGATGCGGCGAATATATTGAAACCTGCGCTCGCTCGCGGCGAACTGCAACTTATCGGAGCCACTACGCTAGATGAATACAGGCGGCATATAGAAAAAGATGCCGCGCTTGAAAGGCGCTTCCAGCCCGTTAGAGTAAATGAGCCGACCATGGAGCAAACGATCGAGATAATCCACGGAATAAAAGAAAAATACGAACTTCATCATAAGGTGCGTATATCGGACGAAGCAATAGAAGCTGCTGTGAAGCTTTCGGAAAGATATATAACGGATAGATTTTTGCCCGATAAGGCGATAGATATCATAGACGAGGCGGCATCGCGAAAGCGCATACAAAGATACACGATGCCGACATATCTGCACAAGATGAGTGAAAAGGCGAATATGCTCACGCAAGAGAAAGAGAACGCCATACGCGCCCAAGATTTTGCGTATGCCTCCGCTTGCAGGGAAAAAGCCGCGGAAGCGAAAGAAAGATTTGAAAAAGAGAGAGCACTTTGGCAAAAGCATCAAGAAAAAAGCTCCATGTCGCTTGGTGCAAACGATGTGGCGCAAGTCGTTACTATGTGGACTAAGATACCTGTATCCAGCTTGGAAGAGGACGAAAAAGAACGTTTATTGAAAATGGAAGATTCGCTGAAGGAAAAAATAATAGGGCAGGACAGCGCCGTTTCCGCGGTGTGTCGCGCCGTGCGGCGCGGACGCTTGGGGCTTTCCGACCCATCGCGCCCGATAGGCTCGTTTATATTCTTAGGTGCGACAGGCGTTGGCAAGACCGAGCTTGCAAGAGAATTGGCAAACGAGTTGTTCGGTTCGCGCGATGCGATGATAAGGCTTGATATGAGCGAATATATGGAGAGCCACAGCGTTTCCAAACTTATCGGTTCGCCTCCCGGTTATATCGGATTTGATGACGGCGGCGGTCTTACGGAAAAGATACGTCGTGCGCCGTATTCTGTGGTGTTGTTTGATGAGATAGAGAAAGCTCACCCTGATGTATTCAATCTGTTTTTGCAGATACTAGATGACGGAATGTTGACAGATGCAAAGGGAACACACGTTACATTTAAAAATACCGTGATGATAATGACATCGAATCTCGGCGCATCGTTCGTCGGTTCAACTGTGTTAGGATTTGGTGAAAAAGCGGCGGAAAGTGAACGCGAAAAAAGACGAATCGACGTAATATCTGCGCTGAGATCTCATTTTCGCCCCGAATTTTTGGGAAGAGTCGATGAGATAGTCTTTTTTGACAGGCTCGACGAAACGAGCATAAGAAAAATAACCGCAAGATTGCTTTCTGCAACACAGAAGCGTATCGAGCGGTTAGGTATAAATATAATATTTGAAGAAAGTATGATAGATTTGATATCCAAGGAGGGATTCGATAAAAATTCGGGTGCGAGAGAAGCGCGACGAAAGACGGAAAGGCTGATAGAAGATACGTTTGCGGAAAGATTTATAAAGGGTGAATTTTCTGTGGGAGATACCGTTATCTGCTATGCGGATGAGGGCGAAGCTCGTTACAGAAAAAATGTTCCCGCGATATTGCCTCCAATGTAGCACGGAAAGAAAAAAGCCGAAATGCGGAGCATTTCGGCAAAAAAGAAAGGAGTATTTTATAAAAAAGAAAACTATGAAAAAATTAAAAACCGAGGTTTTCAGAACCTCGGTCTGGTGCTCCATCGGAGAATCGAACTCCGGACACCATGATTAAAAGTCATGTGCTCTACCGGCTGAGCTAATGGGGCATTCGTTTGTGCTTATATATAATATCATAAACTAAAGCATTTGTCAATAGTTTTTTAAAAATATATTTTCTTTTTGTTTTATCAACATTGTTGTGGAAAACAGTGCTTTATCATTTACAAATGATAAGCGGAAAGGAAAGAAAAAACCGAGGTTTTTGAAAACCTCGGTCTGGTGCTCCATCGGAGAATCGAACTCCGGACACCATGATTAAAAGTCATGTGCTCTACCGGCTGAGCTAATGGGGCATCTCTTTCGTACTTGTATATCATATCATAAATATTATGATTTGTCAATAGGAAATTTCAAAAAAATCAAAAAAACAAAATAAAAAAATGCCCTTGCGGGCATTTTTTTATTCGGAAAACATTGTTTTGTATTCCTGCGCGGCGTTGCTCTTGCGTTTTTTTACGTTATAAACAATAACGCGAACAGCGTCAACGATGAAAAGACAGATGGCAAATACCGCAACGACGAAGATGACTGTTTTTGTGCTTCTCGTTCGGTCTGTGAGCCATACCAACACAACGGCAAAATCTATTGTCAAAAGAACGAAATGTATTGCGAGCCTTGCGACGAAGGAAGGGATAAACTTGATGTTCATGATGAAGTCGCAAAGAGCCGCTATCACACAGAAGAGAAATATATAGAACGACATGGAAGTGTTGATGCCTACATCATTGCTTGGGAAGATCATTTTGAACACGGTATTGAGTACCATGACTATCGCCGTAAAATACACGCCCATATGACCGAAAAAGCTTTTGATATACGCAGTGATTTGTTTAGAATTATTCATTTTTTCCTCCGCAGAACTAGGTTATCTATAAGTATATCATGTTTTAAAAAAATATACAATAGCATAAAACAAAAAAATCCGCATCGTATGATGCGGATTTTGCTTGTGAACGAAAATTATTCAGCAGCTGCAACGATTTTAACACGTTTCTTGTTGCCGGAAATGCGTTCGAATTTAACTGTACCGTCGATAAGAGCGAAAAGTGTGTCATCTTTACCGATGCCAACGCCTGTACCGGGGTGAACGTTTGTGCCTCTCTGGCGAACGATGATGTTACCAGCGATTACTTTTTCGCCGTCAAATTTTTTAACGCCGAGTCTCTGCGCGTTACTGTCGCGGCCGTTCTTTGTAGAACCAACACCTTTTTTATGAGCGAAAAACTGTAAGCTTAACTTCAACATTTTAAATACCTCCATAAAAATTTTTAGAAAAAATGTACTCAGAATTCTTTGTCTTCGAGATTTACGTCAAGATAATCGTAGTAATCCTCCAACATATCCATGAGCTGCAAATAATAGCCCTGGATCACACCCGAAACAGCGAACCTCTTTGTGGGGTCGTGCTCGTAATCGGGAAGCGCGGATTTAACGGTTACGTTGATATCTGCTGTTTTATCATCGATCTCATAATCAACATCGCAACCGAAAGCAACTTCGATCGTGTTGACAACGAGCATCGTCATAGCCGAAACGGCTGAACATATGATATCTTTACCGGAAACATCGTATCCGGCATGACCGGAAACGTGAAATCCGTAATAGCGCATACCGCTTTTGTAAACTACTACCTTAATCATAACACTCAGCCAACGATCTTGTCGATCTGAACCTTAGTGTAAGGCTGTCTATGACCGATTTTCTTCTTTTCGTTTTTCTTGGATTTGTATTTAAGAACATGGATCTTTTTGCCTTTGCCGTTCTTTACAACCTTTGCAGTTACATATGCACCGTCAACTGTAGGTGCGCCGGCTACGAATTTTTCACCGGAAACAGCGAGAACTGTGTCGAATTTCACTTCTTCGCCTTCGGAGGCTTCGAGCTTTTCAACGAAAACTACGTCGCCTTCCTGAACCTTGTACTGCTTTCCACCTGTTACTATAATTGCGAACATTTCAGAAAGCACCTCTCTTTCATTTTATGACTCGCTAAACACGGTAAATGCCGAAGCATTTTTAATGACCGAATATTAAGCGGCACATTATTGTATCACGAAACAAGGGGAAAAGTCAATAGATATTTCAAAAAAAATCATAAAAAATCAAAAAAATTCAAAAATATCAAGGTCGAATATCGGGCGAGCGCTCCGCCGTGAAATTTTGCCCGTTTAACGATATCTACATTGTATTTAATTCATTGACAAGCGTATTTAATATATGATATAATCAAATCATATATCGAATACCTTAATCTTTGTAAAAAACTTGTAAAACTTGGAGGTAAAACTATGGAGATCTGGGACATTCTTGAATTTATCGGTGGACTTTGTCTGTTTTTGTTCGGCATGAACTTGATGGGTTCATATCTTGAAAAAGCGGCGGGTTCAAGCCTTAAATCTCTTTTAAGTAAGCTCACCAGCGGAAAAATGGCAGGTTTCCTTACGGGTCTCGGCGTTACGGCTATAATCCAGTCATCGTCCGCAACCACTGTCATGGTAGTAGGCTTTGTAAACTCGGGTCTGCTTACTCTTACACAAGCGATAAATGTTATCATGGGTGCCAATGTCGGTACGACCGTAACCGCGTGGATGCTCAGCCTTACAGGCATTTCCGACGGTGCTTGGTATATAAAGATACTCAAGCCGTCTTCATTCACCCCTGTGCTTGCTCTTATCGGCATAATATTATATATGTGCGCGAAAAGCCACAGAAAACGCGATATAGGCGTTATATTGCTCGGTTTTTCAACGCTTATGTTCGGTATGGAGACGATGTCCGCTTCCGTTGCGTGCTTGCAGACGAACGAAGCGTTCGCAAGCATACTCACGATGTTCTCCAATCCTTTGCTCGGCGTTTTGGCGGGCGCGCTCCTTACGGCTATAATCCAGTCTTCTTCCGCTTCCGTTGGTATTTTGCAGGCGCTCTCCACAACGGGTAAGATAAGCATAGGAATGTCTATCCCGATCATCATGGGTCAGCATATAGGTACTTGCGTTACGGCGCTCATCTCCTCTGTCGGAACGAACAGAAACGCTCGTCGCGCTTCTATCGTACACCTTTCTTTTAACGTGATAGGCACGGCGGTATGGCTCGCTGTTTTCTGCGTCGTGCGCGCTATCGTAACGCTTCCGATACTTGATAGCACCGCGAATCAGCTCACCATAGCTATTTGCCATACGGCGCTCAGTTTGCTCTATATCCTTCTTTTGTTCCCTTGCTCCGGTTTGCTCGAAAAACTTTCCACAACTATCCTTCCGATTATAGACGCGGAAAAGGTCGTTTCCAAAGAAATCACCATAGACGAACGTCTTATGACTACTCCCTCTATCGCTATCGACCGTTGCCGTCAGCTTACGGGCGAGATGGCAGAGATTGCAATAGGCTCCTTGCTCGATTCGATGGAAACGCTTAACGGCGTTGACAGCGAAAAGGCGACCGCTCTGCGCAATTCGGAGGATACCGTCGATAAATACGAGGACGCTCTCGGAAGCTACCTTGTAAAACTTAATACTCATCAGCTCAGCGATGCCGACACGCGCGAATCCGCAAAGCTCCTTCATATGATAGGCGACCTCGAAAGAATATCCGACCACTCCGTCAATATTCTCGAATCCGCCGAAGAGCTTCGAGATAAATCCATCAGTTTCTCTGCGGAAGCTCAAAAAGAACTCGACGTTATAATGTCTGCCGTAAAAGAGATATTGACGCTCTCGCTCGAAGCATATAAGACGAACGATCTTAACGTTGCAGCCAAGATAGAGCCTCTCGAACAGGTGATAGACGACCTCAAGGACGAGCTTCGCTTGCATCACATCGAACGTATGCAGACAGGCAACTGTTCTATCGAAGTGGGATTCGTATGGTCCGACCTTCTCACGAACCTCGAAAGAGTTTCCGACCATTGCTCCAATATAGCAGGTTGCGTTATCGAACTCGCTCACGACAGTCTCTCGTTGCACGAATATCTCCATGAAGTTAAGACAGACAGAGAAGATTATAAAGATATGTATAGAGTATATTCTCAGAAATACTCTGTATAAATATATTTTGAACTTTTTATCAGAAAGGGTATTTTATTATGAATCGATCAAAATGGATATGGTATCCCGGTGATTTTGAACTTTATCACAGTATGCTTCTCCACAACAGACGTACAAATAGGGGCATATATTATGCTCCGGCATGGCGCGTGGATCCCCCTCACAGAAATGCGTTTTTGTATAAGATAGCAGTCCTCGAAAAAGAAGAAACATTTACAATGTATGCCAATACCGAGAACGCAAACTTTACCGTAAACGGCAAGCGCTATGCAGCCGGCACGACAGTAACGCTCCGGCCCGGAAAGAATTTTGTAAAGATTTTCGCGTTTAAGGACGGCGGTTTCCCCGCATTTTATTGCGTAGGCGAAACTTTCGCTTCCGATGAAACTTGGCGTATCGGATCTTACGGTGCGGAAGACCTTCCCGCGGGCTACAACGATATGTACACAGAGCTTTCCGACGACCCCGAAGTATTTAAGTTCTCATACGAACGCATCTATCCCGTTAGCTCCGAAAAAGTTGACGGCGGTACACTTTATGATTTCGGAAAAGAAACTTTCTGTAAACTTATTTTCGAAAATATAGTATCCAAAAATGCAGATTGCATGGTGATCTGCGGCGAATCTCGCGAAGAAGCTCTTTATGGTGAGAATGCCGAAGTTCAAGTAAATGTTAAAACAGAAAACGGCGAGTATACTTCCACCACCGTTGCATTCAGATATATCTTCGTTCCCGATGAACTCGGCGAACACACACTTTCCGCAGATTACGAATATCTCCCCTTGGAAGATAAGGGCGCTTTCTCCTGCGACGATGAACTTATCAACACGATATGGAACACAGCCGCATACACGCTCCATCTCAACTCCAGAGAAGGCTTTTTCGACGGTATCAAACGCGACCGTTGGGTATGGTCGGGCGACGCTTACCAGAGCTATTTTGTAAACTATTATCTTATGAACGATAAAGATATCGTTCGCCGCAGTATAAGAATATTGCGCGGCGCGGACCCGATGACATCGCACATCAACTCGATAAGCGACTATACATTCTATTGGATATCCTCCATTTGGGAATATTATTTCCATACGGGAGATATCGAGTTCGTTAGATCTGTATATCGTTCCATGCTTTCCACGATGGATTTCGTTGCAGGTAGACTCGATGCCGAAGGACTTTACGAAAAACGTCGCGGCGACTGGGTATTTGTCGATTGGAGCACACATTTCGATAAAGATGCAGGTCCTATCTGCGCTGAACAGATGTTGCTTTGCCGCGCATACGAATGCATGGCAAAATGCGCCGAACTTGTAAACGATGAAGCAAATGTTGCCAAGTTCCGCGATTTTGAACGCGACCTTAACGAAAAGATAAACGCTCGTTATTGGGACGAAGAAAAACACGCTTTCGTGGACGATTACAAAACGGGTAATCGCAACGTAACTCGTCATGCGAACATCTTCGCTTTGCTCTACGATCTTACGAGCGAAGAGAGAAAATCGAATATCATCGAACATGTTATCAAGAATCCCGATATTCCCGCTATCACAACGCCTTACTTCGAATTTTTCGAACTTGACGCTATGTGCAGCATCGGCGAATACAAATATATGACGGATATGCTCCACAGCTATTGGGGCGGCATGATCAAGATGGGCGCGACGACTATATGGGAAGAATATTTCCCCGAAAAGAGCCGCATAGAAAACTATGCGATGTATGGCGGTCCTTACAGTAAGAGCCTTTGCCATGCATGGGGCGCTTCTCCTATATATCTTCTCGGTAAATATGCGCTCGGCGTTCGTCCTACTTCTACCGCATATGCTACATATGAAGTAAGGCCGAACCTCATGTGCTTCGGTTCTTTCGAGGGTAAGGTTCCTACCGCAAACGGCATCGTATCCGTTAAGATGGATAAGAACAGCGTAACTGTTTTGGCTGATGTAGACGGCGGTACGCTCGTTCTCGGCGACAAACGCTATGCGATAGAAAAGGGTAAAGAACTTATCGTAAATCTTTAAGTAAATAAAATATTCCTATCTGTCTGTACAGACATAAGATAGGTCAAAAAAAGAGAGAGTAACACGGAAATATATCCGTGATGCTCTCTCTTTTTGTTACGTTATATCAAACAACAAAATGCAATGCCATCTCAAACAGTGCCTTTAATGACAAGAGTTGATGTTCCCGGGGTGATGGTCCAAGTTCCGTTTGTGTTCTGCGTATATGACGCGGAAGGAACCGTTATCTGTCCTTCCGTTGTAGAGAATACGCCTGTTTCCTCGTTATAGGAATATTGATCTCCCTCTGTCCAAGCGGCGCCGTTGAATGTTACGGAAAGATTGGAAAGCTTGGGGTCGAAAGTGTCAGTAAGCGTTGCCATGTCCTCCGCTGTTGCGGCGGTGTTGCCCATATTCTCGATAAGGAAAGTGTATGTCAACTGACCGTTTTCCGTTATCGTTGCGGGGCATATCGATTTGCTGATGCTGAGATCGGCTGAAAGCCCCATGGTTATAGTTGCGTTCACCGTCAACGGTGTCGCAATGCCGCTTCCGTCTATCACTGCTGTATTAGTTATGCTCGCGTCGGCTCCGAGCGGAGCGAAATTCGTTACTTTTGCTTCATATATCAAGATCGCGTTTCCGCCCGCAGGAATATTCAGACTGTTTATGACGAGTGGAGGTCCCGACGTTATCGTCGGCGATGTTTGAAGTATTCCGTTGATATAATATTTAAAAGAACCATTGACATACGCCAAAGGATATATCGTTTCGTTGCCGAAGATATATCCGCCCAAGTTATCCGTAACATTGAGCGAAGTCAGCGGTGTGGCGCCGCTGTTGGCTAAAGAGATGACGTAAGTTATATTATCGTTGGTGGTATAATTATTTGTAATGGCAGTTTTTGTAGCCGACAAGACCTCCAAAAGTTCTCCCGTAACGATATTTGAATCCTTTGTAACACCGTTATATGAGAGAGTGGCATAGTTTGTGAATATTGCCATATAAAAGCTCCTCTCAAAAAATATAGCAGGGGAGTATACCCCTGCTATATCATATGAAAAAAACGTAAATAGGTGAGTTGTAATAAAGGCTCAGACATTGTTTGCGGAGATCATCTCTGCCCACGATGTTACAAAAGTGTCTTTGAAAGGCAATATATCTTCTTCGAGTTCCGCTATTTCTGCGATATCGCCGTTTGCATAAGCGAGAAGTATATCTCTGCAATTTTCCAAGCGACATCTGAGACCGCCGAGTCTTGCATCGTGTATCTCAAAGCCGAAGGTCTTGTTTACGGTGTACCACTGATTTCTGAATGCTTTATAGAATTTCTCGGCGAGCTTTATACATTCGCTGTAATCGTTCGTCGCCAAAGCGATGAGTGCTTGTTTATCGCCCGCTCTGTATATTTCGCGAGTTTTCTTAGCCAACAATAATTTGACCGAGAGGACATCTGCAAGGCAAGCCATCGTTTCGTACATAAAACCGTATTCTTTGCTGTTTTCGGAATGTTCATGAAGTATTTTTGCGTATTCTTTTTCAATGCTTGCATCACATTCCGCAAGGTTTGCACTCATCGTTCCCAAAAACGGGTCGTCGTAAAGATGCGTTTTGCAATAGTTGCAAGCGCTATGCTGAAAATAAGGAGATTCAACGGGTACATCTTCGCCGAAAATATAGTTTGGAAGATCCATATCGATAAAATCGTCAAATCTTTCGCCGGTTATTTGATAGAACCGCTCTTTCATCTCGTCTTGAGAAAGACCTTGCGCTATGGCTGCGACGTGCATGAGCGAGGGGAAGACCGCCTCGTAAGGACATTCGCCGCCGTTATCGCCCCAAAGCGTGAAAAACGCATTTCTGATACCGTTCTTTACGCAAGATCTCATCGCGATCTCATTGCGCGTCATACTATATCTGTTATGTGGAGAAAACGTGTTCCAAGTCCATGCGCCGCCCGAAAACCAAACGTTTTCGGAAAGCTTTCTTGTTGAATTGAGCATGGCATCATATCTTTTTTCTTCGGTTCCGAAATAATCCCAATGTACGAGTTCGCAGTTTTTCGGAACTTTTTCCGTTATCTCTTTCGGGAAATCTCTTACGTCATCAGAGCAGAAAACACCTGGAGACATATTGAAGAAAAGATCGTTCGTTATCATCGTCGCCTCGAAACCGTGATTTTTCGCTATTTCGCATACTTTGTTCAAATGTTTCAGCAAAAGCTGGTATCTGTCGGTCGTTCCGTGAAGATCGAGGTATTTGCCGAGTCCGACATGATGCGCTTCGTCGAATCCGAGATGCACACGTCTTGAGGAGAATGTCTTTTCAAGCGTTGAGAAAACATTTTCTATCAATTCGTAAGTTTGAGGTTCGTCGATGAGCAATATATCGTCTATATCGAATATCTTGTGGCGATATGCGCGCCAACGCAAGAGCGAACCCAAATGCGCCAATGTTTGAATATAGGGAACGAGTTCCACTCCGAGAGATGCCGCGTAAGAATCGATATCTTTCAGTTCGTCGGAAGAATATCTTCCGCGTTTATATCCGAAATAAGGCTCGTTTTCCACCTCGTAGGTATCTTCGGTGTATAACATGAGCATATTGTATCCCATTTGAGAGATGACCTTTATAAAGCGTTTCAATTCTTTTATGTTTGGAACGGCGTCTCTGGAGCAATCTATCATTATGCCCAGATTGTCAAAATTTTTCATCGTTATCTTATCCATAATAATCCTTCTTTAAAACTTATAATACTATATCGGGACGATATCGTTTGATCTGAAAAATCATTTTGAGAGTGCGGCACCGTGAGCTGTTGCGAAAACGGCATTTTCGGGTATGATAAAGTTAAGGTCGAAAAGAGTATTGAGGTTTGAAAAAATGGTCTTTGCTTGCGGCAAGCTCGTCATATTGCCCGTAAGGACGATGTTCTTCGTTCCCGCGTTGCGAGAAGCGAACATACCTATCATACCTACCGTTTCGAAGACCATGTTGATAATGCCGAGCGCAAGATCTCCCGTCGTTGCGATATCGGAAACTTTTCCGAAGTTTGCCGCTGTCATATCATTGGGAAGCTCCATGTGTCTTGAAGTTTTCTTTGCGATATCGGATATGCGGAGGTCGATATTATCGAGATTGCCGGTTTTAGCCAACTCTATTATATGCTCTATATTTTCGATGCCGATAAGCTTTTTGGAAAGTCCTATCAGCGTACCTCCTCCGACACCCGTGCCGCCGAGATAATCTGTTTCTACGAGGTCGCCGTTTTTCTTTGCATGGACGAGCGCGGTGCCTGTACCCATGCTGATAACTATCGCTTCTGAAAGTCCGGAAAGGTACAGACCTCCCTTGCCGACGCAGGAAAATTCAGATTCGTGAATACATGGCAGACCATAGAGCGAACCTTTTATATAAGATGAGCCTGCGCCCGTAACGATAACTTTTTCGATATCGTCAAGCGCGATATTGCTGTCTACTGTGAACTTGCCGAATGCGCCGTAGAGCGATGTTATAGGGTCTGTTGCGTGAACGAATGTCGCGCCCAAGACCTTATCTCCGCGAAAACCGACGATCTTCGTAGTGCTTCCGCCAACGTCTATACCGATTATTACTTTCAATGTTTAGCACCTCTTTTATTTGTTGTAAGCCGTAAGAGCTATCTTTTCGCAAAGCTCTTCGTAGGATATTCCTTTTGCAGCCGCTTCCTGCGGAAGCAAGCTCATGGGTGTCATTCCGGGGAGAGTGTTTGCCTCAAGGCAGAAGAAATCCTTTCGGCTTTCGTCAAAAATAAAGTCGATCCTGCTGTAATCGCCCAATCCGAGCGCACGGTGCGCCTTTTCGGCAAGGAACGAAAGACGTTCACATTCCGTGTCCGTAAGCGGAGCGGGGCATATCTCGAGCGTTAAGCCTGACTGATATTTTTTCGTGAAATCGTAAAAACCTTCTCCCAACGGTCTTATTTCTATGGGCGGCAATGCTTTTCCGCCAAGTATACCGACGGAAAACTCTCTGCCGCAAAGTTTATCCTCTATGATGACTTTGTTTTCGTATTTTTTTGCCGCCTCCAAAGCCTTACCAAGCTCCGAACTCTCGTTCACCATGGTAACGCCGACGCTGGAACCGCAAGAACACGGTTTTATAACGCACGGAAGTTTTATCTTTTCGGCGATATCCTGCGCCTCTTCCGCGGAAGCGTATATCCAATCTGCCGTGGGAACGCCCGCGGCGCGGAATATCGTTTTCGAAAGATTTTTATCCATGGCGGCAAGGCAAGCGGCATATCCGCTGCCCGTGTACTTTATGCCGAGGCAATCCAGATAAGCTTGAAGCTGACCGTTCTCACCCATTCCGCCGTGCATAGCCAAAAATACGACATCTGCCGCTTTTGCAAGCTCCGCTATGCCATCTCCGATGAGTCTTTCGCCGATATCGGCTTGCTTTTTCAAAGCGTCAAGGTCGGGCGGATCTTTCGGAATGATGTGCGAATATTCTCTGTTCGCTCCGAAAAGTTCGTTCGGTATTTTGCCGCCCGTGCCGAGGTAAACATCGGCAAAAGCAACTTCGTGTCCGCACTTTAAAAGCGCGTTCGCGATAAGTGAGCCGGAGGAAAGCGATACTTCTCTTTCGTGAGAAAGACCTCCGGCTAAAACTGCTATTTTCATAAAAAACTCCTGTTTGTATCCGCAAGGCGGCGCAATAAAGCGCCGCCACGGAAAAAATCATATATTAAACGGAAAGTTCAACAGTCGTTTTCTTTGCATCGCCGAGAACGGGATCTATATATTCGGCGATAAATTCCTCAACCTGGTGTTCGCTTCTGCCTGTATAGAGAGAAGGAATGAGGATATTTTTAAGTTCTTCCATCGTGATGTTGAAGGAGGGGTCGTTCGCGATACGTTCGAGCATATCGTTCTTTTCGCCTTCTTCTTTAACACGTTTGCCTGCAGCAATGGAGTGTACACGGATCTTTTCGTGGATCTCCTGTCTGTCGCCGCCGCGGCGAACGAGGTCCATCATGATGTTTTCGGAAGCGATGAAAGGGAGTTCAGCCATAACGCGAGCTTCGATAACTTTGGGATAAACAACGAGGTCGGATGTAACGTTGATATATATGTTAAGGATAGCATCGATAGCCATGAACGCTTCGCTCATTGCGATACGTTTGTTTGCGCTGTCGTCAAGTGTACGTTCGAACCACTGTGTGGAGGCTGTCATAGCGGGGTTGATGGAGTCCGCTACAACGTATCTTGCGAGAGAGCAGATTCTTTCGCATCTCATGGGGTTGCGTTTGTAGGGCATTGCGGAGGAACCGATTTGGTTCTTTTCGAAAGGCTCTTCCATTTCCTTGAAGGACTGGAGGATACGCATATCGTTTGCAAACTTGGAAGCGCTCTGCGCGATATTGGAAAGCACGTTCATGATCCTGGAGTCGAACTTTCTTGTATATGTCTGACCTGAAACGGGAACTACTTTTGTAAATCCGAAATCTTTTGCGATGGTCGCTTCAAGAGTTTTGATCTTTTCTTCGTTTCCGTCGAAAAGTTCCATGAAGCTTGCCTGTGTGCCTGTCGTACCTTTCTGACCGAGCATTGCGAGAGAATCGAGGACGAAATCAAGGTCGCAAAGGTCAAGGTAAAGTTCATAGCTCCAAAGAGTAGCGCGCTTGCCTACCGTTGTGAGCTGAGCGGGCTGAAGATGCGTATATGCAAGGCAAGGAAGACCCTTGTATTTCATTGCAAATTCGCGCAAGTTGGCAAGGACCGCAACGAGTTTTTCACGAACGAGTTCGAGCGCCTTTTTGGAGATGATCATGTCTGTATTGTCGCCGACATAGCAAGATGTTGCGCCGAGGTGAATGATGCCGCGCGCTTTGGGACACTGGTCGCCGTATGCGTGAACATGGGACATAACGTCGTGGCGAAGCTTCTTTTCATAGTCTTCCGCTACTTCGTAGTTTACGTCTTCTGCGTGAGCTTCAAGTTCTGTGATCTGTTCGTCGGTGATGGCAAGACCGAGAGATTTTTCTGCTTTTGCAAGAGATATCCAAAGCTTGCGCCATGTTGTGAATTTCATATCCTGGGAGAAAAGATACTGCATTTCTTTGCTTGCGTATCTGCCGGAAAATGCGCTTTCGTATTTGTTTCTGTTCATTTTACTGTCCCTTTCGTTTGATAGATATATGTTTTTGTTTTTTTAAATATGCAATAATATTATGCGTCCTCGGGTCAAGCCAAAGCGGCTTCAACAGCGGACAATTTTACGCAGAGGCAAAGCACTTCCGCGGCTTTTTTAAGTTCTTCGATGGGAGGATAAGAGGGAGCGATGCGGAGGTTGGAGTCTTTGGGGTCTTTGCCGTAGGGGAATGTTGCGCCTACGTTCGTGAGCTTAACGCCCGCGTTAAGGCAAAGTTCGTAAACTCTCTTTGCGCTGCCTTTCGTGATGTCAAGGCTAATGAAATAACCGCCCGTGGGTTTTGTCCATGTTGCGATATCTCTGCCGGAGAAGTGTTTTTCAAACGCTTCGAGAACGACTTCAAAACGAGGGCGAAGGATATTCGCGTGTTTTTTCATGTGTTCCAAAACGCCGTTTGCGTTGCCGAAGAATTTTACATGGCGGAGCTGGTTCACTTTATCGTAAGAGATGAGCTGAGCGTTGAGGTATTCGAGATCGTGTTTCATGTTGTTTTCACTTGTGATGAAAGCAGAAACGCCGCTTCCTGCGTGAGTGATCTTGGAAGTCGATGTGAACATATACACCATATCCTCATTCTCCGTTCCGCGAATGAGGTCGAAGATATTGAGGAGTTTAGGTGTGTTTTCGTAAAGATCGTGAACGATATATGCGTTATCCCAGAAGATGCGGAAATCTTTTGCGGCAGGTCTGAGCGCGGCAAAACGTTTGACCGTTTCGTCGCTGTAAACAGCGCCGGTGGGGTTCGAATGCTTCGGAACGCACCAGATACCTTTGATGGTATCGTCTGTGGAAACGAGCTTTTCGATAGTGTCCATATCGGGACCGTTTTCGTTCATTTCGATCGGGATCATTTCGATGCCGAATGTTTCGCATATTTTGAAGTGTCTGTCGTAGCCGGGAGCGGGGCAAAGGAATTTAACTTTTTCGCATTTGCTCCAAGGAGTGGCGCCGTTTGCAACGCCGAAAAGCTCGGCGCGAGCGACCGTATCGTACATGAGCGTAAGGCTCGCATTGCCTCCGACGAAAACTTTTTCAACGTTTACGCCGCAAAGATCGGCAAAAAGTTTTCTTGCGTCGGGAATGCCCGATATAACGCCGTAGTTTCTTGTGTCAAAGCCTTTGGAATCGGCGCAGTCTTCGCCGCTTTTAAGAATCGTGAGCATACCGTTGGAAAGATCGAGCTGTTCACGGCAGGGTTTGCCGCGGGACATATCGAGGGAAAGACCCTCTGCCTTTATTTTTTCATATTCTGCAACAAGGGATTCTTTTTCCGCAAGAAGCTCATCGCGGTCCATCTGATAAATTGATCTGTTCATATGTCTGTCTCCTTTGCACAATGTTTTAATAATATATTTGCAGCTTAGATAGTTTAGATATCTGCGTTGCCTGTCGTTCTGGGGAAGAGTTCTACGTCGCGGATATTGGAAACGCCCGTAACGTACATGATGAGACGTTCGAAGCCGAGACCGAAGCCGGCGTGGTGTGTGCCGCCGAATTTGCGAAGCTCGGTATACCACCAGTAATCATCTTCTGCGATGCCGAAGTTTTTATATGCGGCTGCGAGATAATCGAGTCTTTCTTCACGCTGAGAACCGCCGATAAGCTCACCTACGCCGGGAACGAGCATATCCATAGCGGCAACGGTCTTGCCGTCCTCGTTAAGACGCATATAGAAAGCTTTTATCTCTCTGGGATAGTTTATAACGAATACGGGTTTTTTGAATATCTTTTCGCAAAGATATCTTTCGTGTTCTGTCTGAAGGTCGCAACCCCAGAAAGGTTTGAATTCGAATTTTTCGCCGCTCTCTTCGAGAAGTTTGATAGCTTCCGTGTATTCAACGCGAGCAAAATCGTTGGAAACGATGTTAGTAAGTCTTTCGAGAACTGTGTTATCAACAAATTTGTTGAAAAATTCAAGCTCGGGCTTGCAAGCGTTGAGAAGATGGTTTATAACGTATTTTGTCATGGATTCCGCAAGTTCCATATCGTCTTCGAGGTCGGAGAATGCGATCTCAGGCTCGATCATCCAAAATTCTGCGGCATGGCGCTGTGTATAGGAGCGTTCTGCGCGGAATGTGGGTCCGAATGTGTAAACGTTTGCGAAAGCCTGCGCGAAACATTCGGCGTGGAGCTGACCGGAAACGGTAAGGCTCGTGTGTTTGCCGAAGAAGTCTTTTGTATAGTCAACTTCGCCTGCTTCGTTCTTGGGGAGGTTTTCCATATCAAGGCTGGTTACATGGAACATCTCGCCTGCACCTTCGCAGTCGCTCGTTGTGATAAGAGGAGTGTGAGCGTAGAGGAAGCCGCGTTCATGGAAGAAGTTGTGGATAGCATAAGCCGCTTCGGAACGAACACGGAAAACCGCGGTATAAATATTCGCTCTGGGGCGAAGATGGGGGATAGTACGCAAAAATTCAAGAGAAGTCTTCTTTTTCTGCATGGGGAAGTCGGGTGTGGAAGCACCTTCAACAGTAACTTCGCTTGCTTTTATTTCGAAAGGCTGTTTCGCTTCGGGAGTGAGAACGAGTACGCCTTTTATAACGAGAGCCGCGCCCACGTTCTGCTTTGTTATCTCAACGTAGTTGGAAAGCTTATCTGCTTCGATAACTACCTGGATGCGAGAAAACGTGCTGCCGTCGTTCAATTCGATAAAGCCAAATACATTGCTGGAACGGATAGTTTTAGCCCATCCTGCAACGGTTACTTCTTTATCAGCGAACGCTTCGGGAGAGGCATAGATCTCTTTGATTGTGGTTCTTTTCATAATAGGGTTTCTTCCTTTTAATTTCATCTTTTTCCCCAAGCGGGCGAGTGCGCGAGCAAAGGGAAAGTGTATAATAAAATATTATACATTATATAGCAATAAAATTCAATATAAAAAGTGATTTTTATTTAAAGGCTTTCGAAAAACAGCCGTTTTCGGTGTCGTTTTGGTTCATTTTTATTCGTTTTTTGCGTATTACTATGATGTTGATGTTGACATCGGGCTTAAAAAAATGTATAATTTCATATATAAGACGATTTTAAATCGCTTTTGTGGGGCAAGATCTCCACAAAGTAAATTCGGAGGTGAATATTTCGTGGAAACAACAAAACTCGAAATGTTAAAAGAAAAGGCACTCAATATCAGACTCGGTGCGCTTGAAGGTATTCACGCGGCTGCTTCCGGTCATCCGGGCGGTTCTCTCGCTATTGCGGATATTCTTGCGTATCTCTATTTTTCGGAAATGAACGTAGATCCCAAGAACCCCAAGGATCCTAACCGCGACAGACTCGTTCTTTCCAAAGGACATACAGCTCCCGCGCTCTATGCCACTCTTGCCGAAAAGGGCTATTTTGAAAAAGATATGCTCAAAACGCTTCGTAAATTCGGCTCCATACTTCAGGGACATCCCGATATGAAGCATATCCCCGGAATCGATATGTCCACGGGTTCTCTCGGTCAGGGCTTCTCCGCGGCTTGCGGTATCGCTCTTGCAGGTAAGATTGATAACAAAGATTACCGTGTTTACTCCATTCTCGGTGATGGCGAAAGCGAAGAAGGTCAGATCTGGGAAGCGGCTATGTTCGGCGCTCACTACAAACTCGACAACCTAGTTGCTATCGTAGATAACAACGGTCTTCAGATCGACGGCAAGGTTACCGAGGTAATGAACCCCACTCCGCTCGATGAAAAATTTGCGGCTTTCGGTTGGAACGTTATCAACATCGACGGTCATGATTTCGATCAGATTGCAGACGCTCTTGCAAAAGCTCGCGAAGTTAAGGGCAGACCCACGGCTATCATCGCAAAGTGCGTAAAAGGCAAAGGCGTTTCTTATATGGAAGACCAGGTGGGTTGGCACGGCTCTGCTCCCAAGGACGACCAGTACGAAGCTGCTGTTGCAGAGCTTAAAGCGAATGCATAAAGAAAGAGGAGTGTGAATAATATGGCAGATAAAATAGCTACAAGAGAAGCGTACGGTAACGCGCTTGCTTCTCTCGGTGAAAAATACACGGATTTCGTCGTTCTCGACGCAGACCTTGCGGCGGCTACGAAAACAGGTACATTCAAAAAGAAATTCCCCGAAAGATTTTTCGATTGCGGTATCGCTGAAGGCAACATGGTAGGCGTTGCGGCAGGTCTTGCCGCTTCCAGCAAAACTGTTTTTGCTTCTTCCTTTGCTATGTTCGCGGCAGGCAGAGCTTTTGAACAGATCAGAAACTCTGTTGGTTACCCTCACCTCAATGTTAAGATCGGCGCAACACACGCGGGCATATCCGTTGGTGAAGACGGCGCAACTCATCAGTGCAATGAGGATATCGCACTTATGCGTACTATCCCCGGCATGACGATCGTAAACCCTGCCGATGCTATCGAAGCACAGGCTGCTGTTGAAGCGGCTATCAACACATACGGTCCGTTCTACCTTCGTTTCGGTAGAGCAGCTGTTCTGAATGTTTGCCCTGAAGGCTACAAATTCGAACTCGGCAAAGGCGTAAAACTCGCCGAAGGTAACGATGTTACTATCGTTGCAACGGGTCTTATGGTACACCTCGCACTTGAAGCTGCAGAACAGCTCAAAGCAGAAGGCATTTCCGCAGAGGTTATCAATATCCACACTATCAAACCTCTCGATAAGGATATCATCGCAGCTTCCGCGGCTAAGACAGGCGCGGTAGTAACAGCGGAAGAACACAGCATCATCGGCGGTTTGGGCGGCGCGGTTTGCGAAGCTCTCGCTGAAACTTGCCCTGTTCCCGTTGTACGTGTAGGCGTTGAAGACAGATTCGGTCAGAGCGGTAAGGTTCCCGAACTTCTCGAAGAATACGGTCTTACAACAGCAAATATCGTAGCAAACGCTAAAAAAGCTGTTTCTCTCAAGAAATAACTTACTTTTTCTTTCGGAGAAAAAGTAAGCAAAAAGAACTTCGCTAAGATTATTGAGTGAAAGTTCTTTGCTAAGCTTTCTTTCAAGAAAGCGTTAAAAAGCGTAAAAATATTATATTTTTCTTCGCCGTTGGGAAAACTAACGGCGAAGTTTTATATTTAGTGGCGATACTTTCGGAGAAAAGTGCGATTTAAGATTAACGAGTAAAGTTCTTTTGCCTACTTTTCTTTCAAGAAAAGTAGGGGAGGAGGAGTTTTTTGAAGATACTTATGGCTACGATGTCTATGGGTCTTGGCGGAGCTGAGACTCATGTTTTGGAGCTTTCGCTTGAGCTTGCAAGACGCGGACATGATATTTTTGTTGCTTCGAATGGCGGCGAATATGTTCCGCTGTTGGAAGCGGGCGGCGTAAAGCATATTTGCGTGCCGCTCCATTCAAAGATGCCGCATCGCGTGGCGGAAGCGAAAAGAAGACTTTCACATTTGATGAAAGAGGAAAGATTCGATATAGTTCATGCTCACGCGCGCATACCTGCGTTTATATGCGGTGGATTGAAAAAGAGATACGGTTATATTTTTATAACGACGGCGCATTTTGATTTCAAAGTCAATGCTCTGCTCGCGCGTATAACTGATTGGGGAGACCATGTGCTTGCCGTGAGCGAAGATATCGCGGACAGCGTTGTCGAAAAATACGGCTATCCGCGTGAAAATATGGGTATCGTCAATAACGGCATAGATACAGAGCGTTTTTCTCCCGAAAACAGCGGCGCTCATGTCAGAAAAGCGCTCGGTCTTGAGGATAAAAAGATAGTCATGTACCTTGGCAGACTTGATGACGATAGCTCGCGCGGTGCAAAAGCGTTGCTCGAAAGCTCGCTTCTGCTTTATAGGAAAAATCGGGACATTAGGGTCGTTATAGTGGGCAACGGTACTAATATTGATGATATGCGAAAGCGCGCCGCGGAAATAAATTCATTAGCAGGTGAGAATATAGCGATCTTGCCGGGAGGTACGACGGATGCGGCGGGTCATATCGCCGCTTGCGATGTGTTCGTTGCGCCTTCGCGTTCGGCTATGGAAGCGCTCGCTTCGGGAAAGCCGACGATTGTTGCGGGAAATTTCGGTATGCTAGGTATATTTACGTCCGAGATAGAGGAAGAAGCTAAGAGAACTAATTTTTGTTGTCGCGGAAGTGTACCCGCGACAGCCGAGAGGATAGCAGACGATGTTATGCGAACGCTTTCTTTCTCGAAAGAGGAAAGAGAAAACCTATCCCACTTCGGTAGAAGATTTATAGAAGAAAATTATTCAGTTCGCGCTATGTGTGATACCTGCGAAAAAACTTATTCCGAATTAAATAAAAACAAGCGAAAAAACGTTGTTATATGCGGATATTTCGGATATGGAAATTTGGGCGACGAGGCGATGCTCGCTTCGCTCGTGTCAAGCCTTAAAGAAAACGAATGTGTTGAAAATATCTGCGTTATGAGCGCAAGACCGAAATATACCGCGGAAAGATACGGAGTTTGCGCGGTGTCGAGGTTCGACATCTCCGATGTTTGCGTGGAACTTTCCAAAGCCGATGCGATGATATTCGGCGGCGGCAATATCTTGCAGGATAAGACAAGCACAAAATCGTTGCTGTATTATTTGCAGATAATACGTATGGCACGCGCTCGCGCTTGCAAAGTCGTGCTTTGCTCCAATGGCATAGGTCCAGTGATACATCAAAAAAATATGGCACGTGTGCGCGAAGCACTTGAACTGTCAGACTATATTTCGATAAGAGATGAAGCTTCTTTGTCCCTTGCTAGAATCCTTACGGGACGAGAGGATATTTGCGGCACGAGCGATCTTGTTTTTGCGTTGAAAATGAATACGGAGCGAAAAAATGATGCTACATCGGAAAAATATTTTGTCGTTTGCCCGAAAAAGATAAAAGGCTCTTCTGTTGATGCCATAGTGCATATGTGCGAGGAGATAAAAGAACGGTATTCGCTTTTGCCGAAGATCATCTGTATGCATGAGAAAGAAGACTATTCTTTGTGCAAGGAGATATCCGCAAGATCCGGCGGTGTCGAGGCACTGAGTGGAGAAGATGTATATGAGGCGTTTATGGGCGCGGAGTTTTCGATATGTATGAGACTTCATGCCGCTATATTCTCGCTCATGTCCAAATGTCCGATGTTGGGTATATCGGACGACGGAAAGATGTCGTCGTTCGTGGCTTCGCTCGGAATATCCGAGTGCCGTTTCTTTCCCGCCGATGTGCAGAACGAGGATATAATGGTTGCGGTGCGCGGTATTATCGAAGATCGCGCGGATATTCGCGATGCTTTGAAGTTTGAGGCGGCTAAACACAAAGAACGCACGGAAAGGGAGCTTTTGCGCCTTTCGGCTTTTTTGAATGATATGTGATCGTTTTTGAAAGATATAGAATGTTGCATTATCGTGTCCTGTATGGTACAATACTGTTGTA
>CAZFTE010000019.1:0-23871 GCA_964521785.1 uncultured Lachnospiraceae bacterium
AAAAAACAATAAGTATTAAATAAATATTGAGTGAGATTCCGCTTAAAGAAAGCAAGCAAAAGAACTTTCGCTCAAAAAAACAATAAGTATTAAATAAATATTGAGTGAGATTCCGCTTAAAGAAAGCAAGCAAAAGAACTTTCGCTCAAAAAAACAATAAGTATTAAATAAATATTGAGTGAGATTCCGCTTAAAGAAAGCAAGCAAAAGAACTTTCGCTCAAAAAAACAATAAGTATTAAATAAATATTGAGTGAGATTCCGCTTAAAGAAAGCAAGCAAAAGAACTTTCGCTCAAAAAAACAATAAGTATTAAATAAATATTGAGTGAGATTCCGCTTAAAGAAAGCAAAGAACTTTCATCTAACTATAAAAAAGAGCAGATGCCATAGCATCTGCTCTTTTATTTTACATCATATTATCAGCAAGTTCTTTTATTATCTCGATATATCTTTCGTTAGCACCTTCGGGAATAAAAGTGATATCCTTAGCACTCTTTCCCGTAAAGAATTTAAACCAGCAAACAGCCGCCGCAAATCTTCCATAAGACAAGGAAAGATGATATCCGTCGCGGCAAAGAGATATACCGCCGTTTTTATAATCGAACGGCACGACATTTCTAAGCTGCTGAATAAAATCTCCCGTGGGAATTATTTTGAGTCCGTGAGCTATCGCCGCTTTTTCGGTCGTAGCCGACACGATAGAACCGTACATCTCCATCTGGCTTCTGTTGTACGCCGCAAAATTCGGGTGTGAGGAACCTATCTCATATGCCCATGTCTGATGAAAAGCTATCTCTGCATTAGGACAATGATCTTTTATCGTTTTGATTATAAAAGAAAGATACGGCTCATATGTTTCCGCCTTACCTGCGCGACCGCTAACCTGCTGAACGGTAACACGATCCCATTCTTCTCGCTCCAAAGCCTCAACAATAGATATTTTCTCCGTAGATTCGGCATCTATCTCGTAATCATAAGCATATGCATTGTTTTTGATATTCGTCGTATGCATCTCAAGGCTGCAACCGCCGATATAAAGATTTCGAACAAACAGCGGTTCGTCGGCGGAAGCGGCGATATTTTGCAAATACTTTGTCGCGTCCTGCGAAAAGCTGTTTCCGATAGCTAAGATTTTCATATAAAAACTCTCCTTCTTTAAAGATACATATATTTTATCAAAATCAACAAGCTATTTCAATGATTTTTTAATGTTTTCTCTGAATTATTTTCACGCAAAAAAGCACCCATAAAGGGTGCTTTTTCATTGTATACTTTACACTTTCGCGTATTATACACCACCGAAACCGGAGTGTGCAATACCCTGGATAAGGTATCTCTGGCAGAAGAGGTAAAGAATGATAAGAGGAGCAACAACGAGCATACCTGCCGTATTCATAACGATAGCGGAGAATGTGCCCTGTGCAACTTCATTACCGATAAGAACTTCTTCGCTGATAGCCTGAAGCGTTGCGGGCATATTAGACCAGAACGTTGTGCTTGTAAGAAGGATTCTATCGGAGTTGGGGAGGAAGATATTTGTATAGAAAATATCTGTCCACTGCCAAGAGAATGCAAGTACGAATACTGTGATGAGCATAGGAACGGAGCAAGGAAGAATGATGCGGAAGAATGTTTTGAAAACACCGTAACCGTCAACATAAGAAGCTTCTTCAAGTTCATCGGGAATACCGCGATAGAACTGTCTCATAAGGTATATGAACAAGCCGTTCTTAAATGCAAGACCTGTGATAGAGAGAAGGATGAACGGAGCATATGTGCCGTGCAAACCTGTTTCCCAACCGAGGAGGTCGTAAAGACCCGTTGCTTTGAAGAGTCCGAAGATATCGAAGTTAACGAAACGCTGAACAAGAGAAGAAGCGAGGATCTTCGGAGGAACAAGAAGCGAAATGATTACGAAAATAAAGAGGATATCTCTGCCTTTGAATTTGAACTTAGCAAAGCCGTAACCGATGAATGCACACACGAATGTCTGCATAACAGCACATACCAAAGAAAGTATAGCTGTGTTAAGCAATGCGCTAAAATAACCGTTTTCCGTGATCAAAAGGCTGTATGTCTGAATAGTGGGGTATTTTGCAACGAGCTGAACGTCAGTCTGAAGCAAGTCAGCGGGGCTGAAGAAAGACTGAAGTATCTTAGATGCAAAAGGATAAAGAATAACGTATGCCAAGCCGAGAAGAAAGAGGAATTTAGCCAACGAGCCGATTATCTTTTTGTAGAAATATCCGTTGAGATATTTTGCTTTAAGTCTTTCGGCAAGAGGGGCTCTGTCAAAATCAGCTCTGATTTTGTTTTTAGAGTTCTTCGTTATTTTTGTTTGAGTATTCATAAATTATTTTTCCCTCCTTCTCAATTATCATTGCGGCGCTGGTAGAATACGAACGTAGAGCAGATCGCAGCTACCAAGATCAACGCAAGACCGATTACCGCAAAGTACAACCAAGCCTTCGCAGCGAGCGTCGGGTCGGGAGACAATGTAAGTTCTTCACCCAAAATATTGATCATTACCTGGTTGCTTTCGGATGTGAACGCATCAATTACAGTATAGATAGCATTTGTCAAGATCATAGGGCTGATCATGGGAAGAGTGATCTTCCAGAAGATCTCCCAAGAAGAAGCGCCTTCCATCTGACAAGATTCATATACAGAAGGAGAAATGGACTGAAGACCTGCAAGGAAGATAAGCATCTGTACACCGGAACGGTTTACGATATCGAAGATATTTTCAACAAGTCCGGAAACAAGTGTTACGAAACTGCCACCTATTCCGAGGCTTTCGAACATTATGCTTATATCCATTGCGCTGGCAACGCTGCTGATACCGCCGCCGCTTACCGCACCGGTATCGATGCTATCGATAACACCGGAAGCTGTAGCAAGAACTTCTGCGGATGTCGCGTCGATTCTCGTCATGATACCTGCGCCAACAACGACAGGAATGAAGAAGATCGCACGGAACGCTGCACGGCCAACCATTTTTGTGTTAAGAAGAACCGCTACGAACAAGGAGAGCAACAAGATAGCAACGATGTCTATCGCTTGGTCGCCAAGGCTCTTAACGAGCATTTCAATAAACGTTTCACCTGTGTTAGCGTTTACTGTCATAGAGAATACGTCTTTGTAGTTGTCAAAACCTACCCAAGTAAGTGTGTAACCACCGCCCTGTACAGCAGCGATCTTATTGTAGCTTGCAAAGCTGTAACCGATGGATTCGATGATAACGGGAAGGTATATGAGAAGCAAACCGATTACGAAGGGGAGGACAAAAAGCCAACCCTTCATATTCTTTCTGGAGTTAAGAGAAGCACCTTTACGTATACGTGCGCTCTTATCGTTTTTGTTTTTAGCAACAGCATTATTCATAATAAGTTACTCCTCCTTTCAATCAATTATAAGATAACTCTGTGCGGAGATGAGCTGATATTCTGTATCGCTTATCTTCACGATAACGCTGGATGTCTCGTAGTTGATGTAGATAACTTCACCGTTGCTGTCTACGATCTTCGCAACGTTTGTGGATTTTGTTCCGATGGAATCGATAACTGTCTGCATATTTTCCTGAGCGCGTCTGATAGTGTTCGCGTTCTTGGAAGCGATCGCATTTTCAAGCGTTTCTTCTGCGGAAGCGAAGGACTTCAAGTTTGCTGTGGAAGGAGCATATGCTGTAACAGTTTCAGTGGAAACGATCTTGCTTACAGTACCCTTAACTTCGCCTGCTTCAACGAAGGACATACCGCCAAGGATGTAAGCACCGCCGTTTTCGGCTTCGATAGCAACATCATAGTTGTTGTAGTTGATGTAGAATGTCTTTGTTCTGCCGTTTGCAGTCGTATATGTTACGCAAACAACGTTCGCAACAGCATTTCTTGTGATAAGGCTCTCAACGAGTTCGAGCTTTGTCTTAGCTGCTGTGTAAGCTGCTTTCGCACTGTTTTCAACGAGAAGAGCCGCGTCGGCGTTCTTCTGGTCGCTTACGAGCTGGTCAACTGCCTCAACTGCTTCATAATAAGCTTCGGCTGTGGATTCAACAAGAGCTTTTGCATTTCTGAGTTCTGCGAAAAGCATATTTGCTTCATCGAGAACGCTGTCTTCATCGCCTGTGCTTACCTGGAAAGCAGTAACGATGTTATGACCTGTGATAGTAGCGTTCTGGAGGTCGCCGATAGCACCGTTAAGCATATTGTAATATTTAACGATATCGGATTTCCATGTTTCAAAGTTTACGGAATAGTAGTCGTTAAGGTAACCGTTTGTATTCTTAAGTTCTTCAACATTGCTGTATGCGAGCAAGAAGTAAGGAGAAGCACCGTTTTCGATGGATTTCAAAACTTCATACATGATATCGCCTGCCATGTTAAGAGCTTCGCCGGAGTACTGAATGGAACCGTGGAGTACGATACCGATGAAAGGAACTGCGGCGGAAGAAATAGCATAGTTACTGTTGTCGAGCGGAACAGAGATGATGTCTGTTACATAAGGAATAGTGTACGCGTTACCGCCTTCAACGAGGACGGAGTTGTACTTTTTGTAAAGAGAATCCATGAAGTCAACAGTGTTGTTCTTGGAGTCTTCACGTGTGATGGGATCTTCGGAGTCAAAGTCGGAGTTAAGGTCTGTACCGAGTGTCAATGCTGCCAAAGAACCGTTATAGCCTTCGAAATTCGTAAAGAATTTATCGTATGCTTTAGAGAATTTTGTGAAGATGTAATCGTATGCGCCTGTGGATACGATATTCATCATGCCGACTTTTTGGATAGTCTGCATTACTGCGGAGTAATCACGTTTTGTAGCGTAACGGTCGCTCATCATAAGAGCTGCGTGTTTCTTATACTTGAAACCGGAACCTGCTTTTATAACGTTTGCAAAGTCAAAGTTGGGGAGAATCTCAATACCTGTTTCGAGAGAGTAGTCGATAAGGTCTTTGAAGCCTTTGTTGCCGCCTACTTTGCTGTTAAATTTAACATATGTGGGGTATTCCCAAGATGTTGCCGTACCGTTTGCGTAACCTGTGAGGATATACTTGATGTTAGTAACACCGGATTCACCGAGTTCGCCTGTCATAGTCTTGATATCTTCGAAAGATGTCAAAGCTTTTGTAACTGTTACGGGGAATGTGAGGAATGTGTCCTCAGCTTTCATAGAACCGAGAGTCTGAATGTAGATGGGAAGCTGTGTGCTTACTTCATCTGCCGCGAGAGCGGAGATAGCGCCTGTGTTGATAAGGTAGTTACGGTAAGCCTGAGCCATACCTACATATGTAGGTTCATAATCCGCTTCATCGCCGAGCATTATGTATCTGATAGAGTAGTTTCCTACATATCTTGTATCAACGCTTGTGGAAACGGAAGAGTTACCGCTAAGAGAAGAACCGAGAGAAACGCTGTCTGTCTGCTGCATGGAGAAAGAAGCGTAAACTGTGTTGTATTCGCATTCACCGATAGCGAGGTTAGTCCAAAGCATCGTTCCCAAGGAAGCTGTGATGGAAGCAAGAGAATCACCTGCTTCGATGATCGCAACATAACCTGTGCGACCGGAGGAAGACTGGATCATGTTAGGTCTACCGCTTCTTACAACTTCTTCTGTGATCGTGTAGTAGTCTACAAGACCGAACACGGGAACACGAGCAACCTGTGCATTCGCTGTTGTTACAGAGGATGTGAGGTTTTCGTAAGCATAGTCGATACCGTAAACTGAAATGCTCTGCGCACCTGTCTTAACGGAACCGTCGTTGTTGTAGTATTCAAGGATAGTACCGCTACCATCAGGAAGGAAGAGGTAACCATCTGTTGTCTGTTTGCCGCTTACTTCTTTTGTTGTGCTGCAACCGAAGTAAGGAAGGATAGTGATAGCGTCAAGAGTATAGTTCGTTTCGTTGTATCTGATACTCTTTGCGGGAACTGTCGCTGTGAAGCCGTTGTCGTCGAATGTGTATTCGATAGCAAGTCTGAAAAGCGGGGGTTCTTTTTCAGTACCTTCATAAGCTGTCAATTCGTGGTCATACTCAAGCTCGTCGAATGTGTATTCGGGGCAGTATGTTCTGATAAGATTTTCAACTCTTTTAAGAGTCGTTTCAGCGTCGCTCTTGATAACATAGAAATCAAGTTCGGGGTTCGTTTTAAGAACGGAGTATGTGTTCAAAAGTGTCTGCTTAACTGTATCGAATGTTTCTTTGTCGTAGTCTACGAGCATATAGCAAGATTCATAGATATGTTCGAAAACGAACTTCTCTTCTGTTGTCATCTTGCCGGACTGTTTTTCGAGTACGTTATAGATAAGTTCTTCAAATCTTGTTTTTTCGATCATACGAGGAACAAGACGTTTGGATTCAACAGTACCGATAGCGTATTCAACACGGATACCGTTGGAGATCTTTTTGATCTCGATCTGGTCGCCGAGCAAAGCTGCGGAAGTAAAGCTGCTCAAATAAGCTGTATTACCCGAAACCGTGTCGGTGTACTTGATCATGATCTGAGAAAGGAGCGCCTGTTTTTTGATATCTGTAATGCTGCTGTTTACGGCAACATCGTAGGGGTTGGAAAACGTATATTCGCCCGTTTTCAAGTTTTTAATGGCAAATTCGCCGGAAAGCGAATCCATAAACATTTCGTAGCCATATTCTTCGTTCTTGTAAACGGATTCCATCGTTTCGACCTTAGCTTCCGCCTCGGTGTACGAGGTGGAAGTGTAAGAATCGATAGAAACAGCGCTTGCAGGAACTACCAAGCTTGCAACAGAAAGTGCTGCCGCTAAGATGGCTGATAAAATTTTAATTTTTTTCATTATTTATCCTCCATGCCATTAACCACGCAACGAAATTTCCGTAACGATATCTGCGATAAAGCTTACCATCTGCTGGATAAGGTTTGTAAACAACATAATGATAAACATTATGAACAACATACCGATGATCGTTGCTATTGTTATGATAATATTTTTACCCATAGAATATCCGTGTGTGGTAGCTGAACCGAAGAAAATGAGCATACCAAGCCATACAAGAGATATGCTGAGCACAAGAGAGATCAACTTGGATTCATCCTGGGACGCGATGTTCGTGCAAAGCGTGATAGGAATCAAGAAGATTATAAGCGGGAACAATGCGTAAGAAGAGGAGATGAAAATGTCTTTGAAGTTACCTTCGCCGTCGAACAATGTTGTAAGACACCAGTTAGCTACGCACCAGAGCATGAGCGGAACGGCAACCGTGAGGATACCGAAGATGATACTGGAGGAAGAACCGCTGGAGTTGTAGATGTAAGATCTGCCGACAGTATAGTAAACATAGGAAGCAACTACTACGAGGTCGATAAGCAATGCGCCTCTTACAGAACCTCTCTTTTCGTGCTTCAAGTCCCAATATGCATCAAACGGATGCATCATGAGGTAGAAGCCGTATATGAATTCTTCCCAAAGAGTTCTCTTACCTACTTTAGTAACGCCCTCTTTGTTCTTTTTGCCTACATAGCCAAGGAACTTGGCAATTACAACGCAAAGCGCGATGATAACAATGATAACGACAAGTACGTATTTTTCAACCCACTCTTTTCTGATAGCTTTGAAGGATGTGGAGTAGCTTGCAACGTCGCCTGCGGATTTGAAATACATAAGGGATTCTTTGTACTCGCCCTGTCTGTAAAGGTTAGTACCGATACCGATGTAAGCGGAGTCAAAGTTGTTGTTTGCTTTACGAATGTCTTCCCAGTCCTGGAGAGCCGCATTGTATTCACGGTTTTCAGTGTGCTGGAGAGCTGTTGCGATAACATCGCCGTATTCTGTTCTCTTGTATACTGTGATGGAGTTGAGAGTAGCGTCGAGAACATAGAGAGAGCTGCCGCGGTATGCGATAGCTGTGGGCTGGCTGAGGTTACCGAGCTGAGCGCCTTTATCGCCGAAAGCGAAAAGAAGGTTACCGTCGCTGTCATATGTGTAAAGTCTGCAACGTTTGCTGTCTACGATAGTCCACATACCATATTCACCGAGAGCTACGTCGATGATAGTGGAAGGGCCTGTCGTAGCGTCGGAGCCGCCGCCCATAGAAGATGACAATTCAACTTCGCCGGCAGGGATAAAGAAGCCGTTTCTCTTCATGATATCGTCGCCCTGGCTGTTGAGTCGTTTAACGGGAGCGTAAGCTGTGTTACCCGAGGAGATAGCAGATGTAAGTGTTTCATCGTCGATATCACTCGTTGTAACATAAAGGAAGCCGTCAGAGTCGATAGCACAGTTGTTGTATGTTGCCGTGATGTATTCTTCTGCCGTAACATCGGGGAAAAGTACACGACGGATTCTTGTAGCAAGCGGAACGTCTGCTTTCTGTGCGCCGATAAAGCCCTGGAAAGTACCATCTGCATTGATAGAGAATACACCGGAGTATGTCTGGTCGGAAACGATGTACATTCTGCCGGAAGCGTCAACAGATACCGCAACGGGGTGGAAGATAGTATCTTCACCCATTACGTCTGCCTGCGGAGCGTATATGATACGCTCAAATTCGCCGGCTAGGTTAAAGCAAACGATACGAGAGTTGTTTGTATCGCAAACATAGATTGTTTCGTCTGTTACGAACAAGCCCTGAGGACCGCTCAAAGCGTCGGGAACACCGTGTTCGTTTACGAAGTCGGAGATCTCGAACTGCATCTTGAACTCGGAGTTGCAAACGATAACTCTGTTGTTACCCGTGTCGGAAACGTAAAGGTTTCCGTCTTCGTCAAAGAAAAGGTCTTTTGCGGATTTAAGTGCTGTAACGCCCATGTCATAGTTCGTGATAAGTCTTTCGGGAACATATGCACCGGGGGATTCCATGGAAGTACCGCTCATGGAATATGTGTATGTCGAATAAGGTGCTGTTGCCGCGAATGCGGGGCTTATGCAGCTGACCAAAACCATAAGGCAAAGGGCCGCTATAAGTATTTTAGATGTCTTTTTCATAATAACGTTTCCCCTCCTTAATTAGTCTTTCATACCGGAAGAAGCCATCGTCTCAATAACGTTGCTCTGACCGATAACGAATACGAGAATAGGTACGATCATCATTACAACGGAAGAAGCTGTACCAACGCCGGCACGGTCTACACCACCGGATACGATCTGACCAACCGCATAGTTGAATGTTTTGAGCTGTTCGCTGTAAATGTAGCTGGAAGAACCTGTGTTCCAAAGGTCTTTGAAAGAGTAGATGATAAGTGTGATCCAACCCGGCTTAACAACAGGCATAACGATCTGCCAGTATGTTCTGAATTCCGAAGAACCGTCGAGTCGTGCAGCTTCAAGAACGGAAACCTGGATACTGGATTCCATAAACGTCTGCATAAGGTACATACCAAGCGTTGCGCCCCATGCGGGAACGATGATAGCCCAATATGTATCTACCCAACCGAGCGTACTCATTGTCATAAAGTTAACAACGGCTGTTACAGTTGCCTGGAACATAAGAGAAAGTCTTACCATTGTGGAGAGCAATTTTCTGCCGGGGAATTTGATTTTGGATATCGCGTAAGCGGCAAGAGAACCGAAGATAAGGTTACCTGCCGTACCTACTACGGAAATAAACAATGTGTTGAAGATGTAACGAGAGAAAGGAACCCAAGATGTCTGCAATGTTTTAAACATCAAGGAGAAGTTGCCCAACGTAGGGTGAACTACGTAGAACTTAGGGGGATATACCCAAAGTTCATCGAGAGGCTTCAAAGCCTGAACAACCGCATAATACATCGGGAAGAACATGAATGCACCAAGTATAACGAGGAACACTGTAATGCCCGCGTCGCCGCCGGCGGAACGGTTAAGTACGACTTTATGATTTCTTGTACGTAATTTCTTTGCCATATTACTGTCCCACCTTTGCAAGAAGTTTCTTTACAAGCATATTTGTGCCTACCATCATCGCAAACAAGATAGTAGCGATAGCGGAAGAATAACCAATCTCATAACGAGAACCGCCGTAGTCCGCAAGATGGTGTACGATAGTCCAAGCGCAATAGTTTACGGAAGGGTTACCGCAAAGGCTATCAACGATAGAACCGAAACCGAAAGCACTTGTGATTGCCATGATAGCACCGAACATAAGCTGAGGCTTCATGTTCGGAAGTGTTACATACCAAAGTTCCTGCCAACGGTTCTTGATACCGTCAACGGCTGCGGCTTCCATCTGTGCTTTATCAATCGTCTGAAGACCACCGATGAAGGAAAGGAAGGAAGTACCCAAGCTGGACCAAAGAGCAATAACGATACAAAGGGGCATAACGTAATCTTCGTTCTGGAAGAACTGGATAGGTGTCTGTATCAATCCCATCTTCATGAGAATGTAGTTTGCGTAACCGTAAGAGTCGCCCGCGAAGAATACAGTCCATATCGTCGTGGCACCGCCGGAAATAGACGGTGCGTAGAAGATAAGTGTTACAACGGAACGGATCTTAGGAGGAAGTTCGTTGATGAACCATGCAACGAAAAGGGAGAGCATATAGGAAACAGGTCCTATGATAACGGCGAATATAAGGGTGTTCTGAACGGCCGTAAGGAATATATCGTCGTCAAGGAAAAGTCTGATGTAGTTGTCGAATCCACACCACTGCATGGGCTCGATAAGGTTAAAGATCGTAAAACTATAAAAAATTGAAAGAATAACAGGAAGTACCGTGAACGTAAAGAATATAAGGAAGTAAGGCGCACACATGATATACGCGATATAGTTGCGCTTCATTTCCTTCAATGTCCACTGAAGCTTTGTCATCTCTTTTCTTGCAACAGGCTTTTTGCCCAAAGGCTGATTGCCCTTTGTTCCTGCTGCCGAAACTGTTTTTTCAGACATAGTAGTTTTTCTCCTTTACTTAATGTTGTTTGAAAAAAGAATTTTCAGATCACTTGATCTTATGAAAATTTATAAGTCGTGGGGATATAGAACTCACGATTAAGTTCTTCGCGTTTTCTTTCAAATTCTTTGTTGATGAGGTCGCAGTAGCCGAGAAGCTCATCGCTGGGAGATGCATTATTGTTATAAGCATTCAAGAATGCGAAGTTTACATAACGAGAGATGATGTAAGCACCGGGCATATCAGGTACGCCTACGAGCTTATTTACGCACTCTTTGATGATCTTGATCTCGCTTGCGGACCAGTCCATTTCAGAGTATGCTTCGATGTTTGCTGTGTTGTACTTCGTGTTAGGACCTACGTAAGCAATAAGTTCTTTTGCATACTGGCTCTGGATGTTTGCACGTGTCCACCATTCAATGTACTTGAATGCTGCGTCGCCCGTGCCGCGTTCTGCCGCGTCTTTCATGATAACTGTGGAAGAAACAGTAACGATGTTCTTGTCGTTTACCGTACCATCCTCTCTTACAGTACCGGGAACGCTTGTGAAGCTCCAAAGACCTTTAAGTTCTGTTGCGAATGCGGAGAACTGGTTGTAGAAGCTTGTGAGGTCTGCGAAGATAAGAGGCATTTCACCCGTTCTGAAACGGTTGGATGCGTCGTATGTGATAGGCAATCTGTAAAGTGTAAAGAATTCACACATTGTTGTGAAGGAGTCAAGAGCTACGTCAGAGTCATAGTTGATGGCTGCGCCGTCGTTCTTGAATATATCACCGTCGTTCTGGATAATGAACATATCGAGAGACTTAGTCATACCGAGCGTGTAGTTCTTAGACTGGAGCTTAGGAATGATCTCTTTGAATTCGTCCCAAGTTTCGGGAACTTTCAAACCGAGCTCAGCAAAGATATCTGTACGATAGAACATTACGCTGAAGCTCATTGTGTTAGGAATACCGTATGTTGCAAGTTCGCCGTCGGGAGAACCAATAGCAACCGTAAGAGGAACGAGTGTCTCATCGAGGAATCTGGAGCATACCTCAGCAAATTCGTCATAATCGTTAAGGGGAAGGAGCGCACCGCGGACAGCATAGTTGATAACCGTGCTTTCACCGGTACCGATCATTACGTCGGGACCAACGCCCGCAAGTGTTGCGGGAAGGAGCGCGCCGCCGGCAACGAGTTTAAGGTTTACGGAAATGTTGGGGTAATATTTTGTGAAGTCGTCGTCGATGAGGTTACGCATGATCTGTGTATACTCACGAGAAACAACTGTCCAAACTTCGATCTCTGTAACGTCTTCGCCTTCAACACCGGAAGAGAAGGAGTTATAGTCTATAATAAAGGAATAGAAGAAGCTCTGAATCTCGAACCAAGCGTCCTGGAAGAAGTTTGCTTCCGCTTTGGGAAGGTCTTCGTTTGCGGGCTGAATAAGGATGTAGTCAAGCGTAAGAGCCTGTTTCTGCATATTATTGAGCCATGTACCGAGGTTACCGATATCAGTCTTAAGAGCGTCAAAGTTCTTTGCGATCTGACCTTCACTGTCTTTAGCCATCTTTTCCAAAGTTCTTGCGATATTTTCAAGTGTAGCTGTATTCGAGCTTGCTACGCCGGAAAGCTGCTGGAAGTCTTCGGAAACGGAATAAAGTTCATTGGAAAGAACGCGCAGTCTTTCGATCTCATTGGGGATACGAGAATAGAACTTGTAGTTCGTGTAGCTGTCGGGGCTGGAACCTGTGATCTGAAGGATCTTGAGGTAGATAGAGTTGATTTCTGTAAGAGCTGTGCTTACGCGAGAGATAAGGTCGCCGAGGTTACCGAGAGTAACTTCGAGAGAGATCGTGTGTGTACCCTTTTCGAGGTAGAACTTGAATTCGTTCGTACCGTCTGTAAGAGCGCCGACCTGCCAGCTGTTCTTATACATAAATTCGAGGTTGTTCGCTTCTTCAAAAGGAACTTCACCGTCGAGTCTCATACGTCTGGAAACGAAGATACCTTCAAGAGTAGACTGAGAGAATCTTGTGTTGATTGTGTAGAAACCGGATTCTTCAACTTCAAATTCCCACTCGATCCACTGACCGAGTGTTGCCCAGTTCGAACCACCAATCGAATTGATAAGCGTAGATTTTGCGCTTATGGGGCTGTTGATAGAAGAGGTTTTATCGTTTTTGGGGTAAAGAGTGCTGTCCGATGTGGCTTTAGCGTATTCCGCTTCGATATATATCTTAGAGCCTGCGGGAGCATCTTTATGACCGCGAGCTTCGTGCTGTGCGAGGTATTCTTCGTATGTAAGAACTGTCTCGGGAGCGCGAAGCGTAATGGAAGCGATCGCCATAGGCTCTTTCTGAGCCTCGAGAGAGATCGTGTTCGTACCCTTTTCAAGGTAGAAAAGGAACTCGCCGTTGTAGTAACCCGTCGGGTCGGAAACAGTGTAGTTTCTCCACTCGGGTGCCTGTACCTTTACAGGACGGCTTTCGTTGCCGTTTTCGTCGGTTTCAAAATACTTGTTACCGTCTTCGTCAACAAGGAAATCGTCCTTCCAAACCTTTGTCAAAACAAGGTTTCTGAGTTCACCGAAAAGAACCTTGTCGTTGATACGGAGCGTTCTTTCGATGTCTGTCGATTTAGCCTCTGTGGGGTAGTAGTTAATGTCTATGGCATAAAGACCTGTTTCGGGAACTTCAACTGTCCATGTCGTCGTACCGATATCGGGCGTCTGAAGTACCGTGGTCTTGCCGTCAAGGCTGCCTAAAATCTCAAAAGGAACAACTGCGTCGCTTTCGCCGTATCCATCGGGATACTCGAAGCTTGTGTAGCCAGAAGCATCGATTACGATATTTTCGCCGGAATATTTGTTCATATCGGCGTATTTAGCGTAATAAGAACTCCAAGACAAATCGCTGAGCTGTTCAAGAGTTGCATCAATGATTGATGATGTACTGCTTGACGAGGAAGAGCCGCTTGAAGAAGCGGTCGCAGCGGACGCGCTGATAGTGCATCCCGCGAACATCGCAAATGCAAGGGTTCCTGCCAAGGCTTTCTTAAGTTTTAAAATTTCCATGCTTTCCTCCGAAACCTGCGCCATACCTTTTATGGTGGAAAAAAGGCAAGAACGCAAAAAGCAAATTTATATGAATATATAATAGCATACAAAAAACGCTAAAGTCAAGCAAGCAAACGAGCAAAAAATTTAACTTTGCCGTTTCCTCTCTCACTTTTTCAACCATATTATTTATTAAAAAACAAGTTTTGCAAACATTTGTTTTTAAGCCGTTTCCAAACCGTTAAAAATTTTTTCACAATTAAAAACGTGATTATGCTGTATTTTTTGTATGTTTTTAATTCATTTTTTATGTTTTTTTGACTTTATATGCGTTTTTTTCATTTGTCAAGCGGTTATTTGAATTTTTTGAAGAAATGGCGAAAAAAAGTTTTTTTAGTTCTTTATGTGCAAAATGACGTAAAACGGCCGTTGATTTTGTGCTGCTTCCACAAAAAGTAACGGCTGTTTTTGGGTTTTTGGTTAAAATAACAAATATTTTAATCAAACTTTCGTCATGTTTAATTTTTGTGATTTTTTCTAATTTTTCTCACGATATTTAACGGCTTTTATTAGAAAACACATTTTTGACCGCAAATGGCACTCTGCCGCGCGTTTCAATCGATAAAACCGCCGAAGACCACATCGTCTCCATCGTAAAAAACAGCGGATTGACCGGGGGTTATCGCTCTGGCAGGCTCGTCAAGCACTATATGTGCCTTATCTCCGTTCACCGTTACGGTGCAAGCGGTGAGCTTCGCCGCATATCTTATCTTAACGGCAAGTCTTGCGCTCTCTCCGTCGGCTATTATCCTCTTTTGGAACACGAGATCGGAAATATCAAGCTCCGTTTTAAAAAGCTCTTCTTCGTCTCCCAATGTTACCGTGTTCTCATTCGGATCTATGGCTGTAACGAATACGTGCTTGCCAAGCGAGATTCCAAGACCTTTTCTTTGACCGATAGTATATCGCGGAACGCCCTTGTGTTTACCAAGTACCTTGCCATTTGCATCGATAAAAGCACCCTCGGCAAAACTATGACCCAAAAGTTCTTCCATGTAAGCGGCATGATCGTTAGAGGGGATAAAGCATATCTCTTGGCTCTCCTTCGCCTCAGCCGACGGAAGCGCCATATCCTTCGATATCTGCTTGACCTCCGCCTTTACATCATCGGCAAGCGGGAAGAACAACATTCCAAGCTCCTCTTGGGAAAGGCGCCACAAAACATAGCTTTGGTCTTTTCTGTCGTCCAAGCCGTGCGAAATATAATATCTGCCGTTTTCGGGATTTTGGCGCACATGGGCATAGTGTCCCGTCGAAACGATATCACAACCGTTCTCTTTCGCACATTCGCAAAGCTTTTTGAACTTTACTTCCCTGTTGCACACGACGCAAGGGTTCGGTGTGCGCGCCGCGCAATATTCCGAAACAAAATTATTTACAACGCATTTCGAAAAATCGTCCATGCAGTCGATCACGTGGAGCTTCACACCGAGCGCGTCCGCGGAGCGTTTCGCCGCCTCGATGTCGGTGTGTTCGCTCATCTTCAATATCGCGCCCTCGACTTCATAGCCCAAAGAACGCAGTTTCACAACGGCATAAGTGCTATCTATACCGCCGCTCATGCCCAAAAGAACTTTTTTGTTTTCCATAACTCTTTACCAATTTATTATATAAATTTTTCCGCTTCCGAAACGGCGATGGTATCACAACGCTCGTTATAATCATGACCATTGTGTCCGCGCACCCACGTAAACGTTATCTCGTGTTTTTCGGAGGCCTCTATAAATCTTTGCCAAAGGTCTACGTTCAGCACGGGCTTCTTGTCGCTTTTCTTCCAGTTGTTTTTCACCCAAGAGCGAAGCCAACCATCGTTTATGGCGGAAACAACATATTTGGAATCGGAGATGACCTCTACCGAGCAAGGCTCCTTGAGCGCCTCCAATCCCGCTATCACAGCAGAAAGCTCCATTCTGTTGTTGGTCGTCTCTCTTTCTCCGCCCGAAAGAACTTTTTCATTTTCACCGTAAACAAGTATGCAAGCATAGCCACCCGCGCCGGGATTACCTTTGCAAGCACCGTCTGTATACATTTTTATATTTTTCATCAAAAGATATCCTCCGAAAAGATCGATATGCAAATTATATCACATAATTCTTAGCATTTCAATAAGTTTTATAAGATATTTGAACTCATTTTTTCATATTTTCAGGCAAAACGCCTTTTATGCGTTCCCAGTAAGCCTTTGCGGCTTGCTCGTTCTTGTTCTCTGCAAAACGATAATAACAAGCATCCGTTATATCGTTCGGCAGATATTGCTGTTTAACATAATGGTTCGGGTAAGAATGAGGATATTTGTAATTTTGCCCTTTTTCCTCACTGTTCACACCGTCAAAATGAACGTTTTGAACGCATCTCGGCGGTGTCATGCCCTTCCCTGCCGCAACGTCCGCGGCGGCGGCATAATATGCATCGTGCGCTGAGTTGGATTTCGGCGCCGTAGCGAGTGCGACCGTCGCGTGCGCCAACGGTATGGCTGCCTCGGGAAGTCCAAGTTCTTTTGCACTTTCGACGCAAGCGCGCGTCAATATCGCGCCTTGCGGATAAGCAAGCCCTATGTCTTCGCTCGCTATGACCTGCAACCTGCGGCAAGCCGATATCAAGTCCCCTCCAGAAAGAAGCTTTGCCAAATAGAACACGGCGGCATCGGGGTCGGAGCCTCGAATGGATTTTTGCAGAGCGGAAAGCAGATCGTAATGACCGTCGCCTGCCTTGTCAAATCCGCTCATGCCCATTATCTCGGGCAAAAATACTTTTATGTCTTCGAGCGTTACCGTTCCGTCGGATATATTCGCTACGTTTTCAAAAAGATTTATAGCGCGGCGAGCGTCGCCCGAAGCCGAAAGCGCTATCGAACGCACGGCTTCTCGCTCTATCTCTATATGTTTTCCGCTTTCTTTTTCCAAATACTCTATGGCGTTATATACGGCTCTTTCGAGTTCGGAAACTTCTATCGGCTTAAATTCAAATACTGCCGAACGTGATATGATGGCGGGATAAACATAAAAATAAGGGTTCTCCGTTGTGGAAGCAATAAGCGTTATCCTGCCGTCTTCTATAAATTCAAGCAGAGATTGCTGTTGCTTTTTATTAAAGTATTGTATCTCGTCCAAGTACAGCAATATGCCATCACTGCCCAAAAACGAATTTGTCTCCGCTATTATATCCTTTATATCGGAAATGCCCGCACTCGTCGCATTGAGTTTATAGAGCGTCTTGCCCGAAGCTTTTGCCAAAATATTTGCGGAAGTCGTTTTACCCGTACCCGATGGACCGAAAAATATCATATTCGGTATGTGAGAGGAAGATATCATTCTTGCGAATATTCCGTTTTCGCCAAACAACTTTCTGTCGCCGTAAACGTGCGAAAAATCCTCAGGTCTCATTCTGTCAGCCAAAGGTCCCGTTATCATGGTCCTCCCTCCTCGGTCATTTAATACATCTGAAATCTTTAAAAGGGCATATGTCGCATTGCGGCGAACGCGCTATGCATACTTCTCTGCCAAACGATACGAACCTGTGGCAAAGGTCGGACTGTTCCGCTTCGTCCACTATACCTGAAAGAGTGATCTCGACCTTTTTCGGATCCTTGCTATCGCAAAGTCCGAGCCTGTTCGATATGCGGATACAGTGCGTATCCGCCACAACTGCGGGCTTGTGGTATATATCGCCCATTATTAGATTGGCTATCTTTCGTCCCACACCGGGAAGCTTTAAAAGATCGTCCATATTGTCGGGGACTTTGCCGTCGAAATCCTCGACTATCATCTTAGAAAAGTCAACAAGATTCGCCGCTTTTACTTTATATACTCCGCAAGAGAACACGAGTTTCTCCACGTCCGCATATTCCGCTTTCGCCATAGCGTAAGCATCGGGGTATCTTTCAAAAAGATCTTTGCAGACTATATTGACTCTCGCATCGGTACATTGCGCGGAGAGCCTGCCCATGACCAAGAGCCTCCATGGGTCGTCCGCATATTCGAGAGCGCATACTGCGGAAGGATATCTCTCTTTCAGTATCTTTACGACCTTTTCCACGCGTTCTTTTTTCTCGTTCTCAGTCATATCAAAGCTCCGCTATATCAAAAATATCGGTGCCGAAATATACTTTCAGCATTCTCGTGAACAACGCAACGGGAAAACCGACGATATTATAAAAATCGCCTTCTATCCTTTCGGCAAAACATGACCCGAGCATTTGTATAGCGTAAGACCCTGCTTTACCCATAGGCTCGCCCGTTTCAACATAAGCTTTTATCTCTTTTTCGGATATCTCGCGGAATTTAACATCGGTCCTTGCAAAATCCGTATAAACTTTATCTCCCAAACGCAAAGTAAGACCCGTGTAAACGCTGTGCCAAGATTCCGAAAGGATACCGAGCGTAAGTATGGCGTGGGCATCGTCGGGCGGCTTGCCTATTATCATGCCGTCGTAGCAAACTATCGTATCGCACGATATTATGAGCGTTTTTGAAATGTCCTTGCCCTCGTTCTTCAGCTTTTCGGCAACATCGTCGCCTTTCCTTTTCGAAAGGAGCGAAACGAAATCTCCCGCGTCAAGCTCCGCATCGACGGTTTCGTCGGCGTCGGAAGAAACCACTTCAAAAGGTATCTTGAGCATCTCCAATATCTCGCGTCTACGCGGAGAAGATGATGCCAATACAATCTTATCTATCATAAAAATCACTGTATCCTTTTAAATTTACCGCGCGGTGCGCTCTTTTTTCGCGCCGCTTCTATAATGTTATCGACCTCGTTGGGTCTTTCGTCCGTAAAGATGAAATGTCCGAAAAGTTCCTTGTTGTCTTTATCGAGCATATATATCGGAACGCTGTTGAATATGACGTTTCTATGTCCCGCTTCACGCGCTATCGGGAAAACGGTGTCTGTCCTGTCTTTCAAATAAGAGAATTTCTTGGCATCGCAGAAAGTGCATTTTTCTCGCGCAACGGTAAGACCGTTAATGTCTCTTATCATACATTTTTCAAGTGTCATTACAGGCACTTTGCCGTAAACAACGGTCCCGCGAGCTATCCTGGCTCCGATATGCATAGCTTTCTGAACGGATACCTCGGGCGAGATTATAACAGAGTCGAAACCGAGCTTTTCATACACCTCCGCGGAATATGGGTTCCATATATTGAGCCTCATATCGCCGCAAAGCGCAAACCCACATTCTTTCGCCATATCCGCTTGCCAAAGGTTCGTTATCAACGCCTTCTTACAACCGAGCAAAGCGCATTTTTTCGCTTTTTCGCGTACAGATGCCGTTTCCGCATCAAACGCAACAGGCTGAAAAGCTATTCCCACATTTTCATGAACGCTCAGACCCGAAGCGATATATTCGTCCATTGGCAAAAATATCTCGTCGAAATATCCGAGCGCTTTTTCGGTAACGTTCTCCGCATAAACGAAATATGCGCTCTTTTTGCCGCTTCGTTTATGAGCAAGATCGCTCTTTTTGTAATCGGGGTGGCTCTCTTTTATATCTCCGAGCAGAGCTGCTTCAAGTTTTTCGCAAAGAGCGCGGCGAGCCGCATTTATCGCAGACATCGGCGCCATAATATTCTCACCGACTTCAACGATAACATCGTCCTTTTGCGCTTCGAATATGGTCGTGCCGAGCTTCATAAGATTCTCTCTTATCCTGTCGGCGGCGAGCGGACTCGTTTTCGCTTCTTCTACGACAGCACCTTCCGCCTCGGCTTCAAAAACTTCGTCGCCGCGTTTGACACGACCGCAAAGTTTCATCGGCTCACCCGCAAAAAAGCGCGCGCTTATTTCTATCGGCAATTTTTTTCCGTATCTTACACCTACTTGTGCCGTGCGCGAAGCGGATTTGTTGCTCTCCGTTCTCACGCCGAGCATGGAACGCGATATCTTCTCTTCGAAGTATCCGTTCGTAAAGCCCGAACGAGAAAACAGCGAAGCCAAAAATTCCATCTCTTCGGCTGTCGCATTCCTGCCCTCATCGAGCAATTTTCTGTATACCGATATTACACCATATACATATTCGGGGCTTTTAAGTCTTCCCTCCACTTTGAGCGAAGCCACGCCGAGCGGCAATATATCCTCTATGTGAGCCGCCAAAGCAAGATCTTTGAGCGACAAAGGATATTCGCAACCGCGGCATTTATACGGCAGACGGCAAGGTTGAGCGCATTCGCCCCTGTTGCCGCTCCTTCCGCCTATTACCGAACTCATAAGGCAAGAGCCCGAATGGCTCACGCAAAGGGCGCCGTGAACGAATATCTCGGTTTCTATCGACGAATTTTTGCAGAGCATTTCAAGGCTTTTAAGCGATATCTCTCTCGCCGCGACCATGCGCAAAAATCCCAGACCCTGCAATATACGTGCGTTTTCTGTGTTCTCTCCGCAGACCTGCGTGCTTGCATGAAGCTCGGCTTCGGGAAAATATTTTTTAATGAGTGAGGCAAGACCCAAGTCGGCGGTTATGATAGCATCTGCGCCCGCGTTTATTATTATCTCGGCTTCGCGCAATGCGTCCCAAAGCTCGTTCTCGTAAAGCTGAGTGTTCATGGTAACGTTTGACTTTACGCCGAGAGTCTTGAGCCTTTTTATAACCGTCGTTATATCTTCGTCGGAAAAGTTTTCCGCGCTCGCTCTCGCGTTGAAATTTTTCGCGCCGAAATATATTGCGTCCGCGCCTGCCGCAACAGCGGCTTCAAGTGCGCGAAGCGAGCCTGCGGGAGCAAGAAGTTCGGGAAGTTTTTTATTATTCGTCATTTTCATCTGCCTTTTCTTCGGCGGCATCTTCCGTTTTAGCGGATACGATCTCTTCTATCACTTCGACCGATTCCGTGTTTTTAGCTTCTTCGAGAGCTTTTTTGAGTTTGAAATTTTCGTCGAGAAGTTCGAGCGCGTAAACGAGCGCGGCGTCCGCTTTGGAAACTCCGTTGCCCGAAAGAGCAAGCGTACTTACTCTCTGAGAGATGATAGATGTGAGCTTCAAAACATAGTCGGGGTTCTCATCGGTGATGATGGCGATCTGCTTACCGGCTATGTTGAGAGATAATTTTCTTTTGATATTTTCCATAACTTTCTTCTCCATATAAATAATTTTTCCAAAAAGGATTGAATTTAATATTTCAAAAGGATATAATAAAATATATTGCATTGATTTGCGATCTGCAATCAGTATTATAATTATATAATAACACATTTATCTCATAAATCCAATAGTTTTTCGCAAATCAGTTTCATTTTTATAAACATTGTAATATGGATCACCCACATTATCGAAAGGAACAATATGAAAAAAATAATTCTTTGTAAATTCGGCGAGATCGCTCTCAAGGGTGCGAACCGCGCATATTTCGAAAAGCTCCTCAAAGTAGAGCTTAAAAAACGTCTCCATAATTTCGGCAGATTCAAGATATACTCCGCACAAAGCACAGTATACATTGAACCGCTCGAAGAGAACTGCGATATGGATCTTGCTTTCCGCGCCGCGAAAAACACATTCGGCGTTTCTGCCGTTCAGATGGCTTTGGAAGTTCCCAAGGATATGGACGAGATAGTAAACACCGTTCGCACGGACTTTATGTCATATATCGAAAACTACAAGACATTTAAAGTAGAGGCTAAACGCTCCGACAAAAGATTTCCCCTCGAATCCCCCGAGATTTGCAAACTCGTCGGCGGAACCATACTCGAAGCTTGCCACGGCAGAAAGAAAGTTGACGTTCACAACCCCGAAGTAACAGTCCGCGTCGAGATACGCGATTATGCCGCTTATATCTGCGCGGGTCAAGAACGCGCCATCGGCGGTATGCCCCAAGGCTCCAACGGCAAAGGTCTTTTGTTGCTTTCGGGCGGTATAGACAGCCCCGTTGCGGGATATCAGATGGCAAAGCGCGGCGTAAAGATAGAATCTCTCCATTTTGAGAGCTTCCCTTATACGAGCGAACGCGCAAAAGAGAAAGTTCTCGACCTTGCAAATAAAGTTGCCTCCTATTCAGGTGAAATGAACGTTCACGTCATCTCTCTTACTCATATCCAGGAAGTACTCCGCGATACTATCCAGGAAGATTACTTCACGCTCATTCTTCGCCGCTTCATGATGCGCCTTGCAATGAAAGTTGCAAAGAAATTCTATTGCGACGCGGTCATCACTGGTGAGAGCATCGGTCAGGTAGCAAGCCAGACGATGCAGGCGCTCGTCGTTACCGACATCATCGCGGACATTCCCGTTTTCCGTCCCCTTATCGGCAACGATAAAGAAGATATCATCAAGATAGCAAGAGAGATAGATACATTCGAAACATCTATCCTTCCTTACGAGGATTGCTGTACGGTATTCACTCCTCGCCACCCCAAAACTCGCCCCGAGCTTGCAAAGGTAGAAGCAGAGGAAGCAAAACTCGATATCGATGCTCTCGTTGAAGAAGCATTCGAAACACTCGAAACCATCATCGTAAACGGTATCGACTGATATTTTAGTTTCGACACATATCAAAAAAATCTTCTGTTTTTTTGTACATTTCAACAAAGTTTGCGCCGAAACGCGCAAAGGTCAACTTAATTGTTGACTTTTTTCCCAAGATATGTTATCCTAAAATTGGATTTCTAGTTTTTAATTCGGAGGTGAGCGTATGTCCGAAATATCGATCGGAACACATGTTATTCTTTTTACATCATGCAAAGGCGGTGTCGGCAAATCCACCGTGTGTGCAAATCTCGCCATGGCGCTTGCCGAACTCGGCAAAAAAATACTTCTTATAGATTGCGACTTCGGCAACAGATGCCTTGATATCATTCTCGGTCTTACCGATGAAGCCGTTCACGACATAGGCGATGTGGTCTTGGGCAGGATAGCCCTCGACGAAGCCATCGTCAAAGATAAACGCACCCCTAATCTTCATTTTATCGCGGCACCGTTCAATTTCAATAACAACATGAGCAAGAACACATTCCGCAACGTCGTTCGCTCATATGCAAATTCGGGCAATTATGACTATATATTCATAGATACTCCCGGCGGCGTTGGCGAACCCCTTATGTTCGCGGCAAGCGTTGCGGATATCGCATATATCATCGTTTCCCCCTCTCGCGCGGCTATTCGCGCGGCGGAACGCACGGCGACCTTCCTTCAGAGCAAGGGTGTCAAGCGCGAAAGACTCATCATCAACAAACTCTACGGCGGTTCTGTAAAACGCGCAAAACAAGAGATAATATCCGTCATCGACGAAACAACGGTCAAGCTTATCGGAGTAGTACCCTATGACGCGGAACTCATTCGTGCGGGAGATGCGGGCAAGCTCGTTGACGAGATACTCAGTTCAAATGTTACAAACGCATTCGAAAACATAGCTTACAGAACGATCGGAGAACAGCGACCTCTTTTCACAAATATAAAGCGTCTTAAAAAACTTAAATAAAGGAGTGTATAAATTTTATGGAAATTGCATTGCTTGCAAACGATTCTAAAAAGGAACTTATGGTTCAGTTTTGCATCGCATACTGCGGTGTTCTTGCAAAGCACAGGATCTGCGCTACGAAATCTACGGGAAGTATGATCTCGGAAGCGACAGGGCTTCATATAGAACAACTCCTTCCCGGTGGTCAGGGCGGTATGCAACAGCTTACCAGCCGCATCTCGTTCAATGAGATTGACGTGCTTATCTACTTCCGCGACAGCAACAGCGGCAAAAAAAATATCGATGCGATCTTCTACGACGATTCCATCATTCGCGCTTGCGATATCAACAACATTCCCGTTGCCACAAACATCGGCACAGCGGAAGTGATAATCACCGCTCTCGACAGAGGCGATATCGATTGGCGCGATTTGGTAAACCCCATTTCTGATTACAACAAAAAAAGACGCTAAAAAACATATCAAAACAAAAAAACAGTGAACGCACCGAAAATGAACTGCTCCCCGTCAAGTAGACAACTGAAAAAAATAAAATTTTTCCTGC
>CAZFTE010000020.1:0-23541 GCA_964521785.1 uncultured Lachnospiraceae bacterium
AGTTCGCAGGTTCTTCTTCCGTTCCTGCTCACGTTGAGATGATGGGTCTTATCGGCGCAGGTAACAACCCCATGGTTGGTATGACTGTTGCTGTTGCAGTTGCTATCGAAGAAGCTGCTAAAGCAGGCAGAATCTAATCAAACGTTAGCTCTTTCAAGGCATATTTTCGGTTTAGGCTGAAAATATGCCTTTTTTATTATTTCATTGCAAAAAAATAAAAGGCTGTTGTGTAAAATACACAACAGCCTTTATCTTTACTCTGCTCTGCATATGAAGAAGCATCTTTCACTGTCCTCTTGCATCGGCGAAAAATCTATGTCCGCACATTCGCAAAGAACGGAAAATCCCGCGTTTTGCGCCGTCTTGCGAAGAGTGCGCAAAGCGTAACAGCGTTGACGCTGTTCTTCGTCCTCTCGGCGATAATTTTTGCCGTTGCGGATAAAGAACGTGAGATAAAAATCGCAAATATTCGTTTTTTCGTTAAAATAATTTTCCCATGTCATAAAAACATCTTCAGTTTCGTAAACGAAAGAATTATCCGCGAGTATATTTTTATACTTATACGGCGTTGAAACATCGAAAACGAGTACAGCGCCCTTTTCCATGTTCTCATGAGCATGCCAAAGAGCCGCCTCCACATCGCCGAGCTTCAAAAGATAGTTTACGCAATCGAAAGAGCATATCGCCGCATCGGCTTTAAGACCAAGATTGAAAGAACGCATATCCGAACCGAGAAAACGTATATCCGCGCCCGCGTCCTCCGCTTTTTTTGCGGCAAGAGCAAGCATCTCTTCGCTCAAGTCTATGCCGATAAGCTTATATCCGCGTTGCGCCATGGGAACGGTTATGCTGCCCGTGCCACAACCGATATCTACTATCTTTTCCACATCGACGTTGGAAAATCTGTGAAAACATTCTTGATAAAAATCACACCATGCGCCATAGTCTATATCGCGCATAAAGGAATCGTAAAAAAGGGAAAGAGAAGAATACTGTTCGCTCATTTTTTCTCTACCCCTAGCGCGTCGAGCGCGCGCGCATAGCCGTCGCAACCGTCGCGCAAAGCACTGTTTACTCTTGTTATGGTCGCTGTACTCAAGCCTGTTTTTTCAACGATGGTAGTGTATTTTTCACCCTCGCGAATAAGCTTCGCCGCCTGAAAACGGCGCGTCATTTCGCGAAGTTCAACTTTTGTGCAAAGATCTTCGAAAAAGTCATAGCATTCTTCCAAGCTGCCCAGAGAAAGAACCGCCTCAAAAAGAAAATCCGTATTTTCGTCTTTTATTCGTTTTGCCATAATATATTCTCACCTCTGATTCATTATATTACTATAATATCACAAAACAGAAAAAATGCAATAGTAAAAGCTGAATAAAGCGTTAATTTTTTTAAAATATGTACAAAATCTTATATTATCAGCACCATGAGCGGTATCGTCAAAGCGGAAAGACCCGTGCCGAGAAGCACAAGATTTGCCGCGTATTCCTGACCCTCGCCGAGCATCTCCGCAAAATTAAGCACTACGCTGGCAACAGGGCAAGCGAACATTATATAGAGCGATATCTTGAGGTCGTGTTCTACGGGAATGAAATAGAGTATCGCCAACGCCAACAGCGGCAAAAGTATCTGCTTGAGCGCTATGATGATATACTGTGTCGGGCGCGCGAAAGTGGAACGGAAAGATACCGTCGCCAATCTCATACCCATGATAAGCATACAAAGCGGCGTAGTCATTCTGCCGAGGAGCGTTATCATACTTTCGATATTTTCGGGCAAAGAAAATCCCGTAACGAAGAGCGGAACGGCAACGACAAGGGCGATGACCGCGGGGTTGAGGATTATCTTTTTGACGCTCATATATTTCATATCATTCGTGATGACGGCGGAGCCGAGCGTCCAACCGATTATATTCATCGCAAGCGAGAACATCGCGGAAAAAGCGACTGCTTGAGGATAATCGGGCAAGAGCGCCTCCAAGATCGGCACGCCCATGAAAGCACAGTTAGAAAAGCAGAGCGCGAGCGTGTATATGCGGAATTTTACATCATTAACTTTTTTGCGGAATATGACGAAATGACAAATAAGTATCACTGCCGCCAAAAGCACAAGTACGAAAACGAAAACAAAAATCATTTGCCAAAGAAGATCGAATGAAAATTCGACCTGCAAAAAAGAATATATTATCAACGCAGGCTGGCAAACATACATCAACAATTTGGCAAAGTTGGAAATTCCCGATTCGGGAACGAGTTTCGTCTTTACCATAAGAAAACCGGGGACCGCATAAAAGAGCATCACCAACACCGTTGAGAGAGCTATAAAGAACATAATATCACCTTCAATTTTTTGTATATTAAGAATATGATATCATATAATCGAGCTAAATTCAATCTTTTTAAGAGGTTTTTATTTTAATACAAAAAGCTGTCTCCCTTATTCAGGGAGACAGCTTTTCAGATATAATCGACATTATCGTAATATTCGTTAAAATTCTTTGCGGCGGCGTCCCACGTGCGTTTGTTCAATATGCCTGTCTGCGGCAACCCATTGTAACCTTGAAAACGCTTTACCGCGTCAATCGTTTTTTCGTCGTTCACCCCTGTTATGGCGATATCTTCAAAATCATCGTATATAACAGATAGTGCGGACAATATCAACTGTACAAGCACTATCATGTCGCTCTTTTCTCCCGCCTCGGAATTATACGAAGGGTCTTTGAAAGGATATATCGGCTCTCCTGCGGACACGGAATATATGCTCTCTTGATACAGCTGAAATATCGCATTCCATGTCTGCTCGTCTACCTCGCCCGTCGGCGTAAGAGCATTTCTCCTTTGAATATCGCGCACGACATCGCGCGTTTCTTCTCCGTATATACCATCGGGAATGATGACGGGAATATCGCCCGTTACTTGCGCTATCTTCCTCAGCATATATTGAAGCTCATATATCTCCTTTTTAGGTTCTGTCATACGCACCCTCCGCTTACATTATGATATCGCCGGGAAATTGAAATTCCGCGCGAATATTTCCGTTCTCTATCTCGTTATATTTCTCCGCGAGGATATCCCATGTTACGGGACCGACTATGCCGCTCTGCGGTATCCCCTCTATTCGTTGAAACACCAAAACGGCATTTTGAGTCTGCTCGTCAAATCTTCCGTTTACGGATATTTGCGGTATCTCCGTAAAAACGCTCGCTACCGCGTTAAGGTATGTTTGCAAAAGTTCGACATCTCTTCCCGACGAACCGATATTAAGCAATGTTCCGGGGAAAAGCTCTGCCGATGTTCCCGCGCCGTCGTTGCTCTCGACCATGCCGAGGTACACGGAAGCAAGTCTGTTCCATGTTTGTTCGTCCACCTCTCCGCTCTGTTCAAGTCCGTAATTGCGTTGAAAAGCCAACACCGCGGAACGTGTTTGTTCGCCGTACACTCCGTTGAACGGCACTGTCGGCACGCTCGGATCGTAATCCGCAACGACATTGAGATAATATTGCACCACGCTCACATTCAGCCCCTCCGAACCGAGAGAAAGCGTACCCGAAAACTGTTTCGACACTTCCGAAAGCGAAAGCCCCTCGCTGTCAAGTTCATTTAGCCTTTTTACGGCATTATATATGCTCTGTATCCTGTACCATGTCGCTTTTCCGACGATGCCGTCGGCGGCAAGCCCGAATATACGTTGAAACGCAAGCACCGCGTTTTCCGTTTCGGTGGAAAAAACTCCGTTTGGGCTTGATATCTTTGGTATGGCAGGATAATTTGCGGATATCCTGTTGAGTCGGGTCTGCACCGTCCTGACATCGTTTCCCGCGGAACTTAATTGAAGCGACACACCGGGGTAAGATTGCGTAACATTTTCTATCGGCGCATTCATCACTATATTTATATCATCACCGTAATAATATCGCAAGATATCGTAAGGTATATATCCGCGTTCCGCAAGTTCCTCGCTTCCCCATTGCGAAAGTCCGTCGCAAGTAGTTGTCGTACCGTTGCAATAGATGGCGAACAACGGCTCCACGAATCCCTGCCGCGCAATATAATCGTTAAATATATTATCCACGATATCGGAGATATTTTCGAATATATCTCGCCCGTATACAAAAGATTGGTCCGTTGCGGTCGAATTCGTTATGTCGAAATCATACCCGCGCGAACGGTAAAATTCCGTATATACTCTGTTGAGCGCGAATGATATCTGGGCATAGATATTTGCCCTTAGCGCGTTCTCGTTCCACGTTGGATATATCTCGCTCGAAGCAACGTTTTTTATGTAATCGATAAAGCCGACCGTTACGTTCGAAGCGTTTGAATCCGCGGCTCCCAAGTGTACGATGATAGTTTCGGGAATAACAGGCAATGACGGCATATGCTTTCACCTCCCGTTCAAAGCTTCGGCGCCGATGCGCCGCCGTTCGATATGATATTGCTTTGCGGATATTTCAAAGTTCCGTTTGTATCGGGCAGCGGTATCATATTCACGGGCAATATAGACGCTGTATCGGGATATATCTGTATATCGCGCGTTACCGTCGTATAACATCCCGGATGCGATATCTCCGCGTCGTATAGCGAGAACGGCGTACCGTTCTCATTCGGAGAAAGCGAGAGCGCTTTTGGCGGTGCCGAAAGCGCTATTACTGGAGTTTTTCCGCTTTCGTCCGTTTCCAATACGGCAACGGTCAACGGCGGACTTTCTTTTTTGGAGCGAACTATGACTATCGCTCCCTTTATCGGATATGCGGAGCTTGCCGCAAATGTTCTGACGCCGAATCTGCCATATGAGCTTTCGTTCTGTGTTGTATCCATAATGATCACCTCCGTTTTTCACTGTTATATTATATGAAAAGGCGCGTTTCGGGTGATTGATAAAACGAGGCTTTGTTTCGGATTTATATTTACTTTTATAAAAAAAAGTAGTATGATATTTATATTATAATGCAAGGAGGCGATCGTTTTGAAAACAGAACTTTTAAATTACGACATATATCCAAAAATTTTTCCCGCAGGTAAAAAAGGAAAGATAACCATCAAGCCGCTTGGCGCACACGTTGCATTCGACGGCAACACAACTTATCATATACGCATAATGCCCATGAGCTGCGGCGCTTTCTATGTATACAGAGAAAGACAGAACGTTTTCGATTACTACACCATGCCGAACAAAAACGGAGAACTTTACTTCGATGCGGATATGCCCGCCGAAGGCGAATATTCCGTTCGTATCCTCGGAACGGACAAAAAGATCATCGTTAAGCTCGCCGTATACGCCGTTGAAGAGGATCTTTACGGCAAATACGCTTACTTCGGCGATATGCATATGCACACTTGCTTCTCCGACGGCAAGGAAGCACCCGATATCGTCGCTTCGAACTACCGCGGATACGGTTATGACTTTATGGCGATAACCGACCACAAGCGCTACTTCCCCTCTCTCGGTCTTATCGAGGAATACAAGGATATTCCGCTTGACATGAAGATATATCCCGGCGAAGAAGTACAGCTTCCCGACACGGACGTACATATCATCAACTTCGGCGGCGATTTCAGCGTAAACGCTCTCTATGAAAAATCGCGCCAGAACGATGGCGGCACAGAGCTTTCACGCCGCGCGGTTCCCAACGCGAAAAATGTTCCCGATATCTTGAGCGAAGACGAATATCACGCAGCTTGCCTTAAAGCCGCCGAAAAATACGATATTCCCGAAGATGTGGAAAAACAAGATTTCGGATCCTGCGTTTTCGCCTTCGAGCAGATACGCAAAGCGGGCGGTCTCGGCATATTCTGCCACCCATACTGGATATCCGATGTTTATCAGGTCCCCGAAAACTTCACCGAATATATGCTTACCGTACATCCCTTCGATGCATTTGAAGTGTTGGGCGGCGAAAGCTATTACAGACAGAACGGCTTCCAAACGGCTCTCTATTATGAGATGCGCGCACGCGGCATAGATTTTCCCGTTGTCGGCACGACCGATACACACGGCTCCACGGAAGCCAACCCCAACAGACTCGTTGCAAACACCATAGTTTTTGCCGAGGAAAACACGCGTGATGCTATCGTAAATGCGGTAAAAGACGGTTATTCCGTTGCAGTGGACGGCACTTGCGCCGAAAAGAGATATGTCGGTCATTTTCGCCTTATCAAATACGCTTGCTTCTTGGTAGAAAACTTCTTCCCCTTGCACGATAAGCTTTGCGAATATGAAGGACAGCTCATGCGCGAATACGCTTTGGGAAACAAAGGCGCCGCAATCGAACTTTCCATAATCAAAGATCGCGTTCCCGCTCTTCGCAAAAAATACTTCGGTTTTTGATATTTAAAATAAAAAACAAAGCAAAAAGCAGACCTTTAAAGGTCTGCTTTTGCTTTGTTGAATCAACAACTTAGATAAGTTCTTTAACTGTTGCGTCTTTACCAACTTTATCGCGAACATAGTAGAGTTTCGCACGGCGAACTTTACCACGGCGAGTAACTTTAACAGCTACAACGTTGGGAGAATGGATCGGGAAAGTCTTTTCAACACCTACACCGTAAGCGATCTTTCTTACTGTAAATGTTTCAGAGATACCGCCGTTCTTCTTAGCGATTACAAGACCGCTGAAAAGCTGAATACGTTCTCTTGTTCCTTCTTTGATCTTGTTCTGAACTTCAACTGTGTCACCAATATTGAACTGGGGCACTTCTGTTTTCAACTGCTCGTTTACAAAAGCCTGAATTTTATTCATGATGGCTTCCTCCCTAAAATAAATAATATCGAAACGTTCATGCGAGCATGCAGCGGAGCGTATCGTGCGGTGCATTGCACAGCATTTAAAATTATATCATTATTGCACAAAAAAATCAATAGTTTTTTTTAAAAAACGACCTTGTATAAAACTTTTTTTGCGGATAATAATAAAGTCAGAAAAAGTGTATATCTATTTTGATAAGAAAATGCGGTGATGATTTTTTGGAAGAAAACGCTTTTTTGAATTTGAAGTCTTCCCTTGCTAAAAGCTTTTGCAATATGTCAGATATTTCCGTGCGCGAGCTTGACTTCGGCAAAACCAGATTTTATTTATATTATATAAGCAACCACAGTTCAAAACTTTTGATAAACAAGTTTATTATCGCTCCTCTGTCGGAATACTACCTGTGCGGAGGCGCCGACAACCATATAAGCGGCATAATAACAGGCAACAGCCTTAAAACGGCAACGGACGCCGCAGAAGCGCAAAACGCCGTTCTTTCGGGAAACTGCCTTATAATATTCGAGGATATGCCAAACGATATCTGCGGCTATATCTGCGCCACACGCAATGATGAGGGGCGTGGAAACGATGAACCCGAAACGGAAAATGTCATACGCGGTCCGCACGACGGCTTTAACGAAAGCTCGGAGCAAAATGTCATGCTCTTGCGCCGCAGGATAAAAAGCACTCATCTTAAAAGCGAAAAGATGTGTGTCGGCACGATAACCAAAACGGACATCGTTATAATGTACCTTGACAATATCGTAAACGAAAAAGCGCTCTGCATATTGCGCCGCCGTTTGAGCGCAATAAACGTGAGCGCTGTCATAGATTCGGGCTATGTGGAAGCATATATCCAAGACAAAGGCTATTCGCTCTACCCCACCGTCGGCAATTCCGAGCGCCCCGATAAAGTTGCGGGCAAGCTTTTGGAGGGCAGGATAGCCGTTATCGTAGACGGCTCACCCGTGGTGCTTACGGTGCCTTATCTTTTTTGCGAAGGATTTCAAGTATCCGAAGATTATTCGAAAAGCTCATTTTTCGCCACATTCGTAAGAGGTCTGCGCTTTTCTGCTCTGATATTCGCGCTGTACCTGCCGTCGCTCTTTACGGCGCTCGTAATGCACCATTCATCGTTTTTGCCGCAAGAAATGCAGGATTATATGGCGCAGACTCGCGAAGGCATGACGGTATCGCTCGTTTGGGAAGTAGTTACCGCATTTTTGATATTTGAAGTATTGCGAGAAGTGGGGCTTCGTATGCCGAAAGCGGTCGGCAGCGCAGTCGGAATAGTCGGCTCGCTCATACTGGGCGACAGCGCCGTGAGCGCAGGGATAATATCGCCGTTCGTGCTGATAATCGTCGCTTTTTCCGCTGTATGCAATTTTATCGCCGTGCCATATATGAATCCGAACGGCATATACCGCCTTGTTTTGATAATCATAAGCGGGATATTCGGACTATTCGGACATTTTGCGTTCACCGCGATAAGCCTCGTTGTGGGTTGCCGAAAAACATCGTTCGGTGTGCCGTACTTTTCGCCGTTCGCTCCGATATCCGTCGGCGAGCTTTCGGACCTTATATATATGGCACCCGTTTGGAAAAATAAAAACGTTCCGCCGAGCGTATCCGGGCGCAAAGAAAAACGAACAGAAGGAAAAAAGCCGCAATGATAAAAAAAGAATACTCCGTTTCCGCAATACAAATATTTTTCATCATGTTTTCGTTCGTTTTTTCGGGTCTTTTCATGTATGGTAAAGGTTCTTTGACGAGCATTATATTCGCTTGCTTTTTCTTATCGGTCATCTGTATCGTTGCGGGAGTCGTATGCGCGGGATATCACGGCTCCAAAATGCTCTTCGGCTCATTATTCGGAAAAACTCGACCGATAGCGGAAGCGATATCATTGATACCGCTCTCTATCTCGGCGGTAAAAGATATCTCCTCTTTCTCGCTTTGCATCGATGCTTTTTACGGCGGAGAGAGTGCTCCCGCTATATTCTGCTTGATAATAGCAATATGCGTTTTCGCCGTATGGCACGACACTCTCGGCGCGGCAAGATTTTGCGAGCTTTGCTTTTTTCCAATTTGCCTTGTTGTCTTGCTATCGCTCTTGGGCGAAAAAAGCAATATATTTTACTTTTCCATTGCGGAAAAAGATATTTTTTCCGCTTTTGATATCATCGGTTGCATCGCCGTTGTTTTTTCGCTCTATTTGCGCGTTTTGACGCCGAAAAATGAAGCCATGAGCGATTTTGCGCGCAACGGAACCTTTCATCCGTCGCCGATATATTGCGGCGCGGTGGCTCCGATATGCGCTCTTGTCGTGTATATCGTTGTAATAATACTGGGTGTGCGTTCAAACATACTCGCAAATTATATGATATGGTTCTGTTGTCTTGCGCGAAGTTTCGCTTTCACCATATGCGCGTGCGAAATCAGCAATATATCGGAATGTTTAGCTCCGCACGAGAAAGCGAAACGTTTTTCGCTTATATGTGTGGCTTTTTCCGCCGCGGTATTGATGATGCAATACCTTTCCGAAAAAGCGATAGCTTGCGCCGAAATATTTTACAATACACTTTTCCCGTGTGTCGTTTTTATATGTTTTGCGGTAAGAACGGCTACAGACAGTGAAAAGATATATTGACATACCGCATAATATGATGATAAAATGATTATATTATTTTATTTTTCAGGCGGTATTTATGATAAAAACGGTACTTTTCGATCTTGACGGCACGCTTTTGCCCATGGATCAAGACAAATTTGTAAAAGATTATTTCGGCAGGCTCGCCGAAACGCTCTCCGCACACGGATACGAACCTCAAAAATTATATGAAGGCACTTGGAACGGCATCAAAGCCATGATCAAAAACAACACAGACAGACCGAATATGGAGCTTTGGTGGGACGGCTTCACCGAGTTCTTCGGTCAAAAAGCGCTCGACGATAAAGATATACTCAACGATTTTTATAAAAATGATTTCGGCAAGGTGCAAAAAACCTGCGGCTTCAACCCCGAAGCGCCCAAGACCGTCCGCAAGCTCAAAGAAAACGGTTTTCGCGTGGTATTGGCAACGAACCCCGTATTTCCCGCGGTTGCCACGGAACAGCGTATTCGCTGGGCAGGTCTGACACCCGAAGATTTCGAACTCTACACGACTTACGAAAATTCCACTCGTTGCAAACCCAACTTGGAATATTACACGGAGATATTGCGCAAGATAGATTGTCGCCCCGAAGAATGTGTCATGGTCGGCAACGATGTTTCGGACGATATGCCCGCAGAGAATCTCGGAATGAAAGTGTTCTTGCTCACGGATTGCCTTATCAACACCAAAAACGAAAATATATCCAAATACGCGCACGGTACGTTCTCCGACCTTTGGGAATATATAACCACACTTTGACAAAGCAAAAAGCTTGGCTTACAGAAAAGCCAAGCTTTTTTTACTTATTTGCAGTATATGATGTTACGCCGCGAACGGTCTCTCCGTCTATCTGGAGCGGCGTCGGTCTATCGAAGCTCACCTTAATATCGGAGCCTTCGAGAATGGTTATATATTTTGTATATTTTACATGAGTTCCTTTGAACAACGAGGGAAATATCATAAGCGCATGGAGTTTATGTACCCTGTGGAAAACGACGAGCGATATCTTCTTATCGAGTCTGTTTTGCGCGGGAGCCGCCATCATGCCTCCGCCGTAATATCTGCCGTTCATAGCTGCGGCAAGCCATACTTTTTCAAAGTGGTATTTTTTGCCATCGACTGAAACGACCGCATTTCTCGGTTTAAAATATCGCAACAGACCTTTTATGGCGATGGTGGTGTAATTTATACGCTTTTTTGTGCCGTTTTTTTCGTTGCTTTCGCGTATCTTGTCGCCTTCCTCACAACAATAGCCGTCTATGCCGAAGCCTACGTTATTGATAAAGCGATATTCCTTGCCTTTGACATTCGCCGTGGGCAGATGCTCTATATATTTATCCATGCATATCATATCGCCATCGGATCCTGAAAATCCGATATCACGCGCGAAATCGTTTCCTGTTCCGACGGGAATATAATATACCTTGTTTTTTATCTCTATGCCGTTAGTTTCGTTTATAAAATGATTGATAGTGCCGTCGCCGCCGCATATCATAACTTCGTCGTCGGCTTCAAGAACGCTAAAGAACGCTTTATAACCGTTCATATCGTCAAGCGATATTATTTTTGAATTTTCGTTTTCATTGCCGAGGCGTTCTATCAATTTTTTGTATTGCTCACTTCCTGAAAAAGGATTATAGACGATATATCTTACCAAGGTCTTTTATACCTCCGTTTTTGTTTTTCAACATTTTTCGACTGTGTGTATATAATTATAAAACAAATCCAAAATAAAAACAATGTTTTTGTTTCAAAAACAAGAAAATATTTGTCGTAGCATATCAAAATCTATAATATATTTCGGCAAAACTTTGAGCGAAAGTTCTTTTGATTGCTTTTTTTCAAGATATTTCAGCTTCATATTTTTGCATATAATATATTTCAGCGAAAATTTTGAGCGAAAGTTCTTTTGCTTACTTTTCTTTCAAGAAAAGTATGTGTCTATGTGTAAGACAGTCTCGTAGGGAATACCGCTTTTATAATATACTCTCGGTACGCGGCGCGATATGCCGCAAACAAATTCATAATTGAACGAAAACGAATTGTCCGCTACTTCTTCCGCGGAGATAAATTCTTCGCCGTCTCTGCCGACGAGCGTTGCCGCGTCTCCTATCTCGATGTTTGGCACGGCGCTCGCATCGACCATAAGCTGGTCCATGCATACTCTACCGAGGATAGGACATCTTATACCGTGTATTATCGCTTCGCCTTTTCCCGAAAGCGCACGCGGATATCCGTCCGCGTAGCCTATCGTCAAAGTTGCAACACGCATTTCTTTATCCGTAACGAATGTTGCGCCGTAGCTTACGCTCTTTCCTTTCGGCAATATCTTTACATGAGATATGTGCGTTATAAGCTCCATCGCGGGGCGCAAAGGAAATTTTTCTCCTATGCTCTCTTTTACGTCCGCCGAGGGATAAAGCCCATATATTATTATGCCCGCACGGACCATATCGAAATATTCGTCAAATTCCAATATACCCGCACTGTTGTTGAGATGTTTTATCGGAATATCGACGCCGCGCTCGGCAAGCATGGCGATAAATCTTTTAAAATCGTCGCGCTGTCGCAAAGAAAAAGATTTGTCTTTTTCGTCTGCCGTCGCAAAATGGCTGAATATGCCCTCCGCCTCAATGTTGGGCAAGCGAAAAGCTTTTGCCGCTTCGTTTGCGCTCTGCTCGCTTGTGTCCCAGCCTATGCGCGACATTCCCGTGTCAACAGCAAAATGTATCTTTGCCGTTTTGCCAAGCTCTTGCGCGGTACGCGAAAGCTTATAGAGCATATCGAGCTGAAACATCGTAAGCGTGATGTCATGCTCCACGGCTACGGCAAAATTTTCGGGCGATGTAAAGCCGAGTATCAATATCGGCTTCTTAATTCCGTTTTTGCGAAGCTCCAATGCTTCGTTTATCTCCGCAACGCCGAAATAATCGGCTTTTTGTTCAAATTCTCTTGCAAGCTCTACGGCACCATGACCGTATGCGTCGGCTTTTACGACGAGCAAAAGCTTTTTTCCTTTCGGCAACTTGCTTTTTATAAGGTCGATATTATACTCTATGGCATCGAGGTCGATCTTTGCATAAACTCTGTATGAACTCATTTTTTCTCCGTTTCGGAATGAAATTTTTTTCAATAACCATTGTACCACAAATGCGCCGAAGTGTGAATTATTTTTCGGAATAAACATATTATATTTTATATCTAAAAATTTTTACAAAAATAATGTAGACAAATTACCCAAGATATGATAGAATAAATCCAGAAATAATATAAATAATCAACAGGAGGTGTTTTGAGTGAAATTGACATTTTTGGGTGCCGCTCACGAGGTTACGGGTTCATGCACACTTTTGGAAGCTTGCGGAAAGCATATCCTCGTCGATTGCGGAATGGAACAAGGTGAAGATATATATGAAAATTGCGATCTTCCCATATCTCCAACGGATATAGACGCTATCTGCCTTACGCACGCGCATATAGACCATTCCGGAAAATTGCCCGCAATGGTCGCTTTGGGATATAAGGGACCTATATATGCAACAGAGGCAACAGCGCGACTTTGCGACATCATGCTGCGCGATTCCGCACATATCCAGGAATTTGAAGCGCAATGGCGCAACCGCAAGGCTAAACGCTCCGGAGATGAAACTTACGAGCCGATGTATACGATGGAAGACGCCGTTCATACGATAGAGCTTTTCGAACCGTATTCTTACGACAAAGATATAGAGCTTTTCGACGGCATCAAGATTCGTTTTCTCGATGCGGGTCATCTGCTCGGCTCCTCCTCCATTCATTTTACTATAACGGAGAACGGCAAAAAAACGACTCTCCTATTTTCGGGCGACTTGGGAAATCTTAACCGTCCGCTCATACGCGACCCTCAAAAACCAATCGCCTCCGACTATGTTGTCATAGAATCGACCTATGGAGATAGGCTCCACGGCGAACGCCCCGATTATATCGGTCAGCTTACACGTATTATTCAAGAAACATTTGACCGCGGCGGCAATGTCGTTATCCCCTCTTTCGCCGTTGGCAGAACGCAAGAGCTTCTCTATCTTTTAAGAACGATCAAAGAACAAAATCTTATTAAATATCACGATCATTTCCCCGTTTACGTGGATAGCCCTCTTGCCGTTGAAGCAACGCATATATATTCGGACGGTCTGACGGATTATTACGACAAAGAAACTTTGGAACTCCTCTCCAAGGGCATAGACCCCATCTATTTCCCCGATCTGCGCCTCTCCGTTACAAGCGATGATTCTCGTGCGATCAACGACGATATGGAGCCTAAAGTTATACTCTCCGCTTCGGGTATGTGCGAGGCGGGCAGAATACGCCACCATCTGAAACACAATCTTTGGCGTTATGAAAGCACCATACTTTTTGTGGGATACCAAACGGAAGGAACTATCGGCAGAAGATTGCTCGACGGTGTTCCGTCCATCAAACTCTTCGGCGAAGATATCGTTGTAAACGCCAATATAGAAATGATAAACGGCATCAGTGGACACGCGGACCAGCATATGCTCCTTTCGTGGCTCGCAGAACTTCCTTATCCGCCTAAAAAAGTGTTCGTAAACCACGGCTCGGACGGAGTTTGCGACCATTTTGCAAATCAAATATACGAAAACCTCGGCTATTTTTCCGAAGCGCCGTACAGCGGCGATGTATTCGACCTTGAAACAGGCGAATGTGTGGAAAAAGCCAAGGTAGTACGGATCCCCGCCAAGGTATCTCCCGGCAGAAAACGCGCAAATATAATATTCGAATGTTTGCTTATGTCGGGCAAGCGCTTGATGTCCGTCATCGAACAAAATCGCGGCGGCGCAAACAAGGATCTTGCCAAATTCACAAGCCAGATCAACTCCCTTTGCGATAAATGGGAAAATAAATAATCTCTAATCTTCAGCCCATGTGTTTTTTTCTCCAAAAAAACTCATACAAAAAGCTTCGCCTTGTCGCTTTGGCGAAGCTTTTTGATTTTCATTATTTTGTTTTTTCTTCGAGGTTTCTCGCCGCAGTGAGCGTGTTTTTGAGAAGCATCGTTATCGTCATAGGACCTACGCCGCCGGGAACGGGTGTGATATATCCTGCTTTGGATTCTACGGAAGCAAAATCAACGTCGCCGGTGAGTTTGCCGTCTTCGCGGCGGTTCATACCGACATCGATAACTACCGCACCCTCTTTTACCATATCTCCCGTAACGAAATCAGCGCGACCTATCGCCACAACGAGGATATCCGCACGTTTTGTAACGGACGCGAGATCTTTCGTCTTGGAATGGCAAATGGTAACGGTGCCGTTTTCCGCAAGAAGGAGTTGCGCGATGGGCTTGCCTACGATATTGCTTCTGCCGATGACAACGCAATCCTTACCCTCAACGGAGATTCTGCTTCTGTGGAGGAGCTGCATGATGCCCGCGGGCGTGCAGGGAAGAAATTTTGCCGTGCCAAGCATCATCTCGCCGATGTTTTCAACGCAGAACGCATCAACATCTTTTTTGGGAGAGATGGCGGCGATAACGACTTTCTCGTCTATCTGCTTGGGCAACGGAAGCTGAACGAGAATACCGTGGATATCGGAACGAGCGTTAAGCTCCGCTATTTTGCAAAGAAGCTCGTCCTGAGTCGTTTCTTCTTTCATCTCGATTATTTCGGAATACATTCCGACTTCCGCGCAACCTTTTCCTTTGTTGCGAACATATACCTTTGACGCGGGATTCTCACCAACGATTATAACAGCAAGACCGGGAGTTACGCCCTCCGATCTCATCTGTGCTACTTCCGCGGCGATTTCCGCGCGGATATCAGCGGATATCTTTTTTCCGTCAATTATCTGTGCCATTGTCTTCTTCCTCGATTTCTTTGTTTATTTCGTTTGCTGTATCTGTGATATCTGCAATAATTGTTTTTTCTTCATCGTCGCACGATAAAGTCTCTTCTTTTTCTTCGTCTTCCATCATTTCGTCGGCGACTATTTCTTCTTCGGCAGACGTTTCTTCGTCTTCGTTCTCGTCGTCAATATCTATATCGACATCGGCTACATTCTGCTCAGATGTTTCGCCATCTTCCAAAGCATCTTCGATATCGCCATCACGGCTTTCACCTTCGGCACTATCGGAAGGACCGCTTCTGTTGATGATGTCGGCGATAGCTTCTTCGGCGCTCTTTTCGGGAGCGTCTTTTTTCTTGATGCCTAAAAGCGTTGTAATATCCGCAACATCGCTTCTGCTTATCTCGCCCGCGCCCGTAAGAGCCGCATGGCGCACTCTTCCGACGATAACTGCGGGAAGTGCAACAATTATGCAAACAAGACCTACCATCGCGGAAACGCGAATGCCCGTGTTGCCGATATAGAGCGAGTCTGTGCGGAGCTGTTCGATAAAGAATCTGCCAAGACCGTACCAGCCGAAATACCACAAGGTTATCTCGCCGTTGAATTTTTTCTTTTTATAGAATATATTTATCAATATGAATCCTATCAAGTTCCAAAGCGATTCATAAAGGAACGTGGGGTGAACCTCCATCGTAACATAGCCCGTATAATGGCTCGAAAGGCGCATACGCCAAGGAAGCGTCGTTGCACCGCCGAAAGCTTCGCCGTTCATGAAATTGCCCCATCTGCCTATGATCTGACCGATCATTACGCCGGGCGTGAGCGCGTCGGCTATGACAAAGAATTTTATCTTTTTCACCTTACATATTATCAATACGGTCAAAGCGCCGCCGATTATGCCGCCATATATCGCAAGGCCGCCGTTCCAAACGGCGATGATATCGTAAAATGACTTATAATCCGAACTGCTGAAGTTGAATATTACATAATATGCTCTGGCGCAGATTATGGCAACGGGTACCGTTATAAGCGCATAGTCGAGCAATGTGTCAAAGTCTATTCCCGCTTTCATCGCGCGGAAGCAAAAATACGAAAACGCGCAGATTATGCCGAGGCATATTATTATTCCGTACCACGTAACACGGAGATTGCCGATGTGAAAAGCCACGCTGTTTACTTTAAATTCGCCGATGCCAAGCCCGGGAAACGATATGGTAGATGTAGATCCCATGTTTATTCTTCCTCCTTACTCAAAGGGTTTACGATACTTACGGCGAAATTTTCTTCCTTGAACAGTTCTCGTATGATATCCGTAGCGTATTCAGCGGTAACTTCGGATATCACATCTATCGAATCAAAGTAGTTGTCTCCTGCCGCAAAGTTAAAAACAAATTCCTCCGCAATATTCGTGCTTTCGAAATTTTTGATATGATCCGCATATTTTATCTTGCGAGCGATATCGAACGCTTCTTTATCTATGCCGTTCTTTTTAACATCGGCAATATAATCGAAGAATTTTTTTTGCGAAGCTGCCACATCGTCCGTATCTCCGCCAAAGATAAAGTTTGCGGCTATCTTACCCGCGTTATATCCGACCTCAAGGTCTTCTATAAGTCCGCTTTCGTAGATATCCACGGCAAATTCGGAAGCATCTCCGAAAAGTGTCTCCGTCGCGATGTTCATCGCCGCTATGCGTTTTGCTCTTTCATAAGGATCCTTCGGCATAGCCGTATCTTTAACACCCATAAGGAACATCGGCTTGGATACTTCAAATTCAGCCGTTATGCTCTTCTCTGCGGGAGCGCTGTCCTCCTCGTTGTAATGGCGGATAATATTTCTAAAATCTTTTATCGGCATGAACTTATCCGCTATTTCGAGTATCTTTTCCATCGTCGCCGTACCCGAAACGCAAAGGAACATATTGGAGGGGTTGTAGAATATATCATAGCATTTATAGAGCGTTTCCGCAGTTATCTCCGCTATGGAATCGACAGTACCCGCAACATTTATTTTCGCCTGAGAATCCTTATAAAGTATATTTAAAAGGTTCATATACGTTGCGGAGTATGGGTCGTCCTCTCTTCCGCGTATCTCCTGCGCTATGATGCCTTGCTCTTTGGCTACATTTTCGGGTGTGAAATAGGGATGCATCACATAATCCAAAAGTATCTCAAGGTTTTCATAAAAATTTTCCGTACATTCGAAATTATATGCCGTGCCATTCGTCCAAGTAAAAGCGTTTGCGTTGGCGCCGTATTTGGCAAATCTTGCAAACGTATCCACGCCGTCCTCGTTTTCAAACATTTTATGTTCGAGATAATGCGCTATACCGTCGGGAACATGAGTAAATTCATCATCTCCCTCAAGCTTGAAACAATTATCTATCGAACCGTAGCGTGTGCAGATGAGCGCGGAATTGTTCGACATATCCTTGGGGATAAGGTAGATATCAAGACCGCTCTTGTGTTTGGCATAGTAATATTTTTCTCCTATAAGAGAATTTTCTTTTGTTATGATGTTCATTCTTCACACTCCGTTCCGCAAAGGAAATATTCCGTATCGAGTTTGATATTCTTCGCGATCTTCACTATCTGCTCGACGGTAACGCTTTCTACCTTTTCGATAGCTTCGGCGGGGGATTCAACGGTATTGAATATCTCGCCGCCCAGATAATGGCTGTGTATACGTTCGGGGCGATCCTCGATATTCAAAAAAGCATTTCGTATGCCTTTTTTAGCGTTTTCCAATTCTTCCTCGGTGATATCTCCGTTTTTTATAGCTTCGAGCTGCGCCAATATCTCGGATTCGGCTTTTTCTTTGTTTTTCGGTTCTATGCCGCTTATAACGGTCATAACACCTTTCATATATATGCTCGATGAGCAGAAATAGCAGAGCGAGAGCTTTTCGCGCACATTGCAAAACAATTTGGATTGCGTTCCGGAACCGAATATACTGCACAATACGCGCATTGCGTATATATCGTCGTCATATCCGCCGACTCCCGTGCGGAAACCAAGGACCAACTTGCCTTGAGCGATATTTTGATGTTCGCAAACAGTCTTTATCTTTTCAACATCTTTGATTATTTTTGTGGAATGATCGGGAACTTCGCCGCGTTCTGTATGTTTGAACATATCGCGGACCCATTTCTCCGTCTTTTGTTCGTCTACGGTGCCTATCGCCCAAACTTCTATCTTCGCATGAGAAAGGATATATCTGTATCTTTCAAAAAGCGAATTCGGCGTTATTTTTTCGACATCCTCGACTTCGCCCGCGTGAGATACGCCCCAAGCTTCTTTTTCGCACATCACCTGTATGCATCTCTTGAGCGCGAATGCATTTTTGTCGTTTATCTGCGCTTCGATTGCATTGATGAGCTTCTGCTTCTCGCTTTCCACAAAAGCCACGTCGAAAACACCGTTTTCGGTCTTCGGCTCCGTTATCACTTCCGAAAGAAGCGATGTCGCTTCCGCGGTTATATCTTCGTTTCCGAGAGCAAAAGCGTTATCGAGAAATTTCGAATATACCGTTATAACATGAGCTTCGCCTCGCGTTTCCACGTAGCTGTCCATTATTGCGCCGTACATAGAAGAAAGCTTTTGTTGTATGGAGAGCAAAGAGGGGTGTTCTTTCGTTCCACGAAGCAGAACAGAAGCAAAAAGCGCATTTTCAGCAGCGTGTTCGCGTTCGAGGGGTAAAATAAAATCTATAAAAATTCTGTTGAATTTGAATTTGTCAGTCTTTACAGTATTGAGAGCAATGCCGTTTGAAATATCTTTTCTTGATATCTGCATCATATCCTCCGACCTTTAAGTTATAATACATTATTTTACTCTATTTTATGTTATAATGCAAGTGAGTTTTGTTAAATAACGATAACGTAAGAATTTAATTTTATATTAACATTAAGAAAACAACGGAATATATCTTATATTTTTCGAATAAAAATAATTTAAAAAATTAAAAGATGTAAAAACTTAACTTTGCGGTTGACAGCAAGGACGTTATGTGATAAAATATAATAGTATGGTTAATGCGGCTGTGGCGAAATTGGCAGACGCGCCAGACTTAGGATCTGGTGTCTTCGACGTGGGGGTTCAAGTCCCTTCAGCCGCACCAAAGGGCTTGATAAACTAAAATTATCAAGCCCTTTTTTACATTCTGTTTTTAGGAGCGTAAAAATGAATTTTTGGACACAACTGAGCGTAGAGTTCGCATCTCAAAAAAACTATTTAGATGAACTTTTTAAAATATATCCTATATCACCAAATTTAAGAAGAAATATCTCGGAAGCAAAATGGGCAGATATTGAAAATGCTTATAATGAACAAAACAATGAAGAATTGATCAAAGCTCTTCTGAAATTGGACTTATTCCCTATAAAGGATTCATATATATCGTATTTTAAAAACGACCATTCCGCAATTTGCAGAAATCCCCAGACCGTAAACAGGATAGCAGGTAATCTTTACGAAATGGGATTGACTGAAATATTCGAAAAATGCACCGAACCCAAAGAAAGCAACAGACAAATGGGACCGTTATTTAAACGTTGGATAGATAAAGGAGTTTTGGGAGCGCCAATATATAGGTCTTCCGATGAATTTTTCTCGACCAACGAAAACGGTATCTTAAATATTTCCGATGCCGAAATGAAAAATGTTGCAAAAGATATGTTGGGTTACAACAGAAACAAAGGGCTTGATCTTTTGGCGCAATTTAACGGTATATACGTATTGGGCGAAGCAAAATTTTTGACAGACTTCGGCGGACATCAGAATGGACAATTTGCAGATGCCGTTTCAACATTGAACTTTGGTTTTTCTTCGGGCAAGTTAAATGCCACCGTAATTCCCATTGCAATCATGGATGGGGTCTTATATATTCAGAACAACAGCAAAATGTATAATTATCTGAAAACTCATGACGAGCAAGTGATACTTTCGGGATTATTGCTCAGAGAATTTTTATATTCTTTATGATCGAGGTGATATCTTGTTATTCTTTAATAAAATACCCGATATAGCGAATATCTCTCCCTCCAATGATTCATTTAATATCGACTTGAGCAGATCGAATATAATATTCGGCGACAATAAATCGGTTCTTATCGATCTTATGCACGAGATCAAAGGCAAAATAGATCTTATCTACATAGATCCTCCCTTTAAAACAAATCAAAATTTTGCTATATCCGACGGTAGAGTCCGTACTATCAGCAGAGCAAAGAACGGTATGATCGCATATTCGGATACGATGGAAAAAGAAGAATTTCTTTTGTTTATATACGAAAGATTCGTCTTGCTACATGAAGCGTTATCGGAAAAAGGCAGCATTTATGTTCATATAGACGGTAAAATGAGTCATTATTTTAAAGTAATGCTTGACGAAATATTCGGCGATGATAATTTTAAAAACGATATAACTCGTATAAAATCCAACCCTAAAAATTTCGACAGAAAAGCTTACGGAAATCAAAAAGACGTTATATTATTCTATTCGAAAAATCACACTAAAAACATTTGGAATGATGTAAGAACCACTATAACAGATGATGCCGAGATAGCAAAAAAATTCCCGAAAACAGATCCCGACGGTCGCAGGTATACAACGATACCTTTGCACGCACCGGGAGAAACTAACGGTGTTACAGGGCAACCTTGGAGAGGAATGGCTCCTCCCGTCGGCAGACATTGGCGAACCAACCCCGAGGAATTTGACAAAATGGACGCGGCAGGATTGCTAGAATGGTCTTCAAACGGAAATCCCAGAATAAAAAAATTTGCTGATGAACACAAGGGCATGAAGATACAAGATATCTGGACATTCAAAGATCCTCAATATCCTACCTATCCGACAGAAAAAAATTTAGATATGTTGTCGTTAATAATACAGCAGTCATCAACCCCCGACAGTATCGTATTGGATTGCTTTGCGGGCAGCGGAACATCATTATTGGCAGCCGCCATGAATGGAAGAAGATTTATCGGTATAGATAATTCTCAAATCGCATTGGAAGTCATGAAAGAAAAGCTCAAAGATTACGATTATGATATTATCGAGCATTAAAAATGTGCCGTATGATCGCTTTTGAGCATAAACGCAACCCAAAGTTTACATAAAGAAATTTGAAGTTGGTGTTTTTTTCGTTAAAATATGTTATGATATAAGCATAACCAACAAAGGAGATGCCTATAATGACATTTGGCGAAAAACTCTCTAAATTACGAAAAGAAAATAATTACACACAAGAACAACTTGCCGAGATACTCGGTGTTTCCAGGCAATCCATCAGCAAGTGGGAATCCGACATCGCATACCCCGAAACGGATAAGCTTATAAAAATGGGAAAGCTGTTCGATAGTTCTCTGGATTATCTCTTGAATGATGATGTTACTGAAAAACAACATATCGAATTAAAAGGAACCGAAGAAAAGCTTTTGCACATATTTAAAAAGCATTTTCATGAGCGGAAGAGCGAAAAGACCGTGTTCGGTATGCCTCTTTATCATATCGGTCGCAACGCTCACGGTTTCTTCGCCGTAGGATTTAGGGCGCGAGGCATTTTCTCGATAGGACTTATTTCAAAAGGAATATTTTCATTTGGAATGTTGTCTCTCGGCATATTTTCTCTTGGACTGCTCTCGCTCGGGCTTATCGCTGTCGGAACATTAGCTCTGGGACTCCTCGCAGTAGGCTCTGTTGCGCTCGGCTTATTCGCAATAGGCTCCATCGGGATAGGAATTATATCCTTGGGCGCTTTTTCGATAGGATATTTTTCGGAAGGCGCGCTCGCCATCGGCAAATACATAGCCATAGGTGACCACACCAATGCATTGATAGCGATAGGCAGATCATTCTCAGAAGGAAGCTTATATCAATATATCGGCACAAAGGAAAGTGTGGATACCGCGCTTATCTCGGAACTGCTCGACGCTAACGTTCCATCGTGGCTGAACTGGGCTAAAACTATATTTAAATTCTTGATACTATAAAAGATCTCCCGTTCATTTACTTGAACGGGAGATCTTTATATCAGTCTATCTTATCCATATCGAGGTCCGCAAAAACGGGGTAATGGTCGGAAAGGTATATACCGTCGTGGCACTGGTCCCAAACGCCGACATTTGTCAACGCTTTTTCGATTCCGTCCGTAACATAGATATAGTCTATCTTATGTTCGTCCTGACCCCAGTTGTGGCACGTTACGGGGATCGTAGATGTAAGGTCGCATATGCGCGTTCCGTCATATTCGTTGCAATATTTTATAGTTTCGCTATCGGGAGTAGCATTGAAATCTCCGAGGATAACGGAAGGAACTTTTGATTTCTTATTGAACTGATCCATCATATCTATAACGCAACGGATACCCGCGATACGAGCTTCGTCGGAGATATGATCGAGATGTATGTTAAATATGCGGAACATCTTACCGTTTTCTTTGTTTCTTATCTGAACGACGCCGCAAACTCTGGGGTATTCGCTCTGACATTCGAATATTGTTCCGGGAACGTAAGGTGTGGGGCTTATCCAAAACGCTTCGTGAGCGATGGTCTGCCAAACAGATCTTTTAACAGCGGTGTAAACACCTTCGCCGCTGAAATCGTCATTTCTGAACTGCCCGTAAAATTCATAATCGGGGAATATTCTTTCAAGAAGCGTCAAATGCGGCTGCAATATCTCCTGAAATGCGATAACGTCGGGCTTTTCTTTGTTTACTTTATCGTAGATCATGCCGACACGATGGATAAAGCTGTTTTTGCCCTCTCTGTCCCAAACATTGCGTATGTTAAATGTAACTATCTTTAAATTTGCCATAACTGCAAGATTCCTTTCAGATATTTTTATTTCATTATAGCATTGAGAAAATGTTTTTTCAAGTTATTGAAGGATTTTTACTGCACGATATGCGCAGAATTTTTCGCCTCTTAATTGACGACTTTGTCAAAATATCGTTACAGGCGTTGGCACGGTGTCGATATAACAAAAAAACACTCGCTATAGGGCAGGGTTCGTAAAACAGTTATTTTGAAAAAAGCAGAAAACTTTATAGTTTTCAAGGGGCGGCGTGGTGTGAGCCACGCCGTTTCCTTTTGCCTTTATCATTGTTTCGTCAGTTCATCCAACGGAATAAATCCAATTCCATCATAGTGGATGTGGATATTCTGCCTACGCTTACCGCTGGATTTATCGGGTGCTTCCACATAGATCGCTTGCACAAGCTCTCTGAGCGTATACGCATCCAATTCTTCAATATCCACATATTTTTCGGCGGTCTGAATGAACCGTTCAATATTTTCG
>CAZFTE010000021.1:0-23030 GCA_964521785.1 uncultured Lachnospiraceae bacterium
ATACAAATATATAATATCACATAAATTTATTATTGTCAAAGAACCCATGTATAAATTCCGTTCATACCGAATAATATTTAAACAAAAGATAAAACGGAGGATCTTAATGAATAATTTGTACAGACCGGAAGGAAAATTTATCGGAACTTCCGAAAACAGAGAATATTTATCCTGTATATCGGCGATGGAGCGCGCCTGCGCTTACGGAAAGATACTCGAAAGCATCGCGATATATTGTACCGACGAAGGCAGAGGCAAAGAGCTTTCGTTCGATTTGGGCGCTATACGTGGCATTATGCCGCAGAGCGAAGTCGAATACAATAAAAACGGCGACGAGATAAAGGATATAGCCGTCATAACACGTGTTGGAAAAGCAGTTTGCTTTAAAATAATCGGATTCGAAGAGATAAACGGCGAAAAAGTCGCCATACTCTCGCGAAAAGCGGCTCAAAGAGAATGTATGGAAAATTACATCTCTAGCCTATTGCCGGGCGATATAATCGATGCAGTCGTAACGCATATGGAACCTTTCGGCGCTTTTTTGGATATCGGTTGCGGTATAGTTTCACTCATGTCGATAGATTGCATATCCGTTTCGCGCATATCGCATCCGCGAGATAGATTCTACATAGGCATGACAATAAAGACAGCCGTCAAAAGCATAGATTTCGATACAGGACGCATCTATATGACGCACAAAGAACTTTTGGGAACATGGCACGAAAACATCTTGCCGTTTTCGATAGGTCAAACAGTCCCCGGAATCGTTCGAAGCATCGAGCCTTACGGAATATTCGTTGAGCTTGCGCCTAACCTTGCGGGACTTGCCGAATATCGAGATGATATCTCTGTCGGAGACAGCGCCGCTGTATATATCAAAAATATAATTCCCGAAAAGATGAAGATAAAGCTCGTCATCGTCGATACGTTCCCCGCACCGACCACCAAAGAGAAAAAATTCGATTATAAAATATCGAGAACACATATAGATTCTTGGATATATTCCCCCGAAGAATGTCCTCGCATCGTATCAAGCGAATTTCCCTCTATATAGCTCTATAAATAAAAAGACATGGCTTGCGCCATGTCTTTTTATACAAGAAAATTATTTTTTCTTTTTGATGATTACTACAACTGCCGCTGCCGCACCTGCAACAACAACTGCGGAAACCACTGCGATCACCACACCGATAGCCGAACCGGAATTTTCAGGGTCTTTTGTGTTGTTGTCATCGCCGGGATTCTGAGCGGATGCTGTCGTATTGTTATCTCCGGGAACTACATTCTCCCCTGTCGTCTGATCGGGAGAAACTGTGTTGTCATCTCCTGCGGAAAGATCTTTCCATTCTGCATAGAGAGTGATAGTTCCTGCTTCGGAAACGGGAGCAGAAAAATCGAATTTCTGTGTGAGAGCCGCGTCTGTATACCAGCCGAGGAACTCATAACCTTCTTTTTCAGCCACAACAGGTTCAACGAATGTTTCGCCTACCATAGCGGAGAATACTTTGTTCGTTACTGTTGCATTCTTGAATGTAATAGTAGCCGCTTCCGCTGTGGGTACCCACTTTGCATAAATGCTGATATCGTTTGCTTCGTTCTGTGTGAAGTTCATATCATATTTCTGCGTAAGAGCTTCGTCTGTATACCAACCTACAAATGCATATCCTGTTTTCTTCATCGGGAAAGTATATGTGAATGTTTCTCCGAATTTAACGTTTACATTATATGCACTTTCGTTTTCTTTGAGGTTCTTGTATACATGGATAACAAAAGATGTTGCTTTTACTTCTTCGGGGTTCGTAAATACGTTCTTGGAAACAGTATTTGCGGAATAGCTCTCAGTACCTGTTACACTTACTTCGCAAACATACGTTTTGCCTGCTTCAAGACCTGTGAATTCGTGTGTAAATGTTGCATCGCTCGTCCAAGCAATGTCGGCTTCGGCAACTACTGTGCCGCTGGTCGTTTTAAGAGTTGCTTTTGTCGCTGTAACATCACCGCCGTTAAGATTGTTTATCTTACCTGCGATAGCTACGCTCGTCTGTGTGCTTTCCGTTGCATCGAATACGAGATCTACGCTGGGAAGTGTAACCGCGTTCTCAACTTTGATCTGCATCTCATGACCGGGCGTGCTGAGTATTTCGATAGTTGTGTTGCAACCTTCGATAGTATGAGTAGTTGTTTCTGTTATCTTCTGATTTTTTACTGTTCTTGTGTAGTATTCATAGCATTTTACGACAGTAAGATCTGTACCATCGTAGCAAGTTTCGAGACCGGGTCTGTCATGGATACCTTCGTCGCCCTTTGCAACGCAGTTGGGGAGCGTATATGTGTTCATCGTGGTCTGATGTACTCTCCAAACAGTTATACCGTAAGTAAGCGGGTTATCGCCGATATCACCATCAAATGAATCGGGGTCTTCCGTGTATCTGTTTTCTACAAGATAGTATATATCGGGGTCTGCTGTATTTACACGAATGATATTATAGCCGTGTTCGCTTTCTCTGGAGTAAAGAGTGTATGTGCCATCGCCCACAACTTCTTCTCTTTCAAAGCCATACTGGATAAGGTGATAGGGGTCTACTGCCGCGGGAGAATCACCTGATTTTTCGCCTTTACGGTAGTTGTTGGAGCCTGTACCCTGAAGAGCCTTGTTGCCGGGACCGCCTATCCATGTGTAACCGCTGTATGTATAAAGGTCGGGAGCACCGAGAACGTGTCCAAGCTCGTGTGTAAATGTACCGATAGCCGCGATCTCGCCGTTTTCTCTGCATTCGCCGTCAACGATGAATCTTGCGCCTCTGCTACCATTTGTAAGTTCAACGCCATCAACTACGATACCGCTGGCATTATTGTTCATCTGGTAATTGTTGAAGCCCCAGACCTGTTTGTTGTTTTTGCCGCTGGTACCCCATTTTTCGTTATAACCTGCGATAACGAAAGCAATGGTAAGTTCCTGGTATTCGATAGCACCGTTACCGTTCGTATCAAAAGAGGAGAAATCTACGTATTCAGCCGCAGCTTTAAGAGCCAATGCTCTTGTCTGATAGTCGGAACGAGAGCTCGAACTGCCGCCTGCCGCCGCATGAGGATGCTGTGCGTTGATAGTAACGTAAACGATACCGTTATCGGCTTCACCGTATGTTTCTTTTGCGGGATAGAACCAGAAATTATCGTTGGACATAGCTTTCCAATAGTTCTTTACCGTCTTACCTTCGTCGCCGAAGAAATTCTGTGCCCAGTCTGCTTCTTTTGTATAAGCCCACTGCTCACCGTAAGTATCAAGATTTTTGTCTGTTGTAATATTGGAACTGTAATTGTTTGCCGCGCAATCGTCTATACCGTTGCCGTTAGCGTCGTAGCTTACTACGATAACGAGCAAAGGAATGGGACTGTAACCGTCGTAACGGTTTATTTCCGTAATATTTGTCATTGTTGAGTCATCTGCCGCGAATGCTGCAAAAGACATAGTGCCTACAAGCATCATCACGCAAATAACGATAGCGCAAATTTTCTTAAACATAAAATTCACCTCGTATTTTTTATTTTTTATAAGATCTCACGCTTCAAAGAATGCTTTGATAGCTTTGTGCGTCATATACACGTCTGTTTTGGAAACGACTTCGTAAGGAGCGTGCATGGAAAGCACGGGAACGCCGAGGTCGATAACATCGACATTTTTGGAAGCGATATATTTCGCAACCGTACCGCCGCCGCCTGCGTCTACTTTGCCAAGCTCGCCTGTCTGCCAAATGATTCCCGCTTCATCGAGAACGTTGCGAACGTATCCGCAAAATTCCGCGCTTGCATCATTGGAACCGGATTTACCGCGTGCGCCTGTATATTTTGTGATAACAACTCCGTTGTTGATATAGCAACAGTTGTTTCTTTCCATAGGTTCGGGGAAGTTGGGATCAAATGCCGCATTTACATCGGAAGAGAGACACTTGGAATTAGCACGAACAACAGCGTCGGAAACGCCCATCGTCTTTGCAAGGTCTGCGATAAGATCGAAATATACCTGGCTCTGCATACCTGTGTTGCCTTCGGAACCGATCTCTTCTTTGTCTGCAAGAACCGCCATAACTGTGTGTTTGGGAGCGTTCATTTCCAAAAGTGCGGTGATGGAGGGATAAGCGCAAACTCTGTCGTCATGACCGTAGGAAGCGATAAGGCTTCTGTCAAGACCTACGTCGCGAGATCTGAACGCAGGAACAGCGCAAAGCTCAGCGCTGAGGAAATCGTCCTCGATCATGCCGTATTTATCGTTAAGGAGCTTCATGATATTGAGCTTAACGGCTCCGTTTTCAGCAAGGTCGCCGAAAGGACGTGTGCCTGCGATAAGATTGAGCTGTTCGCCCGTGATACCGTCGGCAAGAGTCTTTCTCATCTGATCACCCGCAAGGTGAGGGAGAAGATCGCTGATATAGAAGATGGGGTCGCTGTCGTCTTCACCGATAACGATGTTGATAGTCTCGCCGTTCTTCTTTGTTACCGCGCCGTGGATAGCGAGCGGAATAGTTGTCCACTGATATTTTTTGATGCCGCCGTAGTAATGAGTTTTAAAGTATCCTACTTTTTCGTTTTCGTAAAGAGGATGCTGTTTAAAGTCGATACGAGGGCTGTCGATATGAGAAGCCGTGAAATAAACGCCGTTTTCGATGCTTTCACTGCCCACGATAAACGCAACAAAAGATTTTGCGCGATTATTGTAGTAATATTTTTCGCCTGCATCTACTTTTGCTCCGAAAGTATAAGGTTTAAATCCTTCTTTTTCGAGCATAGCCTGTGTCGTCATAACACATTCGCGTTCGGTCTTGCCTGCGTCAAGATATTCCATATAACCTTTCGCATAATCGTAAGCCGCGTCAAGCTCGTCCTTTTTGAGCGTCGTAAAAGTATTCTTTCTTTCGGAAAGAAGTTCTTTTTTAAGCGCTTCAAGTTGGTTCTTCATTTCTTCGTTTTCCATGTGTTTATCCTTTCTGAAAATAAGATGTGCATTGTTTTATGAATAAAGCTTTGCAAAATACTCGTAATTTGCAAGAACCTTTTCAACGTATCTTTTTGTCTCGGCTCTGGGTATATTTTCAATGACAAGCTCTCCGTTTTCGGAAAGCCCTTCCGTGCCGAGCCATTCTTTCACCGCATTGCAACCGCCGTTATATGCGGCGGCAACGTTTACGATGCTGTTGTTCAACCCTCTTGACGGTGCATATAGCCAATGAAGGTAATACATACCGCATTTCACCGCAAATTCGGGATCTTCGATAAGATGTTCAAAGTTTTCCTCCAGATTTATGCTGGGCTTTATGTCGGTATTATATGTGTCGGGCATTATCTGCATAAGACCGTATGCGCCCGATGCCGATACGGCGTTGACCATAAAATCGCTTTCGGTCTTTATTATCGCCATAACGAATATCGGATCTACGTCCTTGTATACCTCGCTGTATTTGAGCGCCCATTGGTAACAGCAAAGGTCGTTTACCAATATCTGCCCGGGGTAATATCCCTCTTTCGTTACCCAAAGTATCGGGCTGTCTTTATATTTTTCGCTGTCCTGCGGCACGTCGCTCACAGGATAAAGCTCTGTGTATTTTTCATAATAATACATCACGCGCGAAACATATTTTCTCGTTTCGCTGTACGGAATGTTCTCCGATATAAGGATTCTGCCTTCTTTTCCGTCCGCTCTTTCCTGCGAATATGTGCTGTCCGCGAGCCATTTTTCGACCTTTCCGGGTCCTGCATTGTATGCCGCCAAAGCGGTCGCGATATCATCATAACGCTCTATCAAGCGTGATATATAGTACGTTCCGCTACGTATATTTATATACGGCTCAAGCAACGCATTATGCGCCGCTATCTGCAAATTCAGAGCGTTCTTTATCTCGCTTTCATATGTGTCAGGCATTATCTGCATAAGACCCATGGCACCCGAACGCGATGAAGCGTCAACATCAAAATTACTTTCCGCCTTTATTATCGCCAAAATAAGATTTTCATCTATACCGAACTCCAGCGAAGCGCTCTTTATATCATCAAGATATTCGAGGTCTTCTTTGGGAAGTTCCAACTTTTCGAATTGTCTTTTTACGGAATCCGCGTTCGCGCAAATAAGGATTATGGCAAAAACAAGTATGAGCGCAACTATTTCCAATATAAGAGTGATCGATGAACGCTGCTTTGATATCATGTATCGGTTCCTTTCGAAAGTTCTTCCAAAACGACTTTGGCGCGCCGTTTCAGCTCTTCGCCGTCGCTGTCATTAACAATTATATGATCGCAATGCGCTCTCAAGAACGAGTCGTCCTTTTGTGCGGCAAATCGTTTTCTTGCCATATCGGAAGAAATGCCGTCTCTCATGCAAAGTCGTTCTATCCTAACGCTCTCTGGCGCGATAACGCCGACTATGCTGTCGCATACTTTGTCAAGCCCGCTTTCGAAAAGAAGCGGAGCATCTATCACGGCTGTTTTACCCGCCGCGTTTGCCGCCGAAACCTTTTCAAGCACCTTTTTTATTATTATCGGATGGCTTATCGAATTAAGTATCTTAACGGAATCTTTTTTTGCATCTTTACCGAAGACCTTCTCGCCGAGAGACTTTCTGTTTATGCGTTTTTGCGCTCCGCAAAACATTATGACTTCGCTTCCGAAAGCCTTTTCTATCTCCGCAATATATGTTCCGTCCGTATCCAACGTTTTGGATATCGCATCGCAGTCCGCAACACAAAATCCCAAACTGTCAAAAAGCTTTGCAACGGTGCTTTTTCCTGCGCCGGATTCCCCGGTAAGTCCTATTATCATTTTCGCTCCTTCGCTCAGATCTCTATGATGTTAAAACCCGAAGCTTTTAACATTCTGTTGTATATCGCAAGTCCTATTCCGCGCATATCGGATGCCGTAGCGTATATCTCGGGCGCATCTGTTGAATCGAATCGGCGCAATATATCGAAAAGTCGTTTTGCGTGTTCTTCGTCATCTGCTTTTTTGCCGAAGTAGAAAACATTCTTTCCTATTATATCGTCTTTATATTCGTCAAAGCAAACAATACCCGTTCTCGGTTCGCTGTCGAGCTTCGCGGAAAGAAATCTTTTAACTCTACCGTCAAAATCCGCATTGCCCGCATCTTTTATAAGGAATACTGTTGCACGAGGTGCATAATGACGATATTTCATACCGGGCGCAAGAGGTGCAGCTCCGCTTTCTATCTTTTTAGTTATACCCGCGTCAAGCGTTACGTCGTCGAATACGCTTTCGAGCATCTCCACCGTTACACCACCGGGGCGAAGCAGCGTAACGCCGTTATCACGCGGCAAAACGATAGTGGATTCCAAACCTATCTCGGCTTCCCCACCATCGATGATAGCTTCTATTTTTGAACTGAGGTCATCTATTACGTGCTGTGCCGACGTGGGACTGGGTCTGCCCGAAGTATTCGCACTGGGCGCAGCTATCGGTACTCCCGCCTCGCTTATGAGCGCACGAGCAACGGGATGTTCGGGACAACGCACCGCAACGGTGGCAAGTCCGCCAGTTACCGAAAGAGGAATTGTATCCTTCTTCGGCAATATCACGGTTATCGGTCCGGGCATAAATTCTTTTGCTATCTTATAATAAGCCTCGTTCGTAATGCAATAATCCTCCGCCTCTTCGGGTCGAGAGATGTGTATTATAAGAGGATTATCGCTCGGTCTGCCCTTTGCGGCATATATTTTTTTTGCCGCATCGGCGTCAAGTGCACTACCGCCCAGACCGTATACAGTTTCGGTCGGGAAAGCTACAAGTCCACCGCGCTTTATTATATCGGCACATTCTTTTACCTGTTCGTTAAGATCGCGTGAAAAGTCGATCTTTACAATCCTAGTCTCCATTTTCGGCACTTCCTTTTAATTTTTCCGCTGTATCGACCGCAATGAGCGCGCAGATCATCTCATCTATATTGCCGTTGAGAAATCCGTCGAAATTATGCGTCGTAAAACCTATTCTGTGGTCTGTTACGCGGCTCTGCGGAAAATTATATGTTCTTATCTTTTGGCTTCTGTCGCCCGTGCCGACCTGGCTCTTGCGTTCGGAAGCGATGGCATCGTCCTGCTTTGTTTTTTCTATATCGTAAAGCTTTGCGCGAAGCATCTTCATTGCTTTGTCGCGGTTCTTGAATTGGCTTCTTTCTTCCTGACATTCAACGATAATTCCACTCGGCTTGTGCAGGATACGTATAGCGGATTCCGTCTTGTTTACGTGCTGACCGCCCGCACCGCCCGATTTGCAAGTTTCTATAACAAGGTCGTCGGGACGTATCTCTATCTCAATATCTTCAACTTCGGGCAATACGGCTACCGTTACCGTGGACGTGTGTATCCTTCCCTGTGTTTCAGTCTCGGGTACTCGCTGTACGCGGTGTACTCCGCTCTCGAATTTGAGCTTTGAATAAGCGCCCTCAGCCGTTATCATAAACGATATCTCTTTGTAACCGCCGAGTTCTGTTTCGTTCATGCTCATAAGTTCTGTCTTCCAATGCATAGTGTCGGCATACATAGAATACATTCTGTAAAGAGTTGCGGCGAAAAGCGCGGCTTCTTCACCGCCTGCGCCTGCGCGTATCTCCATTATAACGTTTTTATCGTCGTTGGGATCTTTCGGCAAGAGCATTATCCGCATCTCGTCCGCGAGCTTTTTCTGTATATCTTTTTGCGCGGATATCTCTTCCGCTATCATCTTTTTCATTTCGGCGTCGTCTGCCTCGCCGAGCATCATGTTCGCGTCGTCAAGTTCCTCGCGCGATCTTTTATATTCACGATATTTTTCAACGATAGGCGAAAGCTTCTTGTGTTCCTTCATAAGTTCACGGAATTTTTCCTGGTCGCTCACCGTTTCGGGCAAAGCAAGGTCTTTTTCGACCTTATCGAATTTCGCTTCTATCTCTGCAAGTTTATCAAGCATTATTTTTCTCCAAAATAGACCATCATAATTTTTATTCTTTTTAATTATACACCAAAATAAAACTAATTTCAACCACAAAAGCTAAATTTATATACCCTTGTGAGCAAAAGAATATCGTGTTTTGCGTTATCGCCAAAGCTTTTTACGGCAAAATAACCAAAAAGCTCGGCAAGTTTTTTACGCTCGGCAAAAAAAGCCGACTCAATAAACTAAAAAAACAAAATGCGATACGGCACCTTTGAAAACGAGAGAAAACGAGAGAAAACGAGAGAAAACAAGAGGTTGCAAAAATGTAAATTAAAATTTTGAAAAAATATTTAAAAAAGCTATTGACAAGCGGCAAAATGCGTGATATAATTTCAAGCGTTGCAAACGTTAGGAAAGTCATGCTGAAAATTCAAGAACTTTTCCTATATAAATTATTACGGAGGAATATAAAATGTCCACTTTCATGGCTAAAGTAGAAACTCTGGATCGCAAGTGGTATGTAATCGACGCTACAGATATGCCCCTCGGCAAAGTAGCTGTTGCTGCCGCTAACATTCTCAGAGGTAAAAATCGCCCCGAGTTCACACCTCATGTTGACTGCGGCGAATATGTAATCATCATCAACGCTTCCAAGGCTGTTCTCACAGGTAAGAAGCTCGAACAGAAATTCTATCACCGTCATTCCGGTTATATCGGCGGTCTCAAATCTGTAAGCTACAAAACACTTATGGCTACAAAACCCGAGCTCGCTATGGAACTTGCTGTTAAAGGTATGCTTCCCCATAACCACATCGGCGACAAATCTCTTACACGCCTCAAAGTTTACGCAGGCGCTGAACACAACCACCAGGCACAGCAGCCCACACCTGTTGTTGTTGACTGAGAAAGGAAATTATCAAGATGACATATACAAGTGCTAAACCCTACTTCTACGGCACAGGTAGAAGAAAAAAATCTGTTGCTCGTGTTCGTGTATACCCTGGCACAGGCGCTATCACAATCAACGGCCGTGATGTTGAAGATTACTTCGGCCTTGAAACACTCAAGCTCATCGTAAACCAGCCTTTCGCTGTTACAGAAACAATGGGCAAATTCGATATCGTTTGCACAGCTCAGGGCGGCGGTATCTCCGGTCAGGCAGGCGCTATCCGTCATGGCGTTGCTCGCGCTCTCGTTAAAGCTGACGAAACATACAAGCCCGCTCTCAAAAAAGCAGGTCTTCTCACTCGCGACCCCAGAATGAAAGAAAGAAAGAAATACGGTCTCAAAGCTGCTCGTCGCGCTCCCCAGTTCTCCAAGAGATAATTGGTTCTATCGTATATTTTTCACAGGCTCTGTTTTCAGAGCCTGTTTTTTTATATTTTTATTCGTCTCGATTTTCTTTCTCATTGAACTTTTACGCTTTAAATATGGTACAATAGTTTAAACAAATAAACAGTTGGGAGGGCATATATGAAAAACAACAGTGAGATCGTCCGACTTACGGAAGAGTTCAAGTCTTGCCAAAAGGCGCTGATAGCTCTCGGCGACGAAAACCGTCAGCATCTCATCATCGAAATGATGCAGATGAACGAATGTAACGGCGTTCGTGTCGGCGAGATAACGAAAAAGAGCAATCTTTCTCGTCCAGCGGTATCTCACCACCTCGGTATATTGAAAAATGCGGGCATAATAAAAATGCGCCGCGAAGGAACGAAAAACTATTATTATTTCGATATCGACAGCGGCGAGATGGAGCGATTGATACTTATGTTGACACACGCAAAAAATATCATGGATTCCCTGCCAGATAGAAGCGGAAAGGAATAATATCATGGATATCAAAGAAGCTATGCAAAAAAGACACAGTGTCCGTCAATATGAGGATAGACCCATAGAAAAGGATATCGTCTTTGCTTTGAAAGAAGAGATCGATGCTTGCAACAAAGAAAGCGGCTTGCACATTCAATTTATCGAAAACGAACCGAAAGCTTTCGACAGCTTTATGGCGCATTACGGAAAATTCAGCGGCGTATCAAATTATATCGCATTGATAGGCAACAAAAGTGCTTCGCTTGATGAACTTTGCGGATATTATGGCGAGCGTATCGTACTCAAAGCGCAGCAGTTGGGACTCAATTCCTGCTGGGTCGCAATGACATATAAAAAGATACCCTCTGCATTCGATATCGCAAAAGGCGAAAAATTGACCGTTATCATAGCTCTCGGATACGGCAAAGTTCAGGGTGTCGCTCACTCTGTCAAGAGCATCGAACAAGTCAGCAATTACGCAAAAGATATGCCCTCATGGTTCAAAAACGGCGTAGAAGCGGCGCTCACAGCTCCTACGGCTATGAACCAGCAGAAGTTTAAATTCATTTATGAAAACGGCAAAGTCAAAGCTCAAACGAGCATGGGCTTTTATTCCAAGATAGACCTCGGCATCGCAAAATATCATTTTGAGATAGGCTCGAGCAAAAAAATATAACAAAAAAAATGCTGAAGCGGTCTACGCTTCAGCATTTTTCTTTATCATATCAAAAGTTACTATTGCTTTGAAAAGGTCTCCGTCGATATTTATATCGAACTTGCCTCCTTGAAGGTCTGTCAAACTTCTCGCTATGGAAAGGCCAAGCCCGCTTCCCTCCGTGTTGCGGGAAGAATCTCCGCGAACGAATCGTTCCATAAGCTCGTCGCTGGAAATATTGAGTTTTTCTTTAGAGATGTTCGTAAAACTTACCATACACTTACCGTCGATGACTTCAGAGCGTATATATACGCGCGTGCCGCCGAGCGAATATTTACGTATGTTGTTAAAAAGATTATCGAATACTCTCCAAAGTAATCTGCCGTCCGCAAAAATAACTGGATTATCGGGCGAAATATCCATAATTATCTCAAGGTCGCTTGCTTCGAATCTATCGGAATATTCCACAACGGCTTGCGAAAGAAGCACATTTACGTCTGTGTCTTCGGCATTTACGTTGATACAGCCCGATGTCGCCTTGGACGCTTCTATAAGATCCTTCGTGAGCTTTTTCAATCGTTTGGATTGTCTTTCTATAACGTCCAAATATTCCCGAGCAGAAGGAGAATCAAGTCCGTCTCTCTTCAAAAGTCCGATATAGTTGACGATAGATGTGAGTGGAGTCTTTATATCATGTGAAACGTTCGTTATAAGTTCCGTTTTCATATGTTCGCTCTTCATTTTCTCATCGATCGCCGTCTTTAAGCCTTTGCTTATATTGTTAAGGTTCTCTCCGCAATCGCGAAGCGAATGAGCCATATGTTCAACGTCAACATAATAATCGAGGTTGCCGTTAGCCATCTCCTTGGAACCTTTTTGAAGTTTGTTCAAAGAGATAACGAAATATATCAAAAATATTCCGACGATCAAACTTTCCGCTATCCAAATATTATGTATTCCAAGGAATATACCTATCATCTCTATTATCTTTACTCCACAAAACAGGAGCAACGCCTTCCAATATATCGAAATATGGTTTACGGCATATTTCAAGCTTTCGAACAGAGCCACAATTATCTTTTTTATCAATAATATAAGATGATATATAAGTGTATTTCTCCACCATTTACCGTGTTTTACTCGAACGGCAAAAGTAACTATGGCGGAAGCCGCTATCATTATGCATACAGGTGCCGCCAGGAGCAAGGTCATCACGTATATATATCCGCTTAATATACATAATATTTCTTCCAAAATAAACAATATACCGAGCAGTAAACATATTACGCCCAAAAAGCATATGCACAGATAAACATCGAGCGGTATCTTGTGCAAGCCCGAAAGATATATTCCATCTTTATTCTTTTTATGACCCGCGGCAGAGCAAAGGAACACAACTATAAACAGGCATAAAACAGCGCAAGCCAACGCGATAAATATTATTTCAAAGCGTATATTGCAGAGCAATCTCGTCGCACCAAAAAAATAATAATATTTGTCTTTTGCCGTGAAATCCTTGCGAATGAATGCGGTTACATGATATGTGATAAAATCCGATACATCATATTGAATTTGAACTTTATATCTCACATTTGCCGTGTCGTCCGTGTTCGATGCGATCTCGGTGATCGGCTTTTCGGAGATAGATACTCCATCGTTATCTCTCGAGGCGTATTCTTGCTCATACTCATATGACTCAATCTCGGTGATAGTGTAGTTTATAACATTATACTCGGCACACATCGCTGAGATATATTCTTCCGCTTCCGTTTTGGCATCGAAATAACGTTCGCTTACGCCTATAACTCGTCCGTCAAAATAGAAATTTTCGTCATATGTGAATTTTTCACAATATTCCGCATCGTCTCCGTGGTCGATTATCAATATACCGTTATCGTCAGTAACGGTAAAAAAGATATTGCAATTTTCTTTTGAGAAGATATAGTCATATTCGTACTCATCGATATTGGGGACTTTATTAAGCACATTTTCGGTGTATTTATCTATCCGTTTTTTATCGATAGAGTAGAAAAAGTCGGACGCGACGGCATATCGCAGTTCTCTGCCGCCGTCGAAATACGAATCGGATAAAAGCAATACGAATATTCCGAATACACTCACGCAACAAGACAGCGCAGACAACGCAAACAGCAGCCAAGCGCATATCTTTACACTCACTTTAGAACGAAAATCTTTCATTTCACACCTCGGTCTATTTTATATCCCTGCCCCCAAACGACTTTTATATATCTGGGTTCGGCAGGATCTATTTCAAGCTTTTCGCGCAAATGTCTTATATGTACCGCAACTGCATTTTCAACGTTGAGCGGTATCTCTCCCCAAACTTTGCGGTATATCTCTTTCGGGGAGAATACAATTCCGGGCGAACGCATGAAAAGCTTTAAAATATCATATTCACGAGGGGTGAGCGACACTATGTCGCCGTCAAGATAAACGACTTTTTCGCCGTCATCGAGCGTTATGCCGCCAATGGTCAAGCGCGAAGCTTTAACTTCGCTGCCAAGCTGGACATATCTGCGGATATTCGAACGCACTCTCGCAATGACCTCAACGGGATTAAATGGCTTTGTAACGTAATCATCCGCGCCTATATTGAGTCCCAATACTTTATCCGTATCCTCGGATCTGGCTGTGAGCAGTATTATCGGGACATTGGAAAATTCTCTTATCTTTGTGGTAGCGGTTATACCGCACATTTGCGGCATCATTATATCGAGCAAAACAAGATGTATCTCTTCCTTGCCGATGATATCGAGCGCTTCTTTTCCGTTGTACGCTTCAAAAATGCCGTAACCTTCGGCAGAAAGATATAATCTCAAAGCGCTTACGATATCTTTTTCATCATCGCAGATCAGAACGTTATACATTTATAGCTACCTCTTTCTGTTTTTTATTTTGACGCTTTTGGCTCCATAGGAACAGAGGAGACTCTGTTGTGGTGGTTTATGGGTTGCCAAACAAGTTTCTTTTTAAACAAAGACACTATGGATATCGGAATATATGTCATCATAAATATAGGGAAGGTAAATGTATAAAGTACCTTTTTTCTTGAACTTACATATATGCGCTTCCATTCCGTTATGACGGTTATCAAACCTATTATAAATACTACGCCGTAAAGACCGATGAACGTTTTAAGCACGGTCAAAAGAGCGTATGCGACTTCACCATTAGCTATGCCCATAACGACTAAAGCGATATTAAGCACTATGCTGACCACCATCAAAATAAGCGCGGGCATGATATTCATGCACATATCATAGCAAGAAAAATTGCCTTTTAATATACCTTTTACAAGGTCTTTGCCGTGTTTTTTGAATACCTGCAAAAAGCCGCATGACCAACGCATACGCTGACGCCATGACTGCGCAAACGTCGTGGGCTGTTCATCATAGAGAACAGCGTCGGCAAATCCTATCTTATATCCCTTTATAACATGGTATATCGTAAACTCGATATCTTCCGTAAGCAAATGAAAAGGCCAGAAATTTTGTTCTTCAAGCACTTTTCTGCTGAACATAAATCCGGTACCGGAAACAGCACAGCTTGCGCCTATCGCCATTCTCGCGCTGTTCAAATATTTGGATTCTCTGATGAACCAAAGCGCGTATCCCGCGGATATCCAGTTATCTCCGAAGTTTTTGGAATTTCGATAACTGGTAACAATATCGTAACCGTTAGAAAAAACAAGGTTCATTTTTTCCATATAATCTTCGGACAAAAGGTTGTCCGCGTCAAAGACAAAATATCCGTCAAAGCCCTCGGGGTAATCGCGCGCGATGTTCTTTAAAAGCATATCGAGCGCATAGCCTTTTCCTATAAGTTCTTGGTCGTTTCTTTCGTATACAACAGCGCCCGCCTTGCGAGCAAATTCCGCCGTGTGGTCGGTACAGTTATCTGCCATAACAAATATTTTTATCAACTTTTTATCATAAGTTTGCTTTTTTATACTTTTTATAAGCTCGCAAACGACCTCTTCTTCGTTTCTTGCGCATATCAAAACAGCAAATTTATTTGCTTTTGCAGGAAGAGGCATTTCTTTCTTTTTGAAAAAAGGTATTGCGACATATACGAATTGATAGAAATAGCACAATAAAAATAATAGCGCAATGATCAAAATAGTCGTTTCTAAAACCTTCATAATTACTCCTGAAAAAATTACAAATATATTATATTCCAAATTCTATTAACAAACAATCAAACAATTCATTAAGAAATCATTAAGCCATAAGTTAAGAGCCAAAATTTATTCATCTTTAATAAGCATGGAATCTGCCGATACCAAACGAGTAATATCGGCATGATCCTTTTTTATATTTATTATTTATCCATTCTTGAAACAAGATACGGTATAGCCTGCTCGAAGTTGACGCCGTACTTTCTGTCGGGCACATTATTGAGCGTGGCTTTTATGCTTTCGATAGTGAAATCGGAAGCTATCTTGAGGGAATCCGCGATGCTTCTTCCGCGCATCATAGCGCCGAGGAACGTGGAGGCAAAAAGGTCTCCCGTACCGTGGAAACTTTGGGAGATACGCTCATGGAAATATGAGAAGTATTCTCCGCTCTCGCTGTTATAGTACATGACACCGAGCTTGCCCTCTTCAAAGCTTACGCCTGTCAAAACAGCTATCTTACAGCCGAAACCCGTAAGCTTTTTGAGGATATCTTTTATATATTCTTCGCTGTAACCGCTTTCGATATAGGGTTCATCAAGCATAAATGTAGCTTCCGTAAGATTGGGAACTATAATATCCGCCTTGCCGCAAAGCTTGCTCATACGCTTTGCAAAATCCACCGTAAAACCGGTGTAGAGTTTGCCGCCGTCCGCCATTGCGGGGTCTACCAAAACGATATTATCTTTCGTTTTGAAATCTGCTATGAGTTTTTCCGTCAATTCTATCTGCTCGAAAGAACCCAAATAACCCGTGTATATAGCGTCAAAATCTATTCCCTCGTTCTTCCAATGAGCGCATATGGGAGCTATCTCATTTGTAAGATCGTGGAAAGTGAAATTTTTAAACATCGTGTGCGTGGAAAGCACTGCCGTGGGAATGACCGCGGCTTCCGTACCCATAGCGGATATTACGGGCAATGCTACCGTAAGGGAACATTTGCCTACGCAAGAAATATCCTGTATAGTAACTATTCTTTTCATTTTTATTTATACCTGATTTCGAAAAAATATTTTTTATTCAAGTTCGAATGCGCCTGTGTAAAGCTGATAATATTTACCCTTCTCGGCGATCAACTTTTCATGGTTGCCGCGTTCGATTATTCTGCCGCGTTCAAGGACCATGATAACATCGGAGTTTCTTACCGTAGAAAGTCTGTGCGCGATAACGAATACCGTTCTGCCGTACATGAGCGAATCCATGCCCGCCTGAACGATAGCCTCTGTTCTGGTGTCTATGCTGGATGTTGCTTCATCAAGTATCATAACAGGGGGATCGGCAACAGCCGCGCGAGCGATAGCAAGGAGCTGGCGCTGACCCTGAGAAAGGTTTGCGCCGCCGCCCGTGAGCATCGTATCGTAGCCCTGGGGCAAACGCATTATAAATTCGTGCGCATTGGCAAGAACTGCCGCAGCTTTAACTTCCTCATCGGTAGCATCGAGTTTACCGTAGCGGATATTATCTCTTACCGTACCTGTAAAGAGGTTGGTCTCCTGAAGAACTATACCGAGGGAACGACGGAGATCGTCTTTCTTTATCTTGTTGATATTGATTCCGTCATATCTTATCTTACCGTCGGCAATATCGTAAAATCTGTTGATAAGGTTCGTGATAGTAGTTTTACCTGCGCCTGTTGCGCCTACGAAAGCAACTTTCTGACCGGGTTCAGCAAATACGCTTACGTCATGGAGGACAGTCTTGCCTTCCACATAACCGAAATCAACATCTGTCAAACGAACATCGCCGCGCAAGAGTGTATATGTTACGCTGCCGTCTGCCGAATGGGGGTGTTTCCAAGCCCATGTGCCTGTGCGTTCTTTTGTTTCAACAAGGTTTCCGTTGTGGTCGTATGTTGCGTTTACAAGAGTAACATACCCGTCGTCAACTTCGCTCGGTTCGTCCATCATATTGAAGATTCTTCCCGCACCTGCCAATGCCATTACGACAGAGTTTATCTGCTGAGATACCTGTGTGATAGGTCTTGTAAAGCTTCTGGAAAGTTCAAGGAAAGAAATGATACCACCGATAGTGAGCGCGGGGTTCGGGTCGTTCATCGTGCTGATAGCGATGGCACCGCCGACACAAGCGAGAAGAACATACTGCAAATAACCGAGGTTACCCATGATAGGCATCAAAATATTTGCAAATTTGTTGGCGTTCGTCGCGTTTTCGCGAAGCTCTTCATTGAGCTTATCGAAATCTTTTTTGGAAATTTCTTCGTGGTTAAAAACTTTGACAACTTTCTGACCGTTTATCATCTCTTCGATATAACCGTCAACTTCGCCGAAAGCTTTCTGCTGTGCCATGAAGTATTTGCCGCTCTTGCCGCCGATATACTTCGTTATCACGAGCATGAGCGCTACCGTAAGGAGCATAAACAATGTGAGCGGTACGTTCGTTTTGAGCATAGCAATGAAAACTATGATAACTGTTACGAACGTATTGATTATCTGCGGAACGCTCTGCGCTATCATCTGCTCGAGCGTATCTGTATCGTTTGTGTATCGGCTCATGATATCGCCGAAGGAATTGGTATCGAAATATTTGATGGGTAATGTCTGCATATGAGAGAACATACCATCGCGTATCTTTTTAAGTACGCCCTGCGATATAAGCACCATGAGGTATTGACAAACAAAGTTGCCAACTATGCCGACAACATATATCGCCGCGATCTTCAATATGGCAATAAGGAGCGCGGAATAGTTTTCAACGCCGCTCGTAACCATAGGTGTTATATAATCGTCTATAAGTTTTTCAAGGAACATGATGCCGTAAACGCTTGCAAAAGAGCTTACGATAGTACCTATCATAGCAATAGCAAAGAATGCTCTGTATTTTCCCTTGATATAAGACAATACTCTGCCGATTATCTTGAAATCGACTTTCGGCATCTTCATCTGAGGATTTTTTGTTTTATTACTCATTACGCCATCGCTCCTTTCTGCTGAGATGTATATACTTCTTTGTATATGCTGTTGCGCGCGAGAAGTTCATCGTGTGTGCCGATGTCGTTTATCTTACCGTCGTCAAGCACGATTATCTTGTCTGCGTCCTGAACGGAAGATATTCTCTGCGCAATGATTATCTTTGTTGTATTGGGTATCTCTTCGCGGAACGCTTTTCTTATCTTAGCGTCCGTTGCCGTATCGACAGCACTCGTGGAGTCGTCGAGGATAAGTATCTTCGGCTTTTTAAGGAGTGCGCGAGCGATACAAAGTCTCTGCTTCTGACCGCCGGAAACGTTTGCGCCGCCCTGTTCTATGTGGGTATCGTATTTGTCGGGGAACGTCTGAACAAATTCATCGGCGCAGGCAAGCTTGCTTGCGTGAATGATCTCTTCGTCTGTTGCGTCTTCTTTACCCCAACGCAAGTTTTCTTTGATGCTTCCCGAGAAGAGTACGTTCTTCTGCAATACTACCGCAACGGAGTCGCGGAGCGCTTTTACATCATATTCGCGAACGTCTTTACCGCCGACGAGGACTCTGCCGCAAGTAGCGTCATAAAGTCTGGGGATAAGGTGAACGAGCGTTGTTTTTGATGTACCCGTACCGCCGATAACGCCGACTGTTTCACCCGATCTGATATCGAGATTTACGCCCGAAAGGCAAAGCTTGTTTTTGTCCTTTGCATAACTGAAATCAACGTTTTCGAAAGAAACGGAGCCGTCTTTTATCTCTGTTGCCGCGTTTTCGGGGCTTACGATATCGCTTTCTTCGTCAAGCACTTCGGATATACGTTCCATGGAAGCGCGAGAGATAGTTATCGTAACGAAAACGAAAGAGAGCATCATAAGATTCATAAGTATCTGCGAAGCATAGGAGATGAGCGTCATGAGCAAGCCCGTTGTCATACCGTTAGCCGCGTTGTTGCCGGACTGAACGATAAAGTGAGCCGCGAACCAAGATATGAGCAATATGCAAACATACATACATGTCTGCATAAGGGGGGAGTTGAACGCAAGGATCTTTTCCGCTTTGGAAAAGTTAGTATAGATATCGCCCGAAACGGAGTTGAATTTTTCTTTTTCATGTTCCTCACGAACGAAACTCTTTACAACGCGGATACCGTGAAGGTTTTCCGCAACAACGTTGTTGAGCTTATCGTAAAGTTTGAATACTTTTTCAAATATGGGATGCGCTTTCAAGATGATAAAAAGCAGACCGCCGCCCAAAATGGGAATGATGCACAAAAATACGCAAGAAAGAGGCGCGCTTATCGTAAACGACATAACTATCGCAAAAATGAGCATCAAGGGCGCACGTACCGCGGTGCGGATGACCATCTGGAAAGAGTTCTGCACGTTATTTACATCCGTTGTAAGACGTGTAACGATGCTGGCGGGTGAAAATTTATCGATATTGTTGAACGAATAGTCCTGTATCTTATAGTAAAGGTCATGGCGAAGATTTGCCGCAAAGCCTGCGGAAGCTTTCGCCGCCGTGATACCTGACAGCATACCGAAAATAAGTGCGCCGATGCACACCAACGCAAGAAGCAATCCCATCTTCCAAGTATAGGCGATATCTCCCGCTTCAATACCGTTATCGATAAGCTTAGACATGATATAAGGGATAAGAACGTCCATTATAGCTTCAAATGCTATCAATATAGGTGTCAAAATAGCGTAGATCTTATATTCTCTAACGCTTCTCAATAGTTTTTTAATCATAAGTTTAAATTACCTCCAAAGAAAAACAAGTTCAAATGCTTTCTATAAATCTGACAAATGCTTCTCTGCCCTGCTCGGTGCATTTATAAACACCGGCGTCTTCGAGAACGCGGATAAATGTATTACCTATCTCCTTGTGAAGTATATCTGTAATATTGTCTTCGGTAAATGTATACTTATCCTTGAAGTTTGCAAACCATTCGGCGTGCTTTCCGATCTCTTCAACGGAAGCTATATCCTTGCCTGCAAGGACTGTTTCGGCAAGAATAGCCATCTCCTTTTTGAGACGAGCGGGGAGTACGGCAAGACCCATTACCTCTATAAGACCGATGTTTTCTTTTTTGATATTATGAAGCTCGGCATGAGGATGGTAAACGCCCAAAGGATGCTGCTCTGTCGTGATATTATTACGAAGAACGAGGTCGAGTTCGAATTTTCCATCTCTCATTCTTGCGATAGGTGTGACAGTGTTGTGCGGAACATCGTCCGTATAGGCGTAAATAAATGCCTCTTCGTCTGTGTATTCGCGCCATGCCTGCAAGATCATATCCGCAAGGTCAATAAGGTTCTTTTTATTTTCGCTCGCGAGGCGGATAACGGAAAGAGGCCATTTTACGATGCCCGCTTCAACATCGGGAAATTCAGCGAAATCGAGTTCCTTTTCGATAGGCGCCTTTTCCATTGCAAACGTATATCTGCCGCCCTGCATATGGTCATGAGCGAGAATAGAGCCGCCTACGATGGGAAGATCTGCGTTGGAACCGATAAAATAATGCGGGAAGATAGTGATAAAATCGAGCATCTTGACAAAAGAACTTCTGTCTATCTTCATGGGCGTATGTTCAGCAGAAAGAGCTATGCAATGCTCGTTATAGTAAACGTAAGGGGAATACTGAAAGAACCAATCCTTGCCCGCCATCTTGATGGGAATGATACGGTGGTTGCTTCTGCCGGGATAATTGAGCGTACCCGCATATCCTTCACATTCGGGGCAGAGCTGACATTTGGGGTAAGAATTTTGAGGAGCATTCTTTGCCGCCGCAATAGCTTTGGGGTCTTTCTCGGGTTTGGAAAGGTTGATCGTGATATCGATATCGCCGTAAACGCTGGGAACGGACCATTTAAGGTCTTTCTTTACTCTGTATGTTCTTATGTAGTCAGTGTGGCGAGAGAAGTTGTAATACCAATCTGTCGCTTCTTTGGGGCAGATAGAGTAAAGCTCTTTAAATTTTCCGATAACTTCGCTGGGGCGAGGTGTGAGCGAGCCCATTATCTTGGAGTCGAAAAGGTCTCTTTCGGTGATGTTGTCATCGATGATACCCATCTCGACAGCATGGTCGTTCATTTTTTTCAATAATTCTTCGAGGTCATCAGTCTCTTCGCAATCCGTATCCTCGTAAGCATCGAGCTTGAGCAAAGAAAGCAAGGAGTTGATGGCATAGTTCCTATCACATTCCGCGATAAGTCCGTTACGCGTTGCGTAGCCGATAAGTTGTTTGATTTCTGCGTTGATCATTTTTTTGTGTCCTTTCTGAAAAATTGATAATAGTAACACGGTATCATACCGTTATAAAGTTTACGAACCTTGTCGGCTTTTCTGCCGTAGAGACGCTCGAATCTCTCATGAGACGTGATAACGTATATCTGCCAATTATCGAGAGTTTTGAAATGTCTGCCCATATCTCTGTAAAGCTTTTCGGCTTCTTCGAGCGTACCGAGTCTTTCACCGTACGGAGGGTTACAAACGATTGTTCCGCGTCTGCCCTCGGTCGTAATGTCGAGAGCGTTCTTTTGGAACAATTTTATATGGGAGTTCATGCCCGCTTTGGAAATAGCGGAACGAGCGTTTTTGAGCGCGTCCTCCGAAATATCGGAAGCGTAGGCTTCAAACTTAGATTCTTTATTTATAAGCGAACGAGCTTCTTCTCTTGCGTCTTTCCATACCTCGGAGGGGATCTGCGAGAACGCTTCCGCGATAAATCCTCTGCCGAGACCGGGCGCCGTATTCGTCATGATAAGCGAAGCCTCTATCGGAATAGTGGCTGAACCGCAGAAAGGGTCCCAGAACAAAACATCTTCGCGAGGACGAGCCGTTTTCGCGAGCGCCGCCGCAAGTGTTTCTCGCAAAGGAGAGATGAGCGTCTGAGGGCGATAGCCGCGCTTGTGGAGCGCAACACCCGAGGTGTCTATCATCATAAACACTTCGTCCTTGAGTATAAAGAACTCTATCTGATATTTCGCTCCCGTTTCGCGGAACCATGAAATACCGTATTTATCGGAAAGTCGTTTAACTGCGGCTTTTTTTACTATACTCTGGCAATCGGGAATGCTGAAAAGCTTGCTCTTTACGGCATGACCCTTAACGGGGAAAGCGTCGTCTTTGCCGACCCATTCTTCCCACGGAAGCGCATATGTTCCGTCAAAAAGTTCAGTAAACGTTGTCGCGCGCCATCTGCCGAGCAAAATAAACACGCGTTCTGCCGTTCTGAGCCAAAGGTTGCTCTTTACAACGGCGGAAATATCTCCTTCAAAGATTATTCTGCCGTCTATTGTTTCTATTCTTTTGTAGCCCAGCGCATCTATCTCTTCGCCGAGCAAATGTTCAAGCCCAAAAAGGCACGTTGCAACAAATTGGTATTTCATCTTATCTCCAAAATCACATTTTTTTAGTTTTATTTAATTTAATTATTATAACATATTTTAAATTATAAATCAACAGTTTTGACGATCTATGTAACTGTCAAGTAAAAGTTGGCAAAGAGCATGATATAATTTTTTTGGTAAAA
>CAZFTE010000022.1:0-21523 GCA_964521785.1 uncultured Lachnospiraceae bacterium
TGGCAAGACAGCCGCCAGCCGATTCTCCTGTTGTTGCCATCTCTGTCAAGTTGAAGCCCAGCTCGGCAGCCTTGTTTTTGATCGATACGACCTGCTGATGAAGCTGTTCGTACATTAAATTCAAATCAGAGGTATGTTTGCCATCGGCAACCGTGTAGTTTACCGACGCACAAACATATCCCCGTGCAGTGTAATATTTGCAAACACTCTCGCCATCTGCTTTGTCGCCGCCCGTAAATCCGCCGCCGTGAATATACAAAATCAGCGAATAATTTTTGTTTGTATCTACTTTGGCAGGCACATAAAGGTCATATCCCGTCAAATCAGCTTCGTTTCGATCAATGTCACGATAGATTGTACCCACGGTGTCGCCCCATTCGACATTCCACGCAGCTCTTGCATCGTTGTATGTACCGATCATAGAGATCATAAACGAAATCAGAAACAACACTAATGCCACCACCATGCACAGCAGCACATATAAAGTTTTCTTCAAAATCTTCATCTTCATTCTCCTTAAAACAATGACAGGAAAGCCTTTCCTGCCAACGCACCCAGTACACACGCTATCATCGCAATGACAGCTAAAATAATCAATTTCTTCTTCATGTTCAGTTACTTTCCAACCTTGACGGTGGTTCTTTTGTTTGGTATAATGATGATACAAGTGTATCATCAGCAACATTGTACGCAGAAAAACCAACGCAGTCAAGAGGTTGAACAAAAATGAGACAAACAGGAAAAAATGTATCACCGAGCAGTAATGAAGGGCGAAACCGGTATGTGATCCAACACATTACCGCCGCTCTCGTTGATTTAATGGAAAAGTACCTATTCGAGGAAATTACCATTAGCCAGATCTGTCAGGAGGCACAAGTCGGCAGAGCATCGTTCTACCGAAACTTTGACAGTAAGAGAGATATTCTTGAAAGACACCTGATCATTTTGATACAGGAATGGGGCAAGGAATTTGAAGATACGGGCGATGGGAACGCCTTTTCTGAGACACTATTAAAGCATTTTTATAAACATAAGGATTTTTATTTGCTGCTCTATCGGCATGGACTTTCTGTGATGATCTATGACAATCTTCGGGCAGCGTGTAAATTGGATGAAGCACAGTCCAATCTTGAACGCTATGGAAAATCCATGTTTGCCGGAATGCTGTTTGGCTGGCTGGACGAGTGGATGCGCCAGGGTATGCCCGAAAGCCCGGAGGAATTGATCTTATTAACGGCAAAATCTAATGATGTACCAAAAGTATAAGCAGAGCCTAAGCCACTATCCAATCGGACAGCGACTTAGGCTCTATTATTCTGTGATAGCGTTTGACGATTTTAATGATAAATTATTTCTGAAACAATAATTTTCTCTGCACGACTGCGAATGCTATTCATCATTCCGACCCATGCCATTTGATTGTGCTGTTTCAAATCTTCTGTCACGCCCTCAACGCTTTTCATTTGCTCAATAATTAGTTCAAGGCGATTCTGTGCTTGTTCATTCAAATCGGCAAGGTATGTCCAGAATTTACCGCTGAGACATAGTTGACTGTAAAGGGCAGGACGATGCTCTTTGATATAATCTCTGTGCATCCGTCCCCATCGACCAATCGGTCTGTTTTCTGCATCCAAACAAATATCGGGAATATAATAATCTCCGCAACGAGTATAGGTTAGTTCTTGCATTGTATGTTCCTCCGTAAAAATGTTGTGAAAACTCCTGTAACTTGATAAAAATAAGCGATGCCAAGTTCTAAAACTCAGCATCGCTCATTTCGTTGTTACACCAACCCTGCATGACAGATGCCGTAAATTAGTTAAATTCTTGATTTAACTGTTTTACGAACACCCGACAATTGCGAATGTTTTTTAATTACTTGGTATATAGAGGGTGCGCACATCTTGCCGCAACCTCTTTTATTAGGGTTCCAGGAGTACGAGCCTCCGATATGTTCTGTTAACTATCATAAAATCCTCCCTCTGCTCGCTATGACTTATCTTAAGGTCAAGAGAACGATGCTTTCACCATCATTCTCCGTCATATGCGGATAAGAAGTATCTGTTTTACGTTTTTCATAAACAGCCTCCTACGATACGTGGGTCGTTTGCGTAGTTTGTTGTTTTTACGAGAACGGCACTCTTGCCCCGTTCTCCGTTATGAAATGATCAGGAGTACTAAGCTCCTATGGAAATTATAGTTTTTCATAAGTTTCTCCTCGCACTTTACAATACTTTGAACAAACTTTCATTTGTTCGCGTTATAGTCTGAAGAGGAGAACTCTCTTTCTGTCCATTCGTTTCATGATAACCTCCCTGGGATTACCTTGAGTCGATGCATTTGCCGAAAAGAATTTAATTCCCTGCCTGATGGATTTTAGCGGTTAAAGACTTGGTTAAGAATAACACTAGAAGGAACATCTTAATCACTTCCTTTTCCCTTTTTTCTTTTCACCTATATATTATCACATTTCACAACAAAAGTCAATACTTTTTTTAAAAATTGTTTAATATTCCTATTGACTTTTTCAAAAGCCTTTAAATATGCCGTTTTTCAAACATTCGGAAGAGTTCTTCCCGCCCTGTCGAAATAAAGAAAGACAACAGTTCTCTGCCGCTTTTGTAAAGAACCGTGATAAGCGCTATCGCCGCCAAAACGACGAACAAAAGAAATATCGACCTCAATATCCAAGCCCTGCTTTTCGTCTTTTTCGTATACGGCACGACCTCCGTATGATATATCTCCGTCTTCAAAATACACCTCCGCAATATTATCTCACAATCTTATAAATGTATATTGCAAAAGTCGCTTTTTGATTCACATCATCGTCATCTCTCCGAACGAAAGCGAGCCGTGAAACGCTTTATTTATCGAATAACCTATGAGCTTTGAAAGCTTTACCGAAAGCTCATCGATGTCTTTCGGGCAAACGAAAAGCTCTTTTATCTCGTCTGTCGCGGCTCTATCCCCCGCGACATCGCGGACCAAAGTTGCCGCGTTTATGACCGTCGGAACCCCTATCGAAATGACTGGAACGCCCATGCTTTTTTCGTCTATTGCATTTTTTGCGTTTCCCACACCCGAACCGGGCGAGATTCCCGCGGAGCAGAGCTGTAAAACGGAGCAAAGGCGCGACGGTCCTCGCGCCGCAAGCGCATCTATCGCGATTATGACATCGGGAGAAGTCTGCTTTGCCGCCGCTTGTACAAGTTCGGAAGCGTCAAGACCCGTATGCGCGCTCACATCGGGGAAAACGGCACAGATATCGAACAACTCGGACATTTCGAAAACTTCCCTTTTTTGCTCTTTCAAATGGCGCGTTACCAACACGTTCTTCGCCGAAGCGGCGCCGAGCGCATCGGGCGCCATTCGTTCGTTCCCAAGTCCGCAAAGCAAAACGCTTTTCAATTCCTTTGCGTTATGCTCGCAAATGGCTCGTATCTCCGAAGCGCAGAGCGTGCATAGCCGCTCAAAATCCTCATAGCTCATAAGAGTTATATCGGGAAAAGATACCGTTATATATCTTCCGCGCCGTTTTCCGAGAGCGCGTTCGCCCGATTCGTTTAAAATATCTATCGTGCTTACGGAAAATTCCCCCTCCGTTCGACTGTAAAAGCTTATCCCGTCCGCTTCGTTCTTGCGGTTTTCGGCATATCTGCTCATATATTCGTCTCTGGCTTCAAGCGCAAGGTCTGTAAAATGGTTCTTCATATCACACCGCCTAAAAAAATCATTACGGCGCACCATTTTAGGTACGCCGTAATGATTTTTATCGGATATTTCGGATATTATTCAAATATCATCTTATAATATCGGCATATTCAAGCTTTATGACTTGCTCCAATTTCTGAGGAGGAAGCTCTATTTGAAAGCCTATCCTTCCTCCGCTGAAAAATATCGTATCGAAATCTTTCGCTGTCTCGTGTATGGTCGTGCGGAAAAATTTCTTCATACCGATAGGCGAACAACCGCCGTGTATATATCCCGTGAGCGGAAAAAGTTCCTTAGACTTTATCATCTCGATCGATTTTTCGCCGGCAAAAGCCGCCGCTTTTTTCGTGTCAAGCTCCTCTGCCGCAGGTATCATAAAAACATAATGCGCGCCCGACTTGCCGACGGTAACGAGCGTTTTGAAAACGTGCGCGGGGTCTTCTCCAAGCGCGGTCGCTATCTCAACGCCCGATATCGCCCCCGAATCAACACAATAATGCTCCTTGAAATCTATCTTCATACTGCTTAATTTACGCATAGCGTTAGTTTTTTCTGCCATGATATCTTCTCCGTTTATTAAAATCTATATGTTTTTAATACCATAATAACTCTTTTTTTAATTTTTTTCAATAGTATAGAAAAAACTCTTGACATTTAACTTTTTATGGAAATATAATATTTTCGTATTTTTTTATGAAAAGAGGTCTTTTTTACGAAAAGAAAAAAATTTATCGTACCCGATTACTACAAAAGCTTCGTATGTAAATGCGGCGAATGTACGGACGTTTGCTGCCACGGCTGGGGAATATCGCTCAGCTTTGCTGAATACAACAAGATATTCGGTATCAACTGCAAGAAAGCTCTTCGCAAAAAATTGGAGGGTGCTTTTGACATTGCAGATTGCCCGACATCGGAACGCTACGCGCTGATAAACGAGGGCAAGAGCGGATATTGTCCGCTCATAGACGACGAGGGATACTGCTCGCTCCAGCGAGCCTGCGGCGAAAACGTTTTGCCCATGGTATGCAAAATGTACCCGCGTTCGGTCAAAAAAGGCGTACTGCACGAACTTTCGTGTTCGGGCAGTTGCGAAAAAACTCTTGAGCTTTTGACAGAAAACACAGACAATATCTATTTCGAAGAAATGGCACTCGACATCGGCGAAGATGTCGGCGTGGAAACGAACATTGCAACGGCGGAACAGATGAAAAAGCGAAGGCTTTCTATCGAACAGCTTCGCGAACGAAGTAAGTCGCTTTACGAAAGGTTCTGTTCCATCGGTTGTATAATGAACGACGACTTGACTGAGATAGAAAGCGCTGTACCACACATCGGAGAAAATGAATTTGCATCTTTGATAAAACTCATTTTTAGATTTGAGCATATGAGCGACGCATTGCGTCAATGTATTCCTGCGGCTCTGAAAAATATCGGTATAAGCAATGATACCTCATTGAACGAGGAGACCTTGCGCGATGTCGCAAAAAAATACGACGCGGCAAAAGAACATCTCTTTTCCGTATTGCCCGACGCGGACATATACTTTGAAAAGATAATGATAAATCACATATTTTACGAACAATTCCCATATACTCGCCCCGAAATGGGAACAAGCGATGCTTTTCTCGCACTTTGCATGGCATATATAATAATACGCTTCCTCTCCGTTTGCTATATGGCGGACAAGAGCGAAAAATCGGACTTTATCCGCGTTATCGCTTCCTCTTTCCGCTTCATAGAGCATACCGATTTTTACAGGAACTCCGTAATCGTTATGCGCCAAGAGGAGCTTGGCGATATACAGCATATCATTCCCCTTCTTGCCATATGATATATAAAAATGCCTTCATTGTGTAAACTCTTTCCGCTTTTCGATAAAGCTTAAATATCGGACAGAATATTGAAAAAGATCAAAAGATATTGTATACTGTAAAAACAGTTATATATTGTTCAGGAGGTAGTACCATGGCTTGGGATTCAAATCAGTATTTAAAATTCGCAAGCGAACGCAAACAACCTTGCATCGACTTGCTGTCGCGATTGAACGGAGATTTCAATAAAATATTGGATCTGGGATGCGGTCCCGGAAACAGCACGGGAGATCTTGCCGAAAAATTCTCTCATTCGACCGTGATAGGCTTCGATCCCGATGATAATATGCTTGAAAAAGCAAGAAAAGATCATCCGAATATTGAATTTGTCAAAGGATACGCACCCGCGGATCTTGACAAATTACAAGGCAAGTTCGACCTCGTATTTTCAAACGCTTGCATACATTGGATAAACGAGCAGGAAAAGCTTATCGACGAAGTATACGATATATTGAACGATAACGGTATTTTTGCAGCACAGATGCCTCTTACCGATGAATCGCAATTTTACGGTATCTTATATAAACTTATCGAGCAAAAATGGACAAAGCTCGGCAACATCAAAAACTTTCATAATATGAATCAAGAAGGTTACTATAACTCGCTTGCAAAGCGATTTAAAAATACTACCATTTGGCAAAGTAATTATTATCATGTTGTTGATGATACCTTGGTCCTCGAATGGTATAAGGGCAGCGGACTCCGACCTTATCTTGCTCTTCTTAAAGAAAATGAGCAAAAAGAATTTTTAAACGATCTGCAAAAGCGCATCAATGAAGAATATACTTTTTTAGATGACGGCAATGTATTCTTGATAATGCCGAGATTATTTTTCATCGCCGAAAAATAAAGATCGTAGCTATACGCAAAAAAAATATACGGTGCAACTCTTTTTAAGAGCTACACCGTATTTTTTTATTTTTAAAAATCACTCTGCGTTTTTCTTGCGAGGTCTGAGTTCTTCCTCGTCGGTAATGTATTCGCCTGCGTCATAAAGTTCGCCGTCGTCTTCACCATAACCGCCGGGTTTTCCGTTTGCCTCAAATTCCTGCTCTTCGGGTTCTTCGCCCTCTTCGCGCTTCTCGCCGTTTTCTTTATAATAAGGGTCTATCATATATTTCTTCATCTGCGGATACGCAACATATGTTGAAATGAATGTAGCCGCGCCGAAAACAAACACTAGCAAAAGGATTATGCCGATGGGCGTATATACCGCCGCTAAGAACATCGTGAGCAATGCTATCAAAGCGATGCCGAACAAGCCCAAAAAGTTTCTGCCGAAGCAGAGTATGGAAAAGATGAAACTGTTCTTTATTATCTTAAAAAATCCCATGTCGAACGTTACCATTATCATGTACATATAGAAGCGCATGAAAAGATAGAACATGAGCGTTACAAGAGAACAGAAGAACATTATATACATCGTGGAATAATTGAGGTAATAGGAATATACGGCATATGTGCAAAGTCCGAGGACGACAGCATCGAATATGCCCATGGGAACAGCCATTTTCCAATTTTTCTTTATCGTACCGAAAAAGTCGGGACCGAGGAACACAGGCTCGCCCTTTACCGTATTTCTCATGATATACGCGCAAGCCGCATTGACAAGACCGAACGTGATAAGGGTCAAAAGCGAAAGTCCGTATAATATTTTTACAAGGATATTATCCGCGCCGAGAGGCACGGGAAAATTGCTCATGACACCATGTATGCCCGAAAAAGGCAAAAGCGCGGCATTGTCTCCGCCAGCCGTGGAGATGCCGTATAAAACGGAATATATCTCGCTCGTCGGCAAGACTGCTTGTCTGCTCAGATTGCCGCTTATCGCCAAAAGGAGAAAGAATATCGGAAAGTTTCCGCATATATACAAAAGATTCACCGTTACTATCTGACGGAACCTTCTGCCGAAAAGTTTAAAAAAGTTCTTGAAATTGTAGTTTTTAATAACGTCTTTTTTGCGAACGCCTTTTCCGCCGCGTCCGTACATCACATCATAAAGATTAAATCGTTTTCTCTTTTTTTCGCCGTTATTGTTTTCGCCGTTCAAAATCATTATCCTCCAAGATCTTTATTCTTTTTCTTCGTTCGTGCAAGCAAGATCTTCGCTCCAACTTTCGGCAAGGTAGTTCATGTCTCCCGAAAAGAGCGCCATCATACCGCGGTAGATAAATTCGCTCCTCTCGTTAAAGTTGAGCAACATTCGCTCCGCTTGTTTTCTCGAATCGAGCAACAACTGCGTATCCATGTAAACGCCGTCGTCGCCGCTCACATAACAGCGGAAACGATATTTTCCGCCCTCAGCTTCTTCTACGGAAGCATGGGGAGAAAGCCCTCTCGTTTGAAACGAGATGAGCTGAAGCGCCGATCTTACGGCGTGGTCAAGTATTTCGGGAAGGATAGCGTCTTTCATGGTCTGCGCCGTATCTCTTCCTTTGTGCGTGATATGTACTATCTCGTTGCCGTTTTTGTCCTTTTCGACAGCGATCGCCTTTATATCGCAAAGCTCATAAAATTCATTCATGAAATCGAACGTGTTTATAAATTCGTCTTGAACGCATATATCATGAAGCGTTACGAAATCGAGCGGTCGTTCAACACGCGAAAGAAGATAAAGTATAAATATTTTTATATCGGACTTTTCGGTAAGCCGCAATGCCATTTTTATAGATCCTCCGAATACAAAACTAAGTGCATCATCAAATGTTATGCTATTAGTTTAACATATTTTTTTAAGAATGTATATACAAGAGATAAAAATAATTCGCAATATTATTAAAAAACTTTATGCCGTTTTCAAAGCAAAAGGATATTGCAAACGCAATATCCTTTTATTTTTTCGATATCCGTTAAGAAAGCACCGCACCGACAAGCTTATCCAAAGCTTTTTCAACTATCAAAGTGGCATACCAATATTGTCTGCCGCCGATAGCCTGCGATTCCGCTTCCGAAATATCGTCGCTCGATTCGTAAGCGCCCAAAGCAAGGATAAACTGTTTGAAGTCCGCTTCATATTCTTCTGTCGTATATTCTATGCCTATCTCGTCCGCGATAGCATTATTTATGATGATATATTCGAGAGTTTCGATCGTGAGAGCTTCAACAAGTTCTTCTTTTGTGTCGTATTCCGCGGAGCCGAAGACATTTGTCTGCAAATACTCCAAGACATATTCTTCGTTCGCGTCCGTAACGAGTTTTGAAAGATATTCCGTGTAATATTCGATATATTCTTCTATTATAGACTCAACGGAAGCTTTGATATATCTGTATCCTTTTTTGGGATAAGAGGAAACTTCTATATCCTCTATAATAGAATTATAGATATAATTTTTTGTAAAAACTTGCAAGCGGAAATATTCTTTCATCTCCCAAACGCTGTCAAAATCGTCTTCGTTATCGAATATACCTTCCGTTCCGCATATCTTCGTTATATTCGTATAGAACGTTACCGTCTTGCCGTTAGCCGCATAGAGCGCGTGGGCTTCATCAAACTCGTCGCTTGCAAATGTAACCGTAAATGTTTCGGAACCTGCGCTCTTGCCGACGATCCATTCGTCAAATCCGGGATATATCGTATTATCGCCGACAAAAACGAGCATATCCGTGTTTGTATAGAGCGTGCTGCTTCCGCTCGATGCGACAACGGAGATGAACACCGCATCGCCCCATTCCGCAGTCTTCTTTTCTGTAGCTTTCGAGATATAGTCTTTGCAAAGGTCCATGATAGAGCTGTCGCCGATAAGCACGTCGGAATGGTCCTCGGGAGTAATGACAAATCTCATCTCTTTTCCCGCAATATCCTTATTCGAGCAAGAGTCGCTTATGCCGATAACGAACGAAAACGCTTTGCCGTTTTCAATCGTTCTCGCGCTCTTTGCCGCGTCTTGCGCGTTGGATATATTCGACATCAAGCATTTATCGAAATCCGCGCAGGAAGCGTTCTGAAGCACGAAATATTGCTTTACGCTCTCTCCGAGCGTTTCGAAACAATAAGGCTCGTATCTTTCAAATCTTTCGCCGTTCTTAACATATGACGTAACGTAAAAATCGAACGAGGAACCGCTGTAAAGAACGTATTTGTTGCTCTTCTCTTCGTCGGCTTTTTTCTTTTCATTCGCATATTCAGCCATCACGTTTTCGTGGGTATATATGCTCATATCGGGAAGAGAGACATATTTGGAAAGATCTGCGTTTGCAAAATTGTATTCAGACACATCTCCACAGCTCGCAAGGCAGAGCATCGCGGCGGAAAGTGAGAGCGCAGCCGCTTTTTTCATTATAGATCTTATATTTTCAAACATTATAAAAATTTCGCTTTCTTTGTTATTTTAAGAAGCATAGCTGTCTGCGATATATTGTGCAAACGGCGCTCCGTTCACTTTCAACGCGTACTCTTTGCCGAGAATGGGAGAGAGAAAATTGGAATAGAATATGCAAGCCTCGTCCGCGTTATCCGCAAGGGAAGCGAGCGCTTCGCTTTTGGAAGCATATCCGCCTGCTTCGATATAATTTTCCAAGGAAGAAGTATATCTTGCATAAAGATCGTCCAATATACCGAAATCTCTTGCCGCCGCATATGTTACCAGAAGCTCTCCTACAAGAGTTTCCACATGGCTGTTCAAAAGATCGTCAAGGTATTCTTCCATGGTATCATATCCCGTTATTCCATAAGAAGAAAGAGCCGTGTCATCGCCGAAATTCTTTGCAAACGAAAGCGCGCTTTCTCTGAATTCCGTTTCCCATGTTTCATATTCGAGCTTTTTATAAACGCTTATAAGGCTCTTGGGATAAGAGATCACCTGAGAATTTTCGGAAGCGAGGAGCGTAAAGCCATCGCTGTATACCGCGTAGCACCACATACGAAGCTCTTCTTTCAAAACGAACACGCTTTCATAACCCATATCGTTTATGGCTTCTTTGGCATCATCGAGTTTGAATACCGCTTTTACGGTGAAATCCTCCGTTACGGAGCCTATCGTCTTTGTAAAAGTATCTCCTGTGGCATAACCGCCGAATATATCGAGGATATTTCCCTCCGTAACCTCAAGGTAGAGGTCTCTGTATTCGCTCGTGTTGCCGTCCTGGTCTTTGTCGATGCAATCATATATGATAACGTCGCCGCTCTCTATTTTTTCATCGCTCTTGGGCGTGATGTTTCCGACGATCTTGCTGTACCAATCCGACACAGTGGAGATGGATTGGTCCGTTCCGTCATAGAGATAGATATATCTCGAAACATAATCCGTTACCGTTACGGTAAAACGGAGCGTCTTGCCCGCGTACTCGCCGTAATATTCACCCTCGGGAACGACCGCGGTAAACTGCGTTTTCGTGCCGAGAGTGATATAATACTGCTTATATTCGTCGGTGTTGCCCGCGCTCGCCATGGCAATGTCGAAAAATCTGTTATTTTCTTCGGAATAGGGGCGATAACCCTGTATTGAAGAATATTTTTCGGGAAGTTCTATATTTGTATATTCCTTCGCACCGTCTTTTTCTTCTACAAGCTCCGCGGAAAGTTTCATATCTATCGTGGAGCCTTCTTCAACATAGACAGATGTGCCGAAATACGCTTCCGTCAAGCTTACGCGAAAAGTATCGTAGCCCGATTTGAGCTTTATCCTTGCTTGCGCGTAGTCGATACTGTTCGTTTGTCCGACAGTAACATATTCGGAAAGGTCTTTTTCCATCAAAAATTTAATGGGAGAGGTATTTCTTGTCGCAAAAATAAGTATTATCGGCACTATAACGAGCGCCGCAGCCAAAAAAGACGCAATGATCACTATCGCTTTTTTGGTGTTCTTCTTTGTATTTTCCATTTATGCCTCCGTTTTATGGAACAATATTTTTGCGAGCGCGCAAAAATGCCGCTCGCATTTGAATCATAGATAATATTTTATCATATAATACGCATAAAATCCACTCAACTAAACTAAAATTTACCGAATGTTATCAATTTTAGCTTCCGCAAGCTCTTTTTCGTAAAATTTTCTGTAAAGATAATCGAGAGAAGCATTGAGTTTTTCGATATTGATGCTTCCGTCCGAAGCAAGGACGGGGCTTTCCAAGGTTACGCTGTGGTCATATCTCGGCATACGGGCTATCAACGAATCGAAATCCACTCTGCCCTCGCCCGGGTGAAGTATCGGGCGCAACAATCCCCATTGTTTCATATGACTTTCAAACGAACTTATGTGTATATGTCTTACATCGCGCCAAAAAGCAGGCTCGAATATCCTGTCGTGTTCCATATGAAATTCGCCGAAGCGCGTATCATATATAAATTTTGCGTCGGGATATTCGCGCCTTACCATGAGCCAGTTGCAAACGGGTCCATGATAGCGCGCGGGTATATTCTCTATCAAAAGCTCTATGCCGGCCTCATCACATTCACGATAAAATTCCGGAACGAGCTTTACGGAATATTCCGTAAAAAGATCCGAATTTCTGCCGCCCCAAAGATGGAATACCGCTTTTTTCGCGCCGACGCGCTTCGCCGCCTCTATGTTGCGAGTGAAATTCTTTCTCGCCGTCGCAACGGCTTCACGTGTGTTTTCCGCGAGCAATATCCCTATGCCCTTTTCAAAATGTATTACGGGAAAATTCAGACCGAACGTCGCTATCTCGCGCGTGATGCGGTCAAAATCATCGTACCATGCGGTGAGCAACATAAGTTCAAAGCCATCGCAATGTATCTGCGAAGCTTTTTCTTTTATAATGTTATGGTCAAATCCGTTTGCCATACCTATAAACGTACCTGTGGAAGCATATATCTGATTTTTCACTTTATCACCCTGTCAATCGTAATAGCGAACGTTGGCAATTACCTTTCCGAGTATATAAAGTTCTTTGGTTATTATGGGCTTCATCGTCTTATTTTCGGGCTGAAGTCGGAAATGACCGTTTTCGCGATAAAACGTTTTGACTGTCGCCTCTTCGCCGACGAGCGCAACGGCTATATCGCCGTTCTCGACGTAAGAAGTGCGGCAGACCACAACATAATCTCCGTCAAGTATTCCTGCTTCTATCATGCTCTCGCCCTTTACGCGCAACGCAAATAACTCGCCTATAAGGCGCTTGCCTATCGGGGAAAAATCTATATAACCCTCTATGTTCTGCTCTGCAAGGATAGGCAGACCCGCCGCTACTTGACCCACTATCGGAACGCGCGTCTTATTTTTTGCCGATGTCGGCGCGTCATCGCCGAGCGTGAGCGTTCTGCTTTTTCCGTCCTCCTTGTGAATGTAACCTTTTTCTTCCAAACGGCTTATATAAGCGTGGACGGTAGAGGTGCTTTTTATACCGAGATTATCGCGGATATCGCGCACGGAAGGTGAATATCCGTTCTGCTCTATCGTGGCGCAGATATAATCATATACCTCTTTTTCGCGGCGTGTGAGTGCTTGCATAATATTTTCCTTTCATAGTTCAAAAGATGAACTATCCTGTTTTTAGTTTATAATTATTGTATCACAAAAAAGAGAAAAAATCAAACTTTTGTTCTTATTTTTGAAATTTCTTGCATCGTTCCCCGCTGAAAATAAAAGAAGGCGGTCAAGCGCCGAAGCGCCTGACCGCCTTCTCGGCGATCGATTTAATATATGACCAAAGATATCAATTCCCCAAAACCATCTTCTATGATCTTCACGGAATAGATTATCGCGTCCTTGCCATCATAAATATGACAATGTTTCGGACTGTATCTCATACTCGATACCATCGAGAGATCTGACATTCAAATACTCGCATATCTCGTCTTCCAACAAAGCGTTGCGGGATTCCTGTGTGATAAAGGACGTTGTAAGACTTACGGGGCAAGCTTCCGTTCTGTAAAAATGTTTTATCTCTCCGTCGAGTGTAATATATATCTCGACCTTATTGTTGCATTTTAATTCCTGCTGTACCTGCCATACCAAATAGTACATTGCACCGTTCGACTGCGGACAAACAACTTCGAAAGTGTTATATTTATCGAAATCTACAAGTTCGGCTGCAAGCTGTTCAACTGCCGCCTTCAAATCCTCGTCTGTCATCTCGTCGATATTATCGATCTTTTGATAAGGAGTCATATTGCTGAAACTGTATATTTCGCCTGTCTTGGCATCAACTCTTATCTTGCTGATAACAAGTTCGGAGGAGCCATCGACAACTCCGTATATATCGAACAAGTCATTCGTTAAATTCGATCTAACGCTCGAATCGTATGTTACGTTGTATGTGAAATCTCCTATTTTTATGGTTTGTTTATCGGCATTATCGTTTTCGGCGGACACTTCAAAAAAAGTATCGTTAATTATATTGCAAGCATATGCCTTTCTCGCACAACTTATGCATGAAAGCAATGTTCCCAAGCAAAGAGCCAATACAAAAACAGATCTTAAAATTTTATTTTTCATATTATCAGTTCCTTTCTTGAACATATTATTTTCTTTATGTGTAGAGTTTTGAAATAGTACTTGCAACGACGCATAAAAGACAGTATAATTATATATATAGTTATACTCCGAGATAATTTTTGATCATCAATTCCAAAAGCTCGTCGCGGTCTATTTTTCTCATAATGGCGCGGGCGCCGTTATGATTCGTTATGTACGTCGGATCTTCCGAAAGTATGTAACCCGCAAGCTGTCCAATGGGATTGTAGCCTTTTTCAAGAAGCGCGTTATATACGTTTTTTATGGTTCCGCGAATCTCTTCTTCGCTCATCTCATCGGAAGCGAGAGAAGTTGTTTTTTCCATCATATCATTTTCAGCCATGTTAAAGATTCCTTTCGCAAAAATATTCACGCGCAAAAACGGATATATCTATTTTACACCTAAACAAGGTTTTTTTCAACATATTATTTTTAAATATGCAAAAATTTATTTAACAAGAAAGGAAAAAGCAAATGGAGATCTCAAGTAAAAAGATAACAAAGGACGATATCAGCGCCAAAGAGCAGGCTCTTGTAAAAAACGCTTCCGAGCTTACTTATGATATGGGAGAGGATTTTTTTTCGCTCGGCTACGTTTTGGAAACGGAGGTAGTGCGCGAAAACGGCAACCTTGAAAACGATAAGGCAGAAGCTCTCCGCGAACTTCCCATAGAACAAGCCGCGAATTATATCGACGGCTACCTCAGCAGTATAAAAGTTACCGTCAAACACGCAAAAACTCCCGAACAAGCGGCTGAAGAGGAAGAAGAGAACGAGGCGCTGGAAGCGCTCAAGCTCGAAAACGACGAGGACGAACAGGCGAAAAACGATATACTTCTCAAGCGCTCCAAGAGAGAGCTTGAACGCAGTGTTGCGTTTACAACGATGTCCCTTGTAAGGGTCTACAAAACATTTTGGAAAGAGACCGTCAGCATAAGCGAAAATATCGACCAACTCAAAGCAGACCTTGATGAATTTCTTGCAACTCTCGGAGCAAGAGCGCAGGAAGCGAACGGCTGATAATGGCTAAAGAATATACTTGGAACCTAAACGGCAAGGAGATTTCCTGCGAAGACAGCGGAAATAAATATTTTATATATGAAGGAGAAAAATTCATCACCACGATATATAAAAAAACGTTCGGCAATGTTGACGAGGAATTGACTCTTTGCGGCGTTACTTGCCGTTTTGTCGTTACGAAAGAAAGACCCGATATCGCCGTTGACGGCGTTTTCATAGGTTCTGGCGATGATTATGCGGCAAAAGCTTTGAAGCAACGCAGGAGCAGTCGCATATTCGGCATAGCGGAGCTTGCCGCGGGCATTGCGGTACTCTGCTTTATGATAGCCAAATATATCGGCGGCGACAAGTCTTTTTGGATATTACCCATTGCGGCTGCTGCTACGGCTTTCGCGGTATTCGGCGCTTGGGATATTTGGGCAAACAGAAAAAAATAATATCGCTTTAAACGAATAAAGCCCCTGCATTTTATAAAATGCAGGGGCTTATTTTTATTCTTTCGTTTCTTCTTTAGCCTCGGTCTTATAGCCGCAGGATTCATTCATGCAATAATGATATTTTTTGCCCTTTTTCTCGAGCATGAGCGAGCCGCACTGCGGACATTTTTCGCCCGTGGGCATATCCCAAACGGAAAAATCACATTTCGGATAATTGTCGCAGTTATAAAATACGCTCTTTCTTCTGCCGAAACTGCGAACGATAGCGCCGCCGCATTTCGGGCAAGCAACGCCGATCTCTTCCTTGATAGCTTTTGTATATTTGCATTTGGGGAAATTCGTGCAGGCGTAGAATTTGCCGTATCTGCTCTTGCGTATAACAACATCGCCTCCGCAATCGGGACATTTGATGTCCGTCTTTTCGGGTTCTTCCTTTTCGGGGGCAGCAGATGTGCCGTCCTTTGCAAGGGGCTTTGTGTTCTTACACTCGGGGTAACCGGGACAAGCGGCAAATTTTCCGTATCTTCCCGATTTTATTATCATGCGTTTGCCGCATTTTTCGCATATTATATCCGATTCCTCAACGGGAAGCTCAACTTTGTTCTCTTTTATCTTGGACTGAGCTTTTTCAAGGGTCTTTTCAAATCCCTCATAGAAATCTCCCAATACCTCTTCGGGAGTTTCATCTCCCGCGGCTATCTTATCGAGGTTGGTTTCCATGTTAGCCGTAAATTTGTAATCTACTATGCTGGGGAAATTCTTCTTCATAAGCTCTACGGTCGCTTCGCCCAAGGGCGTGGAACGCAAAGTTTTTTTGTCTCTCTCGACATATCCTCTGTCGATTATCGTGCTTATCGTGGAAGCATATGTGCTTGGTCTGCCGATGCCCTTTTCTTCGAGGAATTTTGTAAGCGAAGCTTCGTTGAAATGCGGAGGAGGAGAGGTGAATTTCTTTTCGCCGTTCACGCTGTCGAGCGTAAGCTCTTGTCCCTCCGTAAGCTCGCATACCTTGTTGAGCTTTTCGGAATCCTCGGGATTATCGGAATCGTCATAGACGTTGAGATATCCCTTGAATTTAACGGAATATTCGCTTGTTTTGAAAACGTATTCGCCGCAATCGATATCCGCGTTCATCGTATCAAGCTCCGCATTCTTCATCTGGCTTGCGATGAATCTGTCCCAAATGAGCTTATAGAGCTTAAACTGGTCGTTGGAAAGATATCTTCTTATCTGCTCGGGTTCATATTCCATGCTTGCGGGGCGGATAGCTTCGTGCGCGTCCTGTGCCGAACCTGAGGATTTAAACACTCTTCTGCGAGATGGATAATATTCCACACCGTATTTAGATACGATATATTTCTGCGCCGCACTTGCCGCTTCATCGGATATACGCAAGGAGTCAGTTCTCATATAAGTGATGATACCGTGTGTGCCGCCAAATTCGGAACCGAGCTTTACGCCTTCGTAAAGTTCCTGAGCGATACGCATCGTCTTTTTCGTCTGGAAATTCAACTTGCGGAACGCGTCCTGCTGCATGGTCGATGTGATAAAGGGAGGCAACGGAGATTTATTCTTCTTCGCGCGAACCACCTTGGAAACGATAAATTTTTCGGAATTACAAGCGTCAAGCACTTTTTGCGCTTCTCTTTCGCAGGAAAGCTCCGCTTTGTCATTATTCTTGTTTCCGTGATATCTTGCTTTTATCTTTCTGGCGCCCGCGCCCTTGAGCAATGCTTCTACGGTCCAATATTCCTTGGGTTCAAATGCGTTTATCTCCGCATCGCGCTCTACTATTATTCTCGTTGCAACAGACTGCACTCTGCCCGCGGAAAGACCCGATTTTACCGTTTTCCAAAGATACGGGCTGAGTTTATAGCCGACTATCCTATCAAGCACGCGGCGCGCCTGCTGAGAATTTACAAGGTCCATATTTATAGCGCGGGGGTGTTCTATCTCCGCTTTTACCGTGTTCTTCGTTATTTCGTTAAAGGATACGCGGTTTGCTTTTTCAGGCTCTATTCCAAGCACTGTCGCAAGGTGCCAAGCGATAGCTTCGCCCTCGCGATCGGGGTCGGTGGCAAGATAGATGACGTCGGCGTTCTTCGCTTCCTTCTTTATCTGGTTTATAAGCTCTCCCTTACCCTGTATATTTATATATTTGACCTTAAAATTGTTCTCTATATCGACGCCGAGGCTACTTTTCGGAAGATCTCTGACGTGTCCTTTGGACGCTATAACTTTATATTCGTCCCCGAGATATGAGTTTATCGAATTGACCTTTGTGGGCGATTCCACTATCACGAGCTTTTGCATCGCAATATCTCCCTTCTTATGAGTTCTGTTAAACGCATTATACACTTAAAATCGAAGTCGTGTCAAGCCCCAATTTGTGAACAATGCTCTATTTGACGAATAAGCCTCCGGGCAAACTTTTGCAAAGACCGTCTATTTCGAGCGATGTGAGTGCGCTCATTACCTCGTTCATATCTATTCCGTTTCCCGTTTTAGCCTGTATCGCGGCAGCTATCTCGTCGCCCGACATAGTTCCCTCAAGGCTCTCCCAAACGAGTTTTTCCATGCCTTCGAGCGAGGGGACTATGCTTCTTTCTTTTGACTTATCCGCCGAAACGACAGAGCCAACGCTTGATAATTCGGTCATCTCGTCATATTCCATTCGATTTTCGGCGATTCGCTTCGCTTTTTCCACAACTCTGTTGGAAACTACGCGCTTTTTTCCGAATATCGAACGCTTCTTTTTTGTTTCGGTCGCAAGATCTGCGGGAGTAGGCGCAAAAGGAGCCTCTTGCTCTTCCGCAATATGACCGTTGCTTGCATTTATATCGTCGATATTGACTCTGCCGTGCCATATATCTTCATATTCCAAAAGTATCTCTTTGGCGGAGCGCACCATATGTGCGCCGCTTGCTATAAGCTCGTTCGTACCGTTGTGATAGGAGCTTTCTATATCCCCAGGGAAAGCGAATACATCTTTTCCCTGCTTGCGAGCGTGTTCCGCCGTGATGAGCGCACCGCTCCTTTCGTCCGCTTCAACAACGACCGTTCCGAGCGAAAGACCCGCGATAAGCCTGTTCCTTACGGGAAAATGTTTGCCTGTCGGCGGTGTACCTGGCGCATATTCCGTCAAAACAGTTCCGTTTTCGCAAATAGACTTCATAAGCGCTTCATTTTCTCGCGGATAAACGATATCGATGCCGCAACCAAGTACAGCTATCGTATGCCCTTTACGCGAAAGTGCACCGCGAGCGCACATGGCATCGATACCGTAAGCCATGCCGGAAACAACTATCGCTCCCGCATCGGCGAGGTCCGCGCCGAGCTTATATGCTGTACGCGATCCTTTTTCGGAGCATTTTCTCGTACCGACGCAAGCGATGGCTACTTTTTCATCGATGTTCGGAAACGTTCCTTTATAATATAAAACTATCGGCTTTGCGTGGATAGCTCGCAATCTTTGCGGATATATCCCGCTTTCGGGTGTCAATATGCCGACGTTTGCGCGCTGACAATATTCCAAAACACGCTCCGCAACGGAAATATCTTTGTCGCAAAGTGCGTTTGCCAGACCTTCGTTCTCGGGCAGAGCATCATAGAGCGCGTATTTATCGGCTCTGAATATCTCTTTCGGAGAGGAAAATTTGGAAAGAAGAAAGTTTGCCGTTTCGCTTCCCGCGCCGCAACGCAGTGAAAGCCATATATAATAAAGCATTGTATCCATTACGGTTCCTCCGAGTATATCAAAAATAAGCCGTTTATTTTTTTGCTCTCGCTCTGTGCGTTTCCCACATCAAAACGGAAGCCGACGTTGCCGCGTTGAGCGATTCGGGACCATCGCACATGGGAATGATAACGCTTTTGCCGCAAGCTTCTCTGACTTTTTGGGAAACACCATGACCCTCATTGCCGATGATAAAGCCTATCTTGCCCGATACATCGAGGTCGAGCAGATTTTTGCTCGTCTTATCGAGCATTGCGGCATAAAGCTCAAAGCCTTCTGCACGCAGATCGGCGATAGCGGAAACGATATCTGTGCAAACGCGCAAATTGACCCTGAAAAGGGAACCCATGCAAGCGCGCACTGTCTTGGGATTGTATATATCGGCGCTTCCCTCGCCGATATATACCGCGGAAACGCCGAAAGCGTCCGCACTGCGGATTATCGTACCCAAATTTCCGGGGTCGCCCAACGTATCGAGCAACATTACAACATCGTTTTCGCCAAAGCTTATCTCTTTTTTCGCAAATTTACGCGCAACTGTAAACACGCCCTGCGGCGCATTTTCAAAAGAAAGCTTTTCGTATACCTCGTCCGTTACAAAAACAAGTTTTTCGTCAATATCCGCTTTTTCGAAAACTGACTGCCAACGCTCGTATGCTTTTTCCGTAACAAAGACCTTTTCTATCTCTGTTTTTTCCTTTGCCGCATCCTCGAAAAGCTTTATGCCCTCAAAAGCGAAAAGCCCCGTTTTGTCGCGCTGCTTCTTGTCCGCAAGCGCCGCGGCGGCAAGCACGGATGGGTTCTTTCTGCTGGTTATGATATCGCGCTCTTTTTGCATTTTGCGTTCACCTTTTCAATAAAAATTTGTAAACAAAAACCAAAGTGCATATGCACCTTGGTTTTCATAAATCGCTATTATATTCTCTTTATAAATTAAAGAGCGTTTTTAGCTGTTTCAACGAGAGAAGCGAAAGCTTCTTTGTCGTTTACAGCGAGGTCAGCGAGCATCTTTCTGTTGAGGTTGATGCCTGCTTTTTTAAGACCGCACATAAATTTGGAATAGTTGATTCCGCAAACTTTAGCCTGTGCAGAAATTCTTGTGATCCAAAGAGAACGGAAGTCTCTCTTTTTCATCTTTCTGCCTGCGAAAGCGTAGTTACCGCTCTTCATAACAGCCTGTTTAGCCATCTTGAAGTGTTTGGATTTAGCACCCCAGTAACCTTTTGCAAGCTTCAACATTTTATTTCTTCTCTTGCGAGTCATCATCGCGCCTTTAACTCTTGCCATTTCAGTATCCTCCTAAATAATTGTTCCGCAGATCAGTCGTTGATAAGGGATTTGATCGTTTTTGTGAAAGAAGAGCTCAAATAAGCGTTCTTTCTGAGCTGTCTCTTACGTTTGGGTGTCTTGATTCCGAGTTTATGACGACGGAAAGAAGAGTTGAGTTTTACTTTACCACTCTTTGTAGTGGAAAATCTTTTAGCAGTAGCCTTGTGTGTTTTGATCTTCGGCATAACTTTATATTCCTTTCGATTTTACAAAAATTTATTGTTTTACGGGCGAAATGAACATTGTCATGTTACGTCCGTCAAGAACAGCTTTTTTCTCCGCAGCGCCTATACCTTCGCAACCCTTTTCGAATCTCTGAAGTATTTCCGCACCGAGGTCGGTGTGGCGCATTTCTCTACCGCGGAATCTAACTACAACCTTAACCTTATCGCCGTTTTTAAGGAAGCGGTGTGCATGGTTAAGCTTTGTCTGGAAATCGTGGTCGCCTATCGTGCAGGAGAGCTGGATTTCCTTGATATCGACAACCTGCTGTTTTTTCTTCGCTTCTTTAGCGCGTTTTTCTTTTTCAAAGCAGAATTTGCCGTAGTCCATTATTTTGCATACGGGGGGAACGGCGGCAGGAGAGATAAGAACAAGGTCAAGGTCTTTCTCGTGAGCCATTTCGAGTGCCGCTGCTATTTTGACAACTCCGAGCATCTCGCCGTCAGTAGATACGAGGCGGACCTCCGGAATCTTTATTTCCTCGTTGATAAGATTTTCTTTCGTGCTAATGGTAAGCACCTCCATAACAAAATAAATAATAAAAAGCGGAAAGCCAAAGTAAAGGCTCTCCGCATACAAGACATAACATACCCAAGAGACTTGGGAAACATCGTGTTATTGACCGAGCGCGCTTTTGCGGCAGGGTGAGAACGGAGAACGTCCTTCTTTGTTTTTTACTGATTAAGTATAACACAATATGCTGTCTTTGTCAAGACATTATATTAAATTTTCTTCAATTCGTAAAGTGAATTTTCACTAACACATCAAATAGTTTTGCAGCTA
>CAZFTE010000023.1:0-20917 GCA_964521785.1 uncultured Lachnospiraceae bacterium
TGAAAGGACAGAACCGAGCAGGTTTCAAGACCGCCTCGTTATGACCACTTCGATATCCCTCCGTATTCAATTAAGCTTATTTATTATATCACAATGTTTATGTTTTGTCAAGAAAAAATGCGGAAAATGTTTTTGCTTCAATCTTTTTGATATTCTCAAAAAGAAAAAATGCTCATTTGGAAACACAAATGAGCATTTTTATATCCTTATATCAAGTTATAACGAATCCGCCGTTTACGGCTATGACTTCACCTGTGATGAAATCCGCCTGCTCGGACGCGAGGAAATATACCGCATTTGCCACGTCCTCGGGTGTTCCGAGGCGAGAGAGCGGTGTCTTTTCTCGAAGGTCTTCCATCGTGTCCTCGTCATAGCAAGCATTCATATCTGTATCTATAACACCCGGAGCAACGCAATTTACAGTGATGCGAGAGGGAGCAAGCTCCTTTGCCATCGCTTTTGTCAATCCTATAACGGCAGCCTTTGTCGAAGAATACAACGTTTCGCACGAAGCGCCTACCTGTCCCCACATGGAGGATATATTTATTATCTTTCCGCCGCCTTCGTTTATCATCTCGGGAATAGCTGCTTGAGAAACGAAGAACGCGCCGCCGACATTCGTTGAGAACAGCTGAGAAAAATCTTCCTCGGTAACATCGGTCATCAGAGCCGCGCGAGCTATACCCGCGTTATTGACGAGTACGTCTATCTTTCCGAACTCGAACATAGCTTTTGATATGAGTCGGCGCGCCTCGTCTCTTTTTGAGATGTCGGCGCAGAAAGCAGCACATTTTACTCCGTATGAAGAAACAGCGGCAAGAGTCTCCTCTGCCGCCGCTTTGTTTTTGTTGTATCCCACAAGCACGTTATATCCGTGCTTTGCGAAAGTTATGGCGCAGGCGCGACCGATGCCGCGCGAGCCGCCTGTTATTACAACACTTTTGTTTTCCATCTTTTCAGATCAAAATACCTGGATATATTCGTCGCGTTCGGCGCCGATGGAAACATACTGGATCTTACATTCAGTTGCTTCTTCGATATATTTGATGTATTTCTTTGCGTTTTCGGGAAGTTCGTCCCATGTGCGGATACCTGTAAGGTCGCAGTTCCAACCGTCGATATATTCTACGATGGGTTTAGCTCTATTGAGTCTGTCGCCCGTGGGGAACGTTGTGATTCTTTCGCCGTCTACATCGTAAGCAACGCAAACGGGAATCTTATCGTAGCCGTTCAAAACGTCGAGTTTTGTAAGAGCAATAGCGTCAGCGCCCTGGCACTGGATACCGTATTTGGAAGCAACTACGTCAAATCCGCCGACACGACGGGGTCTGCCTGTTGCAGCGCCGTATTCGCCGCCTGCTTCACGAAGTTTGTCTGCTTCTTCGCCGAACATTTCGCAAGTGAAGGGACCTTCGCCAACGCAAGAAGAATAAGCTTTCATGATACCGAGAGTATAATCGAGCTTCTTGCCGGGAACGCCCGCACCGATGGGTGCATATGCGGCGATAGTGGAAGAAGATGATGTGTAAGGATAGATACCGAAATCGATATCGCGAAGCGCGCCGAGCTGTGCTTCGAACATGATGTTCTTGTTTTCTTTAACTGCATTGTTGAGGTATTCGCCTACGTCGCAGATATAGGGTTTGATAACGTCGCCGAACTCTTCGAGCCAAGCCATGATGCCTTCGATAGTATTGGGCTGAGCGCCGTATACTTTGGAAATGATGAGGTTCTTGAAATCGAGAATGTCTTTAACGTGGTTCGTAAGAACTTCTTTGGATTCGAAAAGGTCGCCCATGCGAAGACCTTTCTTCATGTATTTGTCGCCGTAAACGGGGGAAATACCACGGCGTGTGGAGCCGTATTTCTTATCCGCAAGACGTTCTTCTTCGAGAATATCCTGGCGAACGTGGTAAGGCATACAGATGATAGCCTTATCGCTGATCTTGAGGTTATCGGGTGTGATCTCGATACCCGCGTTGCGAAGGTTTGTAAGTTCGCCAACGAGGTGTTTGATGTCGATTACCATACCGTTACCCATAACGTTTACTACTTCAGGACGAAGGATACCGGAAGGAAGAAGGTTTAAAATGAATTTTCCACGATGGTTGATTACTGTGTGTCCAGCGTTGTTACCGCCCTGGTAACGAACAACAATATCATTTTTTTCGGCGAGAAGATCGACCATACGGCCCTTTCCTTCATCGCCCCAGTTGATTCCGACAACAGCTGTAAGCATAAAATCTCTCCTATTCATAATAAAGCGTGCGCTTTATCGTATGTTTTTTATCCGAAGATGCAAAAAGCAACATCAGACATTTTATTAACGAGTGTATTATATCACATAAAATCAATTTTGTACAGTAAAAATCACAATCTTTTTATATTTTTATGCTCATTCGCGTTTTTTCATTGACTTATCACCATGTTTTATGGTAAATTTAATAATACGCGCATGAATAACAGAGCAAAAGGAGGTGAACAAGATTGTTCGGAAAGACAAAAAGTAAGCGCCCTCGCGCAATAGTGGCGGTGGATTTCGAACATTGGTACATCGCTTTGGAGCGACAATATGCCATCAGACCCGATATACGCGCATGGAACGAGGAGATCAGGAGAGAATATGACGTTGTGGAGATGGCGTTCTTCGGTGATTTTTCAAATCACGGTCTGCGTGGTGAGCTGGATAAGATACGCAATGTTACCGGCATGGTCATCAATACGCAAAACAGCAGTGAACATTACGAAAAAGATTTTACTGATTTTATAATGTTGGATTATATCTATCAAAAAGCGATGACGAGCGAAAAGACAGATACTTTCATAATTTTTACGGGCGATGGTCATTTCAGCTCCGTAGTAAGATTCATTACAAATGATTGCCGCAAAAAAGTCGGAATATACGGCGTCAAGAACGCTATAAGTTATCAATTAAAGGAATACGCTTCGTGGTACCGCGTGGTTCCCGCGAACGATAAGGCTTCGAACGCTTATTACAAGATGATAGCGAATTACATGAGCTATCTTATGGTACATCCCGCGGACGCAACGGAAAAGAGCGTTGTCGAAAAAGTGGCTGCGAAAAACAGCGTACATAAAAAGCCCGTCGCAATGGCTCTTGAACAAATGATACACGACGGATATATAGTAAAATGCAACGCAACGGACAAGAAAAACAAAAAAGGCAAAGATAACATTACGCTCAAAGCAAACTGGGCGCTTTTACAAAAAGACAAGATATGGGAACAGCCGTGAGGCTCTTCGGTTTTTCAGGAGGTTTCTATGATTGGAATACTAAAAACTTTGGACAACGAAAATTCGCTTTATTATCTTGATTACGACTATGATTACAGATTCGATGATTTTATTGCCGACAAAGGAGCGAACAGCACGGCGGGACTCGTTGCATATGCTTACAAGATATTTCCCGAGATAGCGCTCGATCTTTCAAAACTTGGATACGGTTGCTCGTCATTTTGTTCCGCGAGCAAGGAAGGGCACATCACTTTCGGCAGGAATTTCGACATGAGCGCCGAGCATAGCGGCGCTTGCCTTATTTTGCATACGGCTCCGAAAGGGAAGTATAGTTCATATTCAACGGTCAGCTTGAAATTCTTGGGCGTTGACGACCCGAAACAGCCGACAGACGGAACATCACCGCTCTTGCTTGCGCCGTATATACCTTTGGACGGTATCAATTCCGTAGGGCTTACCATATGCGTGCTTCAACTTGAATATCCCGAGATACATTCCGTCGGAAACGTAGTCGATATGACATCTACCACGATAATACGCAATGTGCTTGATAATGCGAAAAACGTTGACGAAGCGGTGGAGATATTCAAAAATTGTAATCTTCACACCGATGGATTCGCATATCATTATATGATAGGAGATGCGAACGGCAACAGCGCGATAATCGAATATGCGGATAACAAGATGTTCGTTGAATATAAAAAGGGAAACATACAGATATGCGCCAACGAACATATGACAAAAGAGGGTATCGATTTTTATAAAAACGCGAACCCCGACGATTCAAAGGTACGCATGAACGCCATAGCGGAAACGGCGGAAAAATGCGGATATGACATGGAACGCGAAAATGCTTTCTCTGCGTTGAGAGCCGCTTCGATGCAAAAAACTCGTTGGTCTGTATTTTACGATCTTACGGAAAAGAAAATGTCTTTTGCCGTGAACGGACACTTCGAAAATGCATTTGATTTCTCTATTTAAAGGATAAAAACTCATCATATTCCTTTTGAGTTAAAAAATACATTCAATAATTTGTGAAAAAATGACATATACCTATTGACAATTTGTGTTTTTTGTGGTATTCTGTAAATACCTCTGCGGATACCCATTTTAATTGGGTCCTTTTTATTATCCGTGCTGAGGGAGGTACAAAAACAGGGCCGCTATCACTTTTTATTGGAAAGCGCGCAAGCGCCGTTAATAAATCAAAAGTAAACTGCTTCTGTTTTTATTTTCAAACAGAAGCTTTTTATGTACGTTCACACGACATGAACAGCTTCAAATCTTATTAGGAGGTGCCGAAAACATGGCTAGTGATGTAAGAATCAAAGTTACTCTCGCTTGCACAGAATGCAAACAGAGAAACTACGACACAACAAAAAACAAAAGAAACGATCCTGACAGACTTGAACTTAACAAGTACTGCAAATTCTGCCGCAAACACACATTGCACAAAGAAACAAAATGATCGTTAAAACGGACCGCTGTGCGGCCCGCCAAGGAGGAACTAATGGCTAACGAAAAGGACGAAAAACTCGAAAAAGCCGCTAAGTCCGAAAAGCCCGCCAAAGCTGACAAAGCAAACAAAAAGGGCGACAAGGAAAAAGTCGGTTTCTTCAAAAAGATCGCAAAATTCTTCCGCGACTACAAAAGCGAATTCAAAAAGCTCGTTTGGCCTACACGCCAGCAGCTTCTCAAAAATTGCGCTGTCGTTTTCTCTTCTATTATAATTTGCGGCTGTGCTTTAGCATTGCTCGATTTCGGTCTTTCCAAGGGCATCCTTGCTGTTTGGAACATTTTGGCTGAAATAATATAATGCCTGTATAAATAGGTTTTAGGAGGCAGACGATGAGCATTAGCAGCAACAACGAAGCAAAATGGTATGTAGTTCACACATATTCGGGTTATGAAAACAAGGTTAAAACAAACCTTGAAAAGATTATCGAAAACCGCGGAATTTCCCACCTCATCATGGAGGTAAAAGTTCCTGTTGAAAAGATCATCGAGACAAACGCGGACGGCGTTCAGAAAGAGATCGAAGAAAAGATCTTCCCGAGCTACGTTCTTGTTAAGATGATAATGACGGACGAAACATGGCACGTTGTTAGAAACATTACCGGTTCTACCGGATTTGTTGGTCCCGGCTCGCGTCCCGTTCCGCTTACGGACAGCGAAGTGGAAGCACTCGGCGTTGAAACGCAGGAAGCTCCTTCCAAATTCGCAAAGGGCGATGAAGTTAAGATAACAGTAGGTCCCATGTCCGGATTTACGGGAAAAGTCGATTCTGTTTCTGAGAACGGCAAAAAGATCACGGTACTCGCTTCCGTGTTCGGTCGCGAAACACCGGTCGAACTCGATTCTTCGAGCATTGAGATCATTGAAGATTAAAAAACATTAAACATTCAACATTTCCTGCAATTTGCCGCAGGTAATGTACGTGGGAGGAAGAAAAATTCTTAATTCTTCCGCAGATTACCACATTCGGAGGTGTAATTATGGCAAAGAAAATAGTAGCTTTCATTAAGTTGCAGATCCCTGCGGGTAAAGCAACACCCCAGCCGCCTATCGGTCCGGCTCTCGGTCAGCACGGTGTAAACATCGCTGCTTTCACAAAAGAATTCAACGAACGCACAAAACAGGATATGGGTCTTATCATTCCCGTAGTTATCACTGTTTACGCAGACCGTTCTTTCTCTTTCATCACAAAAACTCCCCCTGCTGCAGTTCTTATTAAAAAGGCTTGCGGTATCGAAACAGCTTCTGCTGCTCCCAACAAAACAAAAGTTGCAAGCATCACAAAAGCTCAGGTTGAAGAAATCGCTAAAACAAAACTCCCTGACCTCAACGCTACTTCCATCGAATCTGCTATGAGCATGATCGCAGGTACAGCACGTAGCATGGGTATCACGGTAGTTGACTGAAAGGAGGAGAATTAACAATGTTTAAAGGTAAGAAATATCAGGACAGCGTAAAGCTCGTTGATACATCCAAGCTTTACGACTCTAACGAAGCTCTCGCACTCGTATGCCAGACTTCCAAAGCAAAATTCGATGAAACTATCGAACTCCACATCCGTCTCGGCGTAGACAGCCGTTACGCAGACCAGCAGGTTCGCGGTGCAGTTGTTCTCCCCAACGGTACAGGTAAAAAAGTTAAAACACTCGTATTTGCAAAAGGCGACAAAGCAGAAGCTGCTAAAGCTGCCGGCGCAGATTACGTTGGTGCTGAAGATATGGTTGCTAAGATCACAACAGAGAACTGGTTCGATTTCGACGTAGTTATCGCTTCTCCTGACATGATGGGCGTTATCGGTAAACTCGGTAAAGTTCTCGGTCCTAAAGGTCTTATGCCTAACCCCAAAGCAGGCACAGTTACTCCCGACGTTGCTCGTGCTGTAACAGAAGCTAAAGCAGGTAAGGTTGAATACCGTCTCGATAAGACAAACATCATCCACTGCCCCATCGGTAAAGCTTCCTTCGGTGCTGAAAAGCTCCAGGCTAACTTCGACGCTCTCATGGGCGCTGTTATCAAAGCTAGACCCGCTGCTTGCAAAGGTCAGTACGTTAAGAGCTGCGTTGTAGCTTCTACAATGGGCCCTGGCGTTAAGATCAACTCCGCTAAGTTCGGCGCATAAGTTTGGAATAAAAACAGTTAAAAAGGAATCTGCTTTTGCAGATTCCTTTTGTTGCTCTTCAAAGCTATATAGAAATAAGAAAAAGCTGTCATCTTTTTTGATGACAGCTTTTTTGAATATTATAAATTATTTGGAATAGCCGTTGGGGTTGTTCTTCTGCCATCTCCATGTGTCGCGACACATATCTACGATGCCGAGTTCAGCCTGCCAACCGAGTTTTTCTTTTGCCTTTGTTGCGTCTGCAAAGCATTCCGCGATATCGCCGGGACGACGTTCCGTGATGCGATAGGGGATCTTGATGCCGTTTGCTTCTTCGAAAGCGTGTATCATATCGAGAACGCTGTAACCAACGCTCGTGCCGAGGTTGAATACTTCAAGACCGTCATTTTTTTCGATATACTTAACAGCGGCAACATGACCCTTTGCAAGGTCAACTACATGGATATAGTCGCGAACGCCCGTGCCGTCTTTTGTGGGGTAGTCATTGCCGAATACGCCAACTTCTTTGAGCTTGCCGACAGCTACCTGAGAGATATAGGGCATAAGGTTGTTCGGAATACCCTGGGGGTCTTCACCGATAAGTCCCGAGATATGAGCGCCAACGGGGTTAAAATAGCGGAGAAGTACCGCGGAGAATGTTTTATCGGAGATGCAAACACCTTCGAGTATGCGTTCGATCATGTATTTTGTCCAGCCGTAGGGGTTCGTGCATCTGCCGACAACAGCTGTTTCTTTGATCGGCACTTCGTCGGGCGCGCCGTATACAGTTGCGGAAGAGCTGAAGATGATATTTTTAACATCATGTTCCTTCATTACTTCGAGCAATGTAAGAGTTGTATCGAGGTTGTTTCTGTAATAAGCGATAGGTTTTGCAACGGATTCGCCGACTGCTTTGAAGCCTGCAAAATGAATGACCGTGCCGATCTCTTCCGTATCGAAAACTTTTGTAAGGGCAGCTTTGTCCGCGATGTCTATCTCATAGAAGGGAAATTCCTTGCCCGAGATAGCCTTTATTCTTTTGATGGATTCGGGCTTGCTGTTTGAAAAGTCATCGCAGATAACGATTTCGTAGCCTGCGTTCATAAGTTCGATGGCAGTATGAGAGCCGATGTAGCCCGCACCGCCTGTGAGCAAAATTTTCATGGTGTTAGACCTCCGAATATAAATTATGTGTACTATTTAATAATAATACAATTTTAACATTTTGTAAAGCGATTTCCGATATTTTTATTGCAAATTAAAATGATTGTGATATAATATAGTCGTAATGAAAAAACAGTAAAGGAGAATTTTTATTATGGTATTCTTTAACAGATTTCCCGGCGGCAAAAAATATGCCTGCACATTCAGCTATGACGACGGTTGTAAGCAGGATATCCGTCTTGTTCAGCTCTTCAATAAGTACGGTATCAAATGTACTTTCAATATACCGTCAAAAGGCTTGGATAACCCCGAACGCCCCATAAACTTGGGCAACCTCAAAGAGATTTATGCAGGACACGAGATAGCATCTCACGCATATTCTCACCCTCACCTCAATCAGATGGGTATGAAACAGCAGTTTGACGAACTTATCAAGGATAGAGAAATAATGGAACCCGCTTGGGGTAAGATCATTCGCGGTCATGCATATCCTTTCGGCACTTTCGATGATAACACCATTCAGGCGCTTAAAACAGCCGGTCTTGTTTATGCCAGAACGGTAAATTCTCAGATGAACGGCTTTATGCCTCCTACGGATTTCACAAGATGGAACCCCACGACTCACCACAATGACTCCGACGATGCTATAAGAAGATTTATATATAACGTAGAAAAGGCACCGTGGCGCGCGGGCGGCTTGCTCTACATTTGGGGTCATGCATACGAATTCGATAACCCCGAAGCGCCTGTTAAATGGGAAGAGTTCGAAGCTAAATTGAAACTTCTCTCCGAGCATGAATATGACATTTGGTTTGCTACGAATATCGAAGTATACGACTATATCCAGGCAACAAAAGCTATCCGTATCTCCGCGGACGGTAAGATCTATTACAACCCCACGGATACAGACGTTTGGGTATCTCACGGCGATGAAGATATCAAGATCGGCGCTATGCAGACAGTTATAATAGACGACTAACATATAAAAAACTTACCTTTGTTTTGGCAAAGGTAAGTTTTTTCTTTTTATGCGTTTAAAGTTGTTTTTGGATAGCGGACACTTAATATGTAAGAAGTCGATTTTTGAATTTCAAAGCTATCGGATTTTTCAAATGAGAATCGAGATCCACTTCGTTGACTATTATCTTCCCTTTTCCGAAAGGTATCTCCGCACAAGCGAGTGCGGTGTAGAGCTTTTGTCCCCAAGCACTGCCTTTCAAGCTGTTTCCGCTTGTCAATATCGGTATGGCGTCCTTGGCGGTAAAAGTATATTTTATAAGAGGTGTCATCATATCTTGCTCTTCATCGTACCATTGCTTGAAGTCATAGGGAGTAAATCCTTCAACGAGCGAATGTCTTGTTTTTCTCGATACAAAGTGCAAGGCTCTCATGCCGCATGATTTTACTTTTACTTCTTTTTCGCCGATAAGATAAGTTCCCGGTTTAAGGTCATTTATAACGACGGTGCCTCCGTCAGCGGCGATGGCTTCCAATTCGGCGTGTTGAGAAAGATATTCTTCTCCGTCAACCGAAACGGCGGTCGGTATCACCGACGATTCGCAAGGAAATACCTCCAAGTCTTCGTCACAATAGTGCAAGATATTGCCGTCTTTATCCGTGAGGATAGCGCGCAAAATGTATTTTGTACGCTTATGAACATCGGGCATACGCAACGTGATATCGCCCTGCATAAAAGATGAATTTTCGCCAAAATGAGCGTCGGCAACGGCTTTTTGTACAACGACGCGCTTTTCTGAAGTTCCGTCAATAAGTTCGCAAACGATCTTATGTCCGTTGCATATCGCATTTGTATCGTTACAGATGAAAAGCTCTATCGCGGTGGATTCGTCTGCGAAGAATGTCTTGCGGTCGTTTCGGATATTTATCATAAGCGGAGTGAGCGCATCGCGGTAAGAGAAGAATGCGGGCTTTGGCTCACGTTCGCAGTCCACGATAGTCTTCATCCAACCCGAGGGCCATGCGTCTATAAACAGGTGAATGGCGAACGTAACCATGTTGGGGTCTCGTCTGAACGCTTCGGTCTGTACCTTGGTTCCGTATGCTTGATGCTTGAGGCTTTCCGTTCCCCAATCTTCAAGCGTATCTTGAGTGTCATAATAGAAAAAATGCATATTTCCGCTTTGCGAATCTTTGATGCGTCCCGGTTCCCATGTCTTTTCTTCTTCTGCTGTTTGCGGCAACCATTCCGCGGGATAGCGCGATCTCATCAAAGAAACGGGGTCAAGTCCTTCGGCACCGAATTCTCCGCAACCGTAGTACCAGCCCTCTTTTACGCCGAGCCAATATCCTCTGTGCAATTTTCCTATATCTATTCCATGACCGTTGTACCATGTGCAATAGCAATGGTTATCGGGAAGTCCCGGACCGGGCGGGTCGTAATCTCCGTCTATCGCTTTTATTACGCGGTCGGGATTCAAAAGGTGTACCGCGGTATCGCAAGAATCGAAAAATGCTTCCATTTCGTGTCGCACAAAATGGCGGTGCGGGCGATTTCCTCCGTTAGCCATCGGTTCGTTCATGTATGATATCAATACGCAGGAGGCGTGAGGTCTTATCAATCGCTCCATTTCTTCGCATTGGCGAATGCCTTCCGCAAATTTTGTGCGTCGCATTACCGAAAAGAGGGGGAGATCCGTTTGAAGCATAAGACCTATCTTATCGCACAGCTCATATATCTCTTTTTGAACAGGGCGCTGGGTGATACGCAAAAAGTTCATGTTGCACGCTTTTGCCATGAGCATATCATAGAGTAGCGCATCAAAGTCGCCGCGCAACACATCTTGCTGTTCAAATCCCATCGTGTTTGCACCGCGCAAACGTATCGGCGAACCGTTGAGGTAGAACATACCTCGCGGAACTTGCTCTGTATCCTGCGTAAAGCTTCTCATGCCGAATGTAACATATGAAGCGTCCAACATATCGTCGTTGCTGTATAAGCACACCTGCGCTTCGTAAAGATAAGGTGCATCAAGTTCCCATTTTCTGACCTGTTCCATAGGCAAGCGCAATTTTATAAGATTTGCGCCTTTGAAAAATTTAAGTTTCATGGCGCTCTTCATGCGCTTTTCATCGTTCAGTTCAGACGCGATGACGATATCGCCGTTCATGTCGTTTTCGAAAGTTATCGGTTCGTAGAGAAGATCTTCCAATACCTTTGCTTCGAAATTTTTTCCGTAAACGGAGTATGAAAGCTTTACGTTTTCGATGGGTGCATATTGGGAATTGTATACTTCACACCATACCTCATATTCATTCGTTTCCAAAAGAGGACGCACGAACAGATCGGAGATGAACGCTTTTGAACGTATCTCCACGCGCACGTCTTGATAAATTCCCGCACCGGGAGGACAATGATGCCATCCCGTTTCGCTATCGTCGTATCCGAGACCTGTCGCCGCGTACATCTTGTCGCCCTCAAGGCGCACGGGATTTTCTGTCGGTCCTTGGTTTCCTCCGTATACATAATCGTTTCGAACGGTTACGACGAGAGTGTTTTTGCCTTTGCGGATATGTTTTGATATATCAAATTCGAAAGAACCGAAAAAGCCTTCGTGATTGCCGACGAAAGAGCCGTTTATAAATACTTCGGCGATATAATCCACGCCGTCAAAGCATATGAAAACGGATTTTTCACAAGGGATATCGTCAAGTTCGAATGTTGTGTGATAATAATGTATAGTGTTTCCCGTCGGTCCGAAATAATAAGGTAAGCTTATTTGTTCCCAATCGCCTTTCTTGTTCAACACGCGGGAAAAATCCGCAAGATCTTCGTCCGTTGCTTCTCGCATGGAACATTCATGCAACGATATTATCTCGCGAGTTGTTTTGTGTTCGGGAGAGAGCGTTTGAAAAAACGGCTCATATTTAACGCGAAGCTTCTCGATGATGGAATCGAGTTCTTCTTTTGAATCCGCTTTTTTGTAAACAAGTGTAGGCTCTTCACAGCATCGTTCCAATGGAATGAGCGTTCCGTTTTTCGGTTGCGGTTGCGGAAATACCAATTTTGAGCGAGATGAGCCTATTTCTTTTGCGGCGATAGCGCCGAAGTGATCTGCCATAGTTAAAGCCTTTCGTTTATTTATTTTTTATGATGTCGGATCGATATTTTGCGTTATTGTATTCGATCGCAGTTGTTTTTGTTCAATATATGTTTCAATAGTTTTTCTATTGCAAAGCTGAGCAATATCACAGTTCCCGTGAGAGCGAAGAGTTCGGGAGATTCCAGATACATCTTTGCGTCCTGTATCAGCGTGCCAAGAGCTGCTTTGGGTCGGCTGATTATTTCCGCCGCGATTCCCGATTTCCACGCAAAACCAAAGCCCGATATGAAAGCCGTCAGCATCGTTGAGCGAAGGCTCGGCAAGATTATAAAAAATATCTGAGCTGTTTTGCCTGCGCCGTCAACGGCGGCGGCTTCAAGCGCGGCTTTGTTCGTGTCCTTCATTCCCGAAAGTACGGAATCCCATATTATCGGCATGACAGTGAAAAATGAGATAAATACAGGGAGCATATTTGTCTTTATCCAAACAAGCGCCAATATTATAAAGGAAGCCACGGGTATCGCTCTTATCAGCGAGAGCAGAGGAGAAGTCATTGCTTCAAAAAAACGGAAGCGATAAGAAAGTATCGCGCCGAGTATTCCGAATATCGCGGCGAGAAAGAATCCCGCGAATATCCTGAGCAGAGAGAACAACACTGCTTTTTGGAATTTTCTTTTTCCTATAAGTGAGAAAAATGCTTCGAGCGTTCGAAGCGGAGAAGGGACGAGTATCTCGCGCTCGACAAGCTTGCTTATAATATACCAAATGAATATCCAAAAGGCGGCAACCAATGCAGCCTTTATTATTTTTTTGATGTTATTTTTCATATCCCATATAGTAAAAATCATCTGAAGGCATCGCTCCGCCGATGGATCTGGGATTTGCTTTATACAGAACATCGAGATATCCCGCAAGCGCTTGTTTCATATCGTATCCCGTAACGAAGCAAAGATTGCATTTCGGGATAGCTTGCTTTGCGATAGCCGCTTTTGTCAAGATGCCGTGCTTTTCACAGAGCGAAGATGCTGTTTCGACATCGGATATTACAGCGTTTACGGAAGCTTCGTATTCGGCAAGGAAAGTGTTCACCTCGTCTTTATGTTCGCTGAGGAATGTCTTTGTGGTTACCATGCAACCCATCATCAAAGCGCTCTCGCTTGCGACTTTTTGCCATTCCGAGGTCATGTCTATCGCTGTATTTACAGTCAAGCCGTTGTTTTTCGCTTGTATCACGGTAGCGGTTGCGATAGGCTGAGGAAGCATCGCGATCTTTATATCGCCTGTCGCCATAGAAGCGGATATCTTGGAAGCATCGCCAAATTCGATGGTTACATTTTCAACACTGTTTGCTTCGAGAATATATTTGAGTATATATTCGGGATTGGAGCCTTGCCCGGTGGTGTGTATTGTCTTGCCCGAAAGATCGGAGATATCGTTTATCTCTCTCGTTGCGTCGAGGATATACAAAACACCGTATGTGTTTACGTTAAGCACAACGATATCTTCGCCCTTTGCGTAAAGCGAAGCGGCAAGGTTCGTCGGCATCGCCACGATGTCAAATTCTCCGTTCAAAAATTTCGCCTTTGCGTCTTCTTGGTCGGCGGCGAGTCTGAAATCATATTTTCCCTCGGTCTCTCCGAGTTCCGATTTTTCCATGAGTGAGACTGCACCGACACCTGTCGGTCCGCTTATGACACCAACGGAGATCTCACAAAGCTCTTTCTTTTGGCAGGAAGCCAATATCACACAAGACAAAAGAGTCAAAAGCGCTACGGAGACGGATAAAATCTGTTTTACTTTCATATGTATACCCTCCTTTAATATCCGCGATGACGAAAGAAATAAGTTTTCTTTTGAAGCGGGAGATAACAGTTTCATTATAACTCTTGAAAAAACAAAAAGCAATATGCGAAAATACAGAAAAAACGTGTGTTTTTTCTACAAACGTTCAAAAATTGTGATTTTTAGCTAAAAATATGCACAAAAAACCGTTGTCAAGCACCACTTAATTTAAATAAAATATATAGATTTTTCGAAAATTATCTGTTATACTTATGTTATACAATAAAATGATGCACAATATCAGGTTCTATTTTATTTATCCTTAAAGGAGGGGCTTTTTTAAAAATGAAAAAGAATATGACAACGGTGAGATTCGCCGGAACTCCGGAGCAGGAGAAAAAGCTTGATGCCATAATAGAAAAATACGGCACGGGCGAAGGCGCTGTTATGCGTATCCTTCAGGACGCGCAGGAGGTCTACGGCTATCTTCCGATAGAAGTTCAGAAGATGATATCCGATAAAACGGGAGTAGCGCTTGCGGAAATATACGGTGTTTCCACGTTTTATTCGCAATTTTCCTTGAATCCGAAAGGTCAGGTGGCGATATCCGTCTGCCTTGGTACGGCGTGCTATGTAAAGGGCGCGGGCAAGGTCATAGAGAAGATATCGGAGATACTCGGCATACAGCCGAGCGAGACGAGTGCGGACGGCAAATTCAGCCTTGACGCGACAAGATGCCTCGGTGCCTGCGGTCTTGCGCCTGTAATAACCATCAATGAAGATGTTTACGGAAAGCTCAAACCCGAGGACATAAAAGGTATCCTCGAAAAATATTGATATAGCTGAAATATCGGAAAGGAAGATAAAACAATGAAATTATCGGAACTTGCTGCCATAAAAGAAAAAATGAAGAGCAAGGTCGCTTTGCGCGGCGGCGAAAAGGATAACAAGGTAGTCGTTTGCATGGGCGCTTGCGGTATAGCGAACGGCGCACGAGATATATTGCACGCGTTCGTTGACGGTGTATATAACGACAAAGCTTTGTCCGATACCGTTTCCGTGATACAGACGGGTTGCGGCGGTCTTTGCGAGCTTGAGCCTATGGCAGAGGTATATACGGCAGACGGCAAAAAGACTACATACGTAAAGATGACACCCGAACGTGTAAAAGAAGTTATAGAGAAACATTTGAAGCAGGGAAATGTAGTTGAAGAATATACAGAGGGAGGACTTGGCTAATGATCCGTTCACACGTTCTTATATGCGGTGGTACAGGCTGTACCTCCAGCGGAAGCGCTACGATACACGATATAATGGAAAAAGAGCTTGAAAAAGCAGGTCTTGCCGACGAAGTGAAAGTCGTTAGGACGGGTTGCTTCGGTCTTTGTGCGCTCGGTCCCATCATGATAGTTTACCCCGAAGGTATATTTTACTCTGCGGTAAAAGCGGACGATGTTCCCGAGATAGTAACAGAGCATCTGCTCAAAGGCAATATAGTCGAAAGGCTCGTCTATAAAGACACGGTAACGGGAGAACCTGTAAAATCGCTCGGCGAAACGACTTTCTATAAAAAACAGCACAGAGTAGCTCTGCGTAATTGCGGCGTTATCGACCCCGAAGATATAGAGGAATATATCGCTGAGGACGGCTATGCCGCTTTGGGCAAAGCTTTGACGACGATGACACCGCAGGGCGTTATCGATACGATCAAAGAATCTGGTCTTCGCGGTCGCGGCGGCGGCGGTTTCCCCACGGGCAACAAATGGCAGTTTGCCGCGAACAGCGTTTCGGATAAAAAATACGTTGTCTGCAACGCAGATGAGGGCGACCCCGGCGCATTCATGGACAGATCTATCCTTGAGGGCGACCCCCACGCCATAATCGAAGCTATGGCTATTGCGGGATATGCCATCGGCGCGGACGAGGGATATGTTTACGTTCGTGCGGAATATCCGATAGCCGTAAGACGATTGAAAAAAGCCATCGAGCAGGCGAGAGAATACGGATTGCTCGGTAAAAATATTTTCGAAACGGGATTTGATTTTGACGTTCACATAAGACTTGGTGCGGGCGCTTTCGTTTGCGGCGAAGAAACGGCGCTTTTGACATCTATCGAGGGCAAACGCGGCGAACCCAGACCTCGTCCTCCGTTCCCTGCGGTAAAAGGTCTTTTCGGTCAGCCGACGATAATAAACAATGTGGAAACATACGCAAATGTGCCGAGGATAATTTTGAACGGCGCGGATTGGTTCTCTTCCATGGGTACGGAAAGATCCAAAGGAACGAAAGTTTTCGCTCTCGGCGGTAAGATCACCAACACGGGTCTTGTGGAAGTCCCTATGGGTACGACCTTGCGCGAGATAATAGAGGAGATCGGCGGCGGTATCCCTCATGGAAAGAAATTCAAAGCGGCGCAGACGGGCGGTCCTTCGGGCGGTTGTATCCCTGCTTCGCTCATAGATACGCCCATTGATTACGATAACCTTTTGGCTATCGGTTCCATGATGGGTTCGGGCGGTCTTATAGTAATGGATGAGAGCGACTGCATGGTCGATATCGCAAAATTCTTCCTTGAATTTACGGTAGACGAATCATGCGGCAAATGCACTCCCTGCCGCACAGGCACCATGCGACTTCTCGAGATACTCGAAAAGATAACGTCTGGCAACGGCGAGATGGAAGATATAGCTAAGATGGAAGAACTTTGCACATATATAAAGAACGCTTCGCTCTGCGGTCTCGGTCAGACCGCGCCCAACCCCGTGCTTTCCACTCTCCGTTATTTCCGTGATGAATACATAGCTCATGTAAAAGATAAAAAATGTCCCGCAGGAGTTTGCAAGAAGTTGCTCAGTTACAGCATAGATGCGGAAAAATGCAAGGGCTGTACCGCTTGCGCGAGAAAATGTCCGGTCGGCGCTATCTCAGGCAATGTCAAGGAAGCGCACGTCATCGACACGACGAAGTGCATAAAATGCGGCGCGTGCATAGCAACGTGTAAATTCGGCGCCATCAGCAAAGGATGAGGAGGTAGGAGCTGTTATGTCTAATGTAAATGTAAAAATAAACGGCAGAGAATATTCCGTTCCCGCGGGTTCGACGATACTTGATGCGGCAAGGATAGCAAAAGTCGATATACCGACGCTCTGCTATTTGAAAGATATAAACGAGATAGGCGCTTGTCGCCTCTGTCTTGTTGAAGTAAAAGGCGCAAGGAGCATGATGGCGGCTTGCGTAACGCCCGTTTCGGAGGGCATGGAGATATTGACGAACACCGAAAAGGTTCAAAAGATGAGAAAAACGAACCTTGAACTCGTCCTTTCGACACACGAGAAAAAATGTCTTTCCTGCATAAGGAGCAGAGACTGCGAACTTCAAAAACTTTGCCGAGAATACGGCGTTGACGACGAAGAACATTTCAAAGGAAAGATGCTCCACACGCCGAAAGACGAAAGCACATCTTTCTTGGTTCGCGACAATGATAAGTGCATACTTTGCCGCCGTTGCGTCGGCGCTTGCAAGATGCAAGGTATAAGCGCCATTGCCGCGCTTGACCGCGGCTTTGATACGCATATCGGATCTGCGTTCGATATGCCGCTCGGCTCCACATCCTGCATAGGTTGCGGTCAATGCGTTGTAGCTTGTCCTGTAGGCGCGTTATACGAAAAAGATGATACGAAATATGTTTGGGACGCGCTCAACGATCCCACAAAGCACGTTGCTATCTGCACGGCTCCGTCTGTTCGCGCAACTTTGGGCGAATGTTTCGGTTATGAACCCGGAACCGACGTTGAGGGCAAGATGGTTGCGGCTATAAAGCGCCTTGGTTTTGATGGCGTTTACGATATGAATCTAGCCGCGGACTTGACCATCATGGAAGAAGCGCACGAATTTATGGAAAGATTCCAAAGCGGCAAAAATCTACCGCTTATTACCTCCTGCTCGCCCGGTTGGGTCAAATTCTGCGAGCATTACTACCCTGAATTCACCGAAAATCTTTCTTCCTGCAAATCTCCTCAGCAGATGTTCGGCGCGATGTACAAAACATATTATGCAAGGAAACGCGGTCTTGACCCCGCCGATATAGTTTTCGTTTCCGCGATTCCTTGTACGGCGAAGAAGTTTGAGGTTCGCCGTCCCGGTCAGAGCGCCGCGGGCGAGGGCATATACGACGTAGACTATGCCATCACCACTCGCGAGCTTGCGCGAATGATAGAGAAAGCGGGCATCAATTTCCGTGCTCTTGAAGATGAAGAATTTGATGCGCCTTTCGGCATACGTTCGGGAGCGGGCGAGATATTCGGCGCGACAGGCGGCGTTATGGAAGCCGCTTTGCGCACAGCGGCAAAAGCGATACTCGGAACGAACCTTGAAAAATTGGAATTTGACGAGGTTCGCGGCACGGAACCGATAAAATTTGCGGAATACAAGCTCGGAGACGCGACTGTCAAAGTAGCGGTAGCTTCGGGCGCAAAGAACGCTCGTGCGCTTCTTGACAAAGTAAGATCGGGCGAAGTGAAAGTTGACTTTATCGAGATAATGGCTTGCCCGGGTGGTTGCGTAAACGGTGGCGGTCAGCCCGTTCAAAGCGCATCTGTAAAAGCGAGCGTTGATCTCAAAGCGAAACGTGCGGCTGTTCTGTATCGTTCGGATTCCGCAAACAGCATTCGTTGTTCGCACGACAATCCCGCTGTTAGCAAGATATACGATGAATATCTCGGAGAGCCGGGAAGTCATTTAGCCCATGAGATACTCCACACGTTCTATATCAAACGTGGTCTCTGACTTACTTTTCTTGTAAGAAAAGTAAGCAAAAGAACTTTCACTCAAAGGTCTCGCTGAAATTCATATAAGCAAAATATAAGCCAAAGCCGCGAGCAAATATGTTGCAAAGAAAAGGTAAGCAAAAGAACTTTTGCTCAAAATCTTCGCTGAAATTCATATAAGCGAAAAGCTCTCAGTCAAAGTTTTTACTGTACTAAGAATAAAAAAGTCAGCCATACGATATCATCGCATGGCTGACATTTTTTTATTTTGATCAGATAACATCAAGTTCTGCTTTGAGCAAGGAATCAAGGGAGCCGCCGACAAATATTTCGAATTTGCCTGCTTCTGTAATGCGCTTGCAATCGTTGTCTACGAAAGAGAGGTCTTTAGCGTTCATTTTGAATGTAACGCGCTTGGACTCGCCCTTTGCAAGCTCGATCTTCTTGAATCCGCAAAGGTTGATGACGGGAGTCATGATGGAGCTTATAACGTCGTTGTAATAAAGTTCAACTATCTCCTTACCGTCCATATTGCCCTTATTCGTAACGGTAACGCTTACTTCGAAATCTTCGTCTTTGCCTATCTGCTCTTTGGAGATAGCGAGGTCGGAATATTCGTATTCCGTATAAGAAAGACCATGACCGAGATCAAAAAGACTTCCTTCTTCTACATCGCAGTAATGTCCCCAGTGCCAACCGCTGTAATGGTTATAATAGCAAGGAACCTGACCCGATGCGCGAGGGTAGGAGATGGAAAGCTTACCGCTCGGATTGAATTTGCCCGCTATCATCTCTGCCGTGCAAAGACCGCCGAGGTCGCCGCCGTTGAACATCTGAATAACTGCGTCGGACATATCGCAAACTTCGCCGATGCAGAGAGGCTTGCCCGAAATCATGACGGTAACTATCGGTTTGCCTGTTTCTTTTATCTTTGCGGCAAGTTCGTTCTGCGCGCCCGAAAGTTCGAGGACTGCGCGGTCCTTACCTTCGCCGTTGAGCGAAAGCTCATCGCCAAGCGCGAGGATAACGATATCCGATTCATTTGCCGCTTTGATCGCTTCGTCGAAATTCGTGTCATTCTTATCGCGTACACTGCAACCGTAGGCATATGTAACTTCGGAATCGGCGAACACGGTCTTTATGCCGCGAAGGAGCGTATAATAATCATTTTTGATGGAAGCAAATTCTTCTTTGGGGCGGTGGCTCGTGAAAGTCCAGTCGCCGTACTGAGTGGCGATATCATCTGCATTGGGTCCGATGACAGCTATCTTTTTCGGCTGTTCTCGAAGCGGGAGTATACCGTTGTTCTTGAGAAGTACGAGGGATTCTTGCGTGATTCTGTGGTTTATTTTCGCGTGTTCTTTGCAACCGATAACGTCTTTGGGGCAACGTTCTTTTTCATCGAAAAGACCGAGGGCGAATTTAACGCGAAGTATGCGGCGTACAGCTTCGTCGAGTTTTGCTTCGGATATCTTGCCTTCTTTGACCTGCTTTGTTACGGATTCGAAAAATTCTTTGCAGTTCATGCTCATATCATTGCCTGCTTCGATAGCCATGCGAGCGGAATCGTCGAAACATTCTGCGGAACGCTGTTTCGTGCGCATGGACCAGATATTGAACCAGTCGGTAACGACGAAACCGTCAAAACCGAGTTCGTCCTTCAATATATCCGTGAGAAGCTCTTTGTGCTTTGTAAGCGGTGTGCCGTCTATTGAGCCGTAAGCGGACATGATGGTGGAAGCACCTGCTTTAACAGCTTCTGCGAACGGAGGAAGGAGCGTTTCGCGTACTTTACGCATGGATATCTGCGTGTCGTAAGAGTCACGCGCGCCCGTTGCTTCGCCGTAGCCGATGTAATGCTTGGCGCAAGAAACGACATTTCCGTCCTTTTCATAGCCGCGGATTATAGCCGCGCCGAGCTTACCGATGAGGTAGGGGTCTTCGCCGAATGTTTCGTCAACTCTGCCCCAGCGCGTATCTCTTGCGATGCAAAGTACGGGGGAGAATACCCAGTCGTTGCCGTCTGCGTTTACTTCTTTGGCGGTAGCGGCGCCCATCTCCTCTATGAGTTCTTCATTCCAAGAGCAGGACATAGCGAGCTGAGAGGGGAATATCGTCGCGCCGTTCTTGAGCGAATGACCGTGTATAGCATCTATACCGAATATGGGAGGTATCTTGCTCTCTGTCTCTTTTGCTTTTGCGCGGAGCCTGTCTGTGCCTTCACCGAGTTCGTGGAGATACGCACCTGTGTTGAGCGCGGTAAACTGCTCATATGC
>CAZFTE010000024.1:0-20161 GCA_964521785.1 uncultured Lachnospiraceae bacterium
ACGCCCGACGACATCGACCACTTGGGCAACCGTCGTATCCGCGCGGTAGGCGAGCTTATCCAGAACCAGCTCAGAATCGGCTTCTCCAGAATGGACAAGATCGTTAAAGAACGTATGACCATTCAGGATTCCGACTCCTTGACACCCCAGGCACTCATCAACATCCGCCCCGTAGTTGCGGCTATCCGTGAATTCTTCGGTTCTTCACCGCTTTCTCAGTTCATGGACCAGAACAACCCCTTGGCAGAGCTTACACATAAGCGCCGTCTTTCCGCACTCGGTCCCGGCGGTCTTTCCAGAGACCGTGCATCTTTCGACGTTCGAGACGTACACTATACCCACTTCGGTCGTATCTGTCCTATCGAAACGCCTGAAGGTCCTAACATCGGTCTTATCTCCTACCTTGCAACATATGCAAAGATAAACGATTACGGCTTTATCGAAGCTCCTTACCGCAAGATCGATAAAGAAACAGGTAAGATCACAGATATCGTTGAATATATGACTGCCGATGTAGAAGATGGTTTCATCATCGCTCAGGCGAACGAACCCATTGACGAAGAAGGCAGATTTATCCGCAAACGCGTTACAGTCCGCGACCGCGCAGAAATCGTAGAAGTTGATTCCAGCGTTCCCGACTATATCGACGTTTCCCCCAGAATGGCTATATCCGTTGCAACGAGCCACATTCCTTTCCTTGAAAGCGATGACAACGCTCGTGCGCTCATGGGTTCTAACATGCAGAAGCAGGCAGTTCCGCTTCTTACGACAGACTCTCCTATCGTTGGTACGGGTATGGAATACAAGGCAGGTATCGACTCCGGCGTATGTATCATCGCAAAGAACGCAGGCGTCGTTGAATATGTTTCTGCCGACAAGATCGTCGTTACACAGCCTAACGGCGTAAAAGACGCATACAACCTTCTTAAATTCAAACGCTCCAACCAGGGTAACTGTGTAAACCAGAAGCCTATCGTAAACGTTGGCGAAGTTGTTGAAGTCGGCGATGTTCTTGCTGACGGTCCCGCTACGGATAAAGGCGAAGTTGCGCTCGGTAAGAACGCGCTCATCGGCTTTATGACATGGGAAGGTTACAACTACGAGGACGCCGTTCTTCTTAACGAACGCCTTGTAAGAGATGACGTTTACACCTCTATCCATATTGAAGAATATCTTATGGAATCCAGAGATACGAAGCTCGGACCGGAAGAGATCACTCGCGAGATCCCCAACTGTGGCGAAGACGTTCTCAAAGACCTCGACGCAGACGGTATAGTTCGCATCGGTACGGAAGTACACGCAGGTGATATCCTCGTAGGTAAAGTTACACCTAAGGGTGAAACAGAACTTACGGCAGAAGAAAGACTCCTTCGCGCTATCTTCGGTGAAAAAGCAAGAGAAGTTCGCGATACATCTCTCAAACTTCCTCATGGTACAAGCGGTATCGTTTCCGATATACGCATATTCTCATGCGAAAACGGAGATGATCTTGCTCCCGGTGTAAACAAAGCCGTTAAGGTATATGTTGCACAGAAACGTAAGATCTCCGTCGGAGACAAGATGGCCGGTCGTCATGGTAACAAGGGTGTCGTTTCCCGTATTCTTCCTCCCGAAGATATGCCTTACTTGGCAGACGGTACACCTCTTGATATCGTTCTTAACCCGCTGGGCGTTCCTTCTCGAATGAACATCGGTCAGGTGCTTGAAGTACATCTCGGCATCGCAGCAAGAGAACTCGGCGTTAAAGTTATGACTCCCGCGTTCGACGGCGCTAAAGAACAGGACATCACAGATGCACTTGCTGAAGCAGGTCTCTACCGTGAGATACTTCCCGGTGAAAACTTCTTCGGTAAAGCAGTTTATGAAGAAGTAATCGACGAAGAAGGCAACAAAGCATACAACCCCGTTTCCGCAGATCAGCTTGCGGACAAAGAATGGCTCAAAGAAAAGATCGCAGAAAGAAAACTCAAAACAGTTGACGGTAAGCGTATCCTTTATGATGGACGTACAGGTGAACCCTTCGATAACCCCGTAACGGTAGGTATCATGTATTACCTTAAACTCCATCACCTCGTTGACGATAAGATCCACGCAAGAAGCACGGGTCCCTACTCCCTTATCACACAGCAGCCTCTCGGCGGTAAAGCACAGTTTGGTGGTCAGCGTTTCGGTGAAATGGAAGTTTGGGCGCTCGAAGCATACGGCGCGGCTTATACTCTTCAGGAAATACTCACTGTTAAGTCTGACGACGTTACAGGTCGTGTTAAGGCATTCGAAGCTATCGTTAAGGGTAAGAACATTCCTACCCCCGGTATCCCCGAAGCATTCCGAGTTCTTGTTAAAGAGCTTCAGTCTCTCGCTCTTGATATCCGTGTTCTCGATGAAGACGGTAACGAGATAGAACTTTCTCAGCTCTGCGATGATGAGGAAGAAGAAAACAACAACTCCGGCATCAGCGCTGAAGATATCGGCAAGAATGTTGAAGTTGAAAGCGATACAAAAGATATGATCACTGTTGACGACGTCAAAGACCTTGAAAAGCTTGGCGAAAGCTTCGGCGGTGATGAAGACAATGATGAAGATTACGATGAGGAATTTGAAGATGAAATCTACGAAGAAGAATCCGAAGATTCCGACATCTATGACGAATAATTAAAGGGAGGGGAAAATAATGGCTAAGAACACTTTTGATTCAATTAAAATAGGTCTTGCATCTCCCGAAATGATAAGATCTTGGTCTTTCGGTGAAGTAACAAAACCCGAAACGATCAACTACAGAACGCTTCGCCCCGAACGCGACGGTCTGTTCTGCGAAAAAATATTCGGACCGACAAAAGACTGGGAATGTCTTTGCGGTAAATATAAACGCGTTCGTTACAAAGGAAAAGTCTGCGAAAAATGCGGCGTTGAAGTAACTACAAAGAAAGTTCGTCGCGAAAGAATGGGTCATATCGAGCTTGCTGCTCCCGTTTCCCACATCTGGTATTTCCGCGCTATTCCTTCCCGTATGGGACTTCTTCTCGATATCTCCCCCAGACTTCTTGAAAAAGTTCTTTACTTTGCACAGTATATAGTACTCGATCCCGGTAGCGCGCCCCTTGAAAAGAAACAGCTTCTTACAGAGCGCGAATACCGCGAGCTTTATGAAAAATATGAGGACGACTTCCGCGTTGGTATGGGCGCGGAAGCCCTCAAGGAACTTCTCTCCGAGCTTGACCTTGAAGCGCTTTCCAAAGAGCTTCACGAAGAACTCGACAAAGCTTCCGGTCAGAAGAAACTTCGTATCATCAAACGTTTGGAAGTTGTTGAAGCATTCCGTAAATCCGGCAACAAGCCCGAATGGATGATACTCGACGTTATTCCCGTTATACCTCCGGATATCCGTCCTATGGTACAGCTCGACGGCGGTCGTTTCACGACATCCGACTTGAACGACCTTTACCGCAGAGTTATCAACAGAAATAACCGTCTTGCAAAACTTATGGAGCTTTCCGCTCCCGAGATCATCATCCGTAACGAAAAACGTATGCTCCAGGAAGCTGTTGACGCCCTTATCGACAACGGTCGCCGCGGCAAATCCGTTACAGGTGGTTCTTCCAACAGACCGCTCAAATCTCTTTCCGAAATGCTCCGCGGTAAGCAGGGTCGTTTCCGTCAGAACCTTCTCGGTAAACGTGTTGACTATTCCGGTCGTTCCGTTATCGTCGTAGGTCCTACACTTAAGATATATCAGTGTGGTCTTCCTAAAGAAATGGCGCTTGAACTCTTCAAGCCGTTCGTTATGAAGCGCCTTGTTGAAACACAGCACGCTTCTAATATCAAAGACGCTAAAAAGAAAGTTGAAAGAGTTTCCGACGAAGTTTGGGATGCACTCGAAACAGTTATCAAGGACCACCCCGTTCTTCTTAACCGTGCCCCTACACTTCACCGTCTTTCCATTCAGGCATTCGAGCCTGTCCTTGTAGAAGGCAGAGCTATCAAGCTCCATCCTCTCGTTTGTGCAGCGTTCAACGCCGACTTTGACGGCGACCAGATGCCTGTTCACGTTCCGCTTTCCAGCGAAGCGCAGGCGGAAGCAAGATTCCTTATGCTTTCCGCAAACAACTTCTTGAAGCCTGCCGACGGTAAAGCCGTAACAGTTCCTTCTCAGGATATGGTGCTTGGTTCCTACTACCTTACGATAGATAAGGCAGGCGAACCTGGCGAAGGCAAGATCTTCCGCGACTTCGATGAAGCTATGATGGCTTACGAAAACGGTCAGCTCGGTATCCACGCACCCATCAAGGTTCGTGTTTCCAGAGAGATCGACGGCGTAGTTCATACAAAACTTATCAATGCTACTCTCGGTCGTCTCATCTTCAACAAACCCATTCCTCAGGACCTCGGATTCGTTGACAGAACAGACCCCGATAAATTGCTCGACCTCGAGATCGACTTTACAACAGCTAAGGGCGACCTCGGTAAGATCGTTGACCGTACGATCAAACTCCATGGTCCTACGGTAATGGCAGAAGTCCTTGACGCTATCAAGGCAAACGGTTACAAATACTCCACAAAAGCGGCTATCTCCATGTGCGTTCTTGACATGATCGTTCCGCCTCAGAAGGCAGACATCGTTCACGAAGCAGAAAAGAAAGTCGAAAAGATCACGAAGAACTTCCACCGCGGTCTTCTTTCGGACGATGAACGTTACAGAAGCGTTATCTCCGTTTGGGATCAGGCTACAAAGGACGTTACAGACGCACTTCTCAAGAACCTTGACAGATACAATCCCATCAAGATGATGAGTGATTCCGGTGCCCGTGGTTCTATCTCTCAGATGAAACAGCTCGCAGGTATGCGTGGTAGCATGGTTGCGCCTTCCGGTAAAACGATGGAAGTTCCGATCAAGAGTAACTTCCGTGAAGGTCTTAGCATCCTTGAATACTTCATCGGTGCAAGAGGTTCTCGTAAGACACTTTCCGATACAGCGCTTAAAACAGCTGACTCCGGTTACCTTACACGTCGACTTGTTGACGTTTCTCAGGAAGTTATCGTTCGTGAATACGATTGCGGTACTCCCGAAGGTATTTGGGTATATAACCTCGTTGACGGCGACGGAATGATCGAAAAACTCGAAGAAAGACTTCCCGGCAGAACGCTCGTTGACGATATAGTCGATCCCGTAAGCGGTGAGATCATTGCTAAATCCGGCGACCTTATCACAGCGGCTCAAGCTGAAAAGATCGTTGATACGGGTGTTGAAAAAGTACACGTTCGTTCTATCCTCAACTGTAAATGCCGCCATGGTATTTGCGCTAAGTGCTACGGTTCCGACCTTGCAACAGGCAAGATCGTTGCTCCCGGCGAAGCAGTCGGCGTTATCGCAGCTCAGTCTATCGGTGAACCTGGTACACAGCTTACGATGAGAAACTTCCATACAGGTGGTATCGCAGGTGCTGCCGATATTACACAGGGTCTTCCTCGAGTTGAAGAGATCTTCGAAGCTCGCAGACCTAAGAAGACAGCAACTCTTGCGGAACATTCCGGTATCGTTCAGATCCAGGATGCTAAACGCGCAAGAAACGTTATCATCACAGACGATCTCCGCGAAGAACACATTTATCCTATTCCTTACGGTACAAAGATACTTGTTGAACAGGGCTCCTATGTATCCAAGGGTGATGTTCTTACGGAAGGCAATCTTGCTCCCGCAGATATAGCGAGAGTACAGGGTCTTGATGCTGCTTACGATTATATCACACGCGAAGTACAGAAAGTGTACAGAAGCCAGGATATCAAGATCAACGATAAGCATATCGAAGTTATTGCTCGTCAGATGACACGTAAAGTTCGCATCGAAGAAAGCGGTGATACAGAACTCCTCTTTGGTTCCGTTGTTGATATTACGGAATTTAACGATGAAAACAAGAAAATCCAGGAACGCATCGACGCAGGCGAGCGCACGCTTCGTTTTGCAACAGCTGCTCCCATGCTTCTCGGTATCACAAAGACAGCTATCCAGACAGAATCCTTCCTTTCCGCCGCATCATTCCAGGAAACGACGAAAGTTCTTACCGAAGCTGCTATCAAGGGTAAGGTTGACCACCTTATCGGTCTTAAAGAAAACGTTCTTATCGGTAAACTCATTCCCGCAGGTACGGGCTTGAAGAAATATCGCGATATAGAAGTTCAGAAGATCGAACCCGTTGAAGAAGAGGAAGTCGAAGAAAAAGCTTCCGTTTAATATATAGTAATATATAAGCGAAAAGACCGCCGTTAAACACGGCGGTCTTTGTGTTATCTTAATGTTTTTTTATTTTAACACGGCAAAAAAGTACACTATTGATTTTTTGTTTTGTTTGTGATATAATACTGAAAGTAAAGGGATTGACCTTTGCTTTCCGAGCATCAGTGCGCGACTTTTCGCCGGAGATTTTGAAAAAATGAGAAGAATCCCAATTTCTTTCAAAAAAATCTCGGAAAATTGCAAAATTTCCGTTGACAAACGGAGGTTTTAGTGGTAAAATATAAAATATGCGACTATGCGTGAAATGCGTATATCTTTTTGGGTCGCTATAAAAACGAAAGGAATCATCTGTAATATGTCAACCGACGGCCCTTTGCCTATGTTAGTGGCAGGACTTGCTCAGTCCAAGAAGCTCATCAAAGGAGGAACGGCTTTATCGGCTTTTATTGCAAAAGATGCCGACGCCAAGATAATTCATCAAATGGCAGAGCTTTGCCGTGCGAACGAAGTTCCATTCGATAACACCATGACAAAGCGTGAGATTGGAACGATGTGTGAGATCGACGTTGATTGCGCCGTTTGCGTATCGTTGAAATAATTTTTACTCGATATTTTCCTTCGTTTCGGTCGTTGACCGAGATGAACGGATTATATAAACATTTTATCTATCAAAAAAAGAGGAGGTGCGATATGCCAACCTTTAACCAGCTTGTTCGCTCAGGACGTGAAAAACGTGAGTACAAGTCCAAGTCCCCTGTACTTCAGCAGAACTTAAACACTCTTACAAAGAAGTATACAGAACTTTCCGCTCCCCAGAGACGCGGCGTTTGTACAAAGGTTACAACGACAACACCGAAGAAGCCTAACTCCGCTCTTCGTAAAATTGCCAGAGTAAGACTTACAAACGGACTTGAAGCAACCTGCTATATCCCCGGTATCGGACACAATCTTCAGGAGCACTCTGTAGTTCTTATCAGAGGCGGAAGAGTACGTGACCTTCCCGGTGTGCGTTACCACATCATTCGCGGTACGCTCGATACACAGGGCGTTGCAGACCGTAAGCAGAGCCGTTCTAAATACGGTGCTAAACGCGGTAAAAAAGCAGCAAAATAATTAGCTAAAAAGGTAAAACTTAAAAGATGTCTAATCGCGTGCTTTTGCATTTTGATAGATAAATTGTTTATACCCGCTCTATGCGTGGACAAACTCCTCTTTCAAAATTACAAAAGAGCATGACGGGAGGAAAACTTTCGAGTACCTATGAGATTCATTTTTATGTGAAGGAGGGAAGACAAATGCCCAGAAGAGGTCAAATTTCTAAAAGAGACGTATTGCCGGATCCTATGTATAACTCCAAGCTCGTAACAAAGCTTATCAACGCAGTTATGGAAGACGGTAAAAAGGGTGTTGCACAGAAGATCGTTTACGACGCTTTTGCGACAGTTGAAGCTAAAACAGGAAAGAACGCGCTTGAAGTATTCCAGGAAGCTTTCGAGAATATCATGCCCGTATTGGAAGTTAAGGGTCGCCGTGTAGGCGGTGCTACTTACCAGGTTCCTATGGAGGTTCGCCCCGAAAGAAAACAGACTCTTGGTTTGCGTTGGCTCGTTATGTTTGCTCGTAAACGTAGCGAAAGAACAATGGCAGACAAACTCGCAGCTGAAATCACAGATGCACTTGCAAATGTAGGCGGCGCAGTTAAAAAGAAAGAAGAAACACACAAGATGGCTGAAGCTAACAAAGCTTTCGCTCATTACAGATATTGATTTTTTGCGGATCTTGTATCCGCTTAAAATCTTTAAAATTTATTTAACGCATATTAAGGAGCTAAAATTATGTCTAGAGAATACCCGCTCGAAAGAACTCGTAATATCGGTATCATGGCTCATATAGATGCAGGTAAGACAACGACCACAGAAAGAATTCTGTTCTACACCGGTAAGACACACAAGATCGGTGAAACACACGACGGTTCCGCTACAATGGACTGGATGGAACAGGAGCAGGAAAGAGGTATCACAATTACTTCTGCTGCTACTACATGCTTCTGGAAGGGCAACCGTATCAATATCATCGATACTCCCGGACACGTTGACTTCACAGTTGAAGTTGAACGTTCCCTTCGTGTACTTGACGGTTCTGTAACAGTTTTCTGCGCTAAGGGCGGTGTTGAACCCCAGTCTGAGACAGTATGGCGCCAGGCAGATAAGTACGGCGTTCCGAGAATGGCTTACGTCAACAAAATGGACATCACAGGTGCAAACTTCTACCGTGTTGTTCAGATGATGAAAGACAGACTCAAAACTAACCCTCTCGTAATCCAGTTGCCTATCGGCAAGGAAGATACATTCCGCGGAATTATCGACCTTATCAACATGGAAGCTGACGTTTACTACGACGACATGGGTAAGGACATGAGAACAGAGCCCATTCCTGCAGATATGATGGCTGAAGCTGAAAAATATCGTCAGGAACTCATCGAAGCTGTTGCTGAAACAGATGAAGAGCTCTTCCTCAAGTATTGCGATGGTGAAGAAATCACTATTGACGAACTTAAAACAGCGATCCGTGCTGCAACTATCGCGAACAAGCTCGTTCCCGTTTGCTGCGGTACATCTTATAAAAACAAAGGCGTTCAGAAACTTCTCGACGCTGTAATCGATTACATGCCTGCTCCGACAGACATTCCTCATATCAAGGGTGTTAACCCCGATACAGGTGAAGAAGAAGAAAGAATAACATCCGATACAGAACCTTTCGCAGCTCTTGCATTCAAGATCGCTGCTGACCCGTTCGTTGGTAAACTCTGCTTCTTCCGTGTATATTCCGGTGTTATCCACGCCGGTGAGACCGCTTACAACCCCGAAAAGGGCGCTCGCGAACGTTTTGGTAGAATCCTTCAGATGCACGCCAACTCCAGACAGGATATCGAAGAGGTTTATGCCGGTGATATTGCTGCTATCGTTGGTACAAAGAATACAACAACAGGTGATACTCTCTGCGATGAAGATCACCCCATTATTCTTGAATCTATGGAATTCCCTGAACCTGTTATCAAAGTTGCTATCGAACCTAAGTCCAAAGCCAGCCAGGAAAAGATGGGCATCGCGCTCGCTAAACTCGCTGAAGAAGACCCGACGTTCAGAACTTACACAGACGAAGAAACAGGTCAGACAATCATCGCCGGTATGGGCGAGCTTCACCTTGAAATTATCGTAGATAGACTTCTCCGCGAATTCAAAGTTGAAGCAAATGTTGGTAAACCTCAGGTTTCCTACAAAGAAACAATCACTAAGACAGTTGACGAGGACTGCAAATATGCACGTCAGTCCGGTGGTAAAGGTCAGTACGGTCACGTTAAAATCACAGTTGAACCTAACGAAGCAGGCAAAGGCTATGAATTCGTTAACAAAGTTACAGGCGGTAACATTCCCAAGGAATACATTCCCGCTGTTGACGCAGGTATCCAGGGCGCTATGCAGACAGGTATCCTCGCAGGTTACAATGTAGTTGACGTTAAAGTTACACTTTACGATGGTTCTTACCACGAAGTCGACTCCTCTGAAATGGCATTTAAGATCGCCGGTTCTATGGCGTTCAAGAACGCTATGAAGAGAGCAAACCCCGTTATCCTTGAACCTGTAATGAAGGTTGTAGTTATTACTCCCGACGATTACATGGGCGACGTTATGGGCGATATCAACTCTCGCCGCGGTCAGATCCAGTCTATGGAACCTGTTGCAGGCGCACAGCAGATCAACGCTATCGTTCCGCTCGCTAATATGTTCGGTTACGCTACAGAACTTCGTTCCAGAACACAGGGACGCGGTCAGTACTCTATGGAACCCAGCCACTTCGAACAGGTTCCGAAGAGCATCGCCGAAGAGATCATCGCCGGCAGAGCAAGCAAGTAATTATTGCGAATTGCAAGGGTCTGCTTTCATGTAGACCCTAACAATAAATAAAAAAATTAACGGAATTTTAATTCCGTGAGAATATTAAGGAGGATTTTTCCAATGGCTAAGGCTAAATTTGAAAGAACAAAACCCCATGTTAACATTGGTACTATCGGACACGTTGACCACGGTAAGACAACTCTTACAGCTGCTATCACAAAATACCTTTCTATCGTAAACGGCGGTGAATTTCTCGCTTACGATCAGATCGACAACGCTCCCGAAGAAAAAGCTCGTGGTATCACAATTAACACAAGACACGTTGAATATGAAACAGCTAACAGACACTACGCACACGTTGACTGCCCCGGACATGCTGACTACGTTAAGAACATGATCACAGGTGCTGCTCAGATGGACGGCGGTATCCTCGTTGTTGCTGCTTCTGACGGTCCCCTTCAGCAGACACGTGAGCACGTTCTTCTTGCTCACCAGGTAGGCGTTCCCGCTATCGTTGTTTTCCTTAACAAATGCGATATCGTTGACGACGAAGAACTTCTCGAACTCGTTGATATGGACGTTCGCGACCTTCTCAACCAGTACGATTTCCCCGGAGACGATACTCCTATCATCCGTGGTTCCGCTCGTGTAGCTCTCGAATGCACAAGCAACGATCCCGATGCTCCCGAATACGCTCCTATCAAGGAACTTATGGAAGCTGTTGACTCCTACATCCCCACACCTGAAAGAAAATCCGACCTCGCATTCCTTATGCCTGTCGAAGACGTTTTCTCTATCTCCGGTCGTGGTACAGTTGCTACAGGTAGAGTTGAAAGCGGTACAGTTAAAGTTGGCGACGTTGTTGAACTTGTTGGTCTTTCTGACGAAAAGAAAACAACAACAGTTACTGGCGTTGAAATGTTCCACAAGCTTCTCGACCAGGCTGAAGCAGGCGATAACGTAGGTCTTCTCCTCCGTGGTATCGATAAGAAAGAAATCGAAAGAGGTCAGGTTCTTTGCAAACCCGGCTCCATTCACCCCCACACAAAATTCAAAGGTCATGTATACGTTCTTACAGAAAAAGAAGGCGGACGTAAGAAACCCTTCTTCGCTGGCTACCGTCCTCAGTTCTACTTCAGAACAACAGACGTTACTGGTACAATCACACTTCCTGCTGACGTAGAAATGGCTCGTCCCGGCGATAACGTTGATATCACAGTTGAACTTATCACTCCTATCGCTATCGACCAAAACCTCCGTTTCGCTATCCGTGAAGGCGGCAGAACAGTTGGTTCCGGCGTTGTTTCCGAAATCATTGAGTAATTTTACTTTAGATTTCTGAAGTTAATACGTTTTTAAGGTTTTGTCAGAGGGCAGCTTGTCTGCTCTCTGACAAAATTGATATATGGGCAAATTTTTACTCTATGAGGTAAAAACAGATCGTCTTTGTGCATATTATTTTTAAATATCGAGTAAAGTTTTGCGTTCTCATTACATAAAATGTTCTGAGAAAAGTTCTTTTTACTTGTTTTTCTTTCAAGAAAAAGTAAGGCTTTGGGGAATGGTGAAATTCCATATCGGCGGTATAGCCCGCGACGCAACGAGATGTTGCCTGAACATGTGAAGTTCCTGTGCCGACGGTCATAGTCCGGATGAAAAAAGAAAGGATCTCTCGCAAGGAGAGATATGAAGTCCCCGAATTTTTGAGGGGATTTTTTATTTGGTTCGATTTATGAAAAATTCAAAATCTTCTACTGCAATCAGAAAAATTACGGCTTTGGGCATTTTTGCCGCATTATCTTACTTGAGTTTGTTCGCTTTTCGAATTTCGGGAATCGGCGGATTTTTGACATTCGATATAAAAGACACGATAGTTTGCTTGTCCGCTATGATATTCGGACCTGCCGCGGGTGTTTCGATAGCACTTTTAGTGGCTTTGATAGAGATGATAACGGTGAGCGGCACGGGAATTTGGGGATTCATCATGAATTTTTCTTCGACAGCGGTATTTTCAGCCGTTGCGAGTTGCGTTTATATGTATCTTCCGAAATTCAAAAAGACGATAAAAGGCGCTATAATGGGGCTTTTGCTCGCAGTTTTGACATCAACGATGACTATGATGCTTTTGAACATTTTCGTTACGCCGATATATCTTGGCGTAGAGCGCGAAGCTGTGTTCAAAATGTTGGTGCCTGTACTTTTGCCGTTTAATTTTTCCAAGTCGCTCTTGAATGCGGCTTGTGTGATGCTTCTCTATAAACCGATAAAGGAAGTTTTGAAAAAGACGGGATTTATTAGATCAACGTCGGAAAATTATAGATTTGACAGAAGATCCGTTTTACTTGCAATAGTTGGAATCGTTATCATAATTTCATGTTTGGCATTTTTTGTTTTTGCAATGGACGGACAATTTAAATTTTTCGACAAATAAAAACGAAAATATTTCCATATTATTATTATATGGATCTTTATAAATTTTAAGGAGAATATCCTATGGAAAAAGAAAAAAACAGATCGGTGTTTGGCATAGTATTAAAACTTTTGCAGGGCGCTTTGGTTGGCTTGGGCGCGGTGCTTCCCGGAATATCAGGTGGTGTGCTTTGCGTAATTTTCGGCATATATAAGCCGACGATGGAATTTTTGGCTGACCCCATTAAAAAATTCAAAACACATATACCTAAGCTTTTGCCTTACGGAATAGGTTTGATAATCGGATTTTTGGGTATTGCGAATGTGCTTTCGTTGCTTTTGGAACGATATCCTGCACAGTCCGTTTGCGTATTCATCGGACTCATCGCGGGTATGCTCCCGTCTCTCTTTAAAGAGGCTGGTGAACAGGGCAGAAGCAAAGGTTCTTACATATCGCTCGTTGTTGCGATGGTAGTCGTATTCGCACTTTTGATATCGTTGGAACTTTTCTCGGTTACTATCACACCCAATTTCTTTTGGTATCTTTTCTGCGGATTTTGCTTGGCTCTCAGCATCATCGCTCCCGGTATGAGCTTTTCCACTTTGCTTATGCCTTTGGGACTTTACACGCCGTTCGTTGATGGCATCGGTCATTTTGACCTTTCCGTACTCGTTCCCGGCGGTATCGGTGCGCTTTTGACAGTGATACTTTTCGCGAAAGCTGTCGATATGCTTTTCAAGCGCCACTATTCCATCGCTTTCCATGCGATAGTGGGCATAGTTATAGCGGCAACGGTGATGATAATTCCGTTCAGCAGTTTTACTGTTTCCGCGTCAAGCGCTATCATCAATGTAGTCTGCATCGTTTTGGGCTTCGTTGCTTCTGTTGCGCTCGATAAATTCAATCAAAAATTTGCGGATAAAAAAGTCGTTTGACGTTCCGCTTCAAAAACTCGCGGCCTTTTTGACCGTGAGTTTTTTTGTTTACAAAATTTTCACATCGTTTTTTGTAAAAATCGACAATATACTATTGAAATTTTGTCGCAAATGTGATAAAATAATTTTATCTTATCAAGAGAGGCGGAGGGACAGGCCCTGTGAAGCCCGGCAACCTGTTTTTTCAAGGTGCCAATTCCCGATAGATGAGATTGTTTTAGCATTCTCTCCCTCGGGCATTTCCGAGGGATTTTCTTTTGATGAAATAAAAACTATTAAAAAATGAGGATTTTAAAAAATGGCTAGAAGATTTTTTGCTACCGAATCGGTAACTGAAGGACATCCCGACAAACTCTGCGACAGAGTTTCGGATTCCGTTCTTGACGCGATCATAGAAAAAGACCCTATGGCGCGCGTTGCTTGCGAAACAAGCATGACAACAGGTCTTATCATGGTTATGGGCGAGATCACAACGACAGCTCATATCGATATTGAAGAGATCGCCAGAAACGCAGTTCGCGAAGTTGGCTATGACAGAGCAAAATACGGTTTTGACGCAGATTCTTGCGCAGTACTCAACTCCATACACAGACAGTCCCCCGACATCGCTATGGGCGTAAACAAATCCCTTGAAGCAAAGGGCGGCGCAGAAGGCGACAAATACGAGATCGGCGCAGGCGACCAGGGTATGATGTTCGGTTTTGCTTGCGATGAAACAGATTGCCTTATGCCCCTCGGCTATGTGCTTGCTACAAATATGTCCAAGAGACTTACTGAAGTTCGCAAGAACAAAACACTTCCTTACCTTCGTCCCGACGGTAAGACACAGGTTACTGTTGAATACGACGGCGACACCCCCATCAGACTTGAAAACATCGTTGTTTCCACACAGCACAACCCCGATGTAACGCTCGAACAGATCAGAAACGATATCATCGAAAATGTTATCAAACCCGTTGTTCCCGCAAACCTCATCGATGACGACACAAAGATCTACGTAAACCCCACAGGCAGATTTGTTATCGGCGGTCCCGCAGGCGACAGCGGTCTTACAGGTAGAAAGATCATCGTTGATACATACGGCGGCTACGGCAGACACGGCGGCGGCGCTTTCTCCGGTAAGGATCCGACAAAGGTTGACAGAAGCGCAAGCTATGCGGCTCGTTACGCTGCAAAGAATATCGTTGCGGCAGGCCTTGCAAAGAAATGCGAAGTTCAGATCGCTTATGCTATCGGCGTTGCTCGTCCTCTTTGCGAAAACGTAAATACATTCGGTACGGGCGTTATCCCCGATGAACAGATCGCGGCTATCCTTCACGATTCCATGGACTTCCGTCCTGCCGCTATCATCGACTACTTCGGCTTGCGTAAGCCCATCTACAAACCGCTTTCTTCTTACGGTCATTTCGGCAGAGAAGAACTCGGCGTTTGTTGGGAAAGCACAGACCTTGCCGCAACTCTTCGCGCAAAAGCAGGTCTTTGCTCCGACAAATAAACTGAGCGCACGGAAAATTACGCGCACATAAGAACAACATATTTCATATGATTATCTTGCGGCGATATCGCCGCAAGATCTTTAAGTGAGGAAAAACATTATGGAACTCTGTGCTGTAATTTTCTTTTCCGCATTTGCGGTGATGTGCGTGTATTTTATATTCCGTGCGCTTTTTTCGGCTTTTGCGCGGCGGGAGATAGCCAAAAGCCGAGTCGTGCGAAAGCACAACGGTACATTTAAGATATATGCCGATGCCCAAAGCCTTGAATATTATATTCGAATGGCAAGCGCCGTCAAGCCTGAGATGGATATAATCGTGAACATAGACCAAAGACGAGCGGACGCAAAGGAACAAGAATTTATAGCGCAAAGGCTTGCGCGCAGAGCGAGAAGCCTAAAGATATATTACACAAACTGAAATAATAAGGGGAAGAAAAAATGCCGAACGAAAAAAACGAGCTTGTCTCGATGGAAGGAACTGTTGAAAAGATCATATTTCACAACGAGAGCAACGGTTATGTCGTTTGCGAGCTTATGGCGTTTTCCGATGAACTTTATACCGTTTGCGGAAATATGCCTTATCTTGCCGTCGGCGAAACGATAAAAGCACTTGGAGATTTTGTTACTCATCCTCAATTCGGGCGGCAGTTCCGCGTTGAATATTACGAAAAACAGTTGCCATCAAACGCAACATCTATACTCAAATATCTTTCGTCGGGTACGATTAAGGGCATAGGTCCCGTAACCGCGCGACATATCGTTGACAGGTACGGCGATGATACTTTCGATGTGCTTGAAAATCACCCCGATTGGCTTTCCGATATAAACGGAATATCCGCAAGAAAAGCGATAGAGATAGGCGAAAGCTTCCGCGCACAGTTCGGAATGAGGAACGTTATGGCTTTTTGCCGAACATATTTCGGTCCCGCGACCGCCGTTAAGATATACAAAAGATGGGGTTGTGCCGCGGTAGATATAATAAAGCAAAATCCGTATATCCTTTGCGATGAGATACACGGTGTTTCGTTTGAAAAAGCGGACGCTATCGCCAAAAACCTCGGTTTTTCGACAGGCGCGGACGAAAGGATAGGCGCGGGGCTAAAATTTGTCCTTTCACATAATCTTTATCAAAACGGTCATGTATTTTTGCCCGAAGAAAAGCTTACCGAAACAGCCGCAAAACTTTTGGGCTGTACACGCGAAAAAGCGGAAGATGTGCTTTCCGTTATGGTCGAATCGAAGGAGCTGTTTCTTGTAAGACAGGCGGGGCTGAAATGCGTTTATCTTCCCGAAGCGCACGAAGCGGAAGCTTATATTGCCAAAAAGCTTGATGTTATGGAAGGGATAAACCATTCGCTCGATTCCGAAAATCTTTCCGAGCTTGTCAAAAAAGTCGAACTTGAGAACGATATCAAATATGAGGAGCTTCAAAAGCGCGCCATAAGAGAAGCGGTGGTGAACTCCGTATTTGTATTGACGGGTGGTCCCGGTACGGGTAAGACGACTGTCGTGCGAGCTATAATCAGAATATTTTATAGCATGGGCATGAATATAGCGCTTGCCGCGCCCACGGGACGCGCCGCAAAAAGGCTTTCGGAAGCCGCGTCCATGGAGGCAAAGACTATCCATCGATTGCTGGAGATGCAATATACGCCCGATGACGAATCCGTGTTCAATAAAGACGAAAATAATCTGCTCGACGAAGACGTTATAATAATAGACGAATCGTCGATGATAGATGTGTTCCTCATGTCCGCTCTTTTGAAAGCGATAAAACCGTCTGCACATCTAGTGCTTATCGGCGACGCGGATCAGCTTCCGCCTGTCGGTCCCGGATATGTTTTCCGAGATATAATAGAGAGCGAACGATTTTCAACTGTTGTGCTTACGCATATTTTTCGTCAAGCCAGCCAAAGCTTGATAGTTACAAATGCACACGCGGTAAATAACGGAAAATACATGGATCTTTCCAAAAAGGACGCGGACTTTTTCTTCTTGCCGCGCCCCAATGACGAGGAAACGGCTTCCACGATAGTGTCTCTTTGCGCGAAGCGTTTGCCGAAAACATACGGCATAAGCGCGTTCAACGGCATACAGATAATAACTCCCTCGAAAAAGGGCATGAACGGTACGGAACTTTTGAATAATTCTTTGCAGGCGGCGCTCAATCCTCCCGATATGACGAAAAGAGAAAAGCGTGTGCGCGATATCATCTTCCGCGAAGGTGATAAGGTGATGCAGATAAAGAACGATTACGATATCGAATGGACGCGCACGGGCGGTGGAGAGGGTGTCGGCATATTCAACGGCGACATCGGCATAATAGAAGAGATAAATATGTCCGCGGAAAATATAAAGGTCCTGTTCGATGACAGACGCGCGGTATATGATTTTTCCATGCTCGATGAATTGGAGCTTGCTTACGCTATAACCGTACACAAGAGCCAAGGCAGCGAATATCCGATAGTGATAATCCCGCTTTATCGATATTCGCAAAGACTGCTCACGCGAAATCTGCTCTATACTGCGCTTACAAGAGCGCAGAAGATGGTAATACTCGTTGGTGATGAGGAGGTATCGAAAAGAATGATAGAGAACAACCGCAGAACGAAACGTTATACGGGGCTTTCATTTATCTTTTCGAAATATGAATGAGCATAGTTGACATCATCTTTCCTCGAAAATGCATAAGTTGCGGCGAAATTGCGGATAGCGAAGCAAAAGATGTTTTTTGCCCCATATGCCGCGCGAAATACGAAATGATAAAAAGGGAAAGATGCCCTGTTTGCGGTCTTGCTCAATGCAAGTGCAGATGTGTTGCATCGAAGCTTCGCAAGGACGGTATACCCATAACGGAGCGCCATATATTTGCGTTCGAAAGCGAGCTTTCCCGCACGCTCATCTATAAATTGAAACGCAAGAATCTTCGCCTGTTACGTACATTTTTTGCCGACGAATGTTATAAGATAGTTCGCGAAGAGGCAGAACGCGCAAACGGAGAAGAGCTTGTGATAGTATATCCACCGCGCTCAAAAAGCGGTATAAAGGAATACGGATTCGATCAAGCGCATATAATTGCATCAGCAGTCGCTAAAATGTCGGACATACCTCTTTTGAAGATATTTCGCAGGACTCATAACGGTAAACTGCAAAAAACTCTTTCCGCAAAGCAAAGGGAACAGAACGCCGAAAGAGTTTTCGATATCTCAAAAAAAGCGGACGTTTTAGGCAAGACCGTTATTATCATCGACGATGTCGTAACGAGCGGAAGCACAGCCGCAAGACTTGCGAGCCTTGCCATGAGCCGCGGAGCAAAGCGCATCATTGTGATATCGGTTGCAAAAACATGAATATCGGAGAGAGAATATCATGGAAACGAAAAAGAAAAAATTGAGCAAAAAACAGATAGTCGCGCTGATATTGATATTTGCGCTGTTGATATCGTTTGCTTGGTGCGTTATCTTTTACAGATATTACTACTATGAATTTTACGGATTTATAGACGGCTTGCGTATTTCCGAGATATGGATATTGAAGCGCGCAAAATATTCAGCGGAGGAGCTGTGCGATATCTCCATTGACGAAGTGAAAAACGGAAGCGCGGCGACATTCTCTTCGTGCCTGTGGCTCGTCAATACGGAGTATCTGCTCGATGCCGAAAAGGATATAGACCTTATCGCCGTCAACGACAGCCACAGCATCACAGCGGAGGCATATGGCAGCTTGAACGAGCTTTTTGATGCTTGCTTTGCGGCAACGGGCGAAAGTTTGAGCATAACCAGCAGTTTCCGTACTTTTGAAAAGCAGGAGGCTATATATGCGGTGAATCAGTTCGCCGTACCCGCGGGTGCCAGCGAGCATCAGTGCGGTCTTGCCGTAGATGTTCGCACGGAAAGGTTTGCAAGCGTCAATTTTATCAAATCCGAAGCGGGAAAATGGCTTGCTCGCCATGCGCATGAATACGGTTTTATAATCCGCTATCCGTATTGGGGCGAGGACGAGAAGGGGGTAACATACGAGCCTTGGCATTTGAGATACGTCGGAAGACCTCACGCCGAGATAATATATCGCACGAGAACAGTCCTGGAAGGATACACTTCTCTTTATAAAGACGGCGAATTTTATTATTATGACGGATATATAATATCTCACCAATCGGGAGAGGACGGAACGCTCGCTTTTCTTTCGAATGTGAAAGAAATCTATGTGTCCGAAGATAATATGGGCGGATATTTCATATGGGGAAAGAAGGACTGAAGAAATTTTTCTTTGGTCATTCTTTCCTTTTTTTATTTTGAACAAATGAAAGGGGAAAACGTCAAAATTGGTGAAAACGGAGAAAATAAAAAAATTATATCCAAATTAAAGCAAGCGGACACAATATCTTGTGTTCGCCATAGTCCTGCGCTTTGCCTTGGGGAAAATAATATAAAACCCTGAAAATCTTAGGGATATATGGCTTTTTGACGTCGGAAACGCAACGAAATCGTTTTTTCGGTGTGAGTAAATTTAATTTTGCGATATAGAAAAAAACAGAATATTTTGTGTTTATTTTCACCAAAAATACTGTATCTTGTGGATTTTTGCATTTTGGCTCTTGATAAATAGCATGATTTGTGGTATCCTTATAAGGCAATTTAAAGAACAAAAAATATTGGATTGTTGAGAGGTGTTTTCATATGAATATTATCAAAAGAAATGGTTCCCAGGCATCTTACGACAGCGATAAGATTAAACGTGCTATTTCCAGAGCGAATATAACTGTTCCCGAAGAAGAAAGACTTACCGAACAGGATATCGTGGATATAGAAGCTCGCGTGCGTGCCGTAGGCAACAACATGGCTCGAGCGCTCGGTGTTGAAGAAATCCAGGATATGGTTGAAAACGGTATAATGGAACATGGCGCTTTTAATGTAGCCAGAAATTATATAAAATACAGATACATACGTTCCTTGGCTCGCAAATCCAATACAACAGACGATAAGATACTTTCCCTTATCGAATGTAACAACGAAGAAGTTAAACAGGAAAATTCAAATAAAAACCCCACTGTAAACAGCGTTCAGCGCGACTATATGGCGGGTGAAGTCAGCAAGGATATAACGGAACGTGTGCTTTTGCCCGAAGATATCGTTCAGGCGCACAACGAGGGTATAATACATTTTCACGATTCCGACTATTTCGCACAGCATATGC
>CAZFTE010000025.1:0-20085 GCA_964521785.1 uncultured Lachnospiraceae bacterium
TTTTATCTTATTTTTCTCAGTCGTTGTAAACAGGGTAATTAACTTTAAATTCTTCCGCTTCGGGGGACTGATAAAGATGTATCTTGTTTTGGATAACGCGCATCTCTTTCTTTGTGGGGATAGCGTTGTAGAAAGAGAAGATACCCGCGGGGTGGCAAGTATAGTCGCCCAAGCCCGCCATAAGTTTTACAGGACAATGTATCTTAGAAGCAAGGTTCGTAAGATCATAGAACTGCATACCGTATGTATATTCGGGGTCGCCGTAGCGAAGTCTGCCGATGGAAGCGGCATTGATGTCGCAGAGCCAAGGAATGAATATATCAAGAAGCTTTACTTCGGGAACGAGCGTTGCCGCCGCCGTTGCCTGGAAAGCGCCTTGGCTGCCGCCGTAAAGGATAAGTTCGCCGTTGAAGTTGGGCAAAGTCAAAAGGAATCTTGCCGCCTGTGCCGCGCGGATAGCCATATATTTGAAATATGATGTTTCGGGCTGAAGGTTCGGCTCCTTATCAAGACCATAGCGTTTGAGTCTTGTCTGCGCGAGCTTCTGATAATACTCGTCGGGTCTGCCGTTTTCGATGCCGTGCGCGTTGATATAGAAGATTATCTTGCCTTCTTGACAGCTGATGGGCGCGGAAACTACGCCATAGCCCTTGTAGCAAACATAAGCGGGGTATTTACCCTCTTTTTTCGGCGCGGAGATATAGCCGGAAACAGGCATGGGACCTGCACATTTTATCTTAACATCATAGATATTGAAATCGGGATGTTCGGGCTTTTCTATCTCCTTGTATCCGATCGTCTCAACGTCAACGGAGTAAAGTTCCTTGCGGCAGTTTTCCCAAAATTCATCGAATTTTTCGGGTCTGGGAGTAGTCGTGCGAAGGTCTTCCACCTCGGCGCCTGTGCCGCCTTCGAAATCATCGCAATCTTCAAGCTTATTGCCGTTCTCGTCAAGTGCGCGGCAGATAACGCGCGCAAAACCGGGTCTGTTCATCACTGTTTCAAGAGTGATGGTGCCGCTCTCACCGCTTGCCGTGCCTTCGATCTTTTCTTCGAAGTCGCGCTCTATCGTGTAGGAGAATGTGTGGCAATTTATCTTTTTGCCGTCCTCGCGAAGTTCAAGTTCATATATCATTTTTTCGCCCGTCTTGTATTCTACGGGGTGTTTGTTTGTTTTACAGAAAAAATATTTCTTTCCCATGACGATTCCTTTCAAAGATATCATTGTTTTTGTTTATTCTAACACATTCACGAAAAATTAGCAACAGCATAATCGAAGTTTTACTTAAAAAATATATCCGTTTACAGTAGATTTTTAAATAAAATTATGCTACAATACCTATATATACAAATTGAATTTTGTAAAGAAACATTAACGATATCAGATCTAGAGAGGTAAACATGAACTTTACATATGAAAAATCAAGAGATAAGCATTTAACGGCAAAAGAAAAGATATGCTCCGCGCTCTCCGTTTCCGAAAAAGACGGTGTTATCAATGCGGAATTTCTTTGCGCCGACGGCAAACGCGCAGTCGCTTTCAAAGGGCTTCCTTATGACGCGCCCATCTGCCTTCGCCTTTTCTCTTTTCCCGAATTTTGCAGTTTCATAGACAGCTTCGATGACGAATGTTGTCTTTTTACATTTTCCGAAAACGACATCACTCTCCGCACGGAAAAAGATTCTTATGAAGTCCCCGAAAATGTCAAAAAGGTCATCATCTCCGCTTTTGAGGATATGATATGCGCCAAAGGCAACCTCGGCGCAAGCGGCGAACATATAATCGACCTCAAGATGCCTCGCGTCGGCACTCATTTCGATATAAACCTTTTGCTCGGATGCAGAGTAGATGCTGATGAACCGTTGCTCACAACGCCGAAAGCTTCGCTCGACGCTTTCGGTCGCGGTGCGTTCCGCTCCGTTGCCAATGTCAATGTTACAGCGTCCCGCTTCGACCTTATCCCCGAAGACAGCGGCGAACCCGCAAACAGACAGTTCTATATATTCGAGAACGGCAAACAGATATTCTATTCCGCGAACGCTCACGAAAATGTAGCGGATGCTTTCTGTGTTCATTCTCAGAACCACACAGTTATCACATATGAGACAGAATGTGGACTTTTGATAAAACGCACCATATTCATTCTTCCTTTCGAGGACGGTATGCCAGATGCAGTTGAAGCACAGAGGATAGAGATACGCAACCTCGGCAACAAGCCCAGAAAGCTCAAGGTAGTTACAACGGGTATGTTCGCGCTCTGCTCCCCCGAATCCATGACGAACGATATCCTCTACGCCAGCATCACTTGGGAAAGTGCAGTAGCCAAAAAGGACGGCAAGCCTTTCGCTGTTTGCCCCATTCCCAACCCCGGATATCTCAAAAAGACACGTCGCTTCGCAACTCTCTTCTGCGAAGGCGAAGCTTTCGATGATTATACGGAAAATTATATCAACTTCATCGGCAGAGGCACACTCGAACACCCCGAACACGGCGCATACCTCACGAGCGCTCACACTCAGAAAGTAGTTCCTTTCTATGCTCTCGGCAAAACGATAACGCTTGAACCCAAGAGATCTAAAAAGCTCGATTGCTATGTCGGCATAGTTTCGGGCAAAGGCGACGTTTCGCCGTTGTTCGATGAAAAATTCGCAAATTTCGCAAACAAACATATAAACGAGAGCGCGTTTGACGAATCTTTTGCTAAGATGCAGGAATTTTACAAAACATATTCGAACTACATCAAAGTATCTACGGGAGACCCTCATTTTGATTCTTATGTCAACAATAACCTCCCCTTCCAGGTACTTTATCAGTCTTTCGTTTCCCGTTCATTCGCTTGGACGCAGAAAAGCTTCCGCGAGATAGGCTTCCGCGAGATACAGGACGTTTACGCTTCTGTATACTATATGGCAGCCATGGGTAAAGGCGACCTCGCTCGTTCGCTCCTCACAAAATGGATAAGCAACGTATATAAGATGGGTTATGCAAACCACAACTTCTTCTTCAGCGGCAAAGAACCGGGCTTCTGCTCCGATGACTCTTTGTGGCTCACACAGGCTGTATACAGATACGCATTTCTCACAGGCGACCTTGCTTTTCTCGATGACGAATTTCCCATTGCAGGCACGAACGGCGAAACGAGAAAACTTTGGGATACTCTTATGGCTACCGTCGATTACAGCGGCAAGATATCCATCGGCGCACACGGTCTTCCCGTACTCGACCGCGCGGACTGGAACGACGCGCTCAAACTCGACGATGATTGGATAGACGGCCCCGCAAAGGAAGCGCTCTATGCAAAACAGCTTGAAGAAACAGGCGCACCCTACGGAACGAAATTCGAAAACGATTTCTGCGAAAGCGTTATGAATGCGTTCCTCCTCAAGATAGCTTACGATGAACTCAAAGAACTCGCCGATGCAACGGGCAGAACAAAAGAAGCAAGCGAACTTGCGGCACGCGCAAAAGACCTTGACGAGAAGATACAGACAGCTGCTTGGAAAGAAGATTTCTTTGCTCGCGCGCTCATCAATCACGGCGAATACAGCTATGTCGGCGCGAAGAACGACGGACTCAGCACGGATAAGACAAAAGACGGCTCTTATTTCCTCAATTCCTTCTCTTGGTCCCTCCTTGCAAACGTTGCAACGGAAGACGAGATACGCATAATGCTCGACACGATAAAAAATAATCTTTACACAAAATACGGTCCCATACTCTGCACGCAATGCGACCTCGAAAAGGTTGCTTCCAGAACGGCAACAGGTCTTTATTTCCGCGGTGACAGAGAAAACGGCGGCGTATTCAAGCACGCGGCGATGATGGCGGCTGTCGCTTCTCTCAAAGCGGCTAAGACTGTAAAAGACAAGGGTATCGCGACGGACCTCCTTCGCCTCGGCTACGATATAATGGAAAATGTTCTTCCTTATAAGACGATGAAAGACCCCTTCATCGCAAAAGGCAATCCCCGCTTCTGCACACAGTATACCAACTCCATGACGGGCGAAAACGTCGGTCCCATGCTCTCCGGTACTGCAAGCTGGCTCACTCTTGCGATATTCGAAATGCTCGGCATAGCATATACGGCAGACGGCATACAACTTTCCCCCATGCTCCCCGAAGGTACGGAAGAAATAAAATACACTATCACCAAAGGTGCCGTTTATAACATCACCGTCATCAAAAAGGCGGGCTTTGCTCGCGTTTGCGAAAGCACCAAATGCACCTTCGATGGCAAAGAATGTTCCAATACATTCCCCATGCTCGCCAACGGTGTTCATGAAATAGTTATTGAATTGTAATTAAGAAAGGAGAAAAACATGATTTTCGACACACTTGAACATATAGAAGCCTATAAAGGCATACATGAAGGCGTTTACAAGGGTCTTTGCATTTTGCGAGATACGGATTTTTCCGCTTGCGAGAACAAAAAGCATTACGAGGTAGACGGCGAAGATCTTTTCTATTTCGTTTCAAATTACGAATCAAAACCCTCCAACGATACGCCCGAAGCACACGTAAAATACATCGATATCCAATGTATCCTCTCCGGTGCGGAAAAAATGAATATCGGTGCGCTCGAAGAGATGACCGATGAAGTCGTGGAACGCCGCGGAAACGATATCCGTTTCTATCACGGTCCCACAGACAGCATCACTCTCACTCCGGGTAAATTCGCGGTCCTCTTCCCCGGGGACGCTCATGCGCCGAGCATCGCGGTAGATAAACCGATACCTTGCCGCAAAGTAGTCGTAAAGGTAAAAGTTTGATCGCCCATGATCGGACCCCCTAACTAAAGCTTCCGCAGATATTCCGCAACAACGATAGTTTTTTTCGTTTCATTTCGTCAATTACATTCGCATTATTCAAAAAAAACATGGCTCTGAACCTTAAACATCTTGACTTTATCACTTTATTATGATAAAATGAATGTAAGAAAAAACAAAAACTCGACTGCAACTGACGGAATTGCGGAGTACCGCATGGAAGCTTTCGGGAATATATTTTTGTCGACCGTCTGGGCAGTTCTATTACCTAAAATGGGATAGACTGCCCTTTTTATTTTCACAGGAGGTTTTTACTATGAAAAAAGTCGCAATAATCATGGGAAGCGCATCTGACCTTCCCGTAGTAGAAAAAGCTATTGAAACACTTGAAAAATACGATATACCGCACGAGGTCCACGTGTATTCCGCGCACAGAACCCCCGTTGAAGCAAAAGCTTTCTCCGAAAGCGCTCGCGAAAACGGATTCGGCGCCATCATCGCCGCCGCAGGAAAAGCGGCTCACCTTGCAGGTGCTATCGCGGCAAATACAACATTGCCCGTTATCGGTATCCCCGTTAAGTCTTCCACTCTCGACGGACTCGACGCGCTCCTTTCCACAGTGCAGATGCCCTCCGGCATTCCCGTTGCAACGGTAGCCATCGACGGCGCGGCAAACGCGGCGCTCCTCGCGGCACAGATCATCGCCGTTGAAGATAAAGACCTTGCGGACAAGCTCAACGCCGCAAGAAAGAAAGCGGCAGAAGACGTTCTCACAAAAGACGCTGAGATCTCTGCTAAATACAGCAAATAAACCAAACAAATCAAAATAAAAATATAAATTATTTAATTTATTCTGGAGGATAACTATCATGGCAGTTATGAAAGAACAGCTTTACGAAGGAAAAGCAAAGAAAGTATTTGCAACAGACGACCCCAACCTCTGCATCGTTTCTTACAAGGACGACGCAACAGCATTCGACGGTCTTAAAAAAGGCAGTATTGCAGGCAAAGGTGTCGTAAACAACAGAATGTCCAACTACCTTATGGAAAAGCTCGAAAAGGAAGCAGGCATTCCCACTCACTTCGTTGAAGAGATCAACGACCGCGAAACAGTTGTTAAAAAAGTTTCCATCGTTCCGCTCGAAGTTATCGTTCGTAACATCGCGGCAGGTTCCTTCTCCAAAAGATTCGGCGTTGAAGAAGGTAAAGTCCTTCTCTGCCCCACACTCGAATTTTGCTACAAAGACGATAATCTCCACGATCCCATGGTAAACGATTACCACATCATCGCTTGCGGTTGGGCAACACGTGAAGAACTCGATATTATCACAGATTACACATTCCGTATCAACGCTTACCTCAAAGATTACTTCAAAGGCATCGGCGTTGACCTCGTTGACTTCAAGATCGAATTCGGTAAGACAGCAGACGGCACTATCATTCTCGCAGACGAAATCTCTCCCGACACTTGCCGTTTCTGGGACAGCGAAACACACGAAAAGCTCGACAAAGACCGTTTCCGCAGAGACCTCGGCAATGTTGAAGGCGCTTACGCTGAAATGATGAAGCGCGTTCTCGGCTGATATTAAAACAGATATTTACCCATCATTATATATAAAAACGCAATGCCCCGCATTGCAATAACCTCGAAAGGAATGAATTAACATGAAAAATTCTAGATCCGAAAGCTACGCAGCTGCCGGTGTTGATATTACCGCAGGATATAAAGCCGTTGAACTTATGAAAGCTCACATTGCACGCACACGCAATGAAGGTTGCCTTGATGATGTAGGCGGTTTTGGCGGTTGTTTCGCATTGCCCCTCGGCATGGAAGAGCCTGTTCTCGTTTCAGGTACAGACGGTTGCGGCACAAAAGTAAAGCTTGCGATCCTTATGGATAAGCACGATACTATCGGTATCGACGCTGTTGCAATGTGTGTAAACGATATTATCTGTTGCGGCGCAAAGCCCCTCTTCTTCCTTGACTACATCGCTTGCGGTAAGAACTACCCCGAAAAGATCGCCGCTATCGTTTCCGGCGTTGCGGAAGGTTGCGTTCAGTCGGGCGCGGCTCTTATCGGCGGTGAAACAGCAGAACACCCCGGTCTTATGCCCGTTGAAGATTATGACCTTGCAGGTTTTGCGGTTGGCATCGTTGACAAGAAAAAGATCATCGACAACACAAAGATGAAAGCAGGCGACGTTGTTATCGCCCTTCCCTCCACAGGTATCCATTCCAACGGCTTCTCTCTTTGCCGCAAGGTATTCGATATCGATAACAATAACCCCGACCTCTATGTTGCAAAAGAAGAACTCGGCGGCAAAACGATCGGCGAAACTCTTCTCACTCCCACAAGAATATATGTAAGATCTATACTCTCTCTTATCGAAAAAGTTTCCGTTAAAGGTATCTCTCATATCACGGGTGGCGGCTTCTACGAAAATATCCCGAGAAGCATTCCCGACGGTCTCGGTGCGAAGATCAACAAGAGCGATGTTCGCGTTCTTCCCATCTTCGACCTTATCGCAAAAACAGGCAACATTCCCGAAAGAGATATGTTCAATACATTCAATATGGGCGTTGGTATGAGCGTTGTTGTCTCCAAAGAAGACGTTGACACAGCACTTGATATCCTCCGCACAAACGGCGAGGACGCTTACGTTCTCGGCGAGATCATCGAAAGCGAAGAAAAATGCGTTCTTCTTTAATCGAGTAAAAACAACGGAGAAATGAGGTCTTTCCTATGAACCGCGCAAAAATCGCCGTACTCGTTTCGGGTGGCGGCACAAATCTTCAAGCGCTCATCGACGCGCAAACGGCAGGAATCATAAAAAGCGGCGAGATCACCCTTGTGGTCTCGTCCAGCCCAACGGCTTTTGCCCTTGAAAGAGCAAAAAAAGCGGGCATAGAGACCGCCGTTGCAGACAGACATTCTTCCTCTTCCAAGGAAGAATTTGAGGAAAAGCTCATCGCATTTCTTGAAGAAAAGCAGATAGATCTTATAATCCTCGCGGGCTTCATGTATATCCTCAGCCCGAATTTCATCTCGCATTATAAAGACAGAATGATCAATGTCCACCCCTCGCTCATACCTTCATTCTGCGGCGACGGCTTCTACGGCTTGCACGTTCACGAAGCGGCGCTCGCATACGGTGTTAAGGTTACGGGCGCAACGGTACACTTCGTAAACGAAGTTACCGACGGCGGCAAAATCATCATGCAGAAAGCCGTCGAGATACACGACGACGACACTCCCGAAACGCTCCAAAAACGCGTTATGCAGGAAGCCGAATGGAAGATACTTCCCGCTGCCGCAGAGCTTGTTTCGGCACAAATAATGAACGAAAAGAGGTAACCCAATGAACATATATAAGAATAACGATATCGGCGAGCTCGTTCGCACAAACTCCTACGTCGGCAGAGGCATCGTATGCGGTAAAACAGCCGACGGCAAAAAAGCAGTTACAGCTTACTTTATCATGGGCAGAAGCGACAACAGCCGCAACCGTATCTTTACCGAAAAAGGCGACGAAGTTATCATTTATCCCTTCGACGCTTCCAAGGTTGAGGATCCCTCTCTCATAATCTACTCCCCTATCAGAAAAATCAAAAATAAACTTATCGTAACGAACGGCAACCAGACAGACACTATCTACGATTACGTAAAAGACGGCAAATCCTTCGAAGAAGCGCTCGAAACACGCGCTTTCGAGCCTGATTTCCCCAACTTTACTCCTCGTATCAGCGCAATGATGACGTTCGTTGAAGAAGATTTCACATATAAGATGAGCATACTCAAGAGCGCAGACGCAGACGGCACCGCTTGCAACAGATACACATTCTCTTATAACGCTCTTCCCGGTATGGGACATTTCATTCACACATACGTGTGCGACGGCAACCCCATTCCCACGTTCCAGGGCGAACCCGAAAGAGTCATCATTCCCGATAACATCGACGATTTCACGAACGCTATCTGGAACAACCTCAACAGCGACAACAAGATTTCCCTTTATGTAAGATACATTGACATCGCGACAGGCGAAACGGAAAACAGACTCATCAACAAAAACATCTGAACTAAAAGGAGAATGACCATGAACGAATTTGAACTTAAATACGGTTGTAACCCCAATCAGAAGCCCGCAAGAATTTTTATGAAAGACGGCAGCGAGCTTCCCATTACCGTTCTTAACGGTCGTCCCGGTTACATCAACTTCCTTGACGCTTTCAACTCTTGGCAGCTCGTTAAGGAGCTTAAAGAAGCCCTCGGCTTGCCCGCGGCAACTTCTTTCAAGCACGTTTCCCCTACTTCCGCTGCAGTAGGCATACCGCTCGATCTTCCTTTGAAAAAGGCTTGCTTCGTTGAAGATAACGAAGATATCGACAATTCTCCTCTCGCTTGCGCTTATGTTCGCGCTCGCGGTACAGACCGTCTTTGCTCATTTGGCGACTGGGTAGCGCTTTCCGACGTATGCGACGTAGCAACAGCTAAACTCATTGCACGTGAAGTTTCCGACGGTATCATCGCTCCCGGATATGAACCCGAAGCGCTTGAAATACTCAAGGGCAAACGCAAAGGCGCCTATAATATCGTACAGATAGATCCCGATTACAGACCCGTTCCCATCGAAAATAAAGACGTTTTCGGTATCACGTTTGAGCAGGGCAGAAATGAATTTAAGATCGGCGAGCATCTCCTTGAAAATATCGTTACAGCAAACAAGGATATGCCCGAATCCGCAAAACGCGACCTTATCATCGCTCTCATCACGCTTAAATATACCCAGTCCAACTCCGTTTGCTATGCATACAACGGTCAGGCTATCGGTGTAGGCGCAGGTCAGCAGTCCAGAATCCACTGCACAAGACTTGCAGGTACAAAAGCAGATACATGGCTTCTCCGCCAGCACCCCAAAACGCTTGCACTTCCCTTTATTCCCACGATGGGTCGTCCCGAACGCGATAACGTTATCGACGGTTATATCAACGGAAACGAAGAGGACGTTTGTGCCGACGGTATTTGGCAGAAATATTTTACGGAACAGCCCGCTTGCCTCACGGCAGAAGAAAAACGTGATTGGCTCAACGGTTTTACCGATATCGCTCTCGCATCCGATGCATTCTTCCCGTTCGCAGATAATATCCAGCGCGCATTCGCTTCCGGTGTAAAATATATTGCAGAACCCGGCGGCTCTATCCGCGATGACCTCGTTATCGCCGAATGTGATAAGAACGATATGGTCATGGCATTCACGGGAATGCGTTTGTTCCACCACTGATCCCATGTTCTTTGCGCGGCATAACACCGCGCAAAGATTTTCTAAGAAGATATCTGTCATTATTCGGAGGAAATCAAAACTTATGAATATAATGGTCGTAGGCGGCGGTGGCCGCGAACACGCAATTATAAAAAAGCTCAAAAAAAGCAAACATGTAGATAAGATATTCGCTCTTCCCGGCAACGGCGGCATCGCCGCAGACGCGGAATGTGTTGATATCGGCGCAAAAGATATAGATGCTATCATTGATTTTGCAAAAAACAACAGCATTGATTTTGCCGTTGTCGCACCCGACGATCCGTTGGTACTCGGTGCGGTAGACGCGCTCGAAGCCGTAGGTATTCCCGCGTTCGGACCCAAAAAGAACGCGGCTATCATCGAGGGCAGCAAGATATTCTCCAAAAACCTCATGAAAAAATACAATATCCCCACAGCGGCATATGAAGTATTCGAGGATATGGACGCGGCTCTTGCTTATCTTGAAACAGCCCCCATTCCCACGGTTATAAAAGCAGACGGTCTTGCCCTCGGCAAAGGCGTCGTAATAGCCATGACAAGAAACGAGGCGACCGATGCGGTTCGCTCCATGATGCAGGACAAGATGTTCGGCGAGAGCGGCTCCAAGATCGTTATCGAAGAATTTCTCGAAGGTCCCGAGGTTTCCGTGCTTTCCTTTACGGACGGCAATATCGTCGTTCCCATGGTATCTTCCATGGACCATAAACGTGCGCTCGACGGAGACAAGGGTCTCAACACGGGCGGCATGGGTACCATCGCACCCAACCCCGTCTATACAAAAGACATCGCCGAAAAGTGCATGAAAGAGATATTCATTCCCACCATCAACGCGATGAAAGCGGAAGGCAGAGAGTTCCGCGGTTGTCTTTACTTCGGTCTTATGATCACGAAAGACGGCCCCAAGGTCATCGAATATAATTGCCGTTTCGGCGACCCCGAAACGCAGGTCGTTCTTCCTTTGTTGGAATCCGACCTTCTCGATATCATGATAAAAACTTCCAAGGGCGAACTTTCGGAGAACGACGTTAAATTCTCCGACGGCGCGGCGGCTTGCGTTGTCGTTGCTTCCGCAGGTTACCCCGGACATTACGAAAAAGGCTTTGAGATAACGCTCCCGAACGATCTTGCCAACACGGAGATATACGTTGCGGGCGCACAGATCAAGGACGGCAAGCTCGTAAACGCGGGCGGCAGAGTCCTTGGTGTTTCTTCAACGGCGACAACGCTCGAAGAAGCTATTGCAAAAGCATATAAAGGCGCAGAAAAAGTTCATTTTGAAAACGCATTTTTCCGCCACGACATCGGCGCAAAAGCTATGAAAATTCTTACGGAGGGCAAAAACTGATGGTTTACAGAGTTTATGTCGAAAAGAAAAAGGAGCTTGCTAACGAAGCCGCTTCTCTTCTTTCCGAAATCAAATCACTTTTAAAGATCGAGAGCGTTTCCGACGTTCGCATACTCAACAGATACGACGTTGAAAATATCACAAAGGAACTTTTCGATTATTCTTGCAAAACAGTATTTTCCGAACCCCAGCTCGATATCGCAACGAGCGATTTCGACGCACAGGGCGCAAATGTATTCGCTGTTGAATACCTCCCCGGTCAGTTCGATATGAGAGCTGATTCCGCGGCTCAGTGTATTCAGATAATCTCCAAGGGCAATCGCCCCACGGTACGCACGGCGAAGATATATATTATCGCAGGCACTCCTTCCGAGGCAGAGCTTGCCGCTATCAAAAAGCACGTTATCAACCCCGTTGAAGCGCGCGAAGCAAGCCTTGCAATGCCCGAAACGCTTGCAAACATCTGCGACATTCCCACAGAAGTTAAAACGCTCGAAGGTTTCCTTGACCTCGATGTAAACGGTCTTGCAGACTTCGTTAAGTCACACGGTCTCGCTATGGACAACGATGACATCAAATTCTGCCAGGATTACTTCAAAACAGAAGGTCGCAACCCCACTATCACAGAGATCCGCATGATCGATACATATTGGTCCGACCATTGCAGACATACAACATTCCTTACTACTATCGATGAGGTAAAATTCGAGGACAAGATGCTCGAAGAATCCTATAATCGTTACCTTGACACACGTAAAGCTTTGGGCAGAACAACCCCCCAGAACCTTATGGATATCGGTACGATAGCGGCTAAATACCTCAAAAAGACAGGCAAACTCGATAAGCTCGACGAATCCGAAGAGATCAATGCTTGCACGGTAAAGATGGACGTTACCATCGACGGCAAAGTAGAAAAATGGCTCCTCCTCTTCAAGAACGAAACACATAACCACCCCACTGAGATCGAACCTTTCGGCGGTGCGGCAACGTGTATCGGCGGCGCTATCCGCGACCCGCTCTCAGGTCGTTCCTATGTTTACGGCGCTATGCGTGTTACAGGTGCGGCAGATCCGCTCGTTCCCACAGAACAGACTATGCCCGGCAAGCTTCCCCAGAGAACTATCGTTCAGACAGCTGCCGCAGGCTACTCCTCTTACGGCAACCAGATCGGTCTTGCAACAGGCGAAGTAGACGAGATCTACCATCCCGGTTATGCGGCAAAACGCATGGAGATAGGCGCTGTTATCGCAGCCGCTCCCAAGGCTAACGTTCGCCGCGAATGTCCCGACCCCGGCGACATCATCATCCTCCTCGGCGGCAGAACAGGTCGCGACGGTTGCGGCGGTGCAACAGGTTCTTCAAAATCTCACACAGCAACATCTCTTGAAACTTGCGGCGCAGAAGTTCAGAAAGGCAATGCTCCCGAAGAACGCAAGCTCCAGAGACTTTTCCGCAATCCCGAAGCTTCTCTCCTTATCAAGAGATGTAACGACTTTGGTGCGGGCGGCGTTTCCGTTGCCATCGGCGAACTTGCTGACGGTCTTGCAATAGACCTCAACGCTGTTCCCAAAAAATATGAAGGTCTTGACGGCACAGAGCTTGCCATCAGCGAATCTCAGGAAAGAATGGCTGTTGCCGTTGAACCCAAAGACGTTGATAAGTTCCTCGCTCTCGCGGCTAAAGAAAACCTTGAAGCAACAGTTGTTGCAAAAGTTACAGAAGAACCCAGACTTACTATGACATGGAACGGCAAGAAGATAGTAGACCTTTCTCGCGAGTTCCTTAACTCCAACGGTGCGGAAAAACACACAAATGTTGCTCCCGAAGCACCTAAAACATTCAATAAAGATACAACGGGCGATTTCGCCGAAAAATACAAAGCTCTCGCAGGAGATCTCAACGTTTGCTCCAAACGCGGTCTTTCCGAACGCTTTGACTCCACTATCGGTGCAGGCACGGTACTTATGCCTTTCGGCGGCAAGCACCAACTCACACCTATCCAGGCTATGACACACAAGATCTCTCTTGAACATGGCCACACAGACGATTGTTCCCTTATGGCTTACGGTTACAACCCCTTTATCTCCGAGAAGAGCCCCTACCACGGCGCATATCTCGCAGTAGTTGAATCCGCCGCTAAGCTCGTTGCAACAGGTGCGGAATACAAGGACGTATACCTCACATTCCAGGAATATTTCGAAAAGCCTCGTAACGAAGGCAAACGTTGGGGCAAACCTTTCGCTGCTCTCCTCGGCGCGCTCGACGCTCAGCTCGATCTCGGCATCGCGGCTATCGGCGGTAAGGACTCCATGAGCGGCTCTTTCGACGCTCTCGACGTTCCTCCCACGCTCGTTTCCTTTGCCGTTACAACGGAAAAGGTCCAGAACATCGTTTCTCCCGAATTTAAGAAAGCAGGTCATAACGTTTACCTCGTTAAACCTAAATATAACAAAAAGAACCTTCCCGATGCAAACTCTCTTATGGATCTTTTTGCAAAGGTATATGCGCTCACTTCCACAGGCAAAGCCGTTGCCGCTTACACACCCACATACGGCGGCGTAGCAGAAGCCGTTATGAAGATGTGCTTCGGTAACAAGCTCGGCTTCGAATATGCAGACGGCATCTCTGCCGATGATATTTGGGGCTACAACTACGGCGCATTCGTTCTCGAAATGGCAGATGACACAGTTCCCGAAGGCGCTGTACTCGTTGGTAAAACAACAAATGACAACGCTATCGTTAAAGGCAACGACAAGCTTTGCCTCTGCGAACTCCTCTCCATCTACGAAAACAAACTCGAACCCGTATTCCCCACAAATGCCAAAGAAGATAAGAAAGAACTCATCTCTTACGCTTACAGCGCAGATAAACGTGTCGCTCCCGCTATCAAAGTTGCGAAGCCCACAGTTCTTATCCCGATATTCCCCGGCACTAACTGCGAATACGATTCCGCTCGCGTTCTCGAAGACGCAGGTGCAAATGCAGAATTGTTCGTTGTAAGAAACCTTTCTTCCGACGCTATCGCGGCTTCCGTTGACGAATTTGCGGCTAAAGTAAAAGATTCTCAGATCATCTTCGTTCCCGGCGGCTTCTCCGGCGGCGACGAACCCGACGGCAGCGGTAAGTTCATCACGGCATTCTTCAGAAATGCCGCAGTTAAAGAAGCTGTTACGGAACTTCTTGAAAAACGCGACGGTTTGATGTGCGGTATCTGCAACGGTTTCCAGGCACTTATCAAGCTCGGTCTCGTTCCTTACGGCAAGATCATCGATACAGATGAATCCTGCCCCACTCTTACATTCAACTCCATCGGCAGACATCAGTCCAGACTCGTTCGCACAAGAATCGCTTCCAACAAGTCTCCTTGGCTTGCAGAAACGAATGTCGGCGATGTTTACACAGTGCCGATCTCTCACGGCGAAGGTCGCTTCCTCTGCGATGAAGCACTTCTCGCAAAACTTGCCGAAAACGGTCAGATCGCTACACAGTACGTTGACCTCGACGGCAACCCCACAAGCAACATTCTCTTCAACCCCAACAACTCTATCGGAGCTGTTGAAGGTATCACTTCCCCCGACGGCAGAGTCTTCGGTAAGATGGGCCATTCCGAGCGTATCGGCAACGGTCTTTACAAGAACGTAGACGGCATATTCGAAATGGGTATGTTCCGCTCCGCCGTTAAATACTTCAAATAAAATTATTACGGAGGATACAGATGAAAACAGATATTGAAATAGCTCAGTCGGTGGAAATGAAACACATTTCCGAGATCGCAAAAACTGCGGGCATCGACGATAAATACCTTGAATACTACGGTAGATACAAAGCTAAGATAGATCTTTCCCTCCTTTCCGAAAGCAAAAAAGAAAACGGTAAGCTCATTCTCGTTACTGCCATCACCCCCACACCGGCGGGTGAAGGCAAAACGACGACGACTATCGGTCTTGCAGACGGTATGCGCAAGCTCGGCAAAAACGTTGTCGTTGCTTTGCGCGAGCCTTCCCTCGGTCCTGTTTTCGGCGTAAAAGGCGGTGCGGCAGGCGGCGGTTACGCTCAGGTAGTCCCCATGGAAGATATCAATCTTCACTTCACGGGCGACTTCCACGCTATCGGTGCGGCAAACAACCTCCTCGCGGCTATGATAGATAACCACATCTACCAGGGCAACTCTTTGCGCATCAATCCCCAGAGGATCACATGGCACAGATGCGTTGATATGAACGACCGCCAGCTTCGATTCGTTGTAGACGGTTGCGGCGGCAAGGTAAACGGCGTTACACGTGAAGATTCCTATGATATCACGGTAGCTTCCGAGATAATGGCTGTTCTCTGCCTTGCCAACTCTCTTGCCGACCTCAAAGAAAGACTCGCAAGAATAGTTATCGGTTACACATATGACGAAAGACCCATTACAGCAGGCGACCTCAAGGCTGCGGGCGCTATGGCGGCTCTTCTCAAAGACGCTATCAAACCCAACCTCGTTCAAACTCTCGAAGGCACTCCCGCACTCGTTCACGGTGGTCCTTTTGCCAACATCGCTCACGGTTGCAACTCCGTTATGGCTACAAAGTTGGCTATGAAGCTCGGCGATTACGCCATCACGGAAGCAGGATTCGGCGCCGACCTCGGTGCTGAAAAGTTCCTCGATATCAAGTGCAGATATGCGGGTCTCAACCCCTCTGCCGTTGTTATTGTCGCTACTATCCGCGCTCTCAAGATGCACGGCGGCGTTGACAAAAAGAACCTCGCTCCCGAAAACCTCGAAGCTCTCGAAAAAGGTCTTCCCAACTTGCTCCGCCATGTTGCGAACATCAAAGACGTTTTCGGTCTTCCCGCTGTGGTTGCTGTCAATAAGTTCCCCACGGATACAGATGCCGAGATAGATCTCGTTATCAAGAAATGCCGTGAACTTGGCGTCAACACTATCCTTTCCACTGTTCACGCGAACGGCGGCGAAGGCGGTGTAGAACTCGCCGAAGAAGTTATCAAACTTTGCGAACAGGAAAATAATTTCACTTACGCATACGAGCTTGAAGGCTCCATCGAGGACAAGATCCGCTCTATCGTCAAGAAAGTATACCGCGGTAAAGATATCGCTGTTCTCCCTGCTGCTAAGAAGCAGATAGACCAGCTCACAGAACTCGGCTTCGGTAATCTTCCCGTTTGCATGGCGAAAACGCAGTACAGCTTCTCTGATGATGCCAAGAAGCTCGGCGCTCCCGAAGATTTCACGGTTACCATCAAAAACGTTAAGATATCCGCAGGTGCAGGATTCATAGTTGTTCTCACAGGCGATATCATGACTATGCCCGGTCTCCCAAAAGAGCCTGCGGCAGAACGCATAGATATTGACGAAAACGGCGTTATCCACGGATTGTTCTGATATTCGAAAAATTGTTCTATTATGTCGATTGTTTATGCCCTGAAGGAGGAATGTTTCTTGAGTTTTGATTCGCTGTTTGCAAAATGGAAATGCGATCATAATTTCAATGCATTTATCAAAGACGGGATCGTTGATCCCGAACATTACGAAATGCCGCACATTCTCTTTGTCCTTCGAGAAATGAATTGCCAAGATGAGCGTGATTTATGTGATGACCTTCGCAAAAACGGAAGCGGTTGGAAAACTTGGAGCAATATCGGCAGATGGTCAAAAGCCCTGCTGGACGGCAGCAAAGAATATCCTCGAGATATGTCCACGGCAAACCGCGTAGCGCAACTGCAACGCATTGCTGTTATAAACTTAAAAAAAGAGGGTGGCTTTAACCGTACCGTCGGCAATGAGCTTTTGGAAGCAGTGCATACACAACATGACTTGATATATGAGGAGATACGCTTGTGCGATCCGAGCATAATTATTTGTTGCGGTCTGACTTCTTCCAAGATCATCGGAAATGCTACCTTGCTCAAAGAACATATATTACCGTTTTCAACAGAATGGGCATCTTTTCGATCCGAGACATTTGCTCGTGATTGGTGGTATTACTTCACCGAGATAAATAAAAAGCAAGTCCCCGTTATCAGTTTTTGCCACCCGCAAGTCATCAACCTCGAAGGTGTCGGAGGGCATGAAAAACTATTCGCTCCATTATATCGTGATATGCTTCAAATACGGAAAATGTTTTTGAATACTTGATCGCGAAGTGGGCGAAAAAACGATTTGAATATATATTAAACCATCGCTATAACAAAAAGTTCCCGCAAACCAAAGTTACGGTTTGCGGGAACTTTGCTTTTATAAGCAAAAAACATTCGGGGATATTTTTGTTGATATTCGACCTGATATATGGTATCATTATATATATCATTATTTTTAGGCGGTAACACAATGAATATAGGAATATTGGGTGCGGGTACATGGGGTACAGCGCTTGCCTCTCTGCTAGCAAACAACGAACATAATGTTTCTCTTTGGTCTGCTCTGCCGAGCGAGATAGATGAGCTTTCCAAAACTCACATTCACAAAAATCTTCCGAATGCAATCATTCCGGATAATATCGATTTTACCAAGGATATCGCTCGCGCTTGCCGCGGAAAAGAGCTTGTTATACTCGTCGTACCATCGGAGTATATCCGCTCGACGGCAAAGATAGCTTGCCCTCACTTTGACGACGGCGTTATAATTGCAAGCGCCGCAAAAGGTATCGAGCGCAACACGCTCTTTACCATGACGGAAATAATCGACGATGAGATAGCAAAAGAAGCACCGTCCCTCAAATATACTGTGTCGGCGCTCTCGGGTCCCACACACGCGGAAGAGGTTGCCGTCGGTATGCCGACATCTATCGTAGCGGCTTGCAAAGATGAAAACGTCGCCATGGAGATAGCAAACGCATTCTCCGCCTCTTGCATGAGAGTATACACCAACACGGACATTCTCGGCGTGGAGATATGCGGCGCGCTGAAAAACATCATAGCCATTGCATCGGGTATCTTGCGCGGCATGGGTCTGGGCGACAACGCCAAAGCGATGTTGATGACACGCGGCATATCGGAAATGACGCGCATGGGTATCGCCATGGGTTGCCGACGCAGAACGTTCATGGGTCTTGCGGGTATAGGCGACCTTATCGTAACTTGCACGTCCGTGCATAGCCGAAACAATCGTTGCGGCGAGCTTATAGGCAAAGGCAAAACTTACGAAGAAGCGTCTGCCGAGATAGGCATGGTCGTAGAGGGCTATCACGCTCTCGAAGCCGCAATGGCGCTTTCACGCAAATATGATGTTGAATTGCCGATAACAGCTTCCGTTTACGGTATAACAAATTTCAATCAGCTTGTTACTAACTGATATTTCAAGAAAACACGAAAATATATAGGCTTTTCTTAAAAATTGACTTGATTTTCATAAACGCAGAACACCGAAAATTCTTAGCGTTAGTTACAAGATAGTAACAGAAAAAATCCCTAAATTTTAGCCTTATTTCAGGCTTTAACTTAGGGATTTTCTTCATTCAGTTTTTAATCAATTCAATTGTTTCTTTCAGTTCTTCAAGGGTTTTGTGCGTGTAGATTTTTTCGCCTGTATTACCTGAAGAATGCCCCATGATTCTAACAATACAAACTTTATTTGCCCCCGCTGAATCAAGCCTACTTCTGAAAGTATGTCTGCATTCGTGGGGTGTATGATTCATTTGATGGGATTCCATTATTTTATTCCAAAAAATGTAGTATTGAGAACTTGACATTCTTTTTCCGTTGTAGGTAAAAAGGTATTCATTGCCTTCTTCAACTTTGGCTTTGACAATTGGAAAAATCTTTGAATGGATTGGAACTATTCTGTTCTTACCAGCAGCGGTTTTTACACCACCTTGCATAGTACCCGCTTCTAAATCCACATTGGCAGTTTTAAGCTGAAGCATTTCACTGATTCTGAATCCAGTGTAGAGAAAGAATAGAACCGAATCAACCCATTCTTCATTTTGGGATTCCCAAAGCGTTCCAACCTCTGCATCAGTGAAAGGCAATTTCTTAGTAGGTGGAACAGCTTCAGCGGTGGTTAGATGTGCATAGCCTTTTTCAATTATATCCAGTTCTAAAGCGTACCTATCAAGGTGATTGAAAAGGTTTTTAATTGCCCATTGGGTTGAATAGCCTTTTCCGCAATTATCAATGCAATCTTGCATCATGGCTTTCTTAATATCTCTGTACTTCATCTTGTGAACTATACCACAGTGATTGAAAGCAGATTTCAGGGTTGCAACAGTTGCCTTAGAAAGTTTGGCTGTATCTTTTTCCAACCACCTTTTGTATAGTTCTTCCATTGTGATTTTGCTTGCATCAATATCATAAGGATTTTTGTTATATTCAGCAAGGGCAAGCATTCCATCTTTTCTTGTAGGGTAATAACCCACAACATCATAAATGGGATGCCCTTTTTCATTCCAACCTACTGTTTTTCTAACGCAATAAGGATTTCTTCTATTTCCTGACAGTTTTACAACTGACCCATAACCATTAGGATTTTTCATAATTGTACCATTCCTTTCTAAACCATTGATTTTTTCAGAATAAAATGGTACAATACAATGTAACCATTCATTCTTTGCCTTGTCGGGTGAATATGATTTGGTTATCCCTTGAACCCCTGGTGTTGCAGCACTGGGGGTTCTTCTATACAGAACCAAACCTTAAACCGCTTGTTGTTTGCAGACAATAGGCGGTTTATTTTT
>CAZFTE010000026.1:0-18343 GCA_964521785.1 uncultured Lachnospiraceae bacterium
AAGCCAAAGACCTCATGAATGAAAAAAGCAATCTGCAACAGCAACTGTCACAGATTGCAGATACCAAACAAAAGCGTGAGAACGCACAGTCCCGATTGGATGATATTTATACCATCCTCGACGGACTCAAGAATCACCCGATGCAATACGATGACCGAATCATACGGCAGATAATAGAGTGCGTGGTCGTCGAATCCAAGGAAGAAATCAAAGTGATATTTATCGGCGGGTTGGAAACAACCGAGAGGTTGCGAGCAGACTGCGCACAATGACCATAAGGGTTCAAATCTCTAACACAAATGCGAGAAAATATCTTTTTTATAGTCCACTGACAATGACACGGCGATCCTCGCAAGAAGATCGTCGTGTTTTTTCTTGAATCTTCAAATTTTTATCGGCATTTTTAGCCGTTCTTATCCGTATCATCTTCTTGGAAGCCGCAACTGTCGGTTTCTTGTCAATATCCGCTGTCTATGGTAGAATATGAGCATAGAACACAAGGAGGATCGACATATGAAGACCAAAGATATTATTTTGGAACTAAGAACAAAAAAGGGGCTATCTCAAGAGGATCTTGCAAAAAAAGTATTTGTAACAAGGCAGGCTGTCTCGCGCTGGGAAACGGGTGAAACGATACCGAACACGGAAACGCTCAAGCTGTTGTCTCGCTTGTTCGATGTATCCATCAACACGCTCCTCGGCTCGCCTCGTCAGTTGATATGTCAATGTTGCGGTATGCCGCTTGAAGATACGATAACCAGCCGCGAGGCAGACGGACTGTTCAACGAAGAATATTGCAAATGGTGCTACGCCGACGGCGAATATATGTATCATAACATAGACGATCTGATAGAAGTATGCGTTGCAAATATGACGAACGATGCGTTTCCACCCGAGCAAGCTCGCGCATACATGAAAGAAATGCTTCCTAAACTCGACTATTGGAAGCACTACAAAGAGCTTGGCGATGATGGAAGATTCGAGGAATTCAAGACAAAACTCATAGAAGAGATAAATGCTCTTGGGATCGAGGGAATGCCCAAGGTTGAAAAGCTCAATGCGCTTGTGGGCGGATATATAAATCTTGAATACCGCCTTCCGAACGGAAAGACCGTCAAATTTCTTGATGATAACGCAACTTATTTGGGAAATCAGCTTGAATGTGAATTTGGTGAAGGCAGATGCTTCGGTATCGTAGCAAATATGGATTTTATTCTCGTCTGCACTTATGAAGCAAACAGAGAAGACCCTGAACTCGTGATATACAAGAAAAGATAGGCATCTTTTCTCGGAGCATAGATATTATCAGTGAAAGGAAGATTTATATATGCACGACATATGGAATCCTTGGCATGGGTGTGTAAAATGCTCCGAGGGATGTCAAAATTGTTATATGTATTTTCTCGATAAAGTACATAATAACGGCGACAGCTCCGTCGTAACCAAAACAAGTTCATTCAATTATCCGCTGTCAAGATATCGCGACGGCAGATATAAAGTCAAAAGCGGTGAGCTTATCCGCGTTTGTATGTCATCTGACTTTTTTGTTGATGGCGCGGACGAGTGGCGCGACGATGCATGGGAAATAATACGTATGCGCCCTGATGTTAAATTCTTTCTGCTGACCAAACGCCCAGAAAGAGTATTCGATCACTTGCCCGAAGATTGGGGCAACGGTTGGGAAAATATATTTTTCAATGTAACCTGCGAGAATCAAAAAAGAGCAGACGAGCGCATACCTATACTCCTCGATCTGCCTTTTAAGCACAAAGGCATCATGTGTGCGCCGTTTATCGGCGAGATCGACATTGATAAATATCTCTGCGTCGGTCAGATAGAGCAAGTAATATGCGGCGGCGAAAACTACGACGGCGCAAGACCTTGCTATTTTGATTGGGTAAAAAAATTACGTGCCGAATGTGTTCTTCACAATACCACTTTCTGCTTTATCGAAACGGGGACCGTTTTCGTCAAAGACGGAAAACGTTATCATATCCCCCAAAAAAGCGTCCAAGCAGAGATGTCGGCAAAATCAAAAATGAATTTTGTCGGAAAGCCCATCGAATGGAAACTCACAGACAGATTCGGTGTCCCCATTCCAAAAGAAGAACTTTATATACCGCACTACAATAAAAATTGCGATAGATGCGGTTCAAAAATAATTTGCAACGGTTGCTCGGATTGCGGAAAATGTCGGCAGTCGGATAATGAGCTATATCCGTAGATCATAAAAATCGAACATCTTAAAGACCACCTTTCCGTTCGGAAATGTGGTCTTTTTCGTCGGATATTTCATAAAATGCCTTCGATCTTTCAAAACAGTCAAAGTATATTGCAAAAACAAAAGAAAGATGATATAATTGTACGCAGAAAGCCGTATTATCGGCTAATACTTTTAAAGAGGTAAAACCTGATGAATCACGCAAACTCAATATCTCGACGAACGCGCCTTTTGCTTGGGCTCTTGGCATCGTTATTGGTATTATCGACATTCACCGCAATACCGATAAATGCCGCACAGACAACACAAACGGATTACAGCAACCCCGATTCCGGCATTGCAAGCGAAATGAGCGCTTCCGCTTTCGTATCGTTGCTCGTCGGTTCATCGCTTTCTCAAGCGGAACAGACATATCTAGATACAAAATTCGGCGATGATGTTTTTAAATATTCGACATACGTTCCGTCCGAGAACGTTACCACGTCTTATGAGGGCAAAGCCCTTCGCGTAAACGCGAAAGTTTACAGCTATACAGCGTCAAACGGCACAACTATCGTTTGGACGCCCGCTTCCGCGACCGTCGGCGAATATACCCTTGAAATGACGCGAGCTTCCGTCGGATATACTGCGCTCTTTACAAGCGTCGATATCACGAGCGTGCTTTCCGTTCAGGTAAAATACAACTGCAATATCACGATATCCTCAGATATCGCGGGTCAGTATATAAACTATGCCTACAATGACGCATACACTCTTTGGGAAAAGAACCGCGACCATATCAAATATCTCAAAGACCTTGAATCTTACAACGCTTACCTCAAAGCTCAAGCGCAATATCATAAAGATCTTATTGCAAGAGAAAAATATTTGGAAGATGCAAAGCAATTCGAATTTGACAAGATCGAATATGAGGCATATCTTAAAAATCTTGCAGCTTACGAAACAGAACTCGAAAAATACAACGAATACCTTTCAAAGCTACAAGATTACAACGATCGTCTTGCGGCTTACGAAAAATATCTTTCCGACCTTTCATCTTTTGATGAACGCTCCCAAGAATATCAGATATATCTCACAAAGCTTGAAAAAGCAAGATCCGTACTCGTTACGATAGACAGTATGTTCAGCGGCAAGAGCCTTTACGCAACGCTCATGGGCGGGGCGGTAGATATGGTCCTTGACCCCGATAATCAGAAATTGCTTGAAACAGCAGGCGTTTCGCCCACTATGTTGGCGCAAGCCGACGAAGCGACAACAACGCTCAAATCTCTCCTTTCAAGATATTCAAACCTTGACTCCATAACGGATAAATATAATTTCTATTACGAAAATTACAGCAGCTTGCTTTCCAGCACGAGCAATCTTTACGGTGCGCTCCATTCGTTTATAAGCGATTCATCCGTTAAAAATGCCATCATGTCTTTGGCAGAGGAAAAAGGCAAGCTCGAAAGATATCTCGAACTTGTGGCACAACTCTATGTAGTTTGCACTGCTCTCGACGATAGCACGACAAGAGACAATAACTGGAGCGTTACCGCAAGATACACTAACCCCGTTCGCTTCGTTAAATTTTCTTTCTACGATCTTATAGATAGCTCGCTTATCATGGAGGATACGAACAGCGCAGATCCCTCTTCTTTGGGCGCATTGGGAGATGTGATACACGAACCCGAAGTTCCCGTTGAGGTTGAAAAACCGACAAATGCTCCCTCTCCCGTAGCAAGACCGCAGGAACCCGATATCGTCCTCGAGCCTACGGAGCCGACATTCGTTGCCGAACCGACCGCTCCCGTTGAAGTAGCCGACCCCGGCGAAGCACCCGAAGTCCCCTCCTTTACCGCTATCGAAGTATCTCTTATCAACGCTATCGAAGATTCCACGCTCCAAAAACGCAATGTCGCAAACAATTACAACATCAGCATAGAAACTTATGTTTCGGCTTATACGGAATCCGATAAGATAAGCATCGTAACCTTCTATAATCATGACGGTTCAGGCGTGCTTTACGAATACTTGGCTGAAAGAGGCTCTCAGATCGTTTACGGCGGCAAAGAGCCTACACGCGAAAGCACCGCTCAATACGATTATAAATTTATCGGCTGGAAAACGGCTGATAAGCAGGATGCTGTTTTAGGCACAGCGGACACCTCCAAGATAGAATTTTACGCGGGATATGAATCTACCGTTCGTTCATACAAAGTAACATTTATCGTTGACGACGAGGAAACGACCCAAACTCTCCTTTACGGCGAAACGCCCACATACAACGGCATACCCACCAAGGAGCAGGACGGCGAATCCAACCAAAATATATATACGTTTTCTCATTGGAGTCCCGCGATAGCGCCTGTTACAGGCGATGTAACATACATTGCCATATTCAGCTCCTCTCTCATAGAATACGTTATAACATGGGATATGAACGGCTATCAAACGATAGAATTTTACGAATACGGTTCGACCCCTGTATACCCCGGTAAATACGACACTACCATCGACAGCGATGACAGCAGATATATCCGTGTGTTCAGTTCATGGGACAAAACCATTTCTCCTGTTACGGAAAATATAACGTATAAAGCTCAATTCAAAAAAGAAGCTATCGCTTCAAACGGTATCACGGCGCTCGATATCACAGACACCGGATCCGCTTATATCGTTTCCGCGGACACGAACACCATCAAGATAGAAAATCTTATCTCCTTGGCTCTCAAAAATAATCGCTCCGTTGAATTGACGTTCGGCAACAAGATAAAGCTGCAGCTCAACAAAGCTCTGCTCACAGATCTTCAAAAGAACGATTGCACGGAAATAAGCGCAAACTACATTTCCGCAAGAGCGATAAGCAGTGCTGTAATGCTTCAAATATCGTTCAACGGTAAAAACGGAGAATTCTCCCCCGCTTATCCCGTAACTATCGTAACGGATTGCAACGGTAAAGTTTCCGCAAACACCGTAGCTTATACGACATACGAGGAAAACGGCGAAACGATAAAAGAATATCTCCCTGTCGTTTATGATAAAGCCATCGATACGATAAGCGTTAAATATACGGTCAATGCCACTATCTGCTTCCGCGATGAATTTGCTTTGACCATGGGCGAGGCTCCGAACGGCGAACAAAGCCCGCTCATAACTCTTCCCGCAAACGGCGGCAACGGAGATATCATCACTCTTTCTCCCCGCTTCGCCGAAGGATATGTTATCGATACGCTCGTTGTTAAAGGTGCAAGCGGCACAGAATACGATATCACGCAGAATGACGACGGCACATACACATTCGTGATGCCCAACGAAAGCGTTGAGGTATATTCCACGCTCAAGCTTCGCGAATATACCGTTCGCTTCGTAGTTGACGGCGAAGAGATTCTCGTTTCCACATACCACAAAGGTGATACGGTCATTCTCCCCGAAAATCCCACAAAGGAACAAGAGGGCGACATCGTTTATAAATTCGATTCTTGGAGTCCTACCGTTACAACGGTAACATCGGATATCACATACACCGCAGTGTTTACTTCCGCCCCCATAGGCGGCTCCGATGCTTATATAAAAGATTTCGACGACAGCTTTAACTATTTGTTATTGTTCGTTGTGATATTCTTAGTCATCGTTGTGGCGGGTCTCGGCGTTCTCATTTATATCAAACGAGAAAAATTCATCGCCTTTTTCAAAAAGGCGACAGCTGCAATAAAAGATAGATTTAATAAATAATAAAAAAATCAGCATATCGATGATATGCTGATTTTTTTTTTGCGATCGTTTTCAGATCTTATTTTTTCTTTTTGATTATAACAAATGTAACCGCAACACCTGCAACGATGACTACTGCAACAACGGATATTATTATCACTGTCGCGGAGCCTCCGTTATCGTCCGTAGGTTCGGAAGTATTTACATCCGTTGTCTGTTCTGCGGATACCGTAGTTTCAGCGGAAACAACTGTCGTCTGTTCGGAAACTGTCGTTGCTTCCACGCCCTCGTATTTTGCGTAAACGGTTATCTTACCTGTTTGAGTTACGGGAGCGGAAAAATCGAAAGGAACAGTATATTCCGCATCGGCAAACCAACCCTCAAATCCCTCCGTTACCTGGAGTTCGGGGGTGATAAATGTTTCGCCGACATTTACGGAGAATATCTTATTTGTCGCGGTAGCACCCTTTATCTCAAGCGTTGCCACTTCGTTTTCGGGCATCCATTTTGCATAGAGCGTAAAATCTTTCGCTTCATTCTGCGTGAAGTTCATATCGTATTTCTGCGTAAGCTCTTTATCAAGGTACCAACCGCAGAAAGCATAACCCGATTTTTTCATAGGGAAGCTGTATTTGAAAGTCTCGCCGAATTTAACAGTTACATTATATGCGCTTTCGCCTTCTTTAAGACCCTTGTATACAGAGATGACATAAGACGTAGCCACGATATCCTTGTCGGGAGTATCTGTCTTGCCTGTTACTACGTTCTTTGTTTCAACGCCCGTTGCGTTCTTGCCGATAACTTCTACCGTATAATAATAGTCAGTTCCGGGTGTGAGATCTTCGAAGAGTGCTTTGTATACGTTTTCTTCCGCAAGCTCCATTGTCTTGACGGTAGCGTTGGACATATCTTCGTTTGTGGAAAGCGCAATGGTGCAAGAAAGCACTTCGTTTCCGTAATACTTGGAAATATCTACTTCAAGACCGAGCTGTGTGGACTTGTATTCATATTCGGTTACTTTATACTGAATAGGCATGTCGTATATACCGTTTACACGTATCGTCATCTCGTCGCCCGCTTCGGAGAGAAAATCTATCGTTACATGGAAATTCTCCGCTTGCTCGTCAGTCAAGAGCATATGCCATGTTCCAGTTGTATGGAAAGAATAATTATGGTTGTCAAAAGAGCCTGTCTCGCTCGTATAAGCGACAACATCTGTTTGCGCGTAATGCTGTCCTCCGGGAGAAAGCACCGTAATACCTACGTCATGACCCTCGCCGCCGTTGTTGGGGTGGCTGTATCGTTTCATGGCAAGTTCGTTTATATGCCAAATAACTATACCGTTTATATCCGCATTAAGTCCGTTGTTGTCATAATCGGCATCGGAATGAGAACGGTTCTCGATAAGATAATATTCATTCGGATTGGGTGTGTCTATCCTCAGCACGTTATATTTTCCCGAGCTATGAGAATAGAGCGTGTATTCCGTCTGAGATGTATCCGCAGTTATGCAGTCGGCAAAGCCGTTTTCGAGTATGTAGTAAGGGTCGAGGGACGAAGGAGCCGTACCGGTATATCCGTTTCCGTTTGCAAGACCTTTGGAACCGCCGCCCATAAGGGAAAGAGAACCGGGGCTTCCCCACCATTCCGCACCGTCGGAAAGATAAAGGTCTTTCGCGCCGAGAACGTGTCCCAATTCATGCGCGATAGTGCCGTATGCAAGATAAGAACCCTGTGCACTGCTGATTGATTCGCCGACGCGAACGTAAGAGTCAGTCAAAACTTTTACGCCGTCAACAGTTACATTTACACTGCTTGATGTAACATGAGCGTGTGTACTGAACGCAAACTGCGAGGTGTTGGATCTGGCAATGGACGATTCCAAACCGCCGTAGACAAACAATATCGTCATTTCTTCATATGATATAGAGCCGTTACCGTCTTTATCATATTTGGCAAAATCAACATATTCGGAAGCCGCTTTAATTATACTGCTGAGTTCGTTACCTTCGGCGGTGTCGGCAAGAGTCGTGTTCGGGTGCTTTACTCCCGAAAGGACAACATGGACAACGCCGTCGTTCACACCGTCATATCTGCCGTTGTTCGCCTCTCCCTTGTATTTTGCGGGAGTATATGTTTCTTCGACGGGAGACCACCAAAATTTGTTGTTGGAGATGTATTTATAATAGCTCTTCAACGAATAAAAATTATCGGAAAAGAGTTGCTCTGCCCACCATTCGTCGTCGGAATAGCACCACTGTTCGCCATAATACGGAGATGAGGGGTCTCTCTGACCTATCTTGAGGTCGTCCATGCGGGAGTCCGTGCCGCTTCCGTCCGCGTCAAAGGATACCTTTATAACGAGAAGCGGAATCGGTTCGGTGTATTTGTTGGTATTTGTTACAGCAACTGCAAAAACGTTCACGGAACCGAGGATCAATAACGCCAACGTCAATGCCAAAGCACATATCTTTTTCATAGCAAAATTCCTTTCCAATCGTTTTATTTTTTATATGATCGTCTTAAGATCTTATTTTTTCTTTTTTATCATAACGAACGCAACCGCAACAACTGCAACGATTACAACTGCAACAACGGCGATGATTATCGCTGTCGCGGAACCTCCGTTATCGTCCGTAGGTTCGGAAGTGTTTACGTCCGCTGTCTGTTCTGCGGATATCGTCGTTTCGTCGGAAACAACAGTCGTCTGCTCGGAAGATGTAGTTTGTTCGGGCTGTTCGGTAGTCTGAGAGCCTTTTTCAACTATCTTTGCATATACTGTTATAGTACCCGTATGCGTTACGGGAGCTGTGATATCAAAGGGGATAGTGTATGCTTCATCGAGATAATAGCCCGCAAACTCGAATCTTTCCGTTATTATCAACTCGGGTGTGATAAATGTTTCGCCTACGTTTACGGCGAATATCTTGTTAGATGTGCTTGCGCCCTTGATATTGAGCGTTGCCACTTCGTTTTCGGGTACCCATTTTGCATAGAGAGTGATGTCTTTCGCTTCGCTCTGTGTGAAGTCCATGTCATATTTCTGCGTGAGGGCTTCGTCCGTATACCAACCGCAGAAAGCGTAGCCCGATTTTTTCATAAGGAAGTTATACGCTATCTTCTCGCCTAACTCAACGTTCATCGTATAGGGCGTTTCGTTGTCGCTGATGCGCTTATACATCGTTACGGTGTAGTTCGTTTTGCCGAGGTCAACATTGTTGCTCGTCGTAACATCGCCCGCAGATGTGTCCGCCGTGATAGTGTATGTATATTTAGTGTTCGTCGCGATATTCGCAAAATCAACGGAGAAAGTACCGTTCGTCTTAACTTTTACCTGTTCGCTCGTTACCTGTTTGCCTGTGAGCTTTTCGTAAAGAGTGATGGTGATACCGTTTACCGTTTTGGAGTTGAGTTCCGCTATCTTGCCGTTTACCGTGAAAGATGTGTCTGTTTTGTTTGCCACGGAGCTTTCGAGTTCAACGTCGGGTGAGTAAGAACCTGATATCTTTACCGTCATCTCGGTGCTTGTTGCGGAAGTAACTTCTATCTTGAGGTCTGCCATAACAGCCGCCTGTTCCGCCGTCATGGACGTATACCATGTCTTGCTTATTGGAAATACATATTTGCTTGCCGTCCATGTCTTGCCTCCTGCAAGAGCGGAGGGAATGCTGGATTCCGCAACGTTTTTCATTACGGCGGGATATGCTACGATAGCAGGGTCTGTCGTGCCCGAAGAATAATATGTATTACATTTGTTGCCGTGCGCTCTGTATATGCTTTCGTCGATATGGTAAACTATGATACCGTTATGGAAAGAGGCGTATGTATCAAAGTTCATCTCGTCCGTAGAGGGAGCATATCTGTTTTCGATAAGATAGTATTCATCGGGGTTGGGGGTGCATATCTTGATTATGTTGTATGTGCCGACTTCGCTTGCCTTGGAGTAGAGCGTATATTCGCCGTCGGACGCGATAGTTGCGTCATAGAAGCCATAACGGAGCATATTCCAAGGGTCGATATGAGCGGGACTGTCCGTAAAAGAGCCGCTACCCATAAGGGAGATGGTGTTTATTGCCATCTTGAATTTTTTGCTGCTGTCCGTGTCGTAAAGATCGGGCGCGCCGAGGTAATGACCAAGCTCGTGCGCGATTGTAGCGAAAGCGAGCGCAGAGCCGCTTGCCATGGAGCCTGTTGCAAAAAATCCGCTCTGTGCTACTTCCACGCCGTCAACGACAGTGGAATTGTAAGAGTCATAGGATTTATAGTAAGCATGGAAACCGTACACTTCCGTGGACGTAGCCTTAGAGCTGCTGCTCTCATAGCCGCCGAGCAAAAAGCAAAGACCGAGTTCGTATGTATCGATCTTGCCGTTGCCGTTCGTATCGTATTTTGCAAAATCTACATATTCGTTAGCCGCCTCGACTATCTGCTTGAAGCAATACATCCAGTTACTGCTGGACGTAGCAACATTGGGGTGCTTGAGTCCGCTGAGTACGACGTGTATGATACCGTCATTTTCCGTGCCGTATGTTTCTTCCGCGGGAGTAAAGTAAAAATTACCGTTACTCATATATTCGTAATATGTTCTGAGAGATCTGCCTTCGGTGTCAAAGAGATTCTTCTGCCAATCCTCGTCCGTCGTGTGGCACCACTGTTCGCCGTAGGAGGGAGAATTTTCGTCTTTTACCGCAGCTTCGCCGCTACCGTCGGGGTTTGCGTCCTTGCCGTCTCCGTCAGCGTCGAACGATACCTGAACGACGAGGAGCGGAATGGGCGTAAAGCCGTCATAATCGCTGTTTAAGCTCGTTATGGGATAAGAGAGATATTCTTCTCCCGCGTCTGCCGCTTGCACGAATACGGGCAAAACGGAAGCAAACGCCGCAACGAGCAAAAATACGCAAAGCATTATTGCAACGACGCGCGCCGCTATTGTCTTGTTTTTAGTGTTCATACTTAATTTCCTTTCAAAAAAACACTTGAAAAATTACTGCCGTTTTTCCGATAACACTTTATTTAATCAAAAAAATATGCTATACTCTATTTGATAATAAAGCATAGCCAATATTTTTGTGGAAAATCAAGATGTTGTCAAATTCTTTGGCTCTTTAATATAATATATTATATCATTTTATAAAGTCGTAATCAATATTATCTAACTCGCCGCCGAAAATTTCAGCGTTTTTATTAAAATCGCAAAAATATATTGTAGATTTTGCCCAATTATAAAATTCAAATCAAGTCAATATAACAGAAAGAAGGTATTTACCATGTCAAAAAGAAAAATGCCCGCCAGCACATTGCTCGCCCCTGTTCCCGCTGTTATGGTGTCCTGCGGTAATGAAGCCGATGGCACGGATATCGTAACGATAGCATGGACGGGTATCATCAACTCTCACCCCGCGAAAACATACGTTTCCGTTCGCCCCGAACGCTTTTCTCACGGCATCATAGAAAAGAATCGTGAATTTGTCATCAACCTCGTTTCGTCCGATCTTACTCGCGCAACAGACCTTTGCGGCATGAAGACAGGCGCAAAAGTCGATAAATTCAAAGAAGCGAAGCTCACTCCCGAATATGTGGAAGAAGCTTCTTGCCCCATCATTGCCGAAAGCCCAATGTCGCTCGTATGCAAAGTAACGGATATCGTACCGCTCGGCTCGCACGATATGTTCATCGCGGATATCGTTGCCATATATGCCGACGATAAACTTTTCGACGAAACAGGCAAACTCTGCATCAATCGTGCGCACCTTGCCGCTTATGCGCACGGAGAGTATTACGCGCTCGGCAAACGCATAGGCAAATTCGGCTTCTCCGTAAAAAAGAAAGCCCCTGTAACAAAAAAGAACATCAAAAAATGACGAAAAAGACCTGCCGAAATATCAGCAGGTCTTTTGTCAAATTTTTCAAGGAGATTTCCGTTTTAGCAATAATTACTTACGAAGCGTTTCGTATACATCTCGGGCTTTTTGATCTCCGCGCTCAAAAAGCTCGGAAATATCTTAACGTTCTTGAGGTTCTCTATGGGAAGCCAACCGTAAAGCGCTCCGTCATCTTTCTGCGATATAAAATCGCCCGCATCGGGAACATCTTCTCCGCGAAGCTCCACCATGTAATAGAAATTCATAACGCTTGCATATCTGCCCTTGCTCTCCTCTACCCAAAGGAGCCTGCCGCAACAAACAGAAGCGCCCGTTTCCTGCGCGTATTCGCGAACGAGTGCCGCGCGAGAAGATTCGCCCGTTTCTATATGACCGCCCGGAAGAGCATATCCTTCCCCGTTCTTTTCGCGCCTTACCAATATCTTACCGTTGCGGATAAGTACGCCAGCGCTGCGAAATGACCATTCTGTTTTGCCCATATCGCTCACCTGAACATAGACGCTACCGCTTCGATAGCGTCGCAAAGCGGCGCAGTTGCAAAATACACCATACGGTGCAAGAGGTCATGCTTCTTTACCGAGGAAAAACGCTTCTTTTCGTAGCTCGGGCAATCCACATAATATGAATGTACCGTATATCCGCATATCGTTTCGCTGTATCGTTTCTCCATGTTATCCTCCTGTTTTTTACCGTTCGGTGTAATTTACGCTCTTATTATACAACCTTGCGCGGTAATTGTCAATACCATTTTCGACATTTTTTTCGCTTTTGGGTAAATTTTAATTTAAAGCACTTTACATTTCGGTAAATATATGATATAATTTTACCGTGAAAGGTAATTTTATAATTCTCGTATTTTTTCTCGGAGGTTTAAATGGATTGGCTCCTTAACATAAAAAAGATCAAGAAAGAAAAAGCGCTGACAAACGAAGCTCTTTCCGAAAAATCGGGCATCTCGGCGGGTACGCTCAACAAATTGCTCTCAGGCGCAAGCGCCGACCCGAAATTTTCCACGCTCTGCGCCCTTTCGGACGCGCTCGGCGTTTCCATCGACGAAATGACGGGCAGAAAAAAGAGCGCGGAACCCTCTTATATCAAAAACGAATATTTTCAAAAATATATGGAACTCGACGAAGAAGGCAGAGCCGCCGTTGACCGCGTATTGGAGCGTGAGCATGAGCGTGTCCTGCGCGAGCAAGCCGTAACGACATATTCGCTCGATATGCCCAAAACGCGCACGATAAAGCTCTATAACATCGCCGCTTCCGCAGGTACGGGTTCGTATCTTTCTTCCGCGGACTACACAAATATCTCCGTATATTCCACCCCCGCAACGGACGAAGCGGACTTCGCCGTTAAAGTTTACGGCGACAGTATGCTCCCCAAATTTTCAAGCGGAGATATATTGCTCGTAAAAAGCGCGGAAAGTGTTGATGAAGGAGAATTTGGCATATTTTCCGTTGACGGCGAAAGCTTTGTCAAAAAATTCGGCTCCGACAGACTTATCTCGCTCAATCCCGACTATAATGATATCAAGCTTTCCGAGTTCAACCGTATCGTCTGCTTCGGCAGAGTTTTGGGAAAACTCAAAAAGTAACATCTAAAACAATATCTCGGTTTCGCTCTTTATCTCGCGACGAAGTATGAATAGCGACGGCAGATTGAGCGCAGTCATAACGGCAACGCCGATATCGGCTGTCCTCCATACGGCGGTCTGAGAGAGAAAGGTTCCGAAAACGATAAGCAGAAGATAGAGCGTGATATAACATATCTGCGCTCTGCGCGAGCACGTCATATAGGAAAGGCAGAGCTTGCCGTAAAAAGCCCAACATATTATCGTGGAAAAGGCAAAAGCCACTATCGAAAAACCGATGATATATTGCGACCAAGTGCCGACCTCTCGACCGAACGCCAAAAGCACAAGTTCCATTCCGTTTTCGCTCTCTGTTCCTTTTTCCCAAGCGATAAGTATGACAAAAGCGGTAAGCGAGCATATTATCATAGTATCGACAAATACTTCGAAAAGACCCAACGCGCCTTGACGCGCAGGCGTATCTGTCTGCGCGTTCGCGTGTGCCATTGGCGCGGTGCCGCTTCCCGATTCATGCGAAAATGTCCCCTTCGCTATACCTTCGGAAACATTTTTCGAAAGCAGGAAACCGTTGATCCCGCCCAATGCGGAATCGAATCTGAAAGCTTCCGCTACTATCCTTTTTAAAAGCGACGGAAGCATCGCCGTATTGCGTATCATCACGGTGAGAGATAGCAGCACATAAGCGGCACTCATCACGGGAAGCAATATGCTGGTAACGCGCGATATACGCTCAAATCCGCCGAATATCGTAAGCCCTATCATCAAAGCGCAAACGGCGCCGAATATCGCTTTATCCACACCGAAGATGATATATGCCGAATCGCTTGCCGCGCTCATCTGAACTATGTTCCCCATGGCAAAGGAAGATATCACCGCCGCAAAAGCAAATGCAGTTCCGCAAGCTTTGCCAAAGTTTCCTCCTATGCCGTTCTCCATATACATCATGGGACCGCCCTCGTAACCGTCGGCGCTTTTTTTGCGGTATTTTACGCCGAGCGTTATTTCGCAATATTTAAGCACCATGGAGAAAAGTGCGCTTATCCATATCCAAAAGACAGCGCCCGCACCGCCTATTATCATAGCCACGGCAACACCGACTATGTTCCCTACGCCGAGCGTTCCCGAAAGCGAAGCGGACAGCGCGCGCAAAGGAGATATGCCGCTCTTATCCTTGCGGTAGAACATTTCGCGAAGCGTTTTTCGCGGATGCAAAAAGAAAAATCCTTTCAAATAAAAGGTAAAGAACGATCCGCCGCCAAGTATCATCAAGCAGAGCATGAGCTGCATGGAATCGAATATATCCAAAATATCACCACCGTTTCAAGATGATACAAGCATATGAAACAACGGCTCAAAAAATGACATATGGTCTTTTTTGTGTCGTAATTTGCGGATATATTTTAATAATTGTGAACAATCTGTTAACAATAAAAATATCTATTGATTTTTCGCTCAAGGTTATGTAAAATAATAGACAATTTAGCACTCAACCTTTTCGAGTGCCAAAAACGGTAACGGACAACATTTCCCTTACCTGGAACGACTTTTTATCTTATAACATAGTAAAATTTTCAAAAATATAAACGGAGGTCTTTTTATGACACTTAAACCCCTTTCCGACCGCGTAGTACTCAAAATGCTCGAAGCGGAAGAAACAACAAAAGGCGGCATCATACTTACAGGCAGCGCTAAGGAAAAACCCCAGACAGCAGAAGTAGTTGCTGTCGGCCCCGGCGCATACAACGCCGAAACAGGCGACCGCATTCCCGTTGGTATCAACGTAGGCGATAAAGTTATCGCCAGCAAATATGCAGGCACAGAAGTTAAACTCGGCAGCGACGAATACATTGTTGTTCGCGCAGACGATATTCTCGCGATCGTTGAATGATCGTATATATTGAATTATTTTAGGAGGAATTTATCATGGCAAAAGAAATTGCTTACGGCATGGACGCGCGTTCCGCTCTCGAACGCGGTATAGATAAACTTGCAAACACAGTAAAAGTAACGCTCGGACCCAAGGGCAGAAACGTTGTTCTCGATAAGAAATACGGCGCTCCCCTCATCACTAACGACGGCGTAACTATCGCAAAAGAGATCGAACTCGAAGACGCTATGGAAAACATGGGCGCTTCTCTCGTTCGCGAAGTTGCAACAAGAACGAATGACGCGGCAGGCGACGGTACGACAACGGCTACTCTTCTTGCTCAGGCTCTCATTCGCGAAGGTATGAAGAACATCACAGCAGGCGCTAACCCCATCGTTCTCAGAAAAGGCATCAAAAAAGCTGTTGACTGCGCTGTTGCAAGCATCCGCGGCAACTCCAGAAAAGTAAACGGCACAGCCGATATCGCTCGCGTAGGTTCTATCTCCGCAGGAGACGATGTTATCGGTCAGCTCATCGCGGACGCTATGGAAAAAGTTACTGCAGACGGCGTTATCACAGTTGAAGAATCCAAATCCGCAGAAACATATTGCGAAGTAGTTGAAGGTATGCAGTTCGATCGCGGCTATATCTCCCCCTACATGGCAACAGATACAGATAAGATGGAAGCTGTTATCGATGATGCTCTCATCCTTATCACAGATAAGAAGATCTCCAATATCCAGGAACTCCTTCCCCTTCTCGAACAGGTAGTTCAGTCCGGCAAGAAGCTCCTCATCATCGCCGAGGATATCGAAGGCGAAGCCCTCACAACACTTATCCTCAACAAGCTCCGCGGCACATTCACTTGCGTTGCGGTAAAAGCTCCCGGCTTTGGTGACAGACGTAAAGATATGCTCCGCGACATCGCAGTGCTTACAGGCGGCGAAGTTATCACAAGCGACCTCGGTCTCGAACTCAAGGACGCTTCTCTCGCTCAGCTCGGCAGCGCTCGCCAGGTAAAAGTAAACAAGGATCACACTATCATCGTTGGCGGTGCAGGTGATTCCGCAGAGATCGCTTCCAGAGTTGCTCAGATACGCACATCTATCGAAACGACTACCAGCGACTTCGACAGAGAAAAACTTCAGGAACGCCTTGCTAAACTCGCAGGCGGCGTAGCCGTTATCAAAGTAGGCGCGGCAACAGAAGTTGAAATGAAAGAAAAGAAGCTCCGCATCGAAGACGCTCTCAACGCTACAAAGGCAGCTGTTGAAGAAGGCATCGTTCCCGGTGGTGGTATCGCATTCATCGGTGCTATCCGCGATGTAGAAAACCTCCTTTCCGAAGTTGACGGCGACGAAAAGACAGGCGTTAAAATCGTTCTCAAGGCTCTTGAAGAACCCGTTCGCCAGATCTCCGCTAACGCAGGCTTCGAAGGCGCTGTTGTTATAAACAACATCAAGTCTTCCGACAAAGTAGGCTACGGCTTTGACGCTTACAACGAAGTATACGTTGATATGTTCGAAGCAGGCATCATCGACCCGACAAAGGTTTCTCGTTCCGCTCTCGAAAACGCGGCAAGCGTTGCTTCCACAGTTCTTACAACAGAAGCAGTCGTTGCCGACAAGCCTGACCCCAAAGCTGACGCAGCTGCTGCAGCTGCCGCAGGCGCAGGCATGGGCGGTATGTATTGATAGATCGATAATACAATACCTAACAGCTCCTCCTTTTCGGAGGAGCTGTTCTTTTTTTGTTTACAATAATAATCCGCAAAAAAGAATATTCGGCAAAAACAGAAAGAACAGCATAGCGACTTTTATGTAGTTATGCTGTTCTTTCTCGTTATTTTTTTATAAGTTCGCAAGTAGCGGATCTGACTTCCGCGTCAAACTCCAATATCTCTTCAACGCTCGAAAGCTTGCGAGCGGGATAATGCTCAAGCATTCGTTCGATGCCTTTCGGGATATCTGTATATTTTATCTCGCCTTTAAGAAATGCGGCAACGAGGACTTCGTTTGCGGCATTAAGCACCACCTGCGCGCTGTGTCCTTTTTCTATCGCTTGGTAAGCCAAACGCAAGCAAGGGAATTTTTCAAGATTGGGCTTTTCGAATCTGAGATCGTATACATCGAAAAGGTCCAATTTTTCTATATTGTTTTTAAGGCGCTTGGGATAATTGAGCGCATACGCTATCGGTATCTGCATTGATTTGGGTCCGATATTCGCCATTATCGTTCCGTCCGCGAACTGCACCATGGAATGGACGAGGCTCTTTCTGTGAACGACCACCTGTATCTGCGATGCTTCGACGCCGAAGAGCCACTTTGCCTCGATTATCTCAAAGCCCTTGTTCATCATAGTAGAAGAATCTATCGTAACCTTGGGACCCATGCTCCATGTGGGATGAGCTAACGCTTGCTCCGCGGTAATATCATCTGTTATCTCTTTATCGAAAAAGGGACCGCCCGAAGCAGTAAGCAATATCTTATCTATCTTGTTTTCTTCTTCGCCGCGCAAGCACTGCATTATTGCGCTATGCTCGCTGTCCACCGTGAGCAACGTCGCGCCGCTCTCTTTCGCGGTATTCATTATAAGCTCGCCGCCCGCAACAAGCACTTCCTTGTTTGCCAAAGCGACCGTCTTGCCGTTCTTTATCATGTTATATGTCGGGGAAAGTCCCGCCACGCCGACGAGCGCCGAAACTGCTATATCAAAATCCGTGCGGAGCGATATCTCTTTCATACCATCGTCTCCGTAATAAACGTTCAAATGCGGATAGAGCGCCGAAAGTCTTTCTGCGTTCTCCTTGCTTGTGATATAGACATTCTTTGGTCTGAACTCTTCTATCTGAGAGATGAGTTTTTCTATATTTCTTCCCGCAACGAGCGTTACCGCATGAAAATCGTCGGGGTTTTCGCGAATGACCGCAAGAGTGCTTGCGCCTATGGAGCCTGTTGAGCCAAAAATTGCAATTTTTTTCATATCATCATACCTTCATCTTGCACAAAGTATTTTTATATTTTACAAAAATAATCTGTATTCATTTTATCATACATATAACGACAGTGCAAGAGGGATATTTTTAA
>CAZFTE010000027.1:0-16481 GCA_964521785.1 uncultured Lachnospiraceae bacterium
TAAGGTCATCTGTATTTGTTTCTCGGTTTTTCTTTGGTCTTGCCAATATTCTCACTCTCCGTTTCTGTTTCAATGCAATTTGATGTGCCGAACGAAAGGCAGGAAAATACCTGCCTCTCTTATGCGTGTTATTATCTAAACATTTTCTCTGTCAACGCCATTAAATAGGTGCTTCCGAATTTTGCAATAAAGTCCTGTGAGATCTGAAAGAATGGCTGTTTACTGAGATTTTGATTTGCGAGTTCCATCATGCGTACTGTACTTTTGTTGAAGAACGGGTATTGCTCAGCAATGTCTTTTTCATTCTTGAGCATAACAAAAGCGGTCATTCTTGCAGCGGCAGCCTTTGCACCGGGATCGCCATATACCACTTGCTCATACAAGTCTTGAATCATTTTGTCGGTAATTCTAAGTTGGCAAATATCCATAATCGCTTCCAAAGAGATAATGTCGGCAATCATTTCATGCCAAACGGCATAACCCGCGTTGATGTATCCGTTCATTTGCCTGTCGATATTCTCGCCGTATATAGTATGATTGGGAGCATCGCAGTATTTCTGATAGAAGTTTTCGCCGCCGATTTCGTTGTGCGTACAGTATATGTGTGCAATTTCATGGACAAAAATTTGTATCAACTCTAATTTAGGAAAGGGAAGATTGGCACGAACCATCACGCCGTTATGATATTATCAAATATTTACCTCTTTCATCTTGTTTAAGTCCGCTTTTGTGATTTAAATTTTCGGGATTTCTTTTTTCATGAGCAGTTCCTTACTTTGATTAGATTTCACCTAACCCATCGTGGAAACGGCTTTTGCAAGGTGGAACGAAAATTTTTTCAAAAAATTTTGTTCCTACTGTCCGCAATGCCATTTGAAAGCGGCGTATTGGCAAGGCTTAATTTCTTCCTGCCGTTGTCGTTCTACTCTTTATCCAATGGGCTATCCGATTTTGCGAAATCGGGTAGCCACGAACCCCGAAGAACGACTAAAGAGTAGAGGGGATTTTTATGGCAAGACCAAAAAAAGAGACGGAGCAAAAGGTCAAAAACCTTATCATGCTCCGTCTTACAGACACACAGTATGAAATTGTTTGCGAGTACGCCCGTTTGATGGTTTTTCCGCCTGCCGTCTATGTGCGAAAAGTCGTAACCGAGGGCAGACACCCCATCCAATGTAACATCGTCCGTAGCGATGAGAAGATAGACAAGCTGATCGCCCAGCTATCACGTGTCGGAAACAATCTGAACCGGATTACACGATTTTTCAATCAAGGCGGTTCTGCTACTTTGGAAATTGTAAAGGAAATCCGTGATGCTATTTGCGAAATATATACGCTCAGCGAAGTGTTTGATAAGATGGATAGTGATACGACATTTACAAAAATGGATTGACCGAGATTTATCATTCACAGAAAAGTTTCCAAACTTCTTTCTTTGCCAATTATTATTTTACACTAAGAAAAAAACAGACGGTATGAAACCGTCTGTTTTTATATTCAAATAATTTTAAATTACTTGATTTCAACTTCTGCGCCAGCAGCTTCGAGAGCAGCTTTGATCTTGTCTGCTTCGTCTTTAGCAACTGCTTCTTTGATTGTCTTAGGAGCAGATTCAACGAGTTCTTTAGCTTCTTTGAGGCCGAGACCGAGAAGTTCACGAACAGCTTTGATAACGTCGAGTTTCTTAGCGCCGAAGCTCTTGAGTTCAACGTCGAATTCTGTCTTTTCTTCAGCAGCAGCTGCAGCGGGAGCAGCAGCACCAGCAACTGCAACGGGAGCAGCGGATACGCCGAATTCTTCTTCGAGAGCCTTAACAAGGTCTGCTACTTCGAGTATTGTGAGAGATTTGATTTCATCAAGTATAGCTGTGATTTTTTCGCTAGCCATTTTAATTATCCTCCGTAGTGATTTAATAAATAATAAATTTGATTTTTTACGCGAGATTACGCGTTTTCTGTTTCGTTCTGCTTATCAACGTAAGCCTGAAGAACGTAAGCAAGACCATAGAGGGAAGACTGCAAGCTTCCGAGTACCTTGCCGATGAGGACTTCCTTGGAGGGAAGTTTTGCGAGCTGTTCAACGCCGTCTTTGTCGAGGATCTTACCGTCAACAAAACCAGCTTTGATTTCGAAAGATTCGATCTTTTCAGCATATTTGCTGATAATTTTAGCTGCTGCAACGGGATCTGTGTCGCTTGTTGCAACTGCTGTCATGCCTTCGAGAACACCTGTGAGGCTTTCAAAACCGGAATTTTCGCAAGCTCTTTTGATAAGAGTGTTCTTAATTACGGAATAGTTTACACCTGCGGCTGAAAGCTCTTTTCTAAGAGCTGTGTCGTTCTCGACTGTGATGCCTGCGTAGTTTACAATAACACACGCCTGTGCGTTTTTGAGCTTATCAGAAAGATCGTTAACGATCTGCTGTTTTCTTTCAACAACCTGTGCGCTAGGCATTTTTTCACCACCCTTCTAAAAAATAAAAAGCTAAGCTTTTTTTCGTGCGATAGGGCACAAAATAAAAAGTCTTTCCGCAACCCAAAGGCGCAGAAAGACAGAAAAAATTCATTTTCAATCTCCTCGGCAGGATAAGCTTCGCTTTTACATAAACCTGCTGTCTTCGGATTACCTAAGTATCATACCACATTTTAAATCAAATGTCAATAGATTTTCGGCGTTTTTTTGAAAGAAACGAATGTTTTTTTGAGTTTGGCGAGGAATATTATTTTCCCACGCAGAATTTATGGAAGATATGGTCAACCACGTCCACGGAGACTTCTCTTCCGTCAAGCTCAGAGATTGCGGAAGCCGCGCGTTCAAGCTCCGTTCCCGCGATATCGTCGCCGAAAGCGGAAAGGGCGTATTTCGCGGAGATAACGGAAGCGAGGCAATCACAAACCGCGCTGTACTGGCGAGCGTTCGTGAGTATCTCTTCGCCCGAATCTTCGATATCTCCGTTTATGAATTTTGCTTCTATCGTATCGGAGAGGAGCTGTCTGTCGCCCTGTTTTGCGGAAAGTGTGAGCGTTTTGAAGCCCTCAAAGAGCTCTTCGCCGAAGCATTTTTCTTTATCAGATTTGTTGAGGACGACGAGAACCGTTTTGCCGTTCTCCTCAGCGCCGCGTATGAGTTCAAGGACTTCTTCGTCCTCTTCGTCAAAGGGACGGGAAGTATCGAAAACAGCAAGGATAAGCTCGGAGTTTTCTATTTCTTTGCGCGAGCGTTCAACGCCTATCTGTTCTACAACGTCCGCGGTCTCGTGTATGCCCGCGGTATCCGAAAGGCGGAGCAGCGCACTGCCGCATACTACCGTTTCCGAGATGACATCGCGCGTCGTACCTGCAACATCGGTAACAATGGCTCTTTCGTTTTCAGCGAGCAGATTGAGTATAGTGGATTTACCGGTGTTGGGTTTGCCGCATATTACCGTGGGAATGCCCTCGCAAACGGCATGACCTGTGCGGTAAGAGTTTTTGAGCTTATCGAGTTCCGAAATTATGCCGTCCATGGCGGTCTCCATCTCCTCGCGAGTCATTTTTTCGAGATCTTCGTCGGGAAAGTCGATTATAGCATATATGTTGCCGACAACGGAGGTTATATCATTGTAAAGCTTTTCTGTTTTTTTGGTGAGTTTGCCCGAAATGCCCTGTTGTGCAAGCGAGAGCGCGGCATTCGTCTTTGCGTCTATCATTCCGATGACGGATTCCGCTTCCGTAAGAGAGAGCTTGCCCGCAGAAAATGCGCGGCGCGTAAATTCGCCGGGACCTGCCTGAACGGCACCTGCGGAGAATGCGGCGGAAAGTATGTTCTGTGTGAGCAATATGCCGCCGTGGCAACTTATCTCCACGACATTTTCGCCCGTGTATGATCTGGGCGCACGGAATATCGTTATAAGAGATTCGTCCAAGACCTTGCCGTCGGGCGACATGACCTCGGCAAGAAAAACGGAGTTTGCTTTTATTTCGTCAAAGCTTTTTTTGCTCTTGGGGAAGATGAATCTTTCCGCGATGGAAAAAGCGTCGTCGCCGGAAATGCGTATTACCGCCACGCCGCCTTTACCGTGCGGTGTGGATATTGCGGCGATGGTATCTGAAAACATCGTATACATAAAAAATACCTTTCTGAACTTTTGAAAAGTTATGTTTTTTGATCCTAACAGCCAAAACAAAGCGGGCGCACCGTAAGGTGCGCCCTATGGATCATTTCTTGTCGTCTTCGCTCTGTGCTGTGTTGTTGATAGTGCTACCAAATTCCTTGAGGCGTGCAAAGTAGCTGTCAAGGTCTTTTGCTTTCTCTATCTTGCGGGGAGCAGGACGGGGCGCGTCGTTGTTGCGACGGGGACGGGGAGTGTACTCTCTCTTTTCCGTGCTGTTTTCGCGCTTTTCGGTTGTTTCCTTCGCTTCTTTTGCGGAGTTATCGTTTACGGCGCGGTCGCCCTTATCGTTGAATTTTTTAGATGTATTCTTGTTGAAGTGGCGCTTGCCGTTGTTCTTATGCTCGTATTTGTAAGCGGAAGTGGGCTTTTCGCCGCCTTCGGGGAAGAGGATGACACGGCGATTGCCCTCTGCGCCTACGGAATTTGTGGAAACGCCTTCGATATTCTGCACTTCTGCGTGAATGATGCGGCGCTCGTATGCATTCATAGGTTCGAGAACGATGTTTCTGCCTGTCTTTTTAACCTTTTCCGCCATGTGTTTGGCGAGTTTTTTGAGAGTTTCTTCTCTTTTTTCACGGTAATTTTCGATATCAACGGAGATACGAGTATATTTGCGTTCGTCCGTTTCCTTTTTGTTTGCCGCGAGATTTATGAGATACTGAAGAGAATCGAGCGTGTCGCCGTGATGACCGATGAGCGTACCAGCACCCTCGCCGGAGATGGAGAGGAGAGCTTCACCGTTACCGTCGTCGTGGATAGTAACCGTTGCGGCAAGCTCCATATCTTTAATAAGAGTTTCGGTAAAGTTTCTTGCGGCTTCAAGAGGCTTGAAAACATAAGTAACTTTTACTTTTGCGAGAGTTGCGCCGATGCCGAAGAAGCCTTTTTTAGCTTCTTCCAAGACCTCAACTTCGAGAGCGTCTGCGGCAACGCCAAGCTCTGTCGCGGCAAGTTCGATAGCTTCTTCTGTGCTTTTTGCTGTTTTTATAAGTTCTTGTTTCATCTGTGAAAGTCCTTCTTATTTATCTTCTTTGTCTTTCATATCTGCTTTTCCGAAGAGCTTTTTCTTCTTTTCGGAAACAGCATCGCCGTTATCTTCGGCTGTTTCTTCTGTTTTTCCTTTATCGTAAATGGAAATATATTCTCCGAGGTCTTCCGCAACTTCTTCGTCAGAGAAGTCTATGCTGTGCAAAGAGCGTATGGGTCCGCGGTTTGCGCTTGCTGCGGGAGCATGCTTGGGTGCTTTGCCGGCAAGTTCTTTTTCGGCTGCTTTTATATCTTCGTCCGTGCAGGAAGGAAGGGGCATGGTTTTGCTCAATACAACGGACTGAACAACACCGAGGATGTTATTGAACATCCAGTATATGCCGATAGCGGCGGGAACAGAGAAAGAGATCCATGTTGTAAGCAAAGGCATCATGATGTCCATCATGATCAAAGAAGCTTTGGACTGCTTTGTCTGCTCTGCCATACCGGGCTGGTATGTGAACTTTCTCTGTATCTTCATAGCGAAGAACTGGAAGACGAATGTCAAGATAGGAACGATGATAAGGATGCTCGTCCATGTGGGCTTTGCGGAAAGGTCGAATATACCCATGGAAAATGTGGGGATATCGGAGAAGTTTACCGCTTCGAGACCTGCTTCGGAAAGACCCGCGTTGATAGCGTCGTACTTATCGGGAGTGATATACTGGATAAGGCTGATATCACGGCCGCTCTGGATAGTTGTGCCGAGTATTTCCGCGATCTTATTGATCTGATCTGCGGACCAGTCGCAGATATATTTGAGAGGGTTGATGATAACGTTATAAAGAATGATAAGGATCGGGAACTGGATCAAAAGGGGAAGACAACCCGACATTGGGCTGTAACCTTCTGTTTCGTAGAGACGCATGATCTCGTTCTGCATCTCCTGCTGTGTTTTTTGGTCGTTGCGTCCTCTGTATTTTTTGCGAATAGCCATTTCTTTGGGGCGCATTTTCGCTTGCTTTATGGATGTTTTCTGCTGTTTGATGGCAAAAGGTATAAGAATGAGTTTAACGAGCAAGGCGAAAAGGAAAAGACCGAAAAGATAATATCCGCCTGTGATGTTTGAGAAGAATGAAAGTATCATTCCGAAAAATTTATATATGGCGTTCATTTATTTTTGTTTTCTCCTTCATTATTTGGAGCGGAAGAACCGCTGTCTTTGCCGTGTTTTTTGGGGTTCGGCGGAACGGGATCGTAGCCGCCTTTGCAAAACGGTTGGCACCGTAAGATGCGCGTGAAAGCGAGCCAAAGACCGCGAAAAAATCCCCATTCCGTAAACGCATCTATTGCATATTGGGAGCAAGTCGGCGTGAAGCGGCAACACGGGGGTTTAAGCGGCGAGATGTATTTTCTGTAAAGCTTTATGAGCCAAATACAAATACGCTTCATGATCTTTCGGTGTCTGTGATGAGAAGCCCGAGCTTTTTAAAAGCAAAAACAAGGTCTTTGTAAACGTCCTGTGTTTTTGCCGTCGTTGCTTCGTTGCGGGCAACGATGACGACCAGGAAGCCTTTTTTGATATCGTTTTCTTTTTCGAGCTGTTGGTAAGCTGCACGGAGGATCCTTCGTGTCCTCGTGCGTACGACCGCATGACCGAGCTTTTTCGTAACGGTAAGACCGACGCGATTTATCCTCGTTTTCTGCGGATTTTCGCGCGCAAGGCGCGACGCGCGGTAATCGTTCAATACATATACCGCAATATGCTTGCAAAATACTTTTTGTCCTTTTGCATAGACTTTTCTGAAAAGATGATCTTCGGAAATGGCGATGTTTTTCACACAGTTTCCCCACTTTTGTTTGTTTTCCGCGAGCTGTCCGTCCGAAACAGAGCGGTAAGGGCGAAAATTTCGCCGGATAAAAAATCAAAGCCTATGATATATAACACAGGCTTTGCGTTTCTTGTATTTGCTTTTTTCGCAAATCAATAGGAGAGTCTTGCTCTGCCTTTTGCACGTCTTCTCTTCAAAACTTTGCGACCGTTGGCGGTACTCATTCTTTTTCTGAAGCCGTGTTCTTTCTGTCTCTGAAGCTTCTTGGGCTGGTATGTTCTAAGCATTTGTTTTCGCACCTCCTTAATTAACGACCGGCTGCCGCCGGACGACGGTATGCCGCTTATAATTTACAAAGTATATTATACACATAAAAAGGGTGAATTGTCAAGTAGATTTTGATTTTTTGCTTCCGATATGACTAAAAAACACACGATTTTTTTGTAAGATATGGCATATTGGGCGGTAAGCGAAGGCTAATTTGCCGTTTTTTCGTCAAAATTCGATCTCATCAATGATGCCGAGGTCATGGCAAAGGCGGGAAAGAACGTATTTATCTCTTATATCTTTCGTTGCTTTGAACGTTACGGGGAGGTCTTTTTCGTCAAGATCGATGTCGCTGACCTTGAGGGGCGCGCCTATCTTAACGAGGAGAGAAGCTATCTCGTCTGCCGTGGGAACTTCCTCATTGATTATATCGATTATCTCGTCCCAATGAGATATGATGACCTCAAGTCGAGCTTTATGAGCTTCAACATCGTATTTGTGTTCTTTTGATTCGAGAGCAATCATTGCTTTTGCGCCCGTGCCGAGGTAAGCGGAAAGTTCTTTTTTCCATTCTTCATAATCGAAGCTTGCGTTGAAAGCGAGCGCTTTTTCTTTGTTGGGTTTAAGAGTTCTTATCTTATCGTAGATGCGAGCCGCCAAGAGAGTTCCGATGGCGCACTGGATACCGTGGAGATCTACGGGAGTTCCGAATTCAAGACCGCGCATATCCCAAACATGGGAGAAATAATGCTCTACGCCTGAGGCAGGGCGGGAAAGACCGGCGAATTTCATAGCAACGCCGCCGATAACGAGACCTTCGAAAACGGCTTTAACGGCGTCTTCGTCGCGCTTGAGCAAGCCGTCCGCGTTTTCTGTGCATTTTTTGAGCGCGCTTCTTACGAGCTGAGCAACATATTCGCAATAATACTCGCCAGTGATGATATGGGAGATGCGCCATTCGCAAATGCTGATGTATTTTGCGACCATATCGCCAAGACCCGATGTGAGCATTTTGAGCGGAGCGTTTTTGATGATGTCGATATCGCCGATGATGACGTCCGCGCATTTTGAATTGAGAGAAACTTTCAAACCGTCCATCTCCATAGAAGAGCTTGCGGAAGCGTAGCCATCCATGGACGGAGCCGTGCCGACGATGATGTATTTATTATTTGTAATGTTTGCAAGTATCTTGCCGATGTCGTTTATAACGCCCGAACCAACGGCAACGATGATGTCGCAAGAGGGGTCGTAGTGCATTACTGCGGCTCCTACGGAGTGTTCGTTGGGTTTAACGTCGCCTTCGTCTTCGAAAACGAATTTCTTATAGGAGATACCGTTTTCGTCAAAGAGAGCGGCAACCTTTTTGCCTGCGGCTTTATATGTATTTTTATCCGCAAGGATAAAAGCTTTCTTTTTTCCATAGTTTTTGATGATATCGGGAAGCTTGTTTACGGCGCCTTTTTCTATGATAACTTTATCGATGGGGGCGGTATGCGCTTTTCCGCAAGCGCAATCTTCTTTTATGCCTAAATTAAAAGTTGAAAGATCCATGATTTTTCCTTTCAAAAATAAATATTTTACAATATTATTTTACCGCCGTTTTTTTATATTGTCAATGTGTCAATGTTATTATTTTGCAAGCTCATGCGCGTTAAGCCTGCTCAAAGGCAGAGCTTAACGCGTTTTGCGCTTTTATATAAGTTATATCGCTCGTCAGCCTGCGTTTGCAAACTGCTGTTTTGCGGCTTCTATTTTCTGCGCTTCCGCTTGCTCTGCGGGATACCAGCCTTTTTCAGCCATCTTATTATATACCTGATTTTGAAGCATGAGCATATCGTTAAGAGCGCATTTGAAAGTCGTGTGGACGTTCTGCGTTGCGGATTCTATCGTGCCGTGCATCATAAGATCGCACATTCCTTTGATATTGCCGAGTACGGCGGACATCATTATCTTATCTTCCATGTTTTTCTCCTTAATCCAATAAAGAATAAAATTTCGTGAAAACTTCTCCTTGCTTGGAGCAGATATCTTGGAGCAAGTTTCGAAGAACGGGGTCTTGCGTTTGAGAAGCGATATCCGAACAGTATTTTTTCATTGCGTCTGCGTGGCAGAGCGCGTCTTTGATATATAAAAGTTCTTTAGGGGACATTTTGTAAAACCTCTTTTCTTTGTTCGATATTGATATTATGACCCGAAAACGAAGATATTATTTATATTTTTTCTCCACCGTCTTGTTCACAATCTTAGTGTAAAATAATAATTGGCAAAGAAAGAAGTTTGGAAAAAAAGAAGGAACACTTTTCGAAAAAAGTGTTCCAACGCACACAAACCTATGATATAATGAATTTGCAGAAACAAAATAAAAAAGGAGTGTGTATAATGAGTATAGCAGAAGAACGAGTAGAATTCAAGAGTATAGAGAAAAAAGGTAACTGCCAACTTTTACTTGACAGTTACGATTTTTATGCAATTTATTGACTTGCGGCGAGATATATGCTAATATTTAAATATAGTTACATATTCCAAAATGAAGTGGTGGTGTGTTTGATATGGAGTATTATGCTCACAGTCGAGCGGATGAAAAGGGCATTACCTACCAAACTGTTTCGGAACACGCGAGTGGCGTGGCTGAAAAGATGGTCGAGTTTTCAAAAGGTTTTTGCGACCCTAATATTGCACGGGCGATAGCATTATTACACGATATCGGAAAATACCAAGAAAGCTTTCAGCTTCGCATTAAGGGCAAGGATATTTCTGTTCCGCACGCTATATGCGGAGCGAAAGAATGGAACAAATACTCTCTTCCCGATGCCGCTGCTTACATCATTGCGGGACATCATGCAGGTCTTTACGATAGAGGAAACGATTCTTCTCCGTATGGCCTGCTTTTTCATTTAAAAAATGCCGAAACAGAAGATTATTCGGCTTATGAAAAGGAAATCAATATTCCCGATATAGAACATGGGCTGTCTACTTTTGACGGTGCGGTATCTTCTTGCGGAGAAACGGCATGGAAAGAATATGCTTTTTGGATACGCATGATGTTCTCGTGCCTTGTTGATGCGGATTTTTTGGATGCGGAGGAATTTTGCAGTAACGGAAATGTTGACAGGAGCATCGATACCGATTTTGGAAATTGCCTACATACTCTTAAAGAACATCTTGAACACCTGCAAGCTCATTCCGTTACAGATACGGAGAAAGCAAGGCTAATATTGCTCGATCAAGTTTTATCGCATAAAGATACAGATGCGAATTTTTACTATATGAATATGCCCACAGGTAGTGGAAAAACTTTAGCAAGTATGTATTTTGCTTTGGAACGAGCTAAAAAAAAGGGCAAAAAGCGGATAATATACGTCATTCCTTATACGAGTATCATAGAACAGAACGCAAAAATATTCAAAGATCTTTTCGGTGAAGAGAACGTACTTGAACATCATTGTAATTTTGACTATGACAGCTACGAAGATACTTCTTTAAAAGAAAAGATGATGCGTATGTCGGAAAATTGGGATGCGCCTATTATAGTTACAACGAATGTTCAATTTTTTGAATCTATATACAGCAATAAAACTTCTAAGGTACGAAAACTTCACAATATAGCAAACAGCATGATAATATTTGACGAGGCACATATGCTTCCGAGCGGATTTTTTCAGCCATGTTTGGAGGCTATAAAGATACTCACGTTAAGATACGGTTGCGAGGCTGTATTTTTGACGGCGACAATGCCGAATTTTGACGAATGGCTTAAAACTTTTAAATGCGACGGCATCTACACCTGCGATCTGATAGATGATAAATCTGTCTTTAAAAGTTTCAAGCGTTCCGAAATAGAGGATATAGGCGTGATAAGCGAGGAGAAACTTTTGCAAAAAGTCTCCGAATACAAAAATGCACTCGTTGTGGTCAACGAAAGAAAAAGAGCGAAGTCTCTTTATGATATGTACAGCGGCAAAAAATATCATCTGTCAACATATATGGATCATTTTGACAGAGCGCGAGTTATAGAGCAGATAAGATCTTCTTTGGCGAAAAATGAGGGATTTTGTCTGGTTTCGACCTCTCTTATAGAAGCAGGTGTCGATATAGACCTTGATTCCGTATTTAGAGAGCAGGCAGGGCTTGACAATCTGTTGCAAACGGCAGGACGATGCAACAGAAACGGTAAAAAGCCTATTTCAGAGTGTAAAACATACTCTTTCAGATTTGAGGAACCGTCAAAAAATATGAATGTAAAAAGTTATTACACTCAAGAAACGTTCGAACGCTTTGAAGACGTAACATCGGCACAAGCGATACGATTTTATTTTGATAAGCTTTATTCGGACGAAAAAGGCAAGATGAGTGAAAATGATTTTATTTTTGCGGTGTCTGCGGAGGGCGGAGCCGATCTTTTCGCAAAATCCAAGCGATTTAAGCTTGAAAATATATACAGCAAAATATCATATTTTAATTTTGCGGGATATGCCGAAAAGTTTCATTTGATAGACGATCACAACAAGCCGCTTTTGATAATCAACTCGCAGAACAGAGAGACTGTGGAGAAGCTCTTGGAAGAATTGAAATACGCTGTATCGGGCAGAAGTATACGCAGAAGATTGCAAAAATATATCGTGTCGTTGAGACCGTATGAATTTAAAGAACTATTGGACCGTGGGGTCATACAAACTGTATCGGGCATAGATTGCCTTGCGAATGAAAATTATTACGATGCGGAAACGGGCATCTGCTTTGAAGATACAGGCGATTATATTTTTTGAAAGAGAGGCAACATATGGGTTTTGGAATCGAATTTACCGTGAAGGGAGAGTTAGCTCTTTTCACACGTCCTGAATTTGGCGTTGAGCGCGTAAGCTATGATGTGCCTACGCCGTCCGCACTCGTGGGGTTGATATCCTCGATATATTGGCATCCGGGCATAAAGTATATCATAGATGAGATAAGAGTTTACAACCCCATAAAGTTTATGAATATACGCCGAAACGAGGTGTCGGAAAAGGTAAAATTTTCTGATGTTTCAAAGCAGATGAAAGGAAAAACAGACGACATCGCTTTTTACACAAAAGATAATATCAGCCAAAGAGCGTCGTTGCTTTTAAAGGACGTATATTACGGTGTTCGCGCGCATTTTGAATTAACAGATGAAAAAGAAGCGGAACAATCCGAGGAGAAAGTATATGCGATATTGCTTCGCAGGCTCAAAAAGGGTCAATTTTTTTCTCAACCGTTCCTCGGTTGCAGAGAATTTCCCGCGAAGCTTGAGTGGGTAGAAAAACTTCCCGAAAGCACGCTGGACTATACCGCAGATCTGGGATATATGCTGTACGACCTGCAATACAAAAAATCTGCCGACGGCAGAGCACTCGACAGCGCGGAACCGCGATTCTACCGTCCTCATGTTGAGAACGGTATTATAGATGTTCAGAAATGGGCAAAGGAGACGTTGCGATGCTAAAAGAACTTGTGGAATATCATGACTGTCTTGCTTGCGGGCAGAACGACGATTTTGTTGATGATGGATATGCAAAAATAAAGAATGTTATGTACAGGGCAGTACTTACAAAAGACGGCAGGCTAAAGGATATCTTGCCGAACACGAGAACGGACAACAGCGGTAAAAAGCCGCGCGAAATAGGTTATGACGAGACGTTTCCGTTTTCGGAATCATTTCCCGGTATCAAAGCCAGAAATTTTATTGATTTCAGAGAGAAATATATATTCGGTGTTGACTCTTGGGACGAAAAAGAAAAATGCTTTAAAATCGACGAAAACTCTTTAAAAGCTTTTGACGAAAACAAGAAGAATCTTTATTATTTTGAAGATATCTCGTCGCCTGTTATAGATGCATATAAATTATTTTTAAATTCTTGGGAACCGAGCGAACAGGTGCAAAACGAAGTGCTTTTAAAACTCGGAAAAGCATATAACGGTGCCAAATTTATAATAGTTGTCGAAGAGCATGAATCGCGTGAAGAGGCGCTCAATAACGATGCTGAAGTCATAAAAAAATGGAACATTTGCTGTCAAGATAAGAATGAAGATTACGACAGCGCCGCCGTAAAAGGTCAATGTTCCATTACAGGCAACATCGATAACATAGCGCGTATACATGACAACCTTTCGGGAATAGCGGGCGGACAATCAACAGGTGTAAACCTTGTTTGCTTCAAGACATCTGCGTTTTGGTCTTACGGAAAGGAACAATCATTCAACAGCTCCGTTTCCGTCTCGGCGATGCGAAAATATACAAAAGCTTTCAATTATCTGGCTTCGGCTCAAAACCACAAAAAGCTTTTTAACGATATGACTCTTTTATTTTGGGCAAATACCAAAGAAAAAGAAGAAGCATATCTTGAAGAATTTATCGATGAACTCGAAGATACGAATGACGCGCTTTACAGTACCGCTTCCGAGATGAAAAAAGGACGATATACAAATTTCGAACTTGACGAAAATATCGAATTTTGTATTCTCGGCATAAAGCCAAATGTCAGCAGACTTTCGATAAAAATGTTTGAAAAGAATACTTTCGGAAATATCATGGCGCATTTCGAAAAACACCAAAAAGATATGAGCCTTTCCGAAAGCAACAAGCAGTTGTCTGTCAACTCGATATTGAACGCATTGAAATTTCCGAAAAGTGATAGATCCGCTGCCAAGGAAAGCAAAGAAGAGATTTCGCCCGATATATTTGCGAAATTGTTCGATGCCATATTACATGACAGACCTTATCCCGAGCAACTGTTGCAAACGGTAGTTCGCAGGGCGAAGATCGACAAAGATAATAAGAGGACAGGGTTTTATGCGGTCAGCTCAACAAGGGCAAGGATAATAAAAGGTTGCCTTTTGCGCTCGAAATATTATAAAGGAGATGAATATATGATAGATTCCGAAAAACAAATGACAGCGTTTCTTTGCGGCAGATTATTTGCTGTTCTTGAAAAGGTACAGGAGGATGCTATCGGCAAAGATATAAATGCCACGATAAAGGATAAATTCTTCGCGTCCGCGTGCAGTAATCCTTCGGTCGTATTCCCAAGGCTTATAAAACTTGCTCAAACTCATATTTCCAAAATGAAGAAAGACGGCAAGGAAGGAAAAGCCTATTATCGCGAAAAGCGTATTGGCGAGATATTGTGCAAGATAGAAGAATTTCCGAGATCGCTGTCGTTGCAGAAGCAGGGAGATTTCATTCTCGGATATTATCAGGAAAAAACATATACCGTTGCGGCTAAAGAGGAGGAAGAAAAATGACACAGCTTAATAACAGATATGAATTTGTAATGCTTTTTGACGTTGAGAACGGAAACCCGAACGGCGACCCCGACGCGGGAAATATGCCCAGGGTCGATGCCGAAACGGGACATGGAATCGTTACCGACGTTTGCCTTAAACGAAAGATACGCAATTACGTGGAGGTCGTTTGCGAGGATATGCCGTCGTATAATATATTGATAAAAAACGACAAGGCGCTCAACAGAAAATTCACGGAGGCTTACGAGGCTTGCGAACTTAAAACTAAAGAAAAGGGAAAGAGCGCTTCTTCCGTGGCAAAAGCGAGACAATATATCTGCGATAATTATTTTGACGTGAGAACCTTCGGTGCTGTAATGAGTACAGGTGATGATCCTTGCGGCATAGTTCGCGGTCCCGTTCAAATAAATTTTGCGCGCAGTATAGACCCTGTTTTTCCGCAGGAGATAACTATCACAAGACAAGCCATTACCAAAGAAGGCGAAGCAAAAGAGACCGAGATGGGCAAAAAAACGTTCGTTCCTTACGGCCTTTACCGCGCGGAAGGATATGTTTCCGCTTTGCTCGCGCATAAGACGGGATTTTCCGAAGAAGATCTTGAGATACTTTGGAACGCTATTGAAAATATGTTTGAGATAGATCATAGTGCGGCAAGAGGAAAATTGTGTTTGAGAAAACTTATCGTGTTCAAGCACGAAAGCGTATTGGGAAATGCGCCATCGCATGTTTTGTTCGATAAGGTCAGCGTGGAAAGAAAGGAAGATATCGAGATACCTCGCAGCTTTTCCGATTATACGGTAAGCATATCTGATATGCCGAGCGGTGTTGAGATGATAGAAAGATTTTGACAACACCGTAGACCTTCGTTCCATACAGCAATATATCTATTGTCCTCACCGTTTCGGGCTTATGGAGAACGATTGTTCCTGGGCGGAAAATGTCTTTGTGAACAGGGGCGATATAGCACATGAGCGCGTTTGCAAAGGAGAGATAAGCTCACATCGAGGTGTGATACAGGAACGCTCAGTTCGCGTTTTTCAAGATGAATGGGGGATATTCGGTATACTCGATTGTCTTGAATTGAAAAAAGATAAGAACGGAGCCTATATTCCGAAATATGACGAAAAATTTTCCGTTAGTATCGTTGAATATAAAGTGAGCGCACCGAAAGACGGCAAGATACGTTTTGACGACAAGATGCAACTTTTGGGTCAAAAAATATGCGTCGATTCCATCTTCTCCTGCGATGCGAAAACATATTTCTTTTATGACGATACTCACAGACGTGAAAAGGTCGAATTTTCCGAAGATGACTATGCTTTTTTAAAGCAAGTGTTAAAAGAGATAAACGATATAAAGGAAAACGGCACTATCCCGCCTATCAGAAAAGGTCAATATTGTTCGGGATGTTCGCTTAAAGATATTTGTTTGCCGACAAAAAGGAGGAATACATGAGAAAACTTTTAAATACCTTGTATGTAACAAAAGAGAACGGTTATCTTTCCTTGGATGGTGAAAATCTTGTTTTGACAATAGACGGCAAAGAGGCGATAAGACTGCCGTTTACAAACATCGAAAGCGTTGTTTGTATGAACTATCTCGGATGCAGTCCCGCATTGATGGGCAAATGCGCGAAGGAAAACGTCGGGCTATGCTTTATCTCTCCGAACGGAAGGTTTTTGGCTCGCGTAACAGGGGAAGTAAAGGGAAACGTATTTCTTCGATATGAGCAGATAAAGCTTTTGGAATCTGCCGAAAGGCAAGCGGACATCGTTAGGAATATCATCACGGCAAAGATAAAAAACACAAAAAATCTGATATTGCGAAGCCGCAGAGACAACAAGGAGATAGATTCCGACGAGCGGCTCACGCATACGCTCGATATTTTGGATAATAACATTGCCAAGATACAAGCGGAATCGGATATGGACGTTCTGCGAGGAATAGAGGGGCAAAGTGCAAAAGCCTATTTCGATATATTCGATCGTTTGATAACCAAGCAAA
>CAZFTE010000028.1:0-16244 GCA_964521785.1 uncultured Lachnospiraceae bacterium
CTTCTTTTTTACCCCAAAACTTCTTTCTTTGCCAATTATTATTTTACACTAAGATTATATTATTCAAAAAATATGTAATTATACAAAACTATTGTTTTGTATAATTACATGGGCTTTGTATAAAATACTATATCGCAAAGAATTGCTTTTTACTGCAACTCTTTGAGGCGCGTTATTTTTTATATCTTTTTATATTCTTTTGCAAATTCGGAAGCAACTATGCCTATTCCGAATCCATCGGGTCCGATATGACTGCTCAAACTGCATGAGAGCGGTCTGTATTCAACTTTAAATTGCGGAAAAGCGGCTCCGACCTCCGTCTTCCAAGCCTCTTCCGATTCACCGTCCGTGAAGCTTCCCGCGGCTACTATAACTATATCTTCATACGGAAAAGCGGAGAAATCGTTTTTCAACTCCGTATGAGCAAGCTCAAGAAGATATTTTTTCGCTTTTTTCGTGCCGCGTATCTTTTCTTTAACGCCAAGTACGCCATTGATGATGCTGATAATGGGCTTTATACCCAATATAGCGGCTATCGCGGCAGAAGCATGGCTTATACGACCGCCGCGCTTCAAACATTCTATCGTGTCCAAGGCGATATATATGCGCGCATTGCCGTCATTTTCAACAAGCTTTTTACATATATCTTCCGCACGCATACCGCTTAATGCCATCGTTAAAGCATCGAAGACCGCGCAACGTTGCGTTACTGATACTCTTGTGGAATCCACAACATGAACTCTGTCGTCGAACCTTTCCGCAAATTGCTTCGCCATCAGACAACTTCCCGATAATCCGCTCGACATTGGTATATGCACTATCTCGTCATATCCGTCGGCGAATATCTTCTCCCACATATCCATAAGTTCGCCGGGCGACGGTTGCGAAGTCAAGACGTTCTTCTTTTCCGAGATTGCCTCGAAAAGCTTCGCGGCGTCGATATCGACCTCTTCTTTAAAAGTTTCGCCTTCGATAGATATCGGCATAGGCAATATGTATATTCCGAGTTTTTTGCCCTCTTCCAACGATATCGCGCCGTTGCTGTCTGTCATGATAGCTGTTCTCATTGATATTTTCTCCTCATTTGTTGTTTTTATCTTTCAATATTATACATCATCATCGTTTAGATATCTTTAAATATATATTTTTAAAATGTTAATTTTTCGTTTATATTCGTTTATATAAGTTGGTGTTGGCTCTTATTTGGTGTGTTGCAGATAATTTATCCCTCATTTTTTCATAATAATCGATATAATATTAAATCATGTGCAATTTAATGATTTCAGCCTTGAAAATATACAAAATATATGTTATAATTGTACTCACACAACTTATATTACATTATTGGGGGTGAGATAATGCATTTACAGGAATCCGGTGAAATGTATCTCGAATCAATTTTCGTCTTATCGAAGAAAAATCCTCATGTTCGCGCGATCGATGTAAGCGAATATTTAGGATATTCCAAACCTTCGGTAAGCCGTGCGATGGGATTACTCAAAAGCGGCGGTTTTATCCAAGTGGACTCCGGCGGTTTTATTACTCTTACGGAAGATGGTCTTGAAATAGCGAACAAAATATATGAACGCCACACGCTCGTTTCCGAATTTTTGATCAGTATCGGCGTAGATCCTGATATCGCTTGTGCCGATGCCTGCAAGATCGAACACGTTATAAGCGATTCTTCCTTCGAAGCCATAAAAAGACACGTTGGAAAATAACATAAATTGATAATATTGTCAAGCGCACTTTTTAAAATTTTGCGCTTGACTTTTTATTTTAAAAAATGGTATAATTCAAGTGCGGTCAAAGATCGCCACGGGAATGTATTATGCAAAGCATATCGCGGCAGAGATATGCTCTTTAACTTCAGTTTGCTTTTCACTTCTCTGAAAAACAAGCACTTCGCCGCCTGCCGCGCGCAATGTGTGATTAAAGAGGTGAATCATTTTGAAACGTGTAAAAGCTGCGTGTATCATGCAAACTCTTGCTTTTATTCAGAAGGAAGAGCTTGGACTTTCGCGCGAACGCGCATTGGCTCTCAACAAAGACGAGGTCGCCGCTTATAAAGCCGCACTCGACAGAGCGCACACCAAATACCGTATCCTCGAAGAATCCGAGCAGGAAGACGGTTCCGTTATCGTTCGCGTTAAAAAGCAATATAACGGCACTACGCCCACAGGCGAATATTTTGAATAAAATAGACGCTTGGGCGGTAAATACAAAAATATCGCAGAACTTTTTAAAGGTTCTGCGATATTTTGTTTTATTTTTTAAAGATTCAATCTATTCCGAGGAAAGCCTTGATGTCGTTCGCCGTTACGCCTTCTGTGCTTGCGTAATATTCTTCTTTACAGAAGCTTTGAGCCACAAAAACAGCCAAAAGTTTAACTTCGCCTTCTTCAAGCATAATTTCGGAATCAAAATTTTTGATTATATCCTCGGCGATCTCCGTATTTTTGCGAAGATCTCCGCCCTCTTCTTTGGTGCTTTCGATAAACTCATTCACGTTAGTCGTGATAACATCGATATAACAATTCTTATCTTCTTCGCTTATATCTGTCAATATGCTTTCGGAAAGCATCTGCGTTCCTATGTCTTTAATGGCGTCCATAGTTGACGTCATATTTACGTTTTCGCTCATATCGATGATGATATCCGCTATATCTTCGGCTTTGCCCTCATTGAGCATCGCAGAGATATCGTCCGCTTGGAATATATCGAGCGCAATATCCAAAAGACCGTCTTTGCCGTTTTCGTCATCTTGGTCGCCGAACAATACCGTCATATTGTCAACTATATTATCAGATGATATGCCTACAAGTATATCTCCGATAGCCTCCGACATATCGCCGATAGAATCATCAAGGTTTTTTAAAGCGGAATTGCCGTTCTTTATAGATCTGCCTATGGAATTGACAAAAGAAACTGCCAATTCGGAAACAAAATCCGATTTTTCCATATGAGGTATCAAGGACGAAACGGCACATTCAAGAGCGCGGATATTATCCTTTTCCTCATTGGCGGCGGAGTTATACGATGTTACAAGATCGTTTACCATTGATACCATTTCGGGTATCTCTTCGAGGGCGCAATAATCTATATCGGCGGCACTCGTTCTGGTAATAAGCTTCGAGGGGACCATTATTATCTCTCCCGCGGGCATATTTTCGGGAACTTCATTTGCTATCTTATGCAAAATACCGTCATCATCTTTTTCGATAACAGCGAGCATCTCATTTTTCTCGCTCTGCGGGATCGAATTTATCATATAGAGTCCGCAACAAACGGGAGAGAATACGACAGCGCAAACGACTATGCTCGTCAAAACTCCGATACCTGCTCCTGCGAAAGCGGAAACTTTGCTCTGCTGTTTTTTAACGAATTTATTCATTATCGCATTAAATCCGATATAAGAGAGCGATTTTATAAACAAGAATATAGACATGAACAATACGGGAGCCATCAATGCGCCAAACAAAGAAGCTATAAGCTCCGCGGAATTTTCAGAGGAGAATATCAACTCGCGAGCGGAACTGTCGAGCAACGCGCTTATGATATCCATGCTCCATGAACCGATAACCGATGCAATATATTTTGATAAAAAGAATGAAACGACTGCCGCGACAGCTATTTCGGCAAATCGCACCGTTGCTTTTATAACACCGCGACGATATCCGATAAAAATGCCGACAGCCAAACTAAGGATCTCCAAAGCCAATAATAAAATATATACTATCATATGTCCTCCTAAAGTCTTCTCGTTTGTCGAATTTGCCCTTTATATTATAATTATATCACATATGAGCATATTGTCAATATAAAAAGGCAGATAAAGTCAAATTTATCTGCCTTTTTATATTAAAGTACCTTGTATCCCTGCTGTTCTATCGTATTTTTGAGTATGCTGTCGTCAACTTCCTTTGAAAGTTTGATGGTTGCGGTACCCGCTTCGTGGCTTGCTACGACTTCCGTAACACCGTCTATCTCTTCAAGCACCTTTTTAACTCTTGCTTCGCAGTGAGGGCACATCATGCCTTCGATCTTAATGATCTTTTCCATTTTCTTTGTCTCCTTTTTGTTATTTGATTTTATTTTTCTATCGCGCTTTGTACTGCGGATATTAAACAGATTAAGTCGCAGAGCGTTAGTAACAACGCAGAAACTGGAAAGGCTCATCGCCGCCGCGCCGAACATCGGATTCAGCGTAAGACCGAATTCCACGAATGCTCCCGCCGCGAGCGGTATACCTATCACATTATATATAAACGCCCAAAACAGATTTTCTCTGATATTTCTGAGCGTCGCTCTGCTCAATCTTATCGCCGCGGGAACATCGGAAAGTCTGCTCTTGACAAGGACTATATCCGCTGCATCTATCGCGACATCGGCTCCTGCGCCGATAGCTATGCCGACATCGGCTTTTGTGAGTGCGGGAGCGTCGTTTATGCCGTCTCCGACCATCGCCACCTTGCCGCTCTCTTGAAGTTTTCTTATCACAGCTTCTTTGCCGTCGGGCAAGACCTCGGCAATAACTTCGTCAACGCCCGCCTGTTTGCCTATGGCTTCCGCCGTTTTTTGATTATCTCCCGTGAGCATAACTACGCGAATACCCATATTTTGCATTTCCGCTATCGCCTTTGGGCTATCCTCTTTTATCGTGTCAGCCACGGCGATAATACCGAGCAATTTGCTATCAAATGCAAAAAACATAGGCGTTTTGCCGTTTTCGGCAAAGCGTTCCGCGCTCTCTTTGGCGCTCTGTGGTATGTCGGCTGTCTTTCCCACAAGATCCGCGTTGCCTGCACAAAGTTCTTTGCCTTTATATGTTGCAGTAATTCCGTTACCGGGCAAAACTTTAAAATCTTCCGTTTCTTCGGGCGATATTCCCGCTTCTTTGGCTGAATCCATTATGGCTTTCGCCAAAGGATGCTCGCTTCCGTATTCAAGCGTAGCCGCAAAAGTCAAAAGTTCTTGCTCGCTCTTTGCTCCTATCGGCAAAATATCGGTTACGGAAGGCTCACCTTTTGTTATCGTACCTGTCTTATCAAGGGCAACTATCTGAGTTTTACCTGCCGTTTCAAGCGATACAGCCGTTTTGAAGAGTATACCGTTTTTTGCTCCGACCCCGTTTCCCACCATTATTGCAACAGGTGTTGCCAAACCGAGCGCGCAAGGGCAACTTATAACAAGGACCGATATTCCGCGAGCAAGCGCATATCCGAACGTCTGCCCAGCAATGAGCCAAGCGGCAAAAGCTATGAGTGCTATCGTCATTACCGTGGGAACGAATATGCCCGATACCTTGTCCGCTATCTTTGCGATGGGAGCTTTGGTAGCCGAAGCGTCGCTCACCATCTTTATTATCTGTGAAAGAGTCGTGTCTTCGCCGACTCTGGTCGCTTCGCATTTGATAAATCCCGAGCTGTTTATCGTTGCGGCACTTACAGAGTCTCCGACGTTTTTGTCAACGGGAATACTTTCGCCCGTAAGTGCGGATTCGTTCACCGCGCTGTGTCCCTCCGTTATGATACCGTCCACGGGTATGCTTTCTCCGGGGCGAACAACGAATATATCGCCCTTGCGGACATTTTCTATCGAAACGATCTCTTCTTTGCCGTCGCGCATGATCGTTGCAGTCTGAGGCGCGAGCTTCATGAGGCTTTTAAGCGCGTCAGTCGTCTTTCCCTTTGAACGCGCTTCAAGCGTCTTGCCGAGCGTTATAAGCGCCAATATCATAGCGGCAGATTCAAAATAAAGTTCATGCATATAATGCTGTGCGTGTTCGGGCGATACCGTCATAGCTAATGTAGCGTAAACGCTGTATATAAACGATGCCGCCGAGCCGAGCGCAACGAGCGTGTCCATATTCGGCGAACGATGTATAAGACCCTTGAATCCGTTTATAAAGAATTTTTGATTTATCACCATGACGATCGCACTGAGCAAAAGCTCCGCAAGTGCGATGCCGATATAGTTTTCGTCAAGGAAAGGAGGCAAATACCAACCCCACATCACATGACCCATTGAAATATACATCAGTACGATCAAAAAAGCAAGCGATACTATAAGTCTTTTTAAAAGCTTGGGCGTTTCCCTGTCTTCGAGTTCATCGCTCTTTGCGCCGCTCTCGCTTTTCGCTTTTCCTTTTTTGGAGGCTCCGTAGCCCGCGTTTTTAACCGCTTCTATGATATCTTTTTCGGAAGCGCTTCCCTCCACGTTCATAGAGTTAGTCAAAAGATTTACCGAGCAAGAAACAACGCCATCAACTCCTTTAACGGCTTTTTCAACGCGAGCGCTGCACGCGGCACAGCTCATTCCCGTAACGTCATATCTTTCCATTGTTATATCACCTCATTTCATAAGTTTTTGCAATGTAGAAACAAGTTCATCGACCGTTTCTTCTTTGCCTGCACGAATATCGTCGGCAACGCAGGTCTTTATATGTTCCGCCAACAACTCTTTGTTAAAAGCGTTGAGCGCCGCTTGCACAGCGGATACTTGTATAAGTATATCGGTACAATACGCACTGTTTTCAACCATATTTTTTATACCGCGTATCTGCCCCTCTATTCTGTTCAGGCGATTTATAAGAGATCTGTATTCTTTTTCGCCTCGTTTTTTAGTTTTGTGAGTGCAACATTCTTTTTCCATCAAACGCGCCTCCTTTATTCTATCTGCATATATTATATACCCCCTAAGGGTATTTGTCAACGGTATTTTCAGCGGTAATAAAAAACAATGCGGATCTTTTCAAACTCGCATTGCTTTTTTTATTCATCTATTTTGAATACGTCTTCCGAAATATCTGTTTACTTTTTTCTTGTATGCCAAATATCCTTCGCCAAACGCTCTCAAAAGAAATTCTTCCTCAACATTCACTATCTGCAAATGAAGCATGACCGCCGCAAAAACAGTGGCTATGCAGAGTGGCAGATTAGCGAACATCAACATCATACCGATATAAACAAGGTCGAATCCAAAAAAAGCGGGGTTTCTGCTGAAACTGTATATGCCGCTTTGTACAAGAACAGTCTTTTCGTTTTCGGAAACTCCTGCACGCCAACTGTCTTTCATCGTTATTACGGATATGATAAAAACTATATCTCCCACGATTGCTATCACCGCGCCGAGATACCTTGCTCTAACATCAAAGGAAGCAGTCCCGATGCAAATGCTTACAAACTCCACGATAAAAACCAAGATCGTTGCTGTCTTCATCAATATTTCGATGTTTTTTGCAATGCCTTTTTTATCTTTGCCGATATGGTCTGTTTTTATTCCATGCGCGCGTTGAACGAACATCTTGATAAAATAGCATCCGTAAAATACGACCAATATGAATATACCGAATACTCTAAATATCATATGATGAGCCTTTCTTTCAATGATGACTTATTTAGACTTGATCATCGCTCGCATAGCGTTAAGCACAGCTATTACCATTACACCGACATCGCCGAAAACAGCTATCCACATATTGGTATAACCAAATGCCGTAAGCAACAATATGATACCCTTCACGGCAAGAGAAAAGACGATATTTTGGTAAACTATACGCATCGTCTTGCGCGCCGTCTTTATGGCGAACGCTATCTTGGATGGTTTGTCGTCCATAAGCACTATGTCTGCGGATTCTATCGCCGCATCGCTTCCCAAGGCGCCCATTGCTATACCTACATCGGCACGCGAGAGTACGGGAGCGTCGTTTATACCGTCTCCGACAAAAGCAAGCTTTGCTCCGCCGTCAAGAAGCTCTTCGACCTTTTCTACTTTGTCAGCGGGCAAAAGCTTCGCGTGTATCTCATCTATACCGATGCTCTCTCCGACGCTCTGCGCGACAGAAGCGCTGTCGCCCGTCAACATGACAGTCTTTCGTATTCCCAAACCTTTAAGTTCGGATATGGCTTCTTTGGAATCTGATTTTATCTCGTCATTGATAACTATGTGTCCGAGATATAAGTTTCTCTTGCAAATATGAATTGTCGTTCCGGGAAGTTCACATTCTTTATATGCGGCTCCGACCTTTTCCATAAGTGTTCCATTGCCAAAACAATATACTTCGCCGTCTATGACCGCTTCTATGCCCATTCCCGCAAGTTCTTTTGTGCTTTCTATCTTATCTTTGCAAAGCTCGCCTTTATAAGCTTCCGTAACGGCTCTGCCTACGGGATGATTGGAAAAGCTCTCCACCGCTGCCGTAAGCGCCAAAAGCTCTTGTTCCGAAATATTCTGCGGATGTATCGCGTCAACGGCAAAGCTTCCTTTCGTAAGCGTGCCCGTCTTGTCAAAAACTATCGTATCAATCTTAGAGAGCGCCTCAAGGTAGTTGGAGCCTTTTATCAAAACGCCGTATTTTGACGCGCCGCCGATACCGCCGAAGAACGAGAGCGGAACCGATACGACGAGCGCGCAGGGGCAAGAAACTACAAGGAATATAAGTGCACGATTTATCCATTTGCCCCAATCGCCGACGATCATCGGCGGAACTATCGCGAGCAAAAGAGCGGCGATCACAACACAAGGAGTATACCAGCGGGCAAATCTCGTTATAAAATTCTCCGCTTTTGCTTTCTTTTCGGAGGAATTTTCCACAAGTTCCAATATCTTTGCGACAGTGCTGTCCTCGTATCTGCTCTGCGTTTTAACGGTAATGACACCCGAAAGATTTATTGAACCGCTGATGACATTTTCACCCTCGGTCTTATCCTGCGGAATACTTTCCCCCGTAAGCGCTGACGTGTTCACCGTCGTCGCGCCGCTGATGATAACGCCGTCAAGCGGTATCTTCTCGCCGGGTCTTATGATGATAGTTTCACCGATATCGACTTCTTCGGGAAATACCGTCTCCTCTTCGCCGTTGCGTATAACGACGGCGGAATCGGGACGGATATCCATGAGCGCGGCAATAGATTTTCTGCTCTTGCCGACAGCGATGCTTTGGAAAAACTCACCGACTTGGTAAAAGAGCATTACAGCCGAAGCCTCGGCGAACTCGCCTGTGGCAAATGCGCCGACCGTGGCAATAGTCATAAGGAATTTTTCGTCAAACATTTGACCGCGAAATATATTTCTCACCGCACCCCATAAAACATCATATCCAATTATAAGATAAGGCACCAAACATACGGCGAACTTACCTATGCCGTCAAGCGGAATAAAATATGCAACCACCAGCAAGACCGCGGAAGCGATTATCCTTGCAAGGGTCTTTTTCTGCTTTCTGCTCATATCTCCTCCGTCAGAGTATCACTCTGCAATCGGGTTCAACTTTTTTGATGGCTTTGAGCGCTTTCTTCAAAACATCTTCAAAGCCGGCATCGTCCGCTTCGAGAGTCATTTTCTGCATAAGAAAGTTTACGGAAACAGAGGAAACACCGTCTATTTTTTTGATGGCGTCTTCCATTTTTGCGGCGCAATGAGCGCAATCAAGATCCTCGAGTTTAAATATTTTTTTCATTTTGTTTTTCTCCTTTTTTATGTTCATGTTTTTCTTCTATTAAATGTTCAAAGCCTTGTGCCACGATAGCGCGCACATGGTCGTCCGCAAGAAAATAATATATCGTTTTTCCCTGCCTGCGGTTTCCTACAAGGTTTGCATCTTTAAGCACTTTCAGCTGATGAGATATCGCAGACTGCGTCATGCCCAAAAGCTCAGCTATCGCACAAACGCACATCTCACTTTCGAAAAGCGAAAACAATATCTTTATTCTTGTAGTATCGCCGAATATCTTAAAAAGATCGGAAAGATCGCAAAGCAATTCGTCTGTCGGCAGATCATGCCGCACCTTTGACAATATCTCCTCATGATTATGAGCCATATATGCACCACCATTCATATTTATTTACATTCATATGATAGCACATTCAAATGTTCTTGTCAATAGCTTTTTGCAAAAAAACAATATCGGCGCGATATCCATAATTGAATATCGCGCCGATATGACCAATGTTTATTATCAATAATTGTATTTTTTTCTGTTGCCGATAAGGAACAATACGGTGATTATCGCCGCCATCGCTTCTGCCGCAACTATGGACATCCAAATGCCGTCCAAGCCCCAAATGAAGGAGAAAAGAAGCACTGCGCCTATCTGGAACACAAGCGTTCTGAGGAACGAGATAACAGCAGAAACGAGTCCGTTGTTGAGCGCCGTGAAGAACGATGAACCGAATATCGCGATGCCTGCAAAAAGGAATGAGAAAGAGAAGAAGAAAAATGCTCTCTGAGTCATTTCCATAAGTCCCGCATCATAGCTTACAAAAATAGCGGCAAGGGGTTGTGCCAATATCTCAGCCAAACCGAACATCATAATAGAAGAAACACCGATTATCCAAATGCTCTTTTTTCTCAAGCTTTTAAGTTCGTCCGAATGTCCCGCTCCGTAATGATAGCCCACAACGGGTGCGATACCTGTGGAATAGCCGATAAATATAGCCAAAAATACAAGGTTTACGTACATAAGCACGCCGTATGCGGCAATGCCGTCGTTGCCCGCAAGCTTTTCAAGTCTTACGTTGTAGAGCAAGCTTACAAGAGACATGGAAATGTTGCTCATAAGCTCGGAAGAGCCGTTCGTACAAGTTCTCGCGATAGCAAGACCGTCGAACGAGGCTTTGCCGAGGCGCAGAACGCTCTTGTTCTTTCTTATAAAGTAGATTATCGGCACGATACCGCCGACAACTTGGCTCGCCGCCGTAGCAGCCGCCGCGCCCGCAAGTCCGAAGTTGCATACACCCATAAACACCGCGTCAAGCACCATATTGGTAACACCCGAAGCAACCGTTACGGCAAGACCCATACCGGGCTTCTCAGCCGTGATAAGGAAGCTCTGAAATTCGAGCTGGAGCATATAGAACGGCAACGCCATCAATATGATCCTGCCGTATATAACGGAATTTTCGAGCAATTCGTCCTCCGCGCCCAAAAGCTTTGCTATTCCGGGAAGGAACGCTACACCGATAACGGCGAGTACGACACCGCACAATATCGCCATATAAACGAGCAAAGAAAAGATATTGTTTGCTTTTTTCTTATCTCCCTCGCCCAATGTTTTTGCAATGAGCGCACTGCCACCCGTACCGAGCATAAAGCCGACGGAGCCGAGTATCATAATAACGGGATAGATGAAGTTGAGCGCGGCAAATTCCGTTTTTCCGACAAGGTTGGAAACGAAAAAGCCGTCAACAACGCCATAAATAGACGTGAATACCATCATGATTATAGACGGCAATGTAAATCTAAAAAGTTTTCTGTAACTGAAATGATCGGATAATTGTATTCGCATTTTTTCTCCTTATATATTATTCAATTCCTTCAATCGGCGCCGTAAAGATATTTCTGTCAAAAACAAATATCTTGAAGTTGCCGATTTCTATCGTATCCAATAAATAATTCTGTTTTAAATGTCTCCAATTTGCGTTTCTGTTCGCCGTGTTCGCTTCTCCGCTATCGAGCAAAACGAAATATTTTTCAACGCCCTCTTGGTCCTCGTACCACTTGCTGTTCGTTTGATACAAACGAATATTTACACCTGTTCCGCTTTCGCTCACATCGACCGTGCGGACTTTTACTTCGGAATCGGAAATGAGCGTTATCGCCTGAGAACGCCAGAACGTCGCGTAACCGTATTCCAAGCCGTTCTCAAGAAGAACGTCGGAAAGCTCGTGCAACTCGTTATCTTTTCCGTAATCCTTGGGCATATTCGATATGGTCTTGAAATTCACGAGCGAGCCGCAAATGGGTATTATGAGCATTATTACCGCGATACGCTTCCAAGAAAGCGAACATTCCTTTATCTTGAACATCTCGCGTATGCAAGCAAAAGACGCTATGATAGATGTACCTATCATGGGAATAAGGCGCCAGTTCGCGCTGGAAAGTCTGCCACAGACAAAGCCCACCATGATAACGGCAAAAACGATGAAATGCGCCCAAAGAAGTATTTTTGTTTGTCTTTCCTCTATCTTTTTATACTGTGTCAAAAGTACGAAAGGCAATATTAACACAACGACCGCAACGACGGTCTTTATAACGCTTCCGATAGTCTCCATCGAGCTCAGCGAAGCACCCGTTGTTATGTCGATGCCGAAAAGCGAGAAATAACTTTCGGGAAATTTCAAAAAGTTATCGACCCAGTTTGCAACGCTATCGAGCATGGAGTAAGCTTCCGCGTAGCCCGCGCGAATATTTCCCTTCCATACACTGAGAATGATAAGACCTATCGCCGTTGCCGCCAAAAGCAACACCACACCGAAACCATGGTAAGCGTTGTGCGCGGAAAGGAGCTTCTCTTTTGAATTGAATATCATCTCCGCGATGATAGCGCCGATTATCGGCAAGGTGTATATAGCAATACACTGAAGTCCGTTAGTCGCGCCGAACATCATAAACAGGAAAAGGAGCGCGGCATATATGTACGCTTTCTTGTTTTCTCTGTTTTCAAACTTTTTGCACATACGCAAAAACAGACCCAAGCCTACAAACAAGATAAGCAAGCCCAAGCTGTAATATATTACATGACCCCACATTATCTCGCGCATCTTGTCGCTTGATGAAAGCAAGAGCATCAAAGAGCCTGTGCAAATATAAGTCATATTATAGCTCCAACCCATGCTTCTGCAAACAAAGATTATGGAGAGGAAGAACAATATCGCAAATATCACCATGCCTATGACGTGCGTAGTCATCGTCATGCCGAATATTTTTATAAGCGGCACGAGCCAAATGGGTGCGCTGAACGGCAAGAGCGCCGCATAATAGAAATCGGAATTAAAAACAGAACCGCCGTCAACGGTAGCCTGTGCCCACATTATCGTATCCGTACAGTCAGATTGAAAATATCCTTCTGCGGGCCATATCGTGTAATACAATACCGCGGCAAGCGACAATATCGCATATATCAAGCACAGAACCGAGGGTATGCGCTTGTAAACAGCCTTTGCTTTTTCCGATATCAATTTATCGGGGATCTTAAACATTTGCTTTGATTTTTCCATGTTTAGCACCTTTTCTTCACATTAGAATAATGATTGAGCCTATTTTTCAAAATATATAATATTATTATAACAACAAATATTATATTTTTCAAGTCATTTATTGCTCAATATATATATAAGTCGAAAAAAATTCATTTTTTCTCAATGTTTTCTCTTTTTTCTTGCATACTTCAATTTTTGTATCGCTTAAATAAAAAAGAAAACAAAAATATATCCGAAGAAGATATCTTCGGATATATTTCAAAATTATTTGCCGAGTTCTTTCGTTCTTTCAAAAGCTTTCGCTACCGCGTCCACCGCAGCGGCTCTGAAACCGCCTTTTTCCAACGCGAAGCAACCTTCTATCGTGCTTCCCGCGGGACTGCAAACGGCGTCCTTGAGTTCTTCGGGATGTCTGCAAGTTTCCATCGCAAGCTTTGCCGCGCCCAAAACAGTCTGCTCCGCATATTTGAGAGCCGCGCCTCTCGGCAAGCCGCATTTTACGCCGCCGTCGGCAAGCGCTTCTATGAACATATAAACGAACGCAGGACCGCAACCCGAAACAGCAGAGCCTGAATCTATAAGATTTTCAGGCAATTTGTCAAGTACACCTGTCTTGCTCATAAATTTAAGAAAATCTTCTTCGGCTTCCGTGCTGACAGCAAAATTTTCGGAATAAAGTATCATTCCCTCGCCGACTTCAACAGCCGTGTTCGGCATTATTCTTATAACGGGATATTCCGCGCCGAGCAAGTTTGTTATCTTCTCCATCTTTACGCCCGCCGCCATGGATATAAGGGTAAATTTGCTTTGTCTTTCCGCAAGATAAGGAGCTATCTCTTCAAGCGCTCCTTGGAGCATCTGAGGCTTTATGCCAAGGAAAATATAATCGCAAGTAGACGCGACCGATTTGTTGTCGGCATAAATGCATCCGAGTTTCTTTGCCAGTTCAAAAGCTTTTTCTCCGTTTTTATCACAGAGGACCACATTTTTAGAATCGACCGCGCGGCAGACCGCCGTCGCGAGAGCGCCGCCCATATTACCTGTGCCAATAAAGCCAATTTTCATATTTTCCATCTTTATCTCCTTTATCGTATTTGACCGTTGCCCAAAATCACATATTTATAAGTAGTAAGTTCCATAAGACCCATGGGACCGCGCGCATGAAGCTTCTGAGTGGAGATGCCCATCTCGCAACCGAGACCAAATTCGCCGCCGTCCGTAAATCTTGTGGAAGCGTTTACATATACCGCCGCGCTGTCTACTGATTTCATAAACATATCAGCGTTAGCCGCATCTTCGGTGATTATCGCATCGCTGTGCTTCGTGGAATGTTCGGATATGTGAACTATAGCTTCGTTCACATCGTCAACTACTTTAACAGCAAGTTTATAATCAAGAAATTCCGTATCGAAATCTTCCGTCGTCGCGGGTGTTCCGCTTATTATCGCCTGCGCTCTTTCGCAGAGACGAAGTTCTACGGGTGTTTTGCCTTCGGCTTCCCTCTTGTCAACTATTCTCTCTTTAAGTTTGGGCAAAAATTCTTTTGCGATATTCGCATTGACGAGCAAAACTTCCTCCGCATTGCAAACAGAGGGACGGCTCGTTTTTGCATTTTCTATTATATTGAGAGCCATATCGATATTTGCGCTTTCATCAACATATATATGGCATATACCCGTGCCTGTTTGAATACAAGGCACTTTTGCGTTTTCAACGCAAGCACTGATAAGTCCTTTGCCGCCGCGAGGAATGAGCATATCGACAAGTCCTGTCGCCGTCATTATCTCGTTAGCGCTTGCACGAGATGTGTCCTGAATAAGATTTATAAGGTTTTCGGGAAGCCCCGCCGCAACGAGTCCCTTTCTGAGAGCGGTAACTATCGCGTTAGCCGAACGAAAAGCCTCTTTACCCGAACGAAGAACACAAGCATTCGAGCTTTTGAGAGCGAGAGCTGCCGCGTCGCTCGTTACGTTGGGTCTGCTTTCGTAGATTATCGCAATAACACCGAAAGGAACCGATGTTTTGCGTATCGTAAGACCGCCGGGCGTTTTGTATTCATCAAGCACCTTGCCTACGGGGTCGGGCAATGCGATAAGTGCGCGGATCCCGTCCGCCATACCGATTATGCGTTTTTCGTCAAGCGCAAGGCGATCTATCATTACATCGGATATCTTACCTTTTGCATTTTCGATATCGAGCGCATTTGCCGCAAGTATATTTTCCGTATCGGCGACCAAAGCGTCAGCCATTTTCGCCAAAGCGTTATTTTTTTCTTCTTCGGTAAGCAAAGCGAGTTTCGGACGAACGGAAGCCGCGGAAAGAAGTATCTCATGCGTAGTCATATTATTTCACCTTCTTTCCGAGGAAGCGCGTACCTACATTGCCGCCTTCCGCGAGCGTATAGAGAACGGAAAGGTCTTTTCCGTTTGTGATGACCATATCGGTACCCACCGCATTGCATATCTCAGCCGCGTGTATCTTCGTTATCATGCCACCGGTGCCGAGTTCGGAACCGCTTCCGGAAGCAAGAGCGATTATCTCCGGAGTAACTTCTTCTACAACAGGGATAAGTTTTGCATCGGGATCCTTGTGGGGATCGGCGGTGTAAAGTCCGTCGATGTCGGAAAGAAGGATAAGGATATCCGCTTTTATGCTGGCGGCTACGATAGCAGAAAGCGTGTCGTTATCGCCTATGCGTATCTCTTCCGTGGAAACGGTATCGTTTTCGTTTATTATCGGAATAACGCCGAGTTCCAGCATACGAGTGATAGTGTTTTTAAAGTTCGTATGTCTTTCTTCGTTTTTAACATCGGAATTATCCAAAAGTATCTGACCGACAGTATGGTTATATTCGGCAAACTGTTTGTCATACGTGTACATAAGTTCGCACTGTCCGACAGCGGCAGCAGCCTGCTTCGTGGGAATATCTTTGGGGCGAGAAGTAAGCATGAGCTTGCCCGTGCCTACCGCGATAGCGCCCGAAGAAACGATAACTATCTCGTGGCCTGCGTTTTTGAGGTCGCCCAATGTTTTGCAAAGCTCCTCAACAAGGCGAATATTAAGTCTGTATGTGGGATATGCTAAGGTAGAAGTACCTATTTTTACAACGATTCTCATTTTTTCTGTCCTTTAAGTAATATTTGTTAAAAAAAGCATTTTATCTTATTTTATCACAACACCTCAGTTTTTTCAATACCCAAATAGCAATAAGTAACTGTCAAGTAAAAGTTGGCAAAGAGCATGATATAATTTTTTTGGTAAAA
>CAZFTE010000029.1:0-15825 GCA_964521785.1 uncultured Lachnospiraceae bacterium
CCTTCTTTTTTACCCCAAAACTTCTTTCTTTGCCAATTATTATTTTACACTAAGTATTCTTTGCCGTTTTAAGAAAATCTAAAGAAATTCTTAACCGCCACGCAGATTGATTTGCACGTTCGCATCTGCTATAATCAAATCATAAAACAACGGTATGGGAGCGTGATATATATGTATAACATTTTAAAGACCGTATATTTTTCTGTGCCTATGGCGTCGTTTGTTTTGTTTTTCATAAGCCTTTGCGCCTATATCTGTTCCAAGATACATAACAAACACAGATCGGACGAACATATCGTTCAAATGCTAGATAATTTAAAAATGTGGTTGTTTGCTTCGTCCGTATTTTTCGGAGCGATGATGCTCATTTTGACATTGTTTTACGTTGCTCTTTATATATCCGCGTTTTAATATCGAACGATTTTTCGAGGCTGTCGTCAATACCGACAGCCTCGATATTTTTTTCAATATAATTATAATTATATCTATAATTTAAATTATTATATTATATCGAATCAATTATTTAATATTTTTTCGGATTTTATATAAAAATTTTTCCGTACTTATTGACAAAGCTATCGCTAAATTGTATAATTGTATACAATAATACAATCTTGAAAGGAATACTTCAATGCTTACTCGCAGCGACGCAAGCAATTTGCTTGAATTTTCTCAATATAAATACTCTTTGCAGGATGTGGAAGAACCCAACCTGTATCGTGATATATATCCCTATACGGACGTGCCGAAGGTTCCGTTTAACCATCGTCGTGTTCCGATCTCTATGCCCAAAGATATTTGGATAACAGACACAACGTTCCGCGACGGACAGCAGTCCCGCGCACCTTATACAACAGAACAGATAGTTCACCTTTACAAGCTTCTTTCCAAGCTCGGCGGCGAAAACGGTATAATCCGCCAGAGCGAATTTTTCGTTTACAGCAAAAAAGACCGCGATGCCGTAGAAAAATGCATGGAACTCGGCTATAAATTCCCCGAGATAACAACATGGATACGCGCGACCAAAGAGGACTTCAACCTCGTTCGCGATATCGGCATCAAAGAAACGGGTATTCTCGTTTCTTGTTCCGACTACCATATATTCAAAAAACTCGGTATGACTCGCTCTCAGGCTATGAAAAAGTACCTCTCCGTAGTTTATGATGCTTTCGAAGCCGGCTTGCGCCCTCGTTGCCATCTTGAAGATATCACTCGTGCGGACTTCTACGGATTCGTAGTTCCCTTCGTAAACGAGCTTACGGAGCTTTCCGAGCAAGCCAAAATCCCCGTTAAGATTCGTATGTGCGATACTATGGGCTATGGCGTACCTTACAGCGAAGTAGCGCTTCCCAGAAGCGTTCCCGGTATGGTATACGGTCTCCACCACTACGCAAACGTTCCCAGCGAGATGCTCGAATGGCACGGTCATAACGACTTCTACAAAGCCGTTTCAAATGCGACGACCGCTTGGCTCTACGGCGCTTCGGCAGTCAACTGCTCCTTGCTCGGCATAGGCGAACGTACAGGTAATATTCCGCTCGAAGCGATGGTTATCGAATACGCTTCCATTCGCGGCACTCTCGACGGCATGAAGCCCGAAGTCATCACCGAGATCGCCGAATACTACAAAAAAGAACTCGGTTACAAAGTTCCTCCCATGACTCCGTTCATCGGCGAAAACTTCAATGTTACCCGCGCAGGTATCCATGCCGACGGCATGATGAAAGATGCCGAGATATACAATATCTTCGATACGGAAAAGATACTCGGTGTTCCCGCCGCCGTTTCCATTTCCAATACATCCGGCCTTGCGGGCATCGCTTTCTGGATAAACAATCACTACGGTCTTACAGGCGAAGATATCGTTAAAAAACAGGACTATGTAGTCGTTAAGATGAAAGAGACTGTCGATAAACTCTATGCCGAAGGAAGAGTTACCGTTATGACAGACCCCGAACTCGAAGAAATGTTCCTCGCTATCAAAGAAGAACAGGCTAACGGCACAAAATAATAACGAATAAGGAGAAAAAGATGTTTCAGCAAGACGGAGCATCAACTCTTGAAGAAAAAGTTTACAAGACCCTCGAAGATCAGATACTTTCGCAAAAGCTTTGCGCAGGAGAATCCGTTACGGAGATGAAGCTTTCAAAGGCACTCGGCGTAAGTCGAACGCCCGTGCGCGAAGCTTTGCAAAGACTTGACAGAGAGGGGCTTATAAAGCTCATACCCAACAAAGGAGCTATCGTTATCGGCATATCGGAGCGCGACCTTATCGATATATATAAGATAAGGACGCGCCTTGAAGGACTGGCGGCAAGCATCGTTGCGGAAAACGCGGACGAAGGGCTTGCGCGTCAACTCGCGGATAATATAGACCTTACGGAATTTTATATGGAAAAAGGCAACATCGAAAAAGTCAAAGACCTCGATTCCGATTTCCACGATATCATATACCGCCACTGCGAAAGCAGAATGTTGGGCAAAACGCTTTCGGAGCTTCACCGCTACATAGCTTGCTACCGAAAGCTCTCGCTTTCCGCACAGGGAAGGATAGAAAGATCCCTTGCCGAACACCGCGAGATATACGATGCTATAAAAAGGGGCGACGCGCAAAGCGCAGACGAGCTTATGTCAACTCATGTTGACCACGCGCTTCAAAACCTATTGACCATCATAAAAAAATAATTTTTGAAAGGACTAATGAAAATGGGACTTACAATAGCTCAGAAAATCATTAAAAACCATCTCATTTCCGGCGAGATGATCCCCGGAACGGAAATCGGACTTCGTATAGATCAGACTCTTACGCAGGACGCAACAGGTACAATGGCATACCTTCAGTTTGAAGCAATGGGTACGGAAAGAGTAAAAACAGAACTTTCCGTTGCTTATATCGACCACAACACGCTTCAGGCAGGTTTTGAAAATGCAGATGACCACAGATATATCCAGACGGTAACGAAGAAACACGGCATACGCTTCTCTCGTCCCGGCAACGGTATCTGCCACCAGGTACACCTTGAACGCTTCGGTATCCCCGGCAAAACTCTCATCGGCTCCGATAGCCACACTCCCACAGCAGGCGGTATCGGTATGCTCGCAATGGGCGCAGGCGGTCTTGACGTTGCCGTTGCAATGGGCGGCGGCGCTTACTACATCAATATGCCCAAGATCATCGGCGTTGAGCTTAAAGGTAAACTTCCCGATTTCGTAGGCGCAAAAGACGTTATCCTCTACGTTCTTTCCAAACTCGGCGTTAAAGGCGGCGTTGGCAAGGTAGTTGAATATTACGGCGAAGGCGTTAAGACTCTCTCCGTTCCAGAAAGAGCGACCATCACGAACATGGGCGCGGAATTGGGCGCTACGACATCTGTATTCCCCTCCGACGATATCACTCGCGCATTCCTCAGATCTCAGCAGAGAGAATGTGATTACGTTCCTTTCGGACCCGATGACGACGTAGTTTATGACGAAACTCTCACAGTAGATCTTTCCACGCTCGTTCCTCTTGCCGCTTGCCCTCACAGCCCCGATAACGTAAGACCCGTTTCCGAGCTTGCAGGCATGAAGCTCGACCAGGTATGCGTAGGTTCTTGCACGAACTCTTCCATGCTCGATATGCTCACGGTAGCATCCATACTCAAAGGAAACACTGTTCACGCAGACGTTGAAATGTCCGTTTCCCCCGGCTCCAAAGAAGTTCTCTCCATGCTCGCTGATTGCGGCGCTCTTACAGACATGGTAAGCGCAGGCGCGAGAATACTCGAATGTGCTTGCGGTCCCTGCATCGGCATGGGCTTCTCTCCCAAATCCGCAGGTGTGAGCCTTCGTACATTCAACCGTAACTTCGAAGCAAGAAGCGGAACGGCAGACGCGCAGGTATACCTCGTTTCCCCTCAGACAGCGGCAGCTTCCGCTTTGACAGGCGTATTCACAGATCCCAGAACCCTCGGCAAAGCACCCGAGATCGTTCTCCCCGAAATAATGAAAGTTGACGACAACCTCATCGAAATGCCCGCAAGTGCAGAAGAAGCAAACGACATTCTCGTTGAACGCGGTCCCAACATCAAACCCATTCCCAAGGGCGTTCGCCCCGCAGCAGACCTCGCTTGCAAGACAGCGCTCAAGGTCGGCGATAATATCACCACAGACCACATCATGCCCGCAGGCACAAAGATACTCCCCTATCGTTCCAACGTTCCGAAGCTTTCCGAATTTTGCTTTACGGTATGCGATAAAGAATTCCCCGAAAGAGCCAAAGCTATCGGCGGCGGTATCATCGTAGGCGGTTCCAACTACGGTCAGGGTTCCTCTCGTGAACACGCGGCTCTCGTTCCGCTCTACCTCGGAATCAAAGCTGTTGTGGCAAAGAGCTTCGCTCGTATCCACATGGCTAACCTTATCAACTTCGGTATCATTCCGCTCACATTCAAAGATCCCGCGGATTACGAAAAGATCGCTCAGGGCGACGATATCGAGATCATCGGCTTTGCTGATGCTATCGGCGGCAAGGACGAACTTGTTCTTCGCGACAAAACGAACGGCGCCGAAGTAACACTTCTTTTGACTGCAACAGCTCGTCAGCGTGAGATACTTCTCGCGGGCGGACTTCTCAACTATACAAAAGACAAGGAGAACAACTAAAATGGCAGAAACAACAGTAAACGCACAGCTCGACGCTGCTTGCGAAAAATTCAGAAAAATACTTGAAAAACAGCTCGTTAGAGTTGACGATATGAAATCCCAGGGCGATTTCGTTGATTACGATAAGCTCGATAAGATCAGGATCGGCGTTTGCGGAGGCGACGGCATCGGCCCCACTATCACAGCGGAAGCAAGACGCGTTCTCGAATTCATGCTCGCTGATATGGTAGCGGCAGGCAAGGTTGAATTTGTAAACATCGACGGTCTCACCATCGAAAACAGAATCGCTTGCGGCAAAGCTATCCCCGACGACGTTATGGCACAGCTCAAATCCTGCGAGATCATTCTCAAAGGACCCACAACGACTCCTCAGAAGGGCGACGGTATGCCCAACATCGAAAGCGCAAACGTTGCCATGAGAAAAGCTCTCGATCTTTTCGCTAATATCCGCCCCGTAAAAGTTCCCGCAGAAGGCATCGACTGGACTATCTTCCGCGAAAACACGGAAGGCGGCTACGCTGTCGGCAAAGAAGGCTTCAACGTTACAGACGATATAGCAGTCGATTTCGTTATCACGACAAAACAGGGTTCCGACAGAATCGCTCGTCTTGCATACGATTACGCGAGAAAGAACGGTTACAGCCGCGTTTCTCTCATCTCCAAAGCAAATGTTATCAAAACGACAGACGGTAACTTCCTTGAAGATTGCCACAAAGTTGCGGAAGAATACCCCGAGATCACAACAGACGAATGGTATGCTGATATCATCACGGCAAAACTCGTTGACCAGAAGCGCCGTCGCGATTTCCAGGTACTTCTCGCTCCAAACCTCTACGGCGACATCATCTCCGACGAAGCCGCTGAATTCCAGGGCGGCGTAGGCACTGCGGGTTGCGCTAACATCGGTAAAAAATACGCTATGTTCGAAGCTATCCACGGCTCCGCTCCCAGAATGGTAAAAGAAGGCAGAGCAAAATACGCAGACCCTTGCTCCATGCTCCGCGGTTGCGTAATGCTCCTTTCTCACATCGGCTTGCAGGATAAAGCAGACAAGCTTGCAAAAGCTCTTGACATCTGCTGCTTCGAAGAAAAGAAGCTCACTATCACAGGTCGTGATACGGGCGCTACTTGCGAAGAATTTGGCAACTATGTAATGGAAACTCTCAAATCTCTTTAATTTATAAGCATATCAGCCGACGAAAATTATCTCGTCGGCTGATATTTTTTTGCGTTATTTTCGGTATTATTTTTTTAAATCTATTGATTTTACCACATAGATGCTGATATAATAAATTTTATATGCATATCATAAAACAATATTTTAAAGAAAGGTATATCATCTATGTTAGAATTTTTGAAAACCATCTTAGATCCGGTACAGCTCATAGGTTATATCGGTATGGCTTGCGCTCTTATTTCATATCAGTGCAAAAAAAATCGCAACTACTTCTTTTTTCAGACAGGATGCAGCATCTCGTTCGCACTCCAATTTTTACTTCTCGCTTCATGGGGCGGAATGCTTTTAAACATGGCGGCAATATTTAGAGGCGTCATATATTCGCTTGGCGAAAAATGCAGAAAACCCATTTTCCTTATAATCATGGAAGCCCTATTCGCGATCGCTTCTATAATATCGGTAGTTGCATTTCATGAATCCTGGTGGATCGCAATAATTTTGTTTATAGCACAGGGCGGCGGCACGCTCGCTATGTGGACACATAACGGAAAAACTATTCGTTATACACAATTTTTCGTAGTATCTCCCCTTTGGATAATAAACAATGTTATTTACTTCTCCGTCGGCGGCATACTTTGCGAAGTTTTCAATATGCTTTCCGTTATAGTTTCTTTCATTCGTTTCCGCAAAACGGGATTTGACAAATCATAATACCGAACATCGGCAAAGTTTTTTTCTTTGCCGATGTTTTTTGCCCTCATATTATCAACTTTTCTTGATTTAGCCGAAAAAATAATGTATAATGATATCTATAACACGAATGGGAGATGATTTTATGAAGGTAGCGATAATAGGTTCGCGCAGTCTTGTGGTAAATAATCTTGAAAAATATCTTCCTGCTGATACGACGGAGGTCGTTTCGGGCGGCGCAATAGGTATAGACAGGTGTGCAAGGCTCTATGCGCAACGCAACGGATTGAAGCTTACGGAATTTTTGCCCGATTATGAGACCTACGGAAAATATGCTCCGCTGAAACGAAATCTCGATATCATAGATTATGCGGATATCGTATATGCTTTTTGGGACGGCAGATCTAACGGAACGAGTTTCGTTATAGATAATTGTCGCAAAAAGGGCAAAAAAGTCCGTATTTTCAAAGCGAGAACATAACGCATTTTTAAATCGTATAAAATTTTTTTGTTTTTTTGTTGAAAAGTGAGAAAAGTTCAAAAATTGTTAATAAATTTATCAATTCGTCTTGCTTTTTGATCTGAATTATGGCATACTATAAAAACCACGTCCGAATAATAAAAATATTCGGACGTAAAATTTTAATATAAGGAGACTTCATCGTGGAAAAAACAAGAAGTTCTTTTTCGGGAAAACTCGGTTTTATCCTCAGCGCAGCAGGTTCTGCTGTAGGTTTGGGTAACATCTGGCGTTTTCCTTATCTCGCCGCACAGTACGGCGGCGGTATATTTTTGCTTGTTTACATAATTCTCGCTGTAACGTTTGGTTTTACGCTCATGTCGGCAGAAATTGCAATAGGCAGAAAAACAGGTCTTAGCGCGGTAGGCGCGTTCGGCGCACTCAGCAAAAAATTTACGTTTTTGGGTTACCTCGCGTCCATCGTTCCCGTTCTTATCCTCCCCTATTATTGCGTTATCGGCGGTTGGATAACAAAATACCTCACTATATTCGCAAGCATGAACGGTTCCTCTGCCGCTCAGGACGGATATTTCGGTTCTTTCATCAGCAAACCCATTGAACCTATCGTTTGGTTCTTAATATTCATGGCTCTTACAGCCATAGTAGTAATGCTCGGCGTTGAAAAGGGCATCGAAAAGGTAAGTAAAATAATGATGCCTTTGCTCGTTGTTCTTACCGTATTCATCGCTATATACACGCTCTTCATGCCCGGTGCTATGGACGGCTTTGTATATTACGTTAAACCCGATTTCTCCAAATTCTCTCCCACAACGGTCCTCGCGGCAATGGGTCAGCTCTTCTACTCCATGTCGCTCGCTATGGGTATCATGATAACATACGGTTCTTACATGAAGCACGATGTAAACATCGAATCTTCCGTAAGACATATCGAAATATTTGACACGGGCATTGCGTTCTTTGCGGGACTTATGATAATTCCCGGCGTGTTCGCATTCTTCTCCAATCCCGAAGAAGGTCTTACAAAAGGCCCCGGTCTTATGTTCGAAACACTTCCCAAGGTATTTGACAGTATGCCCGGCGGCAATATCATCGGCGCGGTATTCTTTATCCTCGTTCTTTTCGCCGCTGTAACATCATCTATCTCCATTATGGAAACTATCGTTTCTATCTTGATGGACAAATTCCACCTCAAGAGAATACCCGCGTCAATCGCAGTATTCGCTTTTGCTTTGATCGTAGGTTCCGCTGTTTCTCTCGGAAACGGTCTTTGGAGCAACTTTAAGATCATCGGCATGGACCTTCTCAGCTTCTTCGACTTCATCACAAACAGCGTTTTGATGCCTATCGTTGCGTTCATCACTTGTATCCTCGTTGGCTACGTTGTTAAACCTAAAACGATCATTGATGAGATCGAAAGCTCGGGTTGCAAATTCAAAGGCAAAAAGCTCTTTATCGTTATGATAAAATATGTTGCTCCTGTCTTTATCGTTGCGATCCTCATCTTCTCCGTAATGGAAAATATGGGCTTTATCAAAGTTTGATATAAAAAACATCGGCAAGGTTTTTACCTTTGCCGATGTTTTTTATTATACTTCCATTATAACGGGAACTATCATGGGTTTGCGCTTCGTCTGCTGATTTACAAACTTAGCTACTTCGTCTTTTATCTTAAACTTCATCTGGTTCCAGTCGTTGCCTCTGTCGAAGCAAATGTTGATAGTATCGCGTGCGATAGTTCTGATGCTATCTATGAGCGCTTCGGATTCTTTTGCATATACGAAACCTCTGGATATAACTTCGGGGCCCGAAACTATCTCGCCGTATGTCGGGTCGATAACGGCAACTATGGTTATCATACCGTCGGAAGAAAGTATCTTTCTGTCGCGAAGAACGACGTTGCCGACGTCGCCGACGCCGTAACCGTCTACGAGAACTATGCCCGCGGGAACAGTGCCTACAAATCTTGCACCCTTTGCGTCTATCTCAAGCACCTTGCCGATATCTCCGACAAAAATGTTGGACGCGGGCATACCCATCTGCTCCGCAAGCTCCTTGTGAACATGGAGATGTCTTGCTTCGCCGTGAACAGGCATGAAATATTCGGGTTTTGTGAGCGCATGGAATATCTTGAGTTCCTCGCGGCAAGCATGTCCCGAAACGTGTACCTCCGCCGTTGAATCGGAAAGGACCGTTACGCCTTTTTTGTAAAGCTCGTTTATTATATTGCCGACAAGTTTTTCGTTGCCGGGGATAGCGGAAGCGCTGATGATGACAACATCATCGGAGCGAACTTCTACTTTGTCGTGCATATTGAACGCCATTCTGTAAAGCGCGCTCATCGGTTCGCCCTGGCTGCCCGTGGAAACGATAACTATCTTTGACGGCGGATATCGTTTTATATCTCCGATATCGATAAGAGTTCCGTCCGGAACATTCATATAGTCAAGCTCTTTTGCCGCGCCGATAACATTTATCATGCTTCTGCCCGTAACGGCAACCTTTCTGCCGTATTTAACAGCTATATCTATGACCTGCTGAACACGGTGAACGTTTGACGAGAATGTGGATATTATTATCCTCTTGCTCTTGTATTCATCAAAATATTTTTCAAGGGACGCGCCGACGGTGCGCTCGGAGCGAGTGTATCCCTCGCGCTCTACGTTAGTGGATTCGCACATAAGGAGCTTTACGCCCGCGCGACCAAGCTCGCCGAGTCTTGTAAGGTCTATCATCTCGCCGTCAACGGGAGTTGCGTCTATTTTAAAGTCGCCGGAGTGTATCACCATGCCGATAGGTGTCTTTATCGCAAGGCACACAGAGTCCGCGATAGAGTGGTTTACGCGAATAAATTCGACTTCAAAAACGCCGAGTTTTATCTTGTCTCCTGCGTTTACGCAGTTGAGTTCGGGAACAGTTTCAAAAGTATGCTCCGCCAATTTATTCAAAATTATGCCAAGCGTGAGCTTTGTACCGTAAACGGGAACGGGCAATTTCTGAAGCACATACGGAAGCGCGCCGATGTGGTCTTCGTGTCCGTGCGTAAGCACGATACCCTTTACCTTCTGTATATTGTTCTGTAAATATGTTATATCCGGCACCACAAGGTCTATACCGAGCATATCGTCGTTCGGAAATCCCAAGCCGCAGTCTATAACGATTATATTATCGCCGTATTCCAAAGCGGTAATATTTTTACCTATCTCGCCCAGACCGCCAAGAGGAATTACTCGAAGCTTTTTAAGTTTTGCTTTTGCCATTCTGATATTAACCGTTTTCTTCGCACAACGAGTGCGAAGACTCCTTTCTTTAATGATTTTTTTGTTGAAGATCTGCGCCTTATATTAAAAAAGAGCGCAAAAAACTATTTCCGTGCTTTTGACACGGCAAACAATCTGAAATTATCGTTGAGATGCAACAAAGACCGTTCTAACACTCTTGCATTTCAAACTATTAAATTGAGAAAACTACGCCCAAACATTTTTCGCAACGCTTTCGAAAAATGTCCGAAGCAAAAAAATATATATAAATTTCAAATTATTAACTTGAATAAGATTTCCGCCTTACTCGGCAGCCTAATATTATTATACCGCTTTTTACCATTTTAAGCAATAGTTTTTTATGTTTTACAGTTCACAATTTTCTACAAATTTATTCGTATTTTTTTGACACCGCCAAAACGCGCTCTTGCTGTCGCACGGTTTTAGTCGCGCGCGAATATAATGCGCGCAGCGCGGCAAATAATATTTGTAAAACAGATCACGGAGGTACGGTCATGACCGTAAACGAACAAAAAAGAAATGTTGTGATTGTCCGCAATGTACATTCCGACATAATAAGCGAAGCCTATTTTATCTTAAAAAGCGATATACACGAAAACGAGGAAAGCATCTCCGCGGAGGCGGAGCGTATATTGCGCGAATTTAACGAGCGCACGAAAAAGACGCGGCATATCCTGCCGCCGTCGCTTGCGAGCTTTTTGGCAGGAACGGGGATATGCGCGTTTATTGTTTCCGTTTTGATACTTTGTATTCAGTTTGCAATGTAAGATTCATCGCGCGTGAACATTCCCGCGATAAATGTTTGAGAAATGCCGCAGAGCGCCTCTCTTGCGCGCTTTGCGGAGCGTGCATCGTCAAAAATGCCGAAGACCGCGCTGCCGCTTCCGCTCATAAGAGAAAGTATAGCTCCGCTCTCTTTCATTATATTTTTCAAGATGAAAACTTCCGATCTTTCGGGAAGGATCTCTTCGAAAACATTATAGCTTACTTTAGCTATCTCGTTCATGTCGCAAGAACGCATAGCCGTCTTCATATCTTCAAAAGAGCCGTCATCGGAGAATTTCTTCATATCGTCTATCTTTGCGTAAGCTTCTTTTGTGCATACCTTTTCGGAATTGGGGTAAGCGATGACGAGCGTTGCGGAGGGGGAAGGCGTGCAATCGGAAAGTATATCACCGATGCCCTCTACATAAGCCGTGCCGCGACGTATCAAGAAAGGAACGTCCGCGCCTATCTTCGCGCCTATCGCGCAAAGTTCGCTCTCCGTCATTTTTGTTTCATAGATGATATCGAGCGCATGGATAACGGCTGCCGCGTCGGAAGAACCGCCGCCCAATCCTGCTTCCATGGGTATCTTCTTTTCGATATCGATGTTGATATCGAAGTTATCTATACCTGCGGCTTCAAAAAACGCTTTTGCCGCGCGATATGCGATGTTTTTCTCGCCGTCGATATCCTCTGCCGCATTGCGGCAAGAAACTGTTATGCTGTTGCCGCGGGAATCCATATCCGCGGAAACGTTCACCTTATCGCAAAGGTCTATCGTTTGCATTACAGATTCGATATCGTGGTATCCGTCCTCACGGCGAGACCTCACACCGAGAAAAAGATTTATCTTCGCAGGTGCGAGAACAGATATTGTTTTGATGTTTTCCATATGTACTCCGTTAAAATTTATTTCAAAAACGCATTATATTATATGCGTATATTATATTTTTTGGGCAAAACTTTGCCCTATTTATTTTTATTATCAAAATTTTATTTTTTCGCAAAATACGGCGGCATAAAGTTTATTTTCTATGCCGCCAAAAATTCCATTACATTATATGTTACCATAAAAACAAAAATTTTGCAACTTATTTTTATGAACATTTGTTTTTTGGTCGGAACATTCGTGTTTTTTGCGCTTTCTCACACGGTTTCGAACGGTATGTCGGAAAAAAATTCGTTCGCCGCACAAATAGACCTATAATAAATATATTCGCCAAGTGTCAATTATTTTCCTTTTTTCCGACAGAAATGCATATCAAAAAGCAGATGCAAAACCATATTGCGGAATATAGCGGACATATCTGCCCCATTATATTTCCCGGGAGCTTATCATAGTTCCACACATTCATGTGGAAAACTTCGTTTACGACAAGACCCGTAAAAAATTCCACCGCCGTTATAAACAAAGCGCCAAGCGCGGCTCGGAGAAAGATGCTCCGTCTTTTCATCTTTTTATTTATATACAGCACAGCCACAAGGCTTATCCCACCCGCCGCGACCATCGACCAATGCGTTCTGCCGCGCCACATCACCTCCAAAAGACCGTATCCTATGCCACCCATCAAAAATTCTACACTGTATATCTGCCATGGTCTCAGTTTTCCGTCAAAGCGGCAACGCAAGCTCACGCGAGAATATGCGTTTTTCGCTTCGTTTAAAGCTCTGCTCTGCGCGTTCATCTGACATCACCCTCTTTGCCTATCATATCTTTTAAACACCTCAACGCGGGCGAAAGACCGCCCAATTCGTCTATAAGACCGTTTTCAACAGCTGTCTTTCCGTCAACCACCGTTCCGATGTCGTTCGTCATATCGGCGGTATTCAATATCATCTTCGTAAACGTTTCCTCCGTGATAGATGAATGTGCCACGATAAAATCCGTAACGCGCTTTTGCATTCGCGCAAGGTGATCGAACGATTGCCAAACTCCCAGTACCGTCCCCGATATGCGGACGGGGTGTATCGTCATCGTCGCGCTCGGCACGATAAAAGAGCGGCGGCAAGATGCCGCTATCGGCACGCCTATCGAATGTCCGCCGCCGATAACGAGCGATACCGTCGGCTTGCTCATCGAGGATAAAAGCTCCGCTATGGCAAGCCCGGCTTCCACATCTCCGCCGACCGTATTCAATATCACTAGCAAACCTTTAACGCTCTCGCTCTGCTCCGCATGGACCAAAAGCGGCAATATCTGCTCGTATTTCGTAGCTTTACTGCCCTGTTGCAACGCATAATGCCCCTCTATCTGCCCTATTATCGTTATACAGAATATACCGTCGTCGTTTGCTGTGGCGGATATGCCGATGTTTTCGGACTCCTTTTCATCTTCATTCGTATGATATGTTTTCTCTTTTTCCATTTGGTAATGACCTGCTCTTTATAAATATTTTTTGTTTTAACATTATTTTTCACAAAAAATTTCACTCTTAATCATTTACAAAACAATAAAAATAAAGTATAATATATAAATATAATAGAGTAATTGCGACATTTTCTATTATTCTACAAATTACGACGGCAAAAGCCGTCGGGAAAGTGAGAAAAAACAATGGAAAACAAAATTCTGGTTGAAACATCTGCAAGACATATTCATCTTTCCGATGAACATATCGCAGTTCTTTTCGGCGAAGGTCATACTCTCACCGTTAAGAAAGAGCTTTCCCAGCCCGGTCAGTTTGCTTGCGAAGAAAAAGTAACTGTTAAAGGCGCAAAGGGCGAGCTTAAAATGTCCGTTCTCGGTCCTGCAAGAAAAGCTTCTCAGGTAGAAGTTTCTCTCACAGACGCAAGAACACTCGGCGTAACAGCTCCCGTTCGCGAATCCGGTGATATTGTCGGCTCCGGCGCTTGCACGCTCGTTGGTCCTTGCGGCACCGTTGAACTCACAGAAGGTGTCATTGCCGCGCAAAGACACATCCACCTCACGCCCGAAGCCGCTAAAGACCTCGGCGTTGCAGACAAAGAGATCGTTAGCGTTAAGCTTTCCACACCCCGTGCTCTCGTTTTCGGAGATGTTGTTGTAAGAGTAAGCGATAAATTCGCTCCCGCTATGCACATCGACACAGACGAAGCAAACGCCGCTGCCGCTTTCGGCACAGTTTACGGCGAAATCGTAAAATAATATTTTAAAAGGAGAAAAAATATGGCAGACCTCGTTTATTCCCATGAAGTTGAATCCATGTGCTGCGTAGCTAAAGGCCCTAACCACGGTCCCGCGCCTCTTCCCGAAGAAGGCAAATGGATTCAGGCAAAACAAATTTCCGATATTTCCGGTTATACACACGGTATCGGCTGGTGCGCTCCTCAGCAGGGTGCGTGCAAACTCTCCCTCAACGTTAAAGACGGTATCATCGAAGAAGCTCTCGTTGAAACTATCGGTTGCTCCGGTATGACACACTCCGCAGCTATGGCAGCAGAGATCCTTCCCGGCAAGACAATCCTCGAAGCTCTCAACACTGACCTTGTTTGCGACGCTATCAACACAGCTATGCGCGAACTCTTCCTCCAGATCGTTTACGGTCGTACACAGTCCGCATTCTCCGAAGGCGGCCTTGTTATCGGCGCAGGCATGGAAGACCTCGGTAAAGGCGCTCGTTCCATGGTTGGTACAATGTACGGTACAAAAGCAAAAGGCGTTCGTTACCTCGAAATGACAGAGGGTTACTGCACAAAGATGGCTCTCGATGCAGATGATCAGGTTATCGGTTACGAATTTGTTTCTCTCGGTAAGATGACAGACTTCATCAAAAAAGGTATGGAACCCAACGAAGCATACGAAAAATCCAAGGGTACATACGGCAGATTTGCTGATGCAGTTAAGTACATCGACCCTAGAAAAGAGTAAGGAGGTAATTGAATATGGCATTGTTTGAAGGTTACGAAAGACGCGTTGAGAAGATCAACGGCGTTCTCGCACAGTACGGCATCTCTTCCATTGAAGAATGCAAAGAAATCACTCTCGCCGCAGGCATCGACTGCGACAAGATCGTAAGAGAAACACAGCCCATCTGCTTTGAAAACGCTGTTTGGGCTTACACAGTAGGCGCTGCTATCGCTATTAAGAACGGCAGCAAGAAAGCTGCTGACGCTGCTGCCGACCTCGGTATCGGTCTTCAGGCTTTCTGTATCCCCGGCTCCGTTGCTGAAAACCGTAAAGTTGGTCTCGGCCACGGCAACCTCGGCAAGATGCTTCTTTCCGAAGAAACAGAATGCTTCTGCTTCTTGGCAGGTCATGAATCTTTCGCTGCTGCTGAAGGCGCTATCAAGATCGCCCTCAACGCAAACAAAGTTCGTGTTAAACCCTTGCGCGTTATCCTCAACGGTCTCGGCAAAGACGCCGCTATGATCATTTCCAGAATCAACGGCTTCACATATGTTCAGACTGCTTTCGATAACAACACAGAAACAGTTTCCGTTGTTAAAGAAACTCCTTATTCCAACGGTCCTCGTGCAGACGTTAAGTGCTACGGCGCAGATAACGTTCCCGAAGGCGTTGCTATCATGAAGCTCGAAAACGTTGGCGTTTCCATCACAGGTAACTCTACTAACCCCACACGTTTCCAGCACCCCGTTGCAGGCACATACAAGAAATGGTGTGTTGAAAACGGCGTTAAGTACTTCTCCGTTGCTTCCGGCGGCGGTACAGGTCGTACACTTCACCCCGATAACATGGCTGCCGGTCCTTCTTCCTACGGTATGACAGATACAATGGGTAGAATGCACTCCGACGCTCAGTTCGCAGGTTCTTCTTCCGTTCCTGCTCACGTTGAGATGATGGGTCTTATCGG
>CAZFTE010000030.1:0-15360 GCA_964521785.1 uncultured Lachnospiraceae bacterium
TCATGAATGAAAAAAGCAATCTGCAACAGCAACTGTCACAGATTGCAGATACCAAGCAAAAGCGTGAGAACGCGCAGTCCCGACTGGATGATATTTATACCATCCTCGACGGACTAAAGAATCACCCAATGCAATACGATGATCGAATCATACGACAGATAATAGAATGCGTGGTCGTCGAATCCAAGGAAGAAATCAAAGTGATATTTATCGGTGGGTTGGAAACAACCGAGAGGTTGCGAGCAGACTGCGCACAATGACCATAAGGGTTCAAATCTCTAACGCAAAAGCACAAAAATATCTTTTTTATAGTCCACTGACAAAGATGAGATGACGGTCTTCGTAAGAGGACCGTCATTTTTGTTATACCATGAAGCAAAAATGTTCGTGCAAGCACATATTTTTGCGAAGCTGTCAATAGCGCAGCTGTGCGACAGCACACAGAGGGCAAAACCCAAAACTTGCTTTGCAAGGCTTTCTGCGTATATTCTACCATGACATATATTTCTAATTTATCCAAAGGAGAGATCGATATTATGGCACATAATTTTATTGGTAAATGGATAACCGATTCCGAATTTGCCGAGTTGAGACCGAGAAACGTTTTTCACAGACAGCTTGACAAGATAGACTTGCCTTGCGACGAACACAGAGACCGTCATATTTTGTTCAGAAAAAAGTTTGACCTCGACGCAACGAGCGAAAACGCGAAGATATATATCACCGCCGATGACTATTATAAGCTTTATATAAACGGAAAGTTCGTATCGCAGGGTCCTGCTCCGTCATATCATTTTAATTACAATTATAATGTTATAGATGTAAGCGGATATTTGAAAAAGGGCGAAAATCTTATCGCGGTACATACATTATACCAAGGTCTTATAAATCGTGTTTGGCAGAGCGGCGACAACAGACACGGCTTGATCCTCGATCTTGTCGTAGATGAAAAAACGGTAGTTTCAAGCGACGAAAGCTTTAAAACAATCCCTCATACAGCATATACAGAAACGGGCATGTGCGGTTACAAAACGCAGTTTATGGAACGATACGATTCCAATGCGGCGGAAGTCGGTTTTGCTTCAATAGATTTTAATGACGACAGCTGGGAAAACGCGCGCATCAATATAAATGCCGACCATACTTTGACGGAGCAGACGAGCAAGATGCTGGAATTTGAAAAGATAGCTCCCATAGATACCAAAGTTAATGGAGATCGTATCTTTTGTGATTTCGGTTCGAACTATGTCGGATATTTGTGCGTTCGCGTTAAGGGCAAAAAAGGCGACATCGTAACGGTACGCTGCGCGCAGGAACTTAACGATGACGGCAGACTCAGATATGATATGCGCGCAAATTGCAAATACGAGGAAGAATGGATACTCTCCGACGGAGAGAGTACGCTTGACTGGTTCGATTACAAATCCTTTAGATATGCGGAGCTTACCGTTCCGAAAGATGTTGAAGTGATAGACGTATTCTTCTTTGTAAGACATTATCCGTTCACCTTGAAAGCAAGCTTGAAGCCCGAATTTGTCGGCGACGAGGCTCTTCAAAAGATATGGAAGCTTTGTGTAAACACTCAAAAATACGGCGTGCAAGAGGTCATTCAGGACTGCATGGAAAGAGAAAAGGGCTTTTACCTTGGCGACGGTTGCTATACGGCGCTCACCAATATGCTCATGACGGGCGATGATTCCATGGTACGCAAATTGATAGACGATGCTTTCTCTACCGATTTTATTACCGATACACTCGTTACTTGTATGTGTTGCTCTTTTATTCAGGAGATAGCGGAATATCCCTTGATATTGGTATATCTTGTATTGTGGCATTACAATTACACAGGCGATAAAGAATATTTGTTGCAAAATTATAAAAAAGTAAAGAAAATGCTCGATGCATACAAGCGTGAGTATGAAAAAGACGGTCTTTTGAGAGATCTTGATAAATGGTGCGTTGTGGAATGGCCTCATGATTACAGACATGGCTATGACGTAGACATACGCGAGGGTCATGTATGTAAAGAAGCTCACATCTCCATCAATGCGTACTATATCGCAGCTGTTCGCACGGCAAATTCCATAGCCGCAATCATAGGCGAACCGAGATACAGAGACGAGGCTCCGCTTATCTCCGCGCTTCACGATACTTTTTATAATAAAGAAAAAGGTCTGTTCCGCGACGGCGAGGACACCGATCATATAAGCTTGGTCGGAAACAGCTTTGTTTATGCTTTCGGACTTTGCCCTTATGAAGAATTTCAGCAAAATTTCGTATCGATGTTTGAGCAAAACGGTATCTCTTCGCTGGCTTTGTTCTGCACGTTTCCCGTATTGTTCGGTCTTGTCAGAAACGGAAGATATGATCTTGTGAAAGATTGTCTTCTCGATGACGGCGCTTGGAAGCGCATCTTGCGCGAAGACGGCACCACCACATTTGAGGGCTGGGGAAAAGAGACAAAGAATAATACATCGCTTTTCCACCTTACAATGTCTTATGCCGCTGTTTTTATGGCGGATATCGACCTTAAAGCTCTGTTTGACGGCACCTGATTATTCAAAATAATAAAAAGCGTATAGGAATCTTGTTTCCTATGCGCTTTTTTAATGTCTATCGGCTTTTCTGTACGAGAGCGGGGAAATGCCGTTTGCTTTTTTAAATGTTTTGCAAAAATAACTGCAATCATTGAATCCGACCCGAAACGCTATTTCTGTAACGGGAAGCTCGGTGGTCGATAGATATATTTTTGCTTTTTCCAACCTGTAATCCAAAATATAATTTGCAAAGCAACAACCGAAATTCTTTTTGAAAAGTCGGCAGAAATAGCTGTGATCCATAAAGAACTCGTTCGCGGCATCGCGAGAGGTGAGCGCGGAAGCGTAGTTTTCGATGATGTATGACATCACATCTTTCGCGAAATCTGTATCTGATGCGGCGACGGGAACAAAAAAATTGTTTTTCTTCAAAGCTCCGAATAGCAAAGACATATTCCCAATGGCATCGAGTTCCCAACCTTTTTCGTTTTTCTCGCAGGCAACGAATGCGTTTATTATATAGGTCTGAAATCGTTCGGCGTAAGGAGACTCGTGAGAGACAAAATTTTCGACCGAAAAAGTTCGTGTTTCCAATCCTTTTTTCAAACTTTCGTCGCATAAAAGATCCGTATCGAAGCAGATGCAATAATAAGCCGTTATCTCGCTGTCGAGCGCGTTCGCGCGATGGAGCGCATAGGGCGGAATTATCAAAATATCTCCCTTTGTTACTCTGTGGCACTTGGAATCGATGTAAAATTCCGCGGAGCCTTCGATGATGGCGATTATTTCCGCTTCCTTGTGTTGATGAGCGATGACTTTCATCGCTTCGCGCCGACGATAAGCTTTGTAAATGGCAAAAGGAATGGTCGTGTAGCGTTCCTTAAATTCATCTTTGAACATTTTGCGCTCCATGTCAATACAGTCATATTTTTTCAAGAAATGCTTATATTATCATATATATAAATGCATTATAATTATATTATAAGCTACGATGATTTTTCTGTCAAGAAGATAGGAGGTTGCCATGAAAAAATTCGCAATTATATATGGACAGATGAATAACGATATCCAAAAGAGGGCGGTCGAAGAGCTTACTTCGATGTTACTTGATTATACGATGGAATATCCGATATGTTGCCCTTATGAAAAAGACCGCGATATGACGGATCTTAAATGTATCTATATCGGAACGAAGCAAAATAATCCGTACATTCTCAAGACTTCGCAAAAAACGCTTTGCAAAGATGAAGAATATTATATAAAAGTAGAGAACGGTATCGCCGTTATCGAAGGTTTTGATGATGCCGGCGTGCTTTATGGAGTTTTGGATTTTTACAACAAATACATAATAAGATTCGAGCATCCCAACAACGACAGATATTGGATAAATTTCTTGGAAAAAGATATCTTGCCCGATTTTGAATTATGCTCAGCGCCATCCGTGAAGGAGAGGGGACTGTGGACTTGGGGACACGTTATCTATGATTACAGAGACTATATCCACAATATGATGAAGCTGAAGATGAACAGCGTTATCATATGGAACGATTTTGTTCCCGTCAACGCGGAGGACATAGTGGCATATGCACATTCCTGCAATATAAAAGTCATTTGGGGATTTGCGTGGCTTTGGGATACTGTATGCGATAAGATAGATATCAAGAGCCTCGACCTTGAACATTGTTCAAATGAGATAATCGAAAAATACGAGGCGGAATATGCCAAGGTAGGCGGCGACGGAATATATTTTCAAACATTCACAGAGGTGAACGGCGACAATATCGACGGTGTTATGATAGCCGATGTGGCGGCAAGATTCGTAAACAAGACCGCCGCGATGTTCTATGAAAAATATCCCGATATGGATATACGCTTCGGATTGCACGCAACGTCTGTGCGTAACAAGTTGGATTTTATAAAGACGGTTGATCCGCGCATCAATATCGTTTGGGAAAACTGTGGCGCTTTTCCGTTTGCATATGTTCCCAATAATATGCAAACATTTGACGACACAAAGGATTTTGTTAAAAAGATATCCGTGCTTCGCGGCGAAGACGACCGCTTCGGCGTGGTAACGAAAGGGCTTGTAAAGCTCGATTGGTCCCAGTTCGAGCATTTGAAAGGCTCCCATTGTTTGGGCGTAAGCTCCGAATATGTCAAGAGGAACAGGGTCGAGCGCAAAGAAAAGATTTGGCGATATATTCAATCGTGCTGGCTTACGAACGCCGACAAAGTATACGAGATGGTCAAAGAGATGTATCACAGTAAAAACGGAGATCTTTGCCTATTCGCGCTCGTCGAGGACGGAATGTTTGAAGAGAATATCATGTATCCCGTTGCACTGTATTCTGAGATGCTTTGGGATTGCAATGCCGACATCGCGACCTTGGTAGGCGAAGTCTCGATGAGAAATTACGTCATATTCGCGTGATCTTTCCTATTATTATAATAAGCAAGACGGTGATGGCTATTGCCGTCAAGCAACCGTATCTTCTGTTATCGAACAAAGCAATGATTCCGTATAATGATAAGGAAAAACAGGTCTTTCAAAAGATCACGCTCCTTTGATGATTTCCGCGGCATTCAATAATTTCATTTCAATGCAGACTTTTCCGTCATTTAACGAATCTATGACAAAAACATCGGAGATCAGCAGGACTTGCTTTATATTGCAGGTGAGACTGTCAAAAACAAATTCCGAAAGAGTTATTTCAACGGAATTTGAGGGCGCGTCGAATCGAAAGATACAATTAAGACCGTGAAAAGAACGTTCTATGAAATCTATCTTTTTAATTGTCTCACTTTTTAATATGTATGTGTTTTTTCGACCGGCTTTTCTTGTTTCATCTAAGATATCGGATATAAATTTTGAAAATTCGAAATCGTTCATAAATAATTACCTCTTTTAAAATTTTTGTTTTGGGTTCATCTCATACCGCCGGTGATGTACGGTGCGTAATGGACGCGCAAGTGCCTTTTTTTGCAAGGCGCATAATTTGAAAACGCTTCGGAAAGCCCGTAATAAGGGCTTTCTCGCTCGGCTTTTCGTTGCTTTTGGCATATACCGCAATGTTTGGGAAGCTTGAATCCTTTTTTTGAATAGATCTGTTGCTTCTTTTTGCCGAAACGAAACTCTTTTCCGCAAGATACACAAATTATTGTCATGTATATCCCTCCTTGTTTTATATAGTATCGGTGATTGTGGAACGCTTATATAGTAGCGGTGTGCGTGTTGCGCTTGCCGTTGGCGGTGCGTTCGCCGTCCGCTTATATAGTGGCGGTGGGCGGTTTTACGCTTGCGCCGTCCCCATTGGTATTGCCGTGGGTGTTCGGGTGGAACTTTCGCGTATATAGTAACAGTGTGTGGTGGGTAACGCATATTCCGTTTGTAAAGCGGCTTTGCGGGGGTGGTCGGGTCTATATAGTATAGGTGTGTGGTTTTACATTTCGTCTGACTATATAGTGAAGATGTACGGTAACATATAGTTTTGTTAAGAAAAAACGAAAAAAATAATGTAATTAACAAAACATAAACATTTCGTAAGCAAAATATAAAAACAAACATCGTAAAATAAGTACATCAAAAACGAACACGAACAACAAAATCTAAAATATAAAGAGGTATTTATTATGAACAGAAACGACACACAGTTTGCAATACAGAAGATACGCGAGCAGTACATGGAAAAACAGACCACGGAACTTGAAGATCTTCTTGCGCTCGACGCAAAGGTAAAACGCCCCGCGAACATATTCGCATATACATTCGGTACGCTTTCCGCAATAGTTATGGGAGCGGGAATGAGCCTTGTTATGACGGATATCGGCGCGACTCTCGGCATGACGAACACTATGATCCCCGGTATCGTTACGGGAATTATCGGTATGGCGGCTGTCATTGCAAATTATCCCATCTACAAGCGCATACTTTCTTCTCGCCGTAAAAAATACGCTAAGGATATCCTTTCGGCAAGCGAAAAGATACTCAACAACTGATAAAAAAGTGTAAAGCAACGCTTTTTATACGGCATTGCTTTACACTTTTTTTGAATAATGCGAAAAATGCAAACAAAACTTTAACATTTCTGTGGTAAAATAAAAATATACGATCTTGATAATATCATGGGAGGAAATGTTTTATGTTTAAAATTTTGGTGGTCGAAGACGATAAAGACCTCAACCGCTCCGTTTGTTCTTTCCTCAGGAACAACGGCTATGAAGCAACGGGCTGTCTTTGCGCGGATGACGCTTATGACGAGATGTACAAAAAGACCTTCGACCTTATCATATCCGATATAATGATGCCGAATATAGACGGTTTCGAATTTGCGAAAACGGTCCGCTCGCTCAACAATGATATTCCGATATTGTTTATGACCGCGAGAGACGACCTTGCTTCCAAGCAAAGGGGATTTCGCATAGGAATAGATGACTATATGACAAAACCGATAGATCTGGAGGAGATGTTTTTGCGTATAGGCGCGCTTCTGCGCCGCTCGAAGATAGCTTCCAGCCATCGTTTGGAGATAGGTAACTTCGTTATGGATGCGGACGAGCGCACGGCGACGCTTTCGGGCGAAGAGATATCGCTTACCGCAAGAGAATTTGACTTGTTATACAAGCTTTTGTCTTATCCCAAAAAGACGTTTACCCGCACTCAGCTCATGGACGAATTTTGGGACGCGGATACGCAGACAGGCACGAGGACCGTTGACGTTTATATGACCAAACTTCGAGCAAAGCTTGCCGATTGCGATGATTTCGAGATACAGACGGTACACGGCTTGGGATATAAGGCGGTATTAAAGTGAAAAAGGGATTCGATACAAAAAAAGCGATAAAATTTGTGAGCAACTTTTTTCTGTTCTTCGCGATGATCGCTTTTGTCATAACCTGTTGCTTGACCTTGTTTATAACGGTGCTTCAAAATACGATGGGAATAACTTTCACGAGCGAGGACATCTCTCTTGCGGCAAAAGCCACGATGATAAACGTAATATTCATCAGCGTGGTCGTTTATGCCATCGACCTTGTGCGCCGCAAGATGACCGTACAGCGACCGATAAAAATGATAACCGAAGCGACGGAAAGCATGATATCGGGCAACTTCGATGTTAGGATAAAGCCTGTGGCGAAAGTGCTGACGGACGACACTTTCAACGAGATGATAGATTGCATAAACAGAATGGCAAAGGAACTTTCGGGCGTTGAAACGTTGCGAACGGATTTTATAGCGAATGTTTCACACGAGATGAAGACGCCGCTCGCCGTTATACGAAATTACGGCACTCTTCTCCGATCGGAGGAGCTTTCTTACGAAAAAAGGATTGAATACGCAAAAGTCATAACGGAATCCTCGCGCAGGTTGGCTGACATGATGACGAATATATTAAAGCTTAACAGGTTGGAAAATCAGCAGATATATCCGAATCTTTCCACATTCGACCTAGGAGAACAGCTTTGCGAATGTCTTTTGCAATACGAGAACGTGTGGGAAGACAAAGACATAAACATAGATATCGATATCGCGGAAAATATCTTGGTGTCTGCCGACAGAGAGCTTTTGTCGCTCGTTTGGAACAATCTGTTTTCTAATGCGTTTAAATTTACGCCGAACGGCGGCACCGTTTCTCTGTCGCTTCGCACAGAGAACGGTCATGCTGTCATAAAAGTCAAAGACACGGGTTGCGGCATGACGCAAGAGATCGGAGAGCATATATTCGAGAAATTCTATCAAGGAGATACATCCCGCGCAACACAAGGAAACGGGCTTGGCTTGGCGCTCGTCAAGCGAGTGGTGTATATTATGCACGGCGAGATATCCGTTGAAAGCACTGTCGGCAAAGGAAGCGAATTTACTGTTAAGATAGGGAAGATAGATGATGTGGAAAAAGCTGTTTGATAAGGTATTGTTTCCGCACATCGCGATATTGATCATATTGTTGCCGACGGCAGCGGTGCTTTTGGCATATGCCGTGCTTGCGGAAGCGAACGATATCGTTGTATATGGCTCATATGTCCTTTCCGCATATACGCTTACTGTATGGTGTGTAAGAGTGCTGCGTATTATTCGCTTTTGTCGTTCTTTCAAAAAAGAAAATAAATACGCGCGTTTGTGGTTTGGAGACGAGCGTTTGCGAGTGAACGTTTCGCTCGGCATCTCTTTTGTTTGGAACGCGGCATATTCTTTTTTACAGCTTTGGCTCGGTTGGAAGAATGATTCGCTTTGGTACTATTCGCTGGCGATATACTACATCTTGCTTGCGTCGATGCGCTTCTTTTTGGCGGCACATACGCGCAAGTTCCGCGCAGGGGAGCAGATGAGGGCGGAGCTTATGCGTTACCGCGCCTGCGGAATAATATTCCTCATTATGAACGTTGCCATATCCGTTATGATATTCTATATGGCATATCTTAACAGATCGGAAGACCACGGCGAGATAATCACCATAGCGATGGCGGCATATACATTTACGACATTTTTCATTGCTATTTGCAATATCGTGCGATATGGCAGATACAACAGCCCCGTATATTCGGCGTCCAAGGCGATAAGCTTTGCCGCGGCTTGCGTTTCTATGTTGACGCTTGAATCGAGTATGCTGAATACATTCAACAAGGAACAGACGAGCGACGTTATGAGAAAGATATTTTTGATGTCGAGCGGCATAGCCGTTTCGACTTTCATAATAACGATGGCGATATATATGATAATAACAGGCACAAAAAAATTGAAACTATTGAAAGCAAAGGAGCTTGCCGATGGAAAACAAGAATGACGAAAATAAATTTTTCTACACTTATTCCGCAAAGGATAAAAATGAAGTGGAGAAGATACGCGAAAAATATATCGAAAAGACCGACGAAAAAGAAGACAAGATGGAGCGTTTGCGCCGTCTTGATAAGAGCGTAACGCAGAAAGCGCAGATTATCTCGCTTACGCTCGGCATAATAGGCTTATTGATACTCGGTATCGGTATGAGCTTGATAATGACGGAGCTTTCGCAGACGCTGGGCATTCCGGAACAGCTCAACAATATTTTGGGCATAGTTATAGGGCTGATAGGATGTGTTTTTACGGGCATTGCTTATCCGATATATAATATCGTGGTGAAGCGGGAACGCGCAAAGATAGCGCCCGAGATATTGCGCTTGACAGATGAATTGATGAAATGAGATATACTTTATCCCCTTGCCGTATCGAATACGGCAAGGGGGACTTGCTTTTATGTTAATTATGAATAAATCGTTAACAAGATTTAAATAAACATTGTATCATATTGACACGGTAAAATATGTTTGATAGAATATATTTGCGCGTATGAAAGAATCGATTCACTATAATAAAGAATTAAAAAGGTGATGAACTTATGAAAAAAATCGTTAAAAAATTTATTTCAGTCATCATGGTAATGTCATTTTTAGTTACATCTGTTTTTTCTGCCGGCGCTTATGCGGCGAATGATTCAATAGAGGAACTGAACATAGAACCTGTCGTTGGTGTATACAACGATTCTCCGGTTGCTCCGACATCCGGTTCTACATATTTATTAGGAACAAGGACAGCTTTGGGTTGTAAATACTACATTTATCGTTATTATGGAAATTGGTATGCTATTTTTGGAAATCTTGATTTGTGTACGCCTTGTTACAAAGGATTGGCGGCAACATCTATAACTCAAACCATGAGCAAGACATATAGCTCTCAAACAGCATATGAGTTTTCTACTTCTATGGGTGGTAATGCAACAATAGATGTTCTTGAAATAACGAGAAGTGTTACAGGAGGAGTATCGCGTACAACGGAAGTTTCTTTTGATTTGGAATATAGTATATCTTTTAATTTGGAAAAAGACGATAAAGTTGGATATTATAAAATAGGTGTTTGTCATGACATATATCGTCATGAAGTATTGGGCTATATGGAAGATGATATTCTTATTGCTAAATGCGATATGCCTACTCCCAATGGAGTCGCGTATTATGCGCTTCTTTATAGCACATCAAGTAGCTCCGGATACGCCAAATATTGAGGTTGAGATAATATGAAATATAAAACTTTGTTTAAACGTTTCGGTTGTATTTCTTTGTGTATATGCATGGTTTTTGCAATGTTATCATTAACATCGTGTAACTCAAATTATGTTCCGGGATCTCATGAGATAGGCAATACGGGAATATCCGTTTACACGGAGATGACAAAAATAGATCTTGATTATTGCTCTGAAACTTTGAAATTCCCGATATATTTTGTTTCCGATAAGCGATTGAAAGATGATGAGATAGAATTTGTAAGATTCAACGGCGAAAATACGGATTATTTCAGGGAGACCACCTTCAGCAAGAAAACTATAGAAAATGTAACCGATGAAAATATAAACGGAAAATATCTTTATCTTTACAATGTTGATAATGATATAAATATAGGATATTTCAATTCTCAGGTAGATGTTGACCCGCCGGAGGTATGGAATATACGTATAGATTCTATGGTCGTTGACATAAATGGCAAAGAATACACCATTGAAATGGCACATCCTATAAAATATAATTACAGTAAAAACAATTATAATGATATTCAAGGTAATATAATGTATGGTCCCTTAGCTGTATATACAGTTGGCTTGACGCAAAGTTATTCCTCAAATATATATAATCGTGCGTGCGACATCAATATAACAGATTTCTGTTTTTCCGATTTTCTCGGCGCCGAAAATAAATATTTGTATTATAAAGGTGGCTTTGTCGGAGAGCTGGATGGCGAAACACCATATAATATAGCGCAAAGAAAACAAGAGGACCCCGCGGGCGCGGGCGGCGGTGCTACGATATATTTTAACCCCACGCGATCCGACGAGGTACACTCCGAATACGATTTTATTCTTTGCACGTCTATCGTCGAATATACAACGGGTGAAGACAGCGAGATATACAGAATAAGATTTCCGTTCAATGCTCATGGTGTAGGCGACATAGGAACAGCGGAAGGCTTTTTGGAATACATAGCTAATTTAGAATAAAAAATATCCTCTGCAACAGTGAACTGTGAACTGCCCCAAATTGCAGAGGATATTTTTGTGCGCTATGCCGAATTGACTTGCGCTCGGTTTCGTGATAAAATCATATTCAGATATGAATATATTTCTCCGTTTGGTAAAGAATAACGTAGAAATAAAAATTTTTGGAGGTATAACATGAGCAATAAATACGCAGGAACGAAAACGGAACAAAATCTTCGCGCCGCTTTTTCGGGCGAATCCGAGGCACGCAACAAATACACATATTTTGCTTCCGTTGCCAAAAAAGAAGGATATGAGCAGATATCCGCGCTCTTTTTAAAGACTGCCGAGAATGAAAAAGAACACGCTAAGATGTGGTTCAAGGAGCTTGGCGCTTTGGCAGATACGGCAAAGAACCTTGAAAATGCTGCAGCGGGCGAAAATTACGAATGGACGGATATGTACGAAGGCTTTGCAAAAGACGCTGAAGAAGAGGGCTTTAAAGAGCTTGCGGCAAAATTCCGTATGGTAGCGCAGATAGAGAAGCATCACGAAGAACGCTACCGCGCATTGCTCAGAAACGTTGAGCTTAACGAAGTGTTCGAAAAGAGCGAAGTTAAGATCTGGGAATGTCGCAACTGCGGTCATATCATGGTAGGCACGAAAGCCCCCGAGGTCTGCCCCGTATGCGCTCACCCCAAAGCATATTTTGAAATAAACGCAAAAAATTATTGATAAAACAAAAGATATCACACCCGCAAGATGGGTGTGATATCTTTTTTTAATCTGCTCTCATTTTTTTGCGGAATATATAAACGGAAAGAACGAGCAAGGCTATCGTATACAAAACAACGATGTAAAGATCTTTCCAAGACCCTGCAAGATTGCCGTTCAATGCGGCTCTTTCCATTTCTACCGCATGAACGAACGGTAACATATACGCTATCCGTTTGAAAGTGCCGCCAACAAGCTCAAGGTCGAACCAAGTTCCCGAGAGCCACGCGGAAAGGTTTGTTATCAATGCGCCGCATATGCCGCCAACCTGCTTATCCGTCAACAAACTTCCGCAGAGAAGCCCGAGAGCTATATAGAAGAGCGATATCGGAACGGTCAGTAAAAGACAAAGCAAGATATTTGCGTTTGCTTTGAGTCCGAGGAATATAGCCGCCGCAAAGCATGTCGCGCTTTGCAAAAGGCTTATCGGAATAAGCGGCAGGATATATCCCAAAATAAAATCGAACGGTTTCATCGGTGTCGTATATAGCCTTTGAAGAAAAGATGAAGTTCTGTCTTTCGATATAAGTATGGCGGCAAAGAGCGTTACGAACGAAAGACCGAAAACGCTTACTCCGGGAGCGAGATTTTGTATCTCAAAGATGCTTACGGGTATATTTGCCTGTATCGTGGACATCAAAAACAGCAATATCAAAGGAAATCCCAAACCAAATGCGAATGTCAATGGGTCGCGTAATATCTCTTTTGCCGTGCGAACGGAAAATGTCCATGTTTTCATGAATTAGCCTCCTTTACGAGCGCGATAAATGCGTTTTCGAATTTTTCTTCACCTGTTTTCGCCTTTATATCCTCCGCTGTGCCGAGCGCAATTAGTTTTCCGCGTTTCATTATAGCTATGTTGTCGGAAAGAGTTTCCGCTTCCTCCATATAATGTGTCGTGAGTATTATCGTAACTTTGCCTTTCAACGCCTTTATGATATCCCAAAGTTCGGCGCGAACTATTACATCAAGCCCGAGCGTCGGTTCATCTAGAAAAAGTATCTTCGGCTCGCAGATGAGCGCCATAGCTATGCTGAGGCGTCTTCTCCAACCGCCCGAGAGCGTTTTCACTTTCTTCTTTGAAACTTCGTCAAGTCCAAACAGTGTATACATCTCCTCTGTTTTTTTGCGAGATTCTTCTTTGGAAAAGCCGTATATCTTTGCCATAAACTCAAGGTTTTCTTTTACTGTGAGGTTCGGTGCGACTGAACTTTCTTGCGGCGCGACAGCAATCATTTTTTTAACGTCGTTTTCGTTGTTGACGATGCTCTTGCCGAACAAGAACGCGTCGCCCGATGAGGGACGAGTAAGACAGCAGAGCATTTTTATAGTCGTTGTTTTGCCCGCGCCGTTCACACCCAAAAGCGCGAAAAGCTCGCCCTCTTGGATGTTGAACGAAAGACTTGATACCGCTTTGGTATCGCCGTAATTTTTGGAAAGATCGTGCAGTTCGATAGCGTTCATAACTTACCCCTCCGTAAGGTGTCTTTTTTTAAGTCCTTCATATGCGTCTGTTAAAATATTGCTTATCATGTCCTTGTCAAGCTCGAAATATGAGGTCGCAATCATCGTTGCCATGCCATGGACATATATCCACATCTCGAGCTGAAATAATCTCGCTTTTTCTCGCGATATCCCGAGGTTCTTTTGAATGAGTGAAACAGCCAATTCAAAATCTTCCGAGGAGCCTTCCTCGTCATCAGTCTCTCTGCTTCGCATGAACAACAGCTTGAAAAGTTCTTTTTCTTCTTTTGCAAAGCGGATATAAGCCATGCCCATAGCTTTATATGGCGGATATTCGTTTTTTTTGCATATTCGTTGTGATAAATTCGATATAGACAGACGAGGCATAACGTAATATGTCTTCTTTTAACGCTTCCATGCTCGGATAATTGGAGAATATCGGTTGAGTTGAGCAATCGAGTTGTTCAGCGAGCTTTCGCGCGTTTATGCTGTCAAATCCGTTAGCGCGAACCATTTTAAGAGCCGAATCGAGTATCATTTCTTTTGTTATCTTTGTTTTTGACGGCAAATCGTCATCTCCTTAAATATCAACCGTTATATAACTATTGTTATTTTATCATGGACGAGAATGCTTGTCAATAGTTCGGCAAAAAATATCCGTATGCGGAAAGCATACGGATATTTGAATATTCAATCAAAGATGATAATTTTTGCGATCTATCTCGTTGAGTGCGATCTCGCTGAAAGCTTCGAGGTTGTGTCTGATGATATAGTCGATATAGGAAACGACCATCTGCGCGGTGAGGCAATAGCCCGCGGTGTTCATATGACCGTTGAGGTAGAATTTCTTTTTAAATTCGTCGTCATAAACGGGACCGTATTTGCGAAGGTCGATAACGTAAGAATTGTCGAAATATTCGGCAAGTTCATACATAAGTTCGGCGTGTCTGTCCTTGATATCTTGAACTTCTTTTCTGTTATGTTCTTCGGGTATCGTCATAAAGAAAAATCTTGCGTCGGGATTGATCTCTTTGAGTCGTTGTACTATTGCGGCGTAGTAGCCCGCGAACGTGAGTTTATTCTTGTGAGAATCTTCGCGGCAGATATCTTCTACGGAACCGATGGTCTGTCTGCCACCGACTACGTCATTTACGCCGAGGGCGATTATGTAGGCACGGCATTTCTTTTCGGGATTCCAAAAATCCTGAGAATCCGCGTAAAGTTCAAGGTAATGCTTTGCCGTCATTCCTCCGCGTGAAAAGTTATATACTTTCGCGCCTGTCATGCGAGCCATGAACTGACCCCAAGAATCTTTATAAAGGTCGTAGTAATAATGCATACCGTTTTTATCGACGGTTTCGTATTCGCCCGAAGAGAGGCTGTCGCCGACACAGCCTATCGTGCTGAGTATGCCGACCATTCCGCCGCCCGAAATCATATTGTCGAGAGGTTTTTCGTTTGCGTCCGTCATAGACGCGATATATTCGTTTATATTCATGATGGATCTCCGTTCGATATAATATATTATGAGGATAATTATATCTCCAAAGACATGCAAAGGTCAATAGTTTGATTATAAATAACTC
>CAZFTE010000031.1:0-13779 GCA_964521785.1 uncultured Lachnospiraceae bacterium
AAACAAAACTGACACCACTCGAAAAGCGATGTCAGTTCGTTGCTTAATTTTTAATGTTTTCTACCACATGGGTGTTTTTTGTATTGTCTGCACAATTTGGGGCAGTTCAGCATGATGTCCAAGCGGAGGAATCTTTTTATAAAGAAAACAATTCTTTTGTTTTTTGAACGAATCTCAAAACATCTCTGTCTGCGTTGGAACTATACAAAAGACCGTACGGTATACTGTAATCCCAATCAACGGGAATGGATACGAGCCCCGGATGAACATCTTTCCAACATTCGATGGTCAGCAAAACGTTTCCCGTTTTTGCGCAACGGTTAAAGACAGACATATCGTAAAAAAGGGGAGTATCCTCGATATGTATTTTGGGGTGATAAGCCTCAAGATCGTTTCGTATGTGGTCGTTGATGCCCGAATCTCCTTTGCGTACCATCATAAGCGTTTCACCATACAGATCGGAGATCCTTATGCATTCTTTTGATGCCAAACGATGTTCTCGCGATACGGCGATCATCTTTTTATATTTACCCAAAGGCAAAAAATCGCAAATGGACATCCAAGACTTTGAGTCGCATACTCCTATCAAAAAATCGAATTTTTCGCCCAATTTTCTTATCTCGGATAATATCCCTTCGTGGTCATCTTCAAACGGAACAAGATTTAGTTTATAATTGGGGAAGTTCGGCTTTATTTTATACCAAAGTTCCATGAATTGTTTTGCGGGATTTAGTAATGATGTTCCGACGCAGAACGTTGTGTTATAGTCCGTTGAAACGGCTTTTGCGGCGGCAACTGATTTATTCGAATAATCTATTATAAATTTTGCATCGTGATAGATCATTTTTCCCGCTTCGGTCAGTTGGATACCTTTGGGTGTCCTATTCATCAATTTAATGTTCATACTTTCCTCAAGAGCGTTGATCTGTTTCATGACCGCGGTGGGGGAAATGAACAATTTGTCTGCCGCTTTTGTGAAACTTCCACAATCGGAGACGGTCAAAAAAGTATCTAGCAATGGATCGTACATAATACACCTCTGAAACAAGCATAAACTTTTAGTTTATATAATAATAACATATCCGATATTGTATGTCAATTATTTTCGTGATATACTAAAATAAAAAGGAGTTGTTTATTATGTTCTATGTTGATCTATCAAATGGTATAAAAATGCCTCAACTTGGATATGGCGTATATCAAGTTACCAAAGATGAATGTGAAAGATGTGTCCTTGACGCGCTCAAAGTCGGATATCGTTCCATCGATACGGCACAATCTTATTTTAATGAAGAAGAAGTAGGCTCCGCAATATGTAAATCCGGTATTCCGAGAGAAGAAATATTTTTGACATCTAAGGTGTGGATAGAGCATTATGGCTATGATGAGTGCAGAAGATCTGTTTTGGAATCATTGAGAAAGCTTAAAACGGATTATATAGACCTCATGCTCTTACACCAGCCTTTTGGCGATTACTATGGCGCATGGCGTGCATTGGAGGACCTTTATAAAGAGGGGAAATTGAAGGCTATCGGTATCTCCAATTTTTATCCCGACAGAATGGTCGATATAGCTTCATTTGCAAGAATAAAGCCAATGGTAAATCAGATAGAGATACATCCTCATAACCAGCAGAACTCAGCTTTGGAATGGGGCAAAAAATACGATATACGTCTTGAAGCATGGGCGCCGTTCGGCGAAGGCAGAGGAGGAATATTCGAACTCCCCGAACTTTGCGAGATAGGTAAAAAATACGGCAAGACTTCCGCACAAGTGATACTTCGTTGGCATTTGCAAAGAGGCATTATCGTAATACCCAAGTCTACACATATAGAACGAATGAAAGAAAATTTCGAAGTATTTGATTTCGAACTTTCAAACGAAGATATGAAGAATATTGAAAGACTTGATAAAAAAACAAGTTCGTTCTTCTCACATACAGACCCTAATATGGTAGAATGGTTTGCAAAAATGGTAGAAGAACGCAAAAAACAACACGATAGCACAAAAGAAAATAAGAATTGGTAAGGAGAAGATTATTATGAGAAAAAATTTCGGAGCAAAGCCCATACTTTATCCTCAGCCTGTATTTATTATAGGTTCCTATGATCAGAACGGAGTTCCCGATGCTATGAATGCCGCTTGGGGCGGGATAAGCGAATCGAATGAGATATCGCTTTGTTTAAGTGCGGGACACAAGACCGTTAAAAATATTCTTGACAGAAAAGCTTTTACTGTTAGCATGGCAACCGCGGATACCGTGGCGGCTTGCGATTTTGTAGGTTTGGTGTCGGGTAATACAGTACCCGATAAATTTGCCAAAGCGGGTTTTCACGTTGTCAAGAGCGAATTTGTAGACGCTCCGCTTATAGAAGAGCTTCCTATGGCTGTTGAGTGTAAGCTTATAAGCTATGATGAAGAAACTTGCCGCATGGTTGGTGAGATAGTGAATGTTTGCGCTGACGAGAGCGTTTTGACAAACGGAAATATAGACCCGTCAAAGTTTCGTCCCATTACATATGATGGTATGAACAGGGAATATTATGTTTTGGGTGAAAAAGTAGGCAATGCATTCAGTGATGGAAAAATTTTAAAATGAGGTAATATTATGAGCAAGAAAGTATTGATATTATCTGGAAGCCCCAGAAAGAACGGAAATTCGGATCTTATCTGCGATGAATTTATGAAAGGCGCCGTTGAGAGCGGAAATGATGTGGAGAAGATAAGAGTTTCCTCAAAAGATATCCATCCATGTCTTGCTTGCTATCATTGTAAAGACAATAACGGCAAGTGCGTTTTTGATGACGACATGAGCGAGATATTGCAGAAGATGATAGACGCGGACGTTTTGGTCTTGGCAAGCCCTGTATACTTTTATTCTATCGACGCTCAGTTGAAGGCGCTCATAGATCGCACCGTAGCGCGTTGGACGGAAGTGAAAAATAAAGAGTTTTATTATATCGTTACTATGGCTGACGAAGAATTATCCTCAGCCGATATGACTATAGCTTGTTTTAGAGGCTATGCCGATTGCGTAGACGGCGCTGTCGAAAAGGGAATTGTTATTGGCAATGGTGTTTATGAAAAAGGTGAGATCAAAAACAGCAATGCTATGAAAAAAGCCTACGAAATGGGCAAGGCTGTATAAATTAGAATACGGATATGATCTTTATGATCATATCCGTATTCTTTTATTTTGATTATTTTTTGATATCGAATGTTCTGTTTTCGCCAGAACCGTAACGAACAGCGGAGAGAGTATAATTTTTAGAATCGAATGTGAATATATCCATACTTGATTCTGTTGCGGAATAAGGCTCTCTTTCATACATGATGCCGTTATCACCGGCACCCATGCCTGAATTTTTTCTTCCTGCGACCATCGTTGTGATGGAAAGGAGGCTGTTCTTGTCGATGCTCGTTGTATCAACATGACAATGACCTGATATTCTTGCGGGGATATTGTGCTTGATACCGCCGAAGTCTGCTGTGATATCATATCCGAAATCCGCATCATCGCTGGAGATATGTATCTTTTCGCCTTTTGCGAAAGCAGATGTTATCATATCGAGTGCATCGAAGTTATATGCGCCTTCATTCGGAGCAGGAGCGAATTTAACATGGTCGAAAGGTACATGATCTATGAATATAACATTTTCGGGAGCGTTGGACAGAGTTTCTTTGCAGAGCCATTCAAGCTGTTTGCCGCCGAAACCGAAGTTGAACTGTTGATTATATCTCATGATGTCTCCATCAAGGATATACGGCAGGTCAGAGCTGTTTAAAAGAATTATTCGAGTGTTTGCTTCGGGAATATCAAAATATCCATAGAGGGCTTTATTTTCGCCGTTATGATAATTTGCGACATTGCTCTTTGCCGAGAAAAGAATGTCATACTGCAATTCATCGGGAACTTCAAAGCCTGTTCTGCAACGACTATCGGAACCTTCTATCTTACCGTGAATGGAGTTTTCGTCATGATTTCCTTGAACGAAGAACACAGGCACATCAAAATCGGATACGAAAGAAGCGAGATTTTTCATCATATCGATATGTTCTTCTTTGGAGTTGGGATAGTTACCCACATTGTCGCCACCGAAACATACGAAATCGATCTTGCCGCTTTTATTAAGTTCGTTTATCGCATGAACAAGGTTGGAAATGCTCGTTTTCATTTCCGTTATATATTTATAATGGAAATCGGTAATGAATCCGAAGCGAACATCACCGTCTTTTTTCGGTGCGAGTTCCTTTTTTACACGTTCGGTTTCAACTCTGGCATAGTCTTTGAAATCAAGTATATTCATAATTTATCTCCCTTTTTTATTTTGTAATAAATCTGTGGAATACTTTTTTGCCTTTTCTGATGATAACGCCGTCTTTGAGCGCTTCCGCATCGATGGTTTGAGAGAAAGTTTCTGCTTTTGTATCGCCTATGAATACACCGCCCTGCATAACTAGACGTTTTGCTTCGCTTCTGGAAGGAGCGAGTTTTCCGAGAGTAAGAAGATCGAGAAGTGCTACTTTGCCATCAACGATGATATCAGCAGGAACTTCTGTTGTGGGCATATTTTCGGAAGCTCCACCTGCGAAGATAGCGTGAGAAGCTTCTTTTGCTTTTGTCGCCTCTTCTTCGCCATGAACAAGAGAAGTAAGTTCATAAGCGAGTATCTCTTTCTTTTCGTTGATCCTGCTGTCTTCCCATGTTTCCATTTCTTCGATCTGTTCGATAGGGAGGAACGTGAGCATCTTTATGCATTTCATAACATCGGCATCGCCAACGTTACGCCAGTACTGGTAAAATTCGAAAGGACTTGTCTTGTTGGGGTCGAGCCATACCGCGTTGCCTGCTGTCTTACCCATCTTTTTACCGTTGGAGTCTGTGAGCAATGTGATAGTCATAGCGTGAGCGTCTTTACCGAGCTTTTTGCGGATAAGTTCTGTGCCGCCGAGCATATTGGACCACTGGTCATCGCCGCCAAATTCCATATTGCAACCGAATTTTTTGAACATATAATAGAAGTCGTAAGACTGCATTATCATATAGTTAAATTCGAGGAAGGAAAGACCTTTTTCCATTCTCTGCTTGTAACATTCCGCACGAAGCATATTGTTTACAGAGAAGCAAGCGCCGACTTCGCGGAGAAGTTCAACATAATTGAGATTGAGGAGCCAATCTGCGTTATTTACCATCATAGCTTTGCCTTCGCCAAATTCAATGAATTTTTCCATCTGACGTTTGAAGCATTCGGCATTATGGTCGATATCCTCTTTTGTGAGCATTTTTCTCATGTCTGTACGACCGGAAGGGTCGCCGATCATAGTTGTGCCGCCGCCGATGAGCGCGATAGGCTTATTGCCTGCCATCTGCAAACGTTTCATAAGTGTGAGAGCCATAAAATGACCTGCTGTAAGGCTATCTGCCGTGCAGTCAAATCCGATATAGAATGTAGCTTTACCGTTATTTATCATTTCACGGATGTGTTCTTCGTCCGTAACCTGCGCGATAAGACCGCGCGCTTTGAGTTCTTCGTAGATTCCCATTGTTGTTTTCTCCTTAAAGAAATTTATTTAATAAGTTTTTTGCCGCAAACGGGCATTTAATATCATTTGCATTGTGAAGTTTGTGCAGTATCGGCATATCGGAGGACTTTTTGCTTTTGGTCAAAAACAAAAAGTCCTCTGTCCGTTGATTATCGGACAGAGGACGAAAAAATCGTGTTACCACCTCAAATTTACACATATCTCGCAATATGTGCCTTTGAAAGTGCGAAAAACGCACTTATACGCTGTAACGGGCTTACCCGTTGCACTCTACTTTTATATTCAAGTGCACTGCTCCGAAGTGTATTTCTGCGTTTGGTCATTATTGTCTTGCACCCACCGACAACTCTCTGAAAAGCCAATATCGCATACTTCTCTTCATCATAGCTTTTAGATATATTATCTATTATCAATGTGATTATATCATTTAACGACGATTTTGTCAAGAAAAAGAGAGTTTTTTCTTAAAAATAAAAGCAAAGCCTCTGTTATAAAAGAAAGCCTTTTAGCGTATTTAAGAAAATTGACCGCCGATAAGGTCTTTGGCAGCCGCCTCTGCTTGCGGCGTTACCGATACACCGCCGATGATTCGTGCAATCTCCCTCACGCGCTCATCATACGAAAGGGAACGAATACCCGATTCGGTCCTGCCGTCCACTTCTTTTTTCGAAACGAAGAAATGAGTGTTTGCTGTTGCCGCTATCTGCGGGGAATGCGTAACGCAAATAACTTGAGTTTCATGAGAAGCGACTTCTTTAAGTTTTATCCCTATCTTATGCGATGTTTTTCCCGATATTCCTGTATCTATCTCATCGAAGATAAGTGTAGGAGTTTTTTCTTTATCTGCGAGCGCACATTTGAGCGCCAACATCGTTCTTGAAAGTTCGCCGCCGCTGGCTATCTTGGAAAGAGGCATTAACGGTTCGCCTGGATTTGCGGAAACAAGGAAAGAAACAGAGTCTTTACCGTTATTATTGAAATCGGAAAGGGGAGAGACCGATATCTCAAATCTAACTTTGTCCATCTCTAGGAAACGAAGCTCGTCTATTATCTTTTGCTCGAATATTCTTGCGACATTTTGCCTTTTCTCTGTAATTTGAGAAGCTTTTTCCGAAAGAAGTTCTTCTATCTTTCGCATATCGTTTTCGAGATCTGCTATCATCTCGTCGGAATGTTCGAGAGCTTTGAGTTCATTCGCTATCTTTTCGCGGAAAGCTATTACTTCTTCTATTGATGAACCATATTTACGTTTGAGCTTTGATATAGCGTTAAGTCGAGTTTCTATCTTGTCAAGCAATTCAGTGGGATTTTTTACGCCTACATCACACTCTTTATATACCGTCTCTGCGATATCTTCGATACGATACATAAAATCATTAAGTGTTTCGATATATTCTTCGGAGTTTGGAACTACATCGGAAAGAGAAGCGAGTGCCTCTGTCGCTTTGCGGATAAGATCCGAAGCAGAGTTGCCTTTTTCATTTCTGTAAAGTGCGCGATAAATGAGATTTGAATATTTCGAAACTCTTTCGGCACTCGCCAATTTCTTTTTCTTTATTTCAAGGCTTTCTTCTTCGCCTTCGTGTGGCTTGACAGAATCTATATCTGCTATTTGATATTTAAGAAGCTCTATCGTGCGTTCTTTTTCATCGCCTTTATGCTTGAGCGCTCGAATATTCTCTCTTATAGCGGAATATTCGAAATATATATCGGCGTATTCTTTCAAAAGTTCTGCGTCATCTGCCATAGCGTCAAGATAAGTTATATGATTTTCTTCATCCAAAAGAGCTTGGCTTGCGTGTTGACCGTGGATATTTATCAGAAATTCTCCTATCTCACGTAAAACGGAAACCGAAACGCTTTTTCCGTTTATCCTAGCGGAAGAAGAGCCTGAAATGTTTATTTCTCGCTGAACGAAAATCGTATCATCCTCTTCGGGGGCAAAGCCCAACGAAGAAAGCTTTGTTATTTCGTTCTCCGTAAGGTCGGAAAAAAGTGCTGAAACAGAAGCTGTTTCTTCGCCGCTTCTTATCAACTCTTTGCTGGAACGCGCGCCCATGATAAGCCCTATCGAGTCTATAACTATGGATTTTCCCGCACCGGTCTCGCCCGTTAGCACAGAAAAGCCTTTGTCAAAAGAGATGTTCTCTTTCTTTATAATAGCGATATTTTCTATGCAAAGTTCCTTTAACATAATAGCTCCTTAAAATAAAAATTTTGTTTAAACTATACGCATTATGGCGCGAAGCGTGTGAGTGAAAGTTTCGGCGTCGTTGTCATTTTTGGTAACAATAAATATAGTATCATCACCTGCTATACATCCGAGTATAGTTTCTCCTGAGAGCGCATCTATCGCCGCTGCCGCCGCGTTTGCCATGCCCGGATATGTCTTTATAACGACCATGTTTTCCGCGTTTTGTGCCGAGATGGCTGTTTCGTGAAGGATATTTTTGAATTTTGTGTTTGAAGTTACATCATCTCTGCGAGGCAGGGAATATTTATATCCGCCATCTTCTGTGGCTATCTTTACGAGCTGGAGCTGTTTTATATCACGTGAAACGGTTGCTTGTGTTACATCAAAACCGCTCTCGCATAATTTATTTATAAGCTCGTCTTGCGTTTCTATGTTGTATTCGCTGATGATCTGCAAGATTCTGTTGTGTCGCGAATTTTTCATGTTTCGACTTCTCCTTTACTTTCTGTACATTTTTGTGCTTAATATATCAAAAAAACGATTCTTGTTTACTTTTACAAGCTTGGTTTTTAATGGGGATCTTGTTACGCTGATCTTCGCGTTTTTGGAAACGAATATACCGTCTTTTCCATCAGGAGTAACGAGTAATCCGTTGTTATGTTTGTCTTTTGTGCTTCCGTGAACATCGAGTACGACATCTGAACCGAACACCAGGGGACGAGCGGTAAGCGAATGAGGGCATACAGGAGTTACACATATAGCTTCAAGCGAAGGGTCTATTATCGGACCTCCCGCAGAAAGCGAATATGCCGTAGATCCGGTAGGGCTTGCTATTATTATGCCGTCGGAACTGCAACGCATTGCTACGCTGTTATCGCAATGAAGTTCTATTTCCGCTATCTTTGCGCAGACCGAGGAAGTTATGACGACTTCGTTAAGTACATTGAATGTTTTTGTAAAATCGCCGTCTGCAATCTTTACTTCGAGCATCATGCGTTCTTCAATTTCGAAATTTCCCGCAAATACTTCATACAGTTCTTCAAACTCGACTCTTTCAAGCGAAGTCAAGAATCCTAAATTCCCAAGATTTATTCCAAGTACGGGAGAACTTCCAGTGGCATTTTTTTCGCAAGCATCGAGCATCGAACCATCGCCGCCGAGAACTATCACAATGTCTGCTCCGACAAGTACAAGTTCCTGTTCCGAGAGAAATTCCGCACCGCTGTTTGCCAATATATCGGAAAATCTTTCGTCAGTATATACATCTATATTGCATCGCTTGGCAAAAGCAATGATGTTTTTTGTATATTCAAAATTGATATCGCGTTCAGGATTTGTAAAAATGGTTATCTTAGATACTTTATTCAATTCGATTCCTCCATAACGCAATTTCTTATCTGTTCTTCTGTTATATCGAATGTTCCGTTTTTAACAAAATATACAAGATATTCTGTGTTTCCGTCGCCGCCTGTTATGGGAGAGCGAGTCAATTTTTCGGGATACAATCCAACCTCAACGGATCTTTTGAAAAGTTCTTCTATAACTTTTATGTGTACTTTCTTGTCTTTGCAAATGCCGCCCGATGACAGATTTTGTTTGCCGCACTCGAACTGCGGTTTGATAAGACTGATAAATATTCCTTTATCGGCAAGCATATCGCATACTGCGCCGTATATGAGTGCTTGCGATATAAACGAAACATCGGAGACTGCCAAAGAAAAATCTTTTCGTCCCACATCTTGTTCGGTCATTGCTCGTGCGTTTATGCCTTCGAGATTGACTACTCTTGGGTCATTCAAAAGGGAAGCATCAAGCTGACCATGACCTACATCAACGGCAAACACTTTTTTTGCTCCGTGCTTTAAAAGGCAATCGGTGAATCCGCCTGTCGATGCGCCGACGTCAAGCGCCGTTACGCCTGACACATCGAGCGCAAACGCAGTAAGAGCCGCTTCGAGCTTCAACCCGCCGCGACTCACATATTTTGATGGTTCTGTTATTTTTATATCATTGTTAGAAATTTCTTCCGATATATCCTGAGAAGGCTTCGAGATCTTTTTGCCGCATACCAAAACGCCGCTCTTTATAAGCTCCGCGGCATGGGTCCTGCTTTTTGCCAATCCTCGTGTAAAGAGAAATACATCAGCTCGCATATCATAACTCCAATGCTTTAATTTTATTTATCGGAAGAAGCACTGATGTCTTTTTCCTTACGTACTTTATTTTTAGAAGTTTTCTTTTTGCTTTTTTTCTTGTTTTTTCTTGAAAAAACAGAGATGATCTTGGCTACAATAGTAACGACCTCAACACTGTAATTGAGACCGAGTGCTTTACCTATCGCTTTGCAACCGACAGTCATTGCGGAAACAAGACCGCAAAGCACAAGGTTTACCCAAAGAGAATTAAGCCCTATTATCATTGCAAGACGTATGGCAACGGTAGCCGCCGCAGAACCTGAAACTACGCCGCATATATCGCCTATAACGTCGTTACAAAAGCTTGAAACTTGGTCGGCGCGTTTTATAAGAGAGATGCCTATCTTACCTGCGATTATCTTTTGAGCCGCCATCGAATGGAAGGGTTTTTCGTTCGCGGTAGAGACCGCAAGACCGACGATATCAAATATGACGCCTATTGCGACAAAGGCAAAAAGTATGAGGACAGAGGCGATAATCGGAACTATCTCTAATACCTCCGATGAGAGCAAAGAAAGGATTATTGATATCACCAGCGAAGAAAGGAATGCTGTTACGACCCATTTCCAATTTACCAGTTGCAAAAATGTCTTTTTCTTTTGCTGTTTGGGAGATTTTTTGCTCTTGTTATCGTTTTTGGCTTTTTCGCCGTCTTTTACTTCATTCTGATTATTTCGGTGAACGTCTTCCACGAAGATCCTCCATGTTTAATATATATAAATATAGATAATTTGTTATTGTTAAGGCGACGGTAATGTGAAAAGTAAACTTTGCGACATAGGTCAAGTTGGTTTTCCCTCTTTCCTACCAATATCTGTTACCATCAGGCAGTTTCCCTTTAAAGGAAAGAGCAGGGCGTTGCCGCGTCTGCGACTTGATTGCCGTTGAGTTCGCACTGCAATCCGTTCCACATCTCGATTAAGAACAGCCTAGGAGATTTCCTCGATAAACACCCGATCTTACCTAGCTTTTTTTGCAGCGGCGGTTTCAATCGGCAATAGGCTTATGTCCCGGCCAAAGGATGATATAAGCTTCAAATCCGATATTCGCCGCAACCACTCAAAGCAGGCTACGCTATTCACAGCAACGAAAACGTCGTACTGCATAATAGGTTTAATCTTCCAACCGTAGCCGTCATAAGGTTATGACGCGCCACAAAAGGAAGCCTCAAAGGAGAGAGGAACGAGATCCATATGCCATTATGGGTCGCCCTCAAACCATTCTTCCAGCAGCCACCCCAAACTGGGCGTAAGAAGCAGCCACAAGAAGCTTCATCGATGTGCCCTTAAACGGATTTTTAGGCCCGTCTTCAATAAGGGGGTGTCTAACTAGAATACTGCACCGTCACCGTGTAGCTTGTTGCTACGATTATAATTATACCATATTTAAAAAAATATTCAAGAGCAAAAATGCGGATATTTTTAAACAAATTCGGTCATTTTTGATAATTTTTTGCATTTACCATATCAAAATGTAACTTTTTCTGAATATTCATTCACTTTGCGAGAAATATTGAAGTTTTTGCAAAAATAGGGTGAGCTTTCACTCACCCTATTTTATACTTATTTTACGAGACCGAGTTTGTCGAGCCAATAGATAACATGAGAAGCAAAACCATGATTGCAGCTTGCCGTAGGAGTTTCCATTTCCCAAAGAGTACCTGTCAAATCAGCCATCTTCAAGAAATAGCCCTTTATGTTATTCAAAAGTTTTTCCGATTCGCCTTCTCGGCAGAGGAGTTCAAGACGGAGATAATTTCCGATGAATGCGTTCGCGGGGTATATGTTCTGCCATTTAGCATCGGGCTTAAATTCGGGCCATTTTCCCGGAACTATTCGTTCGGATCCGAAATCGTTAAGCAATCTTTCCCAAAGAACGGGATTTTTTTCTTTTGTGGCAGTGCCGCAGAAGAATGCATAGTACTGGCAAGCTTCCGTACATTCTCCGGAAAGACGAGCTATACCATCATCACCGTAAACGGCATTATCACAATAGAATCCTTCTGGCGTTATAGCCTGCGCATTGATAGTATCCTGGATATTTTCGGCTTTTATGCGGAGCGCTTCATCATTATATATATTTGCAATGGAGATAAGCATTCTTGCATAGAGCATATTGGAAGGATAGTTTATATCCTGTGTCAATTTATTTGCTTGAGACCATTCTACAAATACCCATGATTCAAGTTTTTCCAAAAGACCGTCTTTGTTTTCGAATTTCTTGAAAAAGTCTAAAAGAGCGTATATTTTTCCTTTAGCATTGTTTATAAACTCTTTGTCCCCGCTTCTGGAAAGATATTCTTCCAACTCAATAACAAGCCACATTGCCCAGTTCGGAATATATCCGCCGTTATAATGGTCGGCAGGATAACAATCGTGAAACATACCATCGGGAATGGCTTTAAAACTGTTTGGTAAGAAGAAGTTTTCAAGGAAGTTACGCTCGATAGTAGAGGTTCCTTTTAATACTTTTTCAACTCTTGCTGTAAAGAAACTGTCGCAAAGCCAACCTGCACGTTCACGAGATGGGCAGTCCATGAATATGGTAAATGCATTTTGACGATATGTTTCAACGGCAGCGTCAAATATCTTGGAAATATCTTTGTCGTTTCCGATGTATTTTTTGTCCGTTTTATCATCTCCGAAGTATACGATGCCTACGTTAGAGATATTTGCTTTTCCTTTTGTTACGTAGATCTCTATATAATTCATCGTATAAGGTTCGAATGTTGAAAAATGATATGAGCCTTTTTCAAATGACGATACCATTGCGTTTACCGTATATATACGGCGGAAGTTGATAAGACCGTTTTCTTCTACGACTTCATCAAATTTTATAACTATCTCTGTATCTTCTTCACAATCAATGTCAAATTCCAACTGACCCGTCGTATTATAATTCATCTTATAGGAAACACCATTGCCTGTTTCGATAGTTTGCATATCAGGTGCTTCATCACATGATTTGATTGATTTGACATCTATGTTGCGAGCTTTCATAAAGACATCTGTCCTTATTTCGCCTAAAGAGAACATTTTTCCTACCATATATGCTTTGCCGTTTCTCGGAACGATATAGGCAGGGTAGAGAACTTTGCTTGTATCCCCTTGGAAGATTTCAAAATCAAGATGTGAAACTATTTTGCTTGCGGGAATGCGATAGTATTTATTATAATCACAACCGCGCGCTATGAATGTTTTGCTTTCTTCGATAGGAGCACACAATACTGTCGCAAAATCTCTTACATTTATGTCTTCATCGCGTTCCCATTTTGCAAATTTGGGTGCAAGATGATAAGTTTCGCAGAATGTACGCTGACCCGCATAACGCATAGCCTGCTGTTCATGCTCTGTCATAACGCGGCACACAAAACCTTCACCGCCTGTAAATACAGTGATATTTCCGTCCTCGATAAGCTCTGCGCAGAGGAATGAGGGCTGGTCTATATGATAAAATGAATCCGCATTATATCCTGCTACGGAGATCGTTATAACGGATTTTTCTTTGATATAGTCGGAGATATCGAGTTCATCTACACGATAAAAGCCGTGAGCGCTTCTTGCGGGACCGAAAGCAACGAATGTTCCGTTGACCTTGACATTGTATGCAGAAGAACCTGTAAGGCGCAAAACGGTCTTATTAGCTCCGTTCGCGATAGCTCTGAATGAGAGCCAAAGGTTCATCTCAAGATCTCTGCCAAACGGCCAAACGGGAATAGCTTTTTCGAAAGCCACAATATTTGCCTGAAATTTGGAATTGTTCATAAAAATATATCTACCTTTCGCAGTATTATATGATTTGCTGTAATTATAGCATAATCACGATCAAAAAGCAATAGAATAAAAA
>CAZFTE010000032.1:0-13585 GCA_964521785.1 uncultured Lachnospiraceae bacterium
ATATATTCAAAGTATACTTTTAAGCCCTGCTCCGCACAATATCTTGAGCCTTTCCAAGGCGTCATTGAAATTTTCTTTGGCGCAGATGATGTCTTCTGCGTTTTTGCTTTTTACCGCGCAACACAGCGCCGTAACGGCTTCATCGGCTTTGTCCAAAAGGTCATAGCTCAAGACCATGGAAAGGCCATTCATCTTTTCGCACCAAACAGAACGCAGCTTTTCCGCCGTTTCTAAAGCTTTTTCGTCTATCTCGTCCTCGCTCTCGGGCAAGGCTTGCGCCAAAGCGGAGAACACCGATATATCGTCCATTACGGCGGCAGAATTTATAAATACGAAAGAGCAGAGCGCGAAAAAGAGCAGGAGCGAGCAAATAAACGTTTTCATGTAAGACAATCTTCTTTCTTGATCACCTGTATTTTTTCGTTGTCGTCCACAGTCATGAGAAATACCGCGGAAATGCTCGATATATCTCGTTTTTTCAGTTGTTCCGCGACCCATTTTTCGTTTTTGCCGATATCGGAAACGGCATAACTTACAAATTCTCCGTCTATGATAACCGGGTGCGCGATGCCGCTCATGTTATCGTTGCTATCATTCGGGAAAAACGCGAGCTTGCCGTTCGGTTCGAGTATAGCATATTCTATCTCCGACATGGCGGAATAGCCCGCTATGTGAAGTTCGCAAAGCAGGTCCTCAAGGCTCATGCGCATCTTGCTCATCTCGGATATATCTATCTTACCTTTATTTACGATGATGCTCGGTTTTCCGTCCAAAAGCTTTTTCACAAAATTTATCTTTGTGGTGAGAAAAGAGAAGAATACCTCCATGCATATAAGAGTTACTATCGGCACGACCGCATAAAGAAGAGGCACCGATGGGTCTGTCAGCGGCGTGCTGGCGAGGTTGGAGAGCAAAAAAGCCGTAACAAGCTCCGATACCTGCATCTGTCCTATCTGCCGTTTTCCCGAAAATCTCATGACCGCTATCAGCACCGCATAAACTGCGAGAGTTCTTATGAATATTGAAGCCAAATTTGCCAAACTCCTTTGAAATTTATCCTTTTAGATTATTATTTACAAGTTTATTAGCAATATCGGTTGAAAAATTTTTATTGATAGGATATAATTACTATGTACAGGTATATATCTTTTTATACCGAAACAAAATAAAGTTATGTGAAAGGAAAAAAATATGAGCAACGACATAAATAAAACAGATGTTATGGAAGAAGATGCCAACGTGGTATACGAAGTAGCTCTTTCCGCAGTCGCAAAAGCTATGAAATTGGAAACGATATATGCGCCCGAAGGTTGGGAAACGAAAAAGGTGATCTGCCCCGATGTCAGCCGCCCCGGTCTTGCACTCACGGGTTTTTTCGATTGCTTTGACAAAAAGCGAATCGAGATCATCGGTAAAGCAGAGCATGAATACATGGAACCGTTCTCCGTAGAAGAAAGATTCCAAAAATATGACGCTCTCTTTGCAAAAGATATCCCCGCGATAATCATTTCTTGGAACCTCCCCATATTGGAAGGACTCGTAGAAGCGGCGCAGAAGCGCGGAGTTCCCGTTTTCCGCACGCCCGAAAGCACGACGGAGCTTCAGTATGCGCTCATCTCCTATCTTAACGTAGAGCTTGCTCCGCGTATAACTCGCCACGGTGTTCTCGTTGAAGTATACGGCGAAGGTGTTCTTATCCTCGGTGAGAGCGGTATCGGTAAGAGTGAAACGGCTATCGAACTTGTTAAGCGCGGTCATCGTCTTATCGCCGATGACGCGGTGGAACTCAAGCGTGTTTCCTCAAAGACCATCGTAGGTTCCGCGCCCGAAGTCCTTCGTCATTACACGGAACTTCGCGGTATCGGCATCGTTGACGTTCAGCGTACATTCGGTATCGGTGCGGTAAAGGATACGGAAAAGATAAACCTCATTATCAAATTCGAACATTGGGATAAAGATAAATTCTACGATAGGATAGGCACCGAAAAGCAGACGACCGACGTTCTCGGCGTTATGATAGACACCATGACTATACCCGTCAGCGCAGGTAGAAACCTTTCCGTTATCATTGAGGTTGCAACGATGAACAATAAACAGCGCCGCCTCGGTTATAACACGGCAGAGCATTTTACGGAACGTCTTACGCAGTATATGCTCAACGGCAACGGCTCTTCGTTCTGATATGACAAGGATATTTGGTTAAGGTGATCTTTAAATGAACAATAATCGTAAAAAATACGGAGGAGCCTCTGTGCTTCCGATAATGGCGATACAGCTCGTTGCCGCATTGATAACAGCGTTATCTTCATGCACTGGGCTTTATTATATCGCCGCTTTCGGCGCAGCGGTTGTATGTGCAACGCTCGCGCTGTTGATAATCGCTTCAAACAATTACTATTATTTTATCTGTATTGCGTTGTCGCTGTCCGTCTCGTTCTTGCTGGGCGATATCTACTCATTAGGTCTTTGCCTTTGCGCCGTTCCCGCGGGCATATTGCTTGCAACGATGATAAAAAAGAAGCAAACGAAAATTTCCGTTTCGTTTGCTTTGATGATAACATATATCGTCTTATTTTCGGCGATCTTTCTTGCGGGATACGCACTTGCGGGAAACGAAGTATCCGTTTCCGCTATCATAGCGTATTTTACGGATAAGATAGACGCTATATGCAATATCGTCATCGACGTGATGCGTCCCGCTGTGGAAGAAACGGTCAAAGATATGCAAAATGTTACCGCGGACGATATCTATGCGCAGTTTGACACGACGTTTAACTATATCAAACTCGTTTTGCCTGCATATTTCGCGGCGTTCACAGCGATAGTTGCATATTTTACGGCTTGCTTCTTTAAGTTCTGTACGAGGATAGCAAAATGCGAGCTTATACTCCCCACTCCCAGATGGGAGACGCTCCCCTCCTCGGCGAGCGCTTGGATATACATGGGTGCGTATTTCGTTTATTTCTTCTCTGCGTTCTTTTCGGGCGGTTCGGGAGTTATCATGCTCTCCTCGAATTATCTTATCATAATGCTCACGCCCGTAATGGCGCTCATGGGCATCAAATGGATAAAAAATAAACGCAAAAAAGCAGGTATCATAATAGCGTTTATCGCGGCGTTGTTCTTCTTCGGAACGACGGCGCTCACGATACTCGCTTTCTTCGGCGTGAGCGAAACGATGCGCCGCAGAAAGATGGCAAAATAAACTCGGCAGAACATAAAAAACAATCTTATTTCAGAAAGAGGATAAACAAATGCCTGACAAAAAAAATAAGCATTTCGGGTACGGGCGGTTGCCGTTGAGCGGTATCCTGTGTGCGTGCCTCGGCGCATTGTCGTTGGCAGCTTGCGCGCTCTGCATAATATATACGGATCTTCCACCTGAAAAGATAACGGTATTTTTTCTTGCGGTATACATCGGCATCATGGTAATAATGCTTGCTGTTTCCATAATAGTGAACGCTGTCGTACGCCGCGGCACTGTAATGACGATGTCCGTTACGCAGGGCATATCGGTCCAATTCCTGCAAAAACTTCAAAAACCCATCGTCATATGCGACGAAAAAGGTAAGATAATCTGGTATAACCAATATCTCAAAGAATGTGGAAAGAACGTCGGTGTTCTCTATAACAAATACATAGATAACATCTGCGATGCGACGATCGAGCGCATCGTAAAGAGCGATTCTTCCATGGGTACGGAGATATCGTTTTCCGATATAGAAAACGCGGACGGTTCAGCCCCCAAAGTATTCAATGCTATCGGATATGAGATAAACTTCGACAACAAGAGTTACTATATGGCTATATTCACCGACATAACGGAGCTTAAAGAAGCCGAACAGCGCCTCCATGACGAGGACACCGTTATAGCGTATGCGATGATAGACAACCTGGACGAGCTTTTGCAGTATGTTCAGGAGCTTTACGGCGATGCTTCGAGAGAAGTCGAGAGCATACTCGAAAGACATTTCGAAAAGATAGGCGGCTTCGTTCGCGAATACGGAAACAACCGTTTCATCTGCCTTTTTTCCGCGAAATACCTCCCCGAATTTGAAAAAGACAAATTTTCCATGCTCGATGAGGTGCGCGAGATACGTGTCGGCGAATCGACGCTTCCGCTTACCATATCCATGGGTATAGCAAAGATGAGCGGCACGCTCTATGAAAAAGAGCGCGCAACGCAGTCCGCGCTCGATATGGCGCTCCAACGCGGCGGCGACCAGGTCGTTATCAAGACTCTCGACGGTGTGGAATTTTACGGCGGCAAGACAAAATCCGTTCAAAAACGCACGAAGATACGTTCTCGCGTTATCGCGAACGAGCTTATCGCTCTTATCTCGCGAAGCGACAATGTTATCATCATGGGTCATAGATTTGCCGATATGGACGCTTTCGCTTCATGTATCGCCGTTTCGAGAATAGCGAAATTCTGCGGTGCCACATCGCACATCATCATGGACAGGAACGATAAAAATCTACGCAGTGCTTTTCGTCTTGTGGACGAGAGCAACGAATACAGCGGTATATTCGTAGACCGCGCGGAAGCGCAAGACCTTTTGAAGAGCGAAACGCTCGTTGTAGTCGTGGACGTAAACAACCTCAATGTCTGTGAAGCGCCCGATGTCGTGGACGGTGCAAACAATGTCGTTATCATCGACCACCACAGAAAAACATCGGAATTTAAAGTAAAACCGAACATCACCTATATAGAGCCGAGCGCGTCCAGCGCCTCGGAACTTATGGCGGAACTTTTGGAGCTTATACTTGCCCCGGGCTCGCTCACGAAAACGGAAGCGGACCTCCTTTTCGCGGGCATATTGCTCGATACAAAGCAATTTACGCATAATGCGGGTGTAAGAACGTTCAGCTCCGCTTTGTACCTCAGAAGTGAGGGCGCTTCCCCCATCGATGCGGAATCGTTGTTCAAAACTGATATCTACGATTTCCTTGATGAAGCTAAATTCGAAAGCAATGTTTCTATATACAAAAACGTTATAGCCATCGCGCTCAACGAACACGAAAACGTCAATTCTTCCATTCGCGTTACGGCGGCAAAAGCTGCCGACAGATTGCTCCACGTAGAGGGCATATGCGCGGCATTCGCGCTTTGTAAGTTAGATGATTCGATACACATCTCGGCGCGTTCCGACGGCTCTATAAACGTGCAAAGGATACTTGAAAAGCTTGGCGGCGGCGGTCATTTCGACGCGGCAGGCGCCCAGCTTACAGGTATGTCAATGAAAGAAGCTCTGTCGCTCCTCCGCGAAGCGATAGACGAGATACTCGATATGGCAGAATGATATTTTGCATCGGTAAAAATAATATATATATGCTTAAAAAGCCTCTCTTGTATAAAGAGAGGCTTTTTGTTCTATATCTATTTTTTCGATTTTTTGTTGACTTGAGTGTTTATACTGCTTCGGTATTCACCGGGGGTCATGCCTGTGTGCTTTTTAAATGAATTGTTGAAAGAAGAGACAGAATCGAAACAGAGCTTATCCGATATCTCAGCAAGGGGCATACCTTGGCGGATAAGCTTTTTAGCTTCGTCCGTTTTCATTTTCTGATACATCTCGTAAATCGTCATGCCCGTTTTTTCACGGAAGAAAGTGCAGAGCCTCGTTTTTCCGTAATGGAGCGAGGCGCAAAGGTCCTTGAGCGCGAATCTGCCGTATATCTTTTCCGAAAGTATGCGGACGATCTCGTCTTGCAGTTCCGTGGAAGAGCTTATCTTCGAAACGAAAAATTCCTGAGATATCTTTTGCTCTTCGGCAAAACGGAGCATATATATGAGCAGCATCTCCAGCGAATTTTTTATCATCTGCTCGCTGCCGAGATTGGGCTTTTCTTTTAATATGAGCTTGTTGAGGTCTGGATCGAAATCGGGAAGATAGAAGGTCTCTCGTGCCTCCGACATGATGTTTTGAAGAAGATATCGATAGTTTTCGGGGACGGGAAGCTTCTTTTCTCGAAAATAGTTTATGCTCTCGGAGCGGCAGGCGAACGTTATTATAAACAGATTCGGACTTTTTTCTCGGCTCTCGACGGAATGTGGGCGGTTCGGCTCGATAAAAACGACTTCTCCCTGTTTTACTTCCGTTTCGCCTTGGGGAGTAACGAGAAAAAAGTTTTCTTTATCGACATATATCATCTCCCAAAAATCGTGAGCCTCTTTTTCGGATATATAGTTTGGCGAAAGCTCTTGATAATGTATCGTAACGATCTTTTGGATATTTAAAAGATCGGCTATTTTGTGCATATAAAATTTTTTCGGCTTGAGCTGTTCATTCATGATATCCCTCCGTACAAAGCCATAGATACATAAGGATATTTTATCATTATTTTTAAAATATTTCAATAATATTATCTATGAAACATTTCACAATAAATGAGAAATAATTTCTATATTATGATATATAGAAAAAGAGTATAATTATATTTATAGAAAAATATTGTATAAAAAAGTCGGATATTACGATTTTGAGAGGATATTAAAATGAAAGTTATCATTACAAAAAATTACGATGAAATGAGCAAAAAGAGCTTTGAGATCATAAAAGAAGCTGTAACATCTAACCCGAAAGCCGTTCTCGGTCTTGCGACCGGTTCCACTCCTATCGGTCTTTACAAAGAGATGATAAAGGATTTCAAAGAAAACGGCACGAGCTACAAGGAAGTAAGCGCGATGAACCTTGACGAATACATGGGTCTTGGCAAAGACCATGTTCAGAGCTATGCATATTTCATGCGCGACAATCTTTTCGATCATATAGATATCAAGCTTGAAAACACATTTATCGAAAACGGCAAAGCTGCCGACGCGGAAGCGGAATGTGCAAGATACAACGCTCTTCTCGCCGAAAAAGCAAGAGACGTTCAGATATTGGGCATCGGTTCCAACGGTCATATCGCATTCAATGAACCCGGAACTTCTTTTGATTCCGTAACTCACGTCGTAGACCTTACCGAAAGCACCATAAAAGACAACTCCAGACTCTTCGCAAGCATAGACGAAGTTCCGCGCAAAGCGTTCACTATGGGTCTTAGCAATATAATGGAATCCAAAAAGATAGTGATCCTCGCAAACGGTGAAAACAAGGCGAAAGCCGTATACGGTCTTGTAAAAGGCGAAGTAACGGAAAACGTTCCCGCAAGCATATTGCAGAACCATGCAGACTGCACTCTTATATGCGACGAAGCTGCTGCAAAATTGATCATGGACTGAGAAGCGGCGGCAGTAACGATGAAATGCTTTAAAGATGCGCTCTGCTACGTTGAAGGACGCGGTATTATAAAAACGAATATATCGTTTGATAAGAATATAGAGAAGATAGGCGATATCGATGCATCGGCGGAAGAGATAGCTCTTCCGAGCGATGCAGTGGTCTTGCCCGGATTCATAGACGAGCATATCCACGGCGCGGGAAACTGCGACGCGATGGACGCAAGCGAAGGATCTCTTGCGACCATTGCAAAGACCGTGGCAAAAGAGGGAACAGTTGGTTTTCTTGCAACTACCATGACGCAGAGCAGAGAAAATATTCTTGCCGCTATGAAAGCGGTCAAGGCTTACAACGAGAGCGAGCATGACGGCGCGGAGCTTTTGGGCGTTCATTTGGAAGGTCCGTTCATCTCCGCGGCGCATAAAGGCGCGCAACCGCTCGAATATGTCGCAAAGCCCGATATAGCTGTATTTGACGAATATAACAGTGCAAGCGGAAACTCCATAAAGATAGTAACTCTTGCGCCTGAAGAAGAGGGAGCGCAGGAGCTTATAGCGCATCTCGTTTCTCGCGGAATAGTTGCTTCCATAGGACATACGGGCGCGAAATATAATGATATTTCCGCGGCTGTCGCAAACGGCGCAAAAAACGTAACGCACACATATAACGCGCAATCCGCACTGCACCACAGAGATATAGGCACCGTGGGAAGCGCCCTTCTTTTGGACGAGCTTTCTTGCGAGCTTATTGCGGATACTATACACGTAAGCGTGCCTGCGATAAAACTCCTTTTGAAATGCAAAAAGCATGAGGGACTCATACTCATCACCGACGCTATGCGAGCAAAAGGTCTCGGAGACGGCGAGAGCGAGCTTGGCGGACAAAAAGTATTTGTCAAAAACGGCGAAGCAAGACTTGCCGACGGAACATTGGCGGGAAGCGTGCTGTGCATGAATCGCGCCGTACAGAACATGGTCGAAAAAGTCGGAATGAGCCTTGAGGATGCTTGCGATCTTGCCTCCTTGAACCCTGCCACGGCACTCGGAATGAAAAAAGAACGCGGAAGCATAAAGCAAGGCAAAAGAGCCGATTTTACTATCATTGACAAAGAATTTAATGTGTTGTATACTATTTGTAACGGCAATATAATATACGAAAATACACAAAGTTAAAAAAATAAAAAATATACGAAGAGGTATTTATTATGAACACTACACTTGTTGTTATGGCGGCAGGTATGGGAAGCCGTTTCGGCGGACTTAAACAGGCTGAACCTGTTACTGCCGACGGAAAAGGCATCCTTGATTTTTCCGTTTATGATGCAAAAAAAGCAGGCTTCTCTAAAGTCGTATTCATTATCCGCGAGGATATGGCGGAAGATTTTAAAGAGCTTGTGGGTAACCGCATAGCAAAGACTATCGACGTTGAATATGTTATGCAGGATATGAGCGTTCTTCCTAGCGGCAGAACAAAGCCTTTCGGCACGGCACACGCTATATACTGCTGCAAAGATGTTGTGAAAGAACCTTTCGCTATCATCAATGCGGACGATTACTACGGCGCAAACGGATTTTTCGAGATACAGAAGCATTTGAGCGAAGCGGGCAAAGGCGAATGGGCTATGACAGCATATCACCTCGGCAATACTCTCAGCAAAAACGGCACGGTATCTCGCGGTATCTGCGAAACAGATAAGGGATTCCTCACCAAAGTTACGGAGATAACAAAGATAGATTCCGATGGTACTTACGAAAAAGACGGTTACAAGTATACTTTTACAAAAGATACTCCCGTATCCATGAACCTTTGGGGTCTTACACCCGATATCTTCGATGTAATTACAGAAGAATTTGAAAGCTTCTTGAAGAACGCTGACCTTATGAAAGACGAATTTTTCATTCCTTCGGTAATATCCAAAGCTCTTTCAGAAGGCAAGGCTACCGTTAAGGTATTCAAGAATGCAGATAAATGGTACGGTATCACATACCGCGAAGATCTTCAGGAAGTTAAAGATGCAATAGGAGGATATATCAAAGATGGAATATACAATGGACTTGAATAATATAGTAAAAAAATTTGTCATAGAGGGCGAAGTGCAGAGCATCGAGCCTTACGGCGAAGGACATATAGCACGTACATATTTAGTTACTACCGATAAAAAAAGATATATCATGCAGGGCATGAATACGAACGTTTTCCCCGATACTTACGGACTTATGAAGAATATCGTTTCCGTTACGAACCACTTGAAAGCAAAAGGTATCGAAACGCTCAACGTTGTTTACACGGTTGACGGCGATTCTTACCTCTGCGAAGGCAAAGAACGCATACGTATCTACGACTATATCGAAGACACGGTAACATTCCAGAAGGTTACCGATAAAGAGATCTTTAAAAATGCGGGCGCCGCATTCGGTGAATTTCAGAATTATCTTGCCGATTTCGATGCTTCTTCCCTTACCGAAGTTATCAAACGATTCCACGACACCCCCAACCGTTTTGAGAACTTCCGCGCAGCTCTCGATGCAGACGCTTTCGGCAGAGCGAGAGATTGCAGAGATGAGACTGAATTTATCATGACTCATATGGATACATACGGTGAAGTAATGGAAGGTCTTGCAGACGGCTCCATTCCGCTTCGCGTTACTCACAACGATACAAAACTCAACAATATCCTCATGGACGCTAAAACGAACAAGCCCAGAGCCGTTATCGACCTTGATACTATCATGCCCGGTTCCATGCTCTTTGACTTCGGCGATGCTATACGTTTCGGTGCAAATACGGCGGCAGAGGACGAAAGAGACCTTTCCAGGGTAAACTTCGATATCGAACTTTTCCGCGCTTATGCAGAGGGCTTCTGCGGCGCATTGAAAGAAACAATAACAAAAGCGGAAGCTGCGCTCCTTCCGTACAGCGCATATCTTATGACTATCGAATGTGGTATGCGTTTCCTTACCGACTACCTTTCCGGAGATACATATTTTGCCATCAAATGCGCTGACCACAACCTTGTTCGCGCAAGAACACAGATAAAACTCGCAGGCGAGATAGAAGCAAATTTTGCCGAAATGAACAAGATAATCGAGCAGATACTCGCTTAAATCCGCGAGAATTTGACTTTAAAAACGTCGATCGCAACTTTTATTTAATACGTGCATTGACATTTGTTGCTTATTATGATAGAATAATATCAACAATATAAGCTCAATGCTTAATGAATTTGAATTTTATTCGGAGGTTTCTATAATGGAAAGAATCAAGACTATCGAAACAAGAGATATCGCTAAATCCGTTGAAAACGGTGGTTGCGGCGAATGCCAGACTTCTTGCCAGTCCGCTTGCAAAACATCCTGCGGCGTTGCTAACCAGAAGTGCGAAAATCAGAAACAGGACAAATAATTTCTGATATCTAAGAAAACGCTGTCATTAAGTTGGCAGCGTTTTATATTTGCTTTTAAATAAATAAAGGGAGTTAATCTTTAAAATTATGGTACACCAGTATAAATTAAACGGTTATAATATCGTTCTCGATACTTGCAGCGGTTCGGTTCACAGCGTTGACGAGGTCGCTTACGATATTATCGATATGTATAAAAGCGCTTCTGCCGACGAGATCGTCAACACTATGCTCGAAAAATATGCGGGCCGCGATGATGTTACAAAGGAAGACGTGCTTCAGTGCATCGATGACGTAAAAGCGCTCGAAGAAGCTGGCAAGCTCTTCTCCAAAGACCGGTACGAGGGCTTGGCTTTCGATTATAAGAACAACAGCAAGGTAGTAAAGGCTCTTTGTCTTCACATCGCGCACACTTGCAACCTCAACTGCTCCTACTGCTTCGCAAGCCAGGGTAAATACCAGGGCGAACGCGCTCTTATGACGTTTGAAGTTGGTAAGCAGGCGCTCGATTTCCTTATCGCAAATTCGGGTACGAGAAGAAACCTCGAAGTAGACTTTTTCGGCGGCGAGCCTCTTATGAACTGGGACGTTGTAAAACAGCTCGTGGCTTACGCAAGAAGCATCGAAAAAGAACACAATAAAAATTTCCGTTTCACACTTACGACGAATGGTATGCTCATCGACGATGAGATAATCGATTTCCTCAACAAAGAGATGGACAACGTAGTTCTCAGCCTTGACGGCAGAAAAGAAGTACACGACCGTTTCCGCAAGGACTACGCGGGCAAAGGCAGCTATGACAAGATAGTTCCCAAATTCCAACGTCTTGTGGAAAAACGCGGCGGTACGGGATACTATGTAAGAGGTACGTTCACGCACCACAACGTTGACTTTACAAACGACATCTTCCATATGGCTGACCTCGGCTTTACCGAACTCAGCATGGAACCCGTAGTTTGCTCTCCCGACGATCCTTGCGCTCTTACTCAAGAGGATCTTCCCAAAGTAAAAGAGCAGTATGAGATCCTTGCGAAAGAGATGATAAAGCGCCGCAAAGAGGGCAGACCCTTTACGTTCTACCATTATATGCTCGACCTTAAAAACGGTCCTTGCATCTACAAGCGCATCACAGGTTGCGGTTCGGGCACGGAATATATGTCCGTAACGCCTTGGGGCGAGCTTTTCCCCTGCCATCAGTTCGTAGGCGACCCCAAATACAGCCTCGGCGATATTTGGAACGGCGTTAAGAACACGGAAGCTCAGGATGAGTTCCGTTCCTGCAACGCTTACGCAAGACCCGAATGTAAAGATTGCTGGGCGAAATTCTATTGCTCGGGCGGTTGTGCGGCAAACGCTTACCATGCGACGGGTCGCATCAACGGCATCTATGAATACGGTTGCGAACTCTTCAAGAAGAGAATCGAATGTGCCGTAATGATGAAAGTAGCCGAAAGCGAAGAATAATGACGACGCCGATATTCGATTTTGTCAATAAGTATATGGAAGCGGGCATATCTCGCTTCCATATGCCGGGACATAAGGGCAAAGCTTTCCTTGGTCCCGAACCGTATGATATTACGGAGATAGACGGAGCCGATGTTCTTTATTCCGCGGACGGGATCATAAATGAAAGCGAAAATAATGCTTCTGCGCTGTTTGATACAGCGCATACATTTTATTCGGCGGAGGGTTCAACGCTCGCCATAAAAGCGATGCTGTTTCTTGCTTCGCTCGCATCGCACTGCGACGGAAAGCCGCTCGTGTTTGCGGCGAGAAATGCGCACAAGGCGTTCATATACGGCGCTGCTATGCTCGATATAGATGTTGAATGGCTCTATCCCGATGGGGAAGCGCATTTGTGCGCTTCCAACATATCCTCGGATATGTTGGAGAAAAAACTTTCGGGAGCAGAAAGAAAGCCTTGCGCCGTATATATCACTTCGCCCGATTATCTCGGCAACGAATCTGACATAGCTTCGCTTTCGCGCGTATGCAAAAAGTTCGGTATTCCACTGCTTGTGGATAACGCGCACGGAGCATATCTTAATTTTCTTTCGCCGTCGCGCCATCCGATAGCGCTGGGAGCGACAGCTTGCTCCGATTCGGCTCACAAGACTTTGCCTGTTTTGACGGGTGGAGCATATCTTCACGTGAGCAATGACGCGCCGAAAGAGTTTTGCGAAAATGCGCGTCATGCGCTCTCGCTTTTTGCTTCGACAAGCCCTTCGTATGTAATATTGCAGTCGCTCGATATCTGCAACAGATATCTCTTTGACGGGTATGCGGCTCGCTTATGCGATCGCGTAAAAAGAGTGCAGAAAATAAAAGCGGAGCTTGCGGACCTAGGCTTTGCGCCCGAAGAGAGCGAACCGCTTAAAATAGTCATTCGCTCGGCGAACTTCGGATATCGCGGCACCGACATCGGCGAGATACTTCGCGCCTGCGGAGCGGAAGCGGAATTTTGCGATGACGAATATATCGTGCTTATGATAACGCCCGAGAACACGGAAGAAGATCTTAAAAAACTTTTGAACGCTTTTCGCGGCATATCTCCGAGATGCCCGCTTGAGACGGAGCGGATATCACTTGAAAAGGCGAAAGCTGTTATGCCGTTGCGTGCGGCTATGCTCGCGCCGCAAGAGCTTATATCTGCCGAAAATGCTGTCGGAAGGATATGCGCTTCTCCGACGGTCGCTTGCCCGCCCGCGGTGCCGATAGTAATAAGCGGAGAAGTCATAACAGACCGCGCAGTAAGGCTTTTTGAACGCTACGGAATAGAAAAAATAGCCGTAATAAAATAATTTTAAAATAAATTGAATTTTTTCAAAAAACCTATTGACAAAAATAAAGTAATGTGATATACTTAATACCGTCGCAAGGGCAAGCGCCTAAAGCGACGGACTTAATGGGAGCATAGCTCAGCTGGGAGAGCATCTGCCTTACAAGCAGAGGGTCATAG
>CAZFTE010000033.1:0-12463 GCA_964521785.1 uncultured Lachnospiraceae bacterium
CATAGCGTTTGAGCGATGAAGCGTAGGTCGGCTTCAAGTTTTTTAACTCAAGAAAACAAACAGCACTTGAGAAGCAAAGCGAAAGGTGATATAATATACAAAAGCCTTGTCAGTTCGCAACGGTTTCGAACCGATAAAAGCAATAAAAGCATATTTTAAGGAGAAAAGCGTGGTATTCGGCGAGTTTAAAGAAAGATTCAATATAGTTCTCAACGAACAACAATGTGAGGCGGTCATGGCAACGGACGGCCCCATATTGCTCCTTGCCGTTCCCGGAAGCGGCAAAACGACCGTGCTTGTAACTCGCTTGGGATACATGATATATTGCAGGGGCGTCGCTCCGCAGAATATATTGACGATGACATATACCGTGGCGGCAACGAACGATATGCGCTCTCGTTTTCGTTCGATGTTCGGAGACGATATGGCTATGTGCCTTCAATTTCGCACAATAAACGGTGTTTGCGCCAAAATAATCCGAAGCTACGAGGTTACAACGGGAGCAAGCGCATTTACGCTTTTGACGGACGAAAAGGACATCTCTTCGCTCATTTTGGAGATATATAAGTCCGTTGCAAAAACCTTTCCGACAGAGAGCGACATAAAAAATATCCGCGCGCTCATCACTTATGCGAAAAACATGATGCTCGATGAGGAGGAACTTAAAAAGCTCGACGAAAAGGAAGACAATTTTTCGGAGATATACAAGATATACTGCGCGGAACTGAAAAAGCGCAGACTTATGGACTACGACGATCAAATGATATATGCATACAGGATATTGCAGAAATGTCCCTCCATATTGGAAAGGCTCCACAGGCAATATCCGTATATCTGCGTTGACGAAGCGCAGGACACTTCGAAGATACAGCATTTGATAATATCTCTTTTGGCGGGAGGAGCGGGAAATCTTTTTATGGTCGGCGACGAAGACCAGAGCATATATGGATTTCGCGCGGCATACCCCGAAGCGCTTATGAACTTCGAAAAAGATCACGAGGGCGCAAAAGTGCTTTTGATGGAGAACAACTATCGCTCTAACGCGAATATAGTTGCCGCCGCAGACAAGTTCATACAGAAAAACTTTTTTCGCCACGCAAAGCATATGAAGCCAACGCGCGAAGTCGGAAGCGAGATAAGAGATATACAGCTTTTGGGTAGAAAGGCTCAATATACCTATCTTTTAAAGGTCGCTCAAAATTGCACAAGGGAAACGGCGGTATTGTATCGCGATAACGAGAATATCTTGCCGCTCGCGGATCTGTTGGAGCGAGAAAATGTGCCGTATCGCATCAAGAGCGCGGACTACACTTTCTTTACGCACAGGATAGTGCAAGACGTGATAAATATAATAAACTTTGCATACGATCCGTTCAATGCGGAGATATTCATGCAGATATACTATAAGATAGGAACATACATGAATAAATTCGCGGCAACGGCGGCTTGCGAAACGAGCGAAAAGCTCGGTATTACCATTTTAGATGCCGCGATACTTCACGGCAACTTGGCGCAAGGAACGCAAAGAAGCTGTACATTTATAAAATCCCATTTGGAGAGCCTTGTAAACGAACGTGCGGATAACGCTGTCTTTCGTATATCGTCCTATCTCGGTTACGGAGATTATCTTGCCAGAATGGGCATGAGCGCAAATAAACTGAATATATTGGAATCCATCGGCGTAAACGAACCCGATGCGGCGGCACTCGTCGAAAGACTCGAAACGCTCAAAAACATACTGAGCAACAAGCAGACGATCGATAACGCGAGATTTATCCTTTCCACGATACATTCCAGCAAGGGGCTTGAATATGATACCGTATATCTGCTTGATGTTTGCGACGGAGTTTTCCCCGAAACGGTCGTTAAGAGCGTGCAAAATTCAACTCTTGACGAAGTGAAAACATACGAGGAGGAAAGAAGGCTCTTTTATGTAGGCGTTACGCGAGCGAAGAACGATCTTTCCATATTCACCTTCGGTAAGGGAAGGTCAACTTTCAGCGATGAGCTTTTGGGCAAAGAAAAAAGCTTTGACCAAAACGATATCAGAATATCCCACGAAGCGGGAAGCTCCGCAAAAGATGTCGCGGAGTTCGGCGCTCATTTCAAAGAGGGAACGAGGATAGACCACAAGATGTTCGGTGGCGGAACCGTCGTTTCGAAAGAGGGAGACATTGTTTCCGTAAAACTCGACAGCGGAGAAACAAAGAAACTTTCTTTGAAATTTTTGTTGGAAAGAGGGCTTTTGAAGTAAAAAACGAAAAATAAGCCCAAATTATTTGCGCAAAGGACGGAATTTTTTCTTTTTTCTGTTGAAAGATTTAAAAAGTTGTACTATAATTAAAACATATGTGATAATATATGCGCTATATCGCGCTATAAATAACGGAGGAATTAAAATGAACATGAAAATGTCTTTCCGCTGGTATGGAGAAAGCGACCCCATTTCCTTGGAATATATTTCCCAGATTCCCGGAATGCGCTCTATCGTTTCCGCGATCTACGATGTAAAGCCCGGCGAAGTATGGCCCGAAGAAAGCCTTGCAAAAATGAAAGCCTATTGCGAAAAGCACGGTCTCGTTTTTGACGTTGTGGAGTCCATTCCCGTACACGAAGATATCAAGCTCGGCAGAGGGGACGTTGACCATCTTCTCGACGTTTACTGTGAAAACGTTCGTCGTTGTGCAAAATACGGCGTAAAATGCGTAACATACAACTTTATGCCCGTTTTCGACTGGACACGTACACAGCTCGATAAAAAAGCTCCCGACGGCTCCACGAGCCTCGTTATGTATTGGGACCAGATGAGAGGTCTCGATCCTCTTAAAGACGATATACATCTTCCCGGTTGGGACTCCAGCTATACGCAGGAAGAAGTACGTGAGCTTATTACGGCTTACGGCGAACTCGGTGAAGAAGGTCTTTGGAAGAACCTTGAAAAATTCCTTAAAAAAGTTATTCCCGCTGCGGAAGAATGTGGCGTAAGAATGGCTATCCATCCCGATGACCCGCCTTACCCGATATTCGGTCTTCCCAGAATCATCACTTGCGAAGAGAACCTTGACAGATTCTTGAAGCTCGTTGACAGCCCCGCAAACAGCCTTTGCTTGTGTACAGGTAGCCTTGGTTGCGCAAAGACAAACGATGTCGTTGCCATGGTACGCAAATATGCGGCTATGGACAGAATAGCGTTCATGCACATGAGAAACGTTAAGATAATGGAAGATGGCTCTTTCGAAGAACGCGCTCATCTTTCTTCTTGCGGCTCTCTCGATATGTTCGAGATAACGAAAGCTCTCGTTGAAAATAACTTCGACGGTTACGTTCGTCCCGACCACGGCAGAATGGTATGGGGTGAAACAGGTAAGCCCGGCTACGGTCTTTTCGACCGCGCTCTCGGCGCAACATACATCAACGGTCTTTTCGAAGCCTGCGAAAAACTTGCCAAATAATTTTATTTTTCTGAATTGGAGATAAAGATAATGGATATCAACAATCGTATTTCTGAGATCGGTGTTGTTCCGGTCATCAAACTTTCGAACCCTCAGCGCGATGCGGCTCCTCTTGCAAAAGCGCTTACAGCCGGCGGCGTTCCCGTTGCGGAGGTTACATTCCGCGCGGCAGGCGCAGACGAAGCTATCCGTCTTATGAAAGAGGCTTGCCCCGATATGCTCGTTGGCGCAGGCACTGTTCTTACGACAGAACACGTTGACAAAGCTATCGCAGCAGGCGCTCAGTTTATCGTTACTCCCGGTTTCGACCCCGAGATTGTAGCATATTGCTGCGAAAATGGTATGCCCATATATCCCGGTTGCACAACACCCACGGATTACCATGCGGCACTCAAATTCGGTCTTAAAGTTCTTAAATTCTTCCCCGCGGAACAGTCCGGCGGTCTTGCTAAGATCAAAGCTATGAGCGCACCGTTCCCGATGTTCAAGGTAATGCCCACAGGCGGCATCTCCCTCAAGAACCTCAAAGAATATATATCCTGCCCCGTTATCTGCGCTTGCGGCGGTTCCTATATGGTAACAGCCGATCTTATCGAGAACGGCAAATGGGACGAGATCACAGACCTTTGCAAAAAATCTGTTGAAATAGTTAAGGAGGCCCGCAATGGCTAAAATAGTTACTTTCGGCGAGCTTATGCTCCGCCTTTCTCCCAACGGTTACTACCGTTTCTTCCAGAATGACCAGCTTCAGGCTACTTTCGGCGGCGGCGAAGCTAACGTTGCTGTTTCTCTTGCAAACTACGGCATGGAAAGCGTTTATGTTACAAAGCTTCCCAAACACGCTATCGGACAGGCTGCCGTTGATTCTCTCCGCTACTTCGGCGTAGATACATCTAAGATAGTTCGCGGCGGCGACAGAGTAGGTATCTACTATCTTGAAAAAGGCGCTTCTCAGCGTGGTTCCGTGTGCATCTATGACCGCGCACATTCCGCTATCCAGGAAGCAAGCGCTTCCGATTTCGATTGGGACGCTATATTTGAAGGCGCAGATTGGTTCCACTTTACAGGTATCACTCCCGCTCTCGGCGCAAACGTTGTAGAGATCTGCCGCGATGCTTGCAAAGCTGCTAAAGCAAGAGGCGTTAAGATATCCTGCGACCTCAACTACCGCGGCAAACTTTGGACACGTGCGGAAGCTCGCGCGGCTATGACAGACCTTTGCCAGTACGTTGACGTTTGTATCGCAAACGAAGAAGACGCAAAAGACGTTTTCGGCATCGAAGCTGAAGATACGGATATCTACGGCGGCAAACTCAACCACGAAGGCTACAAATCCGTTGCAAAGAAACTTGCTGATCAGTTTGGTTTCGAAAAAGTTGCCATCACTCTCCGTACATCTATCTCCGCTAACGATAACGACTGGGCAGGTATGCTCTATGACGGCGAGAACTACTGCTTCTCCAAATCCTACCACCTCCACATCGTTGACCGCGTAGGCGGCGGCGACTCTTTCGGCGGCGGTCTTATCTATGCGCTCCTTAACGGCAAATCCACGCAGGAAGCTATTGAATTTGCAGTAGCCGCTTCTGCGCTCAAACATTCCGTTGAAGGCGACTATAACCGCGTTACTGTTGCTGAAGTTGAAAAACTTGCGGGCGGCGACGGTTCGGGCCGTGTTCAGAGATAAATTGCTCTTTAACATGATATAACGAACAAAACACTCGAAAGATCATTGATTTTTCGAGTGTTTTTTGCTATACTCGATTATAGATAGCGTAATGCAAAAAAGAAGAGGAGATGAACTTTTATGAAGAAAAAGAAAATGCTATGTTGGCAAAAGGCAATACCTTTAGTAATATATTTGATAGCAGGCTGTCTTTGCGGAAGCGGAGCCATCGGTATACTTGACGCATACGGCGAAATGAATATATTAGTCTTTTTTTCGATACTGATCGTCGGATTATACGCGGTCATATTTTTGCAGACGATCGTTCACGAGGGAGGGCATCTTGTTTTCGGACTTATGACGGGATATAGATTTTCTTCGTTCCGCATAGGAAACGTAATGCTCATATCTCAAGATGGGAAATTAAAGATAAAACGCTATAAGCTTGCGGGAACGGGCGGTCAATGCCTTATGGTGCCGCCAATGCTCGATGCAAACGGCAATATCCCATATATTATGTATAACTTTGGCGGCTCGATAATGAATCTGATATGTGGCGCTATCACATTGATAGCGTATATCGTCGTGCCTTACGGCATATTGGGATATATCTTGCGTTGCAACACTTTGATGGCGCTTGCTATGGCACTTGTAAACGGCATACCGCTGAAACTCGGTCTTGTTAATAATGACGGACACAATGCCGTATCATTGGGCAAAGATAAGAACGCTTTGACGGCTTTTTGGCAGCAGTTGAAGATAAATGAAGCGATATCGAAAAATATTCGCTCGAAAGATATGCCGAAAGAATGGTTCGAGATATCCGCCGATGCGGACCTCGGAAACAGTTTGATCGCGGCAATAAAGGTTTTTCGTTGTAATAGGCTGATGGACGAACACCGTTTTGCAGAGGCAAGCGCGGAGATAGACAAAATTATATCGTCCGCCGATATCGCCCTTATTGATATTTACAAAAGACTTTTGATATGCGATCTTGCCTTTTGCCGCATGATATCTTCAAATGATAAAGAAGGTATAGAGCGCTTGTTCGACAGACCGCAGAAAAAGCTCATGCGGTCTATGAGCAAAAATCCGAGCGTTATAAGGACTTTGTATGCATACAGCCTTCTTTGTGAGGACGATGCGAACAAAGCCGAGAAGTACCTTAAAATCTTCGAAAAGACCGCTTTGAACTATCCGTATGCCTGCGAGGTGGACGGAGAGCGCGAACTTATGGAAAAAGCGAATGAAGTAAAGGTGAGTTTTGCGGGAGGGGAAGCATGAATATAATAAAACTTGAGGTCGGAAATGTATTGGAGATGAAAAAAGCGCACCCTTGCGGAGGCGCGTTTTTCGAGGTGCTTCGCACGGGTTCTGATATCCGCGTGCGGTGCAAGACCTGCGGCAGAGACATGATATTGCCGAGAATAAAGTTAGAAAAGAATATAAAAAGAGTTTTAATTGTTTGAGTGCGCCGATTTCGAAGCCGAGTTTTTGTGTACTTTACATAAATTTTTCTTTTTCGAATAATTTTTATTGGAATACTCTTGCAAAAAACAAAAAAAAAGTGTATGATAGTAGCAAGAAGAAGGCACACCCATTCGATGGGCGGCTTACGACGGAGAAGCCGTATTGCCTCTAATACTATTCCGTCGAGAAAGTTGGTTAAGTTATGCTTAAAATGATCGTTGGTGTTAAAGGCACCGGAAAAACAAAAACACTTATCTCTATGGTAAATGCCGCTACGGAACTCTCTCCCGGCGCAGTTGTTTGCCTTGAAAAGGGTACTAATCTCCGCTTTGATGTAAAGTATCAGGCAAGACTTATCAATGTTGATGAATACGCTCTTGCTGACGCTCAGTCCCTTTACGGTTTCATTGCCGGCATTCATGCTTCCAACCAGGATATAACACATATTTTTGTTGATGCAACATACAGAATCTGCAACAAGAATATCGTTGAATTTGAACAGTTCGTTCTTGAATGTGCAAAATTGGCGGAAGAAGCCGATTTCAATATTGTTATGACAGTTTCAATGCCCGTGGAAGAAATTCCCGAAAGCATTAAGAAATATATGTAATCAAACAGGTTATATCCATTTGACGGCGGTGCATCGTTGCATCGCCGTTTTTCTGTGTCAACAAAGCGTCTTTCGTCATAAAATAAGACAGGAGAGGATATTCCACTCTCATCCTCGTAAGAGGGAAAAGATAACTTTGGAGGAAGATGTTTTATGCCTGAAACCAGAAATATATCTTGCGCGGGTGTAGACTTCGGACGCGATACGGTCTATATAGACACGAACAGAATACTCGATTGTTGTCGCGACAAGGACTGCTTTGAAAACGCCACCGTATATATTGCGGCTCCTTGCGCCGATGCTCTGCAATCTTGCGTAAACATCAGAACTAAAAGTGCCGAGATCGTTGCCGCCAACATCGGCGTTGACGAGATACCGTTCAATCCGGGATTTTTTCAGATAAATATAAGAATATTCGTAAAAGTCTCTTTTGAGATATGCCTTGGCAACGGCAGAGCCGACGAGATATGCGGACTTTGCATACTCGATAAGAGCGTTATTCTCTTCGGCAGCGAAGGAAACGTGAGCGTTTTCAGATCGATGGCTGAGGACGGCTCTTTCTGCTCGGGAATACTTACAAAGAAAAAACACACGAATCTCCCCACGGCTGTGTTCGAGGTGGCTTCGCCCGTAATACTCAACACAAAAGTAACGGAGGTCATACCCGGCATGAGGTGCGGCGCTTGTCCTTGCGACATACCCGAATGTGTAGCGGAATTTTTTGACGGATGCATGAACTTTACGGCGAATATGACCAGGGTCATCACGGTATCCATCGGTCTTTTCTCCGTTGTTCGGTTGGAGCGCCCGGGTCAATATCTCGTATCGGGAACCGAGTATGCGGTACCCGAAAAAGTCTGCCCCGGTGAAAGTCCAAGCGATCCTTGCGATATGTTCCGCAGAATGAATTTTCCCGTGAACGAATTTTATCCGCCATCGATAGACGCTTCCGCACAAAAAGCTTCCGCTTCGGGAGGCATATGCGGTTGCACGGGAAAAGGGAAATGACGCACTTTGATATTGAAGTCCACCGCAAAAAACGGTGGACTTTTGATTTTTTCTCAAAACCGATATTTATTAACCGATTTCATAAAAAAGAGCCTTTTTTCAACGAGTATGCGTAAAACAAGTCCGTTTATTCGAATTTCATGTTTAAATATGCAACAAAAAATAAAAAAATTTGCTTTTTGGAAAAAAATTTTTCGTTAGATGATTGACTTTTTATAATGATTTGTTTAAAATTTATCTTAGTATACATTTTCGCTTAAAATGTATTCGGAAAGGAAAGTTGACATGGGAATGAATTTACGCACAGCTGTTACAACAAAAAAATTGGAAATGAAGCCGGTACCTCTTCTCGTTCTTCTTCTCTCTTTTGACCCGAAGGGAGCAAAGTCTTGGGAAGACGGCGTACAGAAGATGGCGACACCGAAGGAATATTGGCACGATATCTGCTTCGGAGACGAAGGCTATACGCTCAAAAATTTCTATAAAGAAATGTCCGGCGGCAAATTCTATTTTGAACCTGTAAAGGTTCTCGGCTCCGATACACCCGGAGTTCTCGAGATCACGTTAAACGTACCGCACCCCGACCGCATGAACCTCGATCACCCGAATCAGGGACATGGCAACGCGTTCTTCTGCATTGCGGAAGCACTCAAGGCGGCGGCACCTTACGTAGATTTCGCTTCTTACGACCTTGACAACGATAAATATTTGAGCAGCGATGAATTTAACGTTTTGCTTATTCACGCAGGCTTTGATTATTCGGGCGGCAAGGAAAAGACGGACGAACTCCATTGGGGCGTTTTCGCCAACTGCGGCAACCTGCCCGACGGTGTGGACCAGGACGGCGTTGTCGGCGCTCAGGCTCCTGAGATTAACGGCGTTAAGCTTTGTGCAAGCGGCAAGGGCTGCTATGCACTCGTTGGCGAATACCGTAAAATGGGCGGCAAATTCATCCCTCATCCTATGGGCACTATGGCGCATGAATTGGGACACTCCATCGGCTTCCACGATGTTTATGACTATGACAGAAAGGTAACAGGTTGGCCGCTTCCGTTCCTCTTCTCCCTTATGGGACACGGAAACTATGGCAACGCTGTTGCATCCGATGAAGTTCAGAAAGGCGCTGTTCCTCAGCATTTGGACCCGTTCCAAAAGATACGTTCGGGCTTTGCAGTTCCCGAAATAGTTGATGAAGACGGAGAATATGTTCTTCATTCCATTTCAGGAGACAAGGCTAACATCATAAGAGTGAACACACCCGACCCCAAAGAATATTTCCTTTTGGAAAATCGTCAGCTCAACGGATTTTGCGCGGGCTTGTACAGAAAGAGATATGTTACAAACGAAAACGGAGAACGCAAAGAGATCTCCGAGAACTACGAAAAAGGCGGTGTTATCGTTTGGCATATAGACGAGGATATCTTCGATAAATATTCTGTTATTAAGCGCACTAACGGCTCCGGTATGTGGGACCCTGATACAGAAAAAGAGGGAACGACACGCCATGACCCCGGTATTGTTACCGTGTTTAAGAACGGTTTTGATGAAAACGGTATCTTGAAAAACGACGGCGAATTTGCCGTTGGTTTTCCCGAAGACCCATTCTTCCGCGGAGGAGACGTATTCAATTCCAACGAATATGTTTCTGCCGCTACTCATACGAGATCGCTCAATTCTTTCCCGGAGGGTATTTCTCAGGACGCGTATAATCTTAGAATAGAATTTATCGAAGACAACGGTGAAGACATAAAGATACGTGTTACTCAAACAAAGTAATTTTTATATTTGATTGGAGATTTTTATTATGGCAGGCAATACTTATGCTAATATGCTCGCGGTACTTGACAGTGCCGCAGAAAAACTCGGACTTCGTGAAGAAGAGTATTATTTTCTCCGCAACCCCGAACGTGAAGTAAAGGGAACGTTCCCCGTTAAAATGGACGATGGTCATATCGAAATGTTCGATGGATACAGAATCCAGCACTCCAGCATGAGAGGTCCTTGCAAAGGCGGTATCCGTTTCCATCCCGATACCGACGAGGATGAAGTTAAATCCTTGGCGGCTTGGATGAGCTTTAAATGCGCTGTTGCCAACATTCCTTACGGCGGCGGCAAGGGCGGTGTAACGGTTGACCCCTCCAAACTTTCTCAGGGCGAGCTTGAAAGACTTACACGCGCTTATACAAAGCTTATCGCTCCCGTTATCGGCGCTAAAAAAGATATTCCTGCTCCCGACGTAAACACAAACGCTACTATCATGAGCTGGGTAGTTGACGAATACAGCAAACTTACAGGTGAATTTACACCCGCTGTTGTAACAGGTAAGCCCCTTGCTCTCGGCGGCTCTCTCGGCAGACCCGCAGCGACAGGCAGAGGTATCCTCTTCAACGCTCGCGAGATCTACAAACGCCTCGGCAAATCTTTGCAGGGTGCGACTGTTGCCGTTCAGGGCTTCGGTAACGTAGGCAGCGTTGCTGCTGAACTCCTTTATAAGGACGGTTGCAAAGTAGTTGCTGTTTCCTATGCTTTCGGTGCTTTGTACTGCGAAAACGGTCTTAATATCGACGATATCATGGCTAATGGTTACCAGACAAAACTCAATGATTATAACGCGGAAGGCGTAAAACACATCACAAACGAAGAACTTCTCGCTCTTGATGTTGATATCCTCGTTCCCGCGGCTCTTGAAAACTCTATCACAGAAAACAATGTTGATACTATCAAGGCAAAAATCATCATCGAAGGCGCTAACGGTCCCGTAAACCACGCCGCAGACATGGTTCTTGCGTCCAAGAACGTTTACGTTGTTCCCGATATCCTCGCTAACTCAGGCGGTGTTATTGTTTCCTATTTTGAATGGGTACAGGATCTTCAGTGCTACTTCTGGTCTGAAGAAGAAGTAAACGCAAAACTCGAACGTCAGATAGCTGATGCTTTCAAGGCTGTTTGGGATACTGCTAAGGAAAACAACACCACATTGCGTACAGGTGCATACATGGTTGCCGTTAAGAGAATCGTTGAAGCAGCTAAACTTCGCGGATATATCGGTTAATATCGTTATGTTTTTGAAAGTCCTCGAACTTTTTCGAGGACTTTCATTGACAAACAGATAAAAATAGTGTATACTTATATAGTCTCGGGATGTAGGGTAACGGTTACCCACTTGCTTTGGGAGCAAGACACCGCCCCTCTGCCCCACAAAATAAAAAACGCCGAAAACCCTTGAAAACACTGCGTTTTTTGCGTATAATCAATCTTGATTCTGTTCTCAAAAATCGTTTTGACCACAGGTTTGACCACTTACAGAAATCAGTCTAAAAATTCAATGTTTTCACTCATCGGGGTGTAGCGCAGTTGATAGCGCGCCGCATTTGGGATGCGGAGGCCGCGAGTTTGAGCCTCGCCACTCCGACCAAAAAGGCTTTGGAAAGCAATTTCCGAAGCCTTTTTCTTTGCTTACCGCAAACCAAAATTTGAGTGCCGATCGTCCTTTTTTGAGGAAGCTCGGCACTCGTTTTGCTTTAATTGTTTTCTTCCGGCTTTGGCTGACCGTGGAGCTTTGCTCCGTGTGGTCGTCTTGCCATTCGGCTGTGCTGTGGATAATTTTTCTCATACAGTGTCTGTTCCACGGCATAACTACCGGGTGGGATCTCCTCATCATCGCTTTTTTGCTTGACGGCATATTTCTCATACACCGCTCGCATGAGGGTGTCCTTGTCGGCATAGCGGACATCCTTGTTATCACGCAGTGGGACAACGAACGGCTCTTTTTCGAATTGAATGCCCCACTTGAAGAATAATTTTAGCTTGACCTTGATCGGATTGAATCCCGTCTTCGTCACAACGAACGTACCTTTCGGAAGAGCCTTCAGTTCGTCAGCTGTCATCAGCGGTCGTTCTATCATTTGGAGCGAGCGTGAGGGATCGTTCTTGCTTTGGCTGACCGAGCCTGACATGACCGTTCTCGTTCCAAGCGATTTGGACAGCACCTGTGCGGTTTCGGAGTTTGGAGCGAATCCGCCAAAGACCGTAAGCTGTGTATTGTCCACGATGATCTCCGCCCCCTCTTTGCCGTAGTTCTTTTCAAGCTGTGCCAACGACTGAATGATCGGCACGATGGAAACACGGCGAGAACGAGATGCCGAGAACATCATCTCGGCGGATTCTATCTTTGGCAAAGTTCCGAACTCATCGCAGTAGAATACGACTCTGTTCTTGAGCTTACCACCGTTCTCATCGGCAACGGCAAGAATCTCA
>CAZFTE010000034.1:0-10875 GCA_964521785.1 uncultured Lachnospiraceae bacterium
GGTACATACCGTCAAGTGGGCGATTATTTCATTCCCAATCTTGCCTTGCCGGATATGGGCAACTATCAAATAGGCAAGTATGGGCGTATGCGCCGCACCTATCTAAAGGAATATCGTAAAATCCTCTATACCAATTATGTGGTGGAGGGAACTCTGTTTGAACATCTTGCGGAGATCGACCAAGCCTGCAACGAGCGTATGGAAATCATCGTTTCCGCTATGGCAAAGCAGGAGGGTGTGACGGAAGCACTCAAAGTGGCTGACCAGATGGAATGGGTACGCCGTATGAACAATATCCGCAACCGTGCGGAAGAAATCGTGTTGACCGAACTTGTATATGCTTGATGAAATGCCCGTTATCGTCTGTATGGCTGATAACGGGCATTTGCTTTACTGTTTCGGCATTACAAACTTAATCCAAGCCCGCCGTCATCGTCAAAAGATCTATTATCTTAACGGGGCGGATAGCGGGCATTATGTCTATCGTTCCGTCTTCGTTTCTGACATGGACTATGATATCGTTGAAAGAGGAAATGTATTTTCCGACTTCATCGTCGAGCTTTATCTTTCCCTCTTCAGCGAGCAAAACAGCCGCCGCGCCCGTTATGGGCTTCGTTGCGGAAAAAAGATAATAGAGCGCGTTCGGTGAAACGGGTATCTTTTTCTCTATGTCGCTGTATCCCGCTTGATAGCGAAAGACCATCTCGTTATCTTTCATAACGGCGATGTCCGCGCCGGGTATACGCCAAGCGGTGATCTCGTCCAAAGTATTTTTCAAATAATTAAAATTCATAATTTCACCTAAAAAGGTTCTTCGCCTTGCAGCAAAGAACCTTTTTTCATTTATCAATAATCAATAACTACCATCTGGTGGCAAGAGAATTTGTCAACAGTATATGTAAGGATACCGTCTGTATAATCGAACGGAATCTCTTTCATCTGAGGAGCAAGGTAAACTCTCTTGGGCTTGGAATACATATTTACGGATACTTCCGTGTCGCAGATTGGAACGAGATCTTCGATAACTTCAACGTTCTTACCGCGTTTTACAGGGGAAGCGTAAAGAAGATGGTTTACGTATCTGTGTTCGTTCGCCTGATCCATAAGAGTTATCACGCCCTGAGCGGGGAGATTTGTAGTGATAGTCTTATCTTCACCGAGGAGTATATCCAAAGCGTATTTTACAGTCTCTTTAGCGATGAGCGCACCGTTGTTCGCATATTCGGAGAACATATTGAAAGAGATATATGCGCCGTCTTTGCCGAGCGTCATTGCGGGATATGTCTTAGTGGAATCGTTGGGAGTCTGTGCATGGCTGCAAAAATGAAGTGCGGAACGGTTGAAATAAGGATTTTCTCTGTATGCAAGCACTTCGCCCGTTGCCGTGATATCGCAGGAAGGCTCATAGATAGCGTAAGCGGATTCCCAAAGACCGTCCATTTCAAATTTAGGATGGATATAAGCGGGAACAAATTCGCAAGGACCGTTGTATTTTGCACCGAGGTCGAACGCAAAGCCTCTGCCGTCCGCGTAAAGACCGGATTCACCGGAAGCAAGTATCTTACCGCCGTCGTTTACGAATGCGCGGAGTTTTGTTGCCATGGCGTCATCGAGTTTTGCCGTATCTGTCAAGATGATAAGTTTGTATTTATCAAAATCACCGTCGCAGTCAACTACATCGAAGAGATATTTTCCTTCGAGCAAGATTCTGGAAGCACCGATGGTTCCTCTCCAAGATTTCTTTCCGGGAGGGCAAACTTCGGGTTTCATATGGCGGAAGAGTGCTTCCTGAGAAAGGATAGCGATATCCGCAACGCTTTCAACATTATCGAGCCAAGGTTCTTTTGCTTCAACTTCTTCAAAAGCCGCGCCGATGAGTTTATATGTTGCGTTATTCATCTTTCCGTTGGGATGTAGCTGGTCGCCGATGGAGACCTTTGCGCCATTTGCAATGGAGAGAGAAGCTTCGTAACGGAGCGCGTTGGGGTGCTTAAAGCCGCCAAATTCGCCCCAAGAAGCGTGGAACTTACCTGTCATACCGACGAAATCCATATCGAGCGTTCTTGCGTAAGCCGCGGAAAGTGGGAAATGGTCATAGCCCCAACCGCCTGTGGGAAGGCTTTCAAGTTCGAGATGCGTATTTGCGTATGCATATTCGCGATTGCCCACGGGAAGGTGTCCCGCGTTGTGGAATACAGGAAGACCGGGACGATATTTGTCTACCGTCTCTCTTACGCGCTTTGTATATCTAATATAAGTGTCATATGCAAATTTATATGCGTTCTGTTCATCGAACGGATCCATGCCGAGTGCGAGCATATCCTGTGTGCATTTGCTACAATAGCAAGGAATGATGTGTACCATATCGAGGAATATTTCATCTGCATCATAGTTTTCGCAAACTTCCGCGATCTGGTCGAGAAGAAAATCAAGATATCCCGTGTTGTAGCAGAAGCGGTGGTAGCCGGGAGTCGTGAAGTCGGAAGTCCACGCTATCGTTTGATCCTTATTGCGAAGGAGCCATTCGGGGCGAACTCTCGCCATTCTTTCGTCGAAGCCCGCGGAAAGATATACGGGTGTCTTAACGCCGATCTCGTGCGCAGCCTCTATCTGAGCGCGCAAAAGATCGAATTTAAGATGGGGGTGTGTCTTGTTTGCTTTAGAGGGGTGATATGCCCAACCGTGGTGGCATTTTGAAAAGAGAGTGATAGAGTCTACGTGGCCTATCTTAAGGCAAGACTGGAACTGTTCTTTGGAAAATTCGCCGCCTATATTTTCGATATCTTCGCTTGTATGAAAATCGAGATGTACCTGTCTGAATCTCATCTTATACCTCACAATAAAATTTCATTAAGTTCTTTCTACTTCTTCCATGATAAATGCTTCGAGAACGTCGTTTTCTTTGATATCGTTGAATTTTTCAAGACCGATACCACATTCGTAACCGGAAGCAACTTCCTTAACGTCATCTTTGAAACGACGCAAAGAGGAGATCTTGTCTTCAAATATAACTATACCGTCGCGAACTACACGGATCTGTGCAACACGTGTTACCTTACCGTCTGTGATATAAGAACCTGCGATAGTACCTACGTTGGGAACGTGGATAGTCTGGCGTACTTCCGCATGACCGATAACGTTTTCACGGTAGATGGGTTTAAGCATACCCTTGATAGCCGCGCTTACTTCTTCGATGCATTCGTAGATGATACGATATGTGCGGATATCTACGCCCTGTTCCGTTGCGGAATCCATAGCGGATTTATCGGGACGAACGTTGAAGCCGACAACGAGCGCATTGGAAGCGGAAGCGAGCATTACATCGTTTTCTGTGATACCGCCGACGCCAACATGGATAACATTTACGCGAACTTCTTCGTTGGTGAGTTTTTCGAGAGAAGCTTTAACAGCTTCGGCAGAGCCTTTAACGTCCGCTTTAACAACGATGTTGAGGTCTTTAACGCCCTCTTTGATCTGTGCAAAGAGTTCATCGAGGTTGACTTTCGCGTTAGCTTTGAATGTATCTTCTTTTTCTTTTGCTTTTCTCTGGTCTGCGAGCTGACGAGCCATTCTTTCATCGGCAACGGCATTGAATTCATCACCGGAAGAAGGAACAGCGTCAAGACCCGTTATCTCAACAGGAACGGAAGGACCTGCTGTTTTGAGGTTCTGACCTCTTTCATTCGTCATTGCACGAACTCTGCCGACAGCTGTGCCGCAGATGATAGTTTCACCTTCGTGAAGAGTACCGTTCTGAACGAGTACCGTAGCAACGGGACCGCGACCTCTGTCGAGTCTTGCTTCGATAACGATACCTTTCGCACGTTTCTTGGGGTTAGCTTTAAGTTCTTTAAGTTCGGCAACCATAAGAACGCTTTCGAGAAGTTCGGGCAAACCTTTCTTCGTGTGTGCGGAAACGGGAACACAGATAACGTCGCCGCCCCACGCTTCGGGAACGAGGTCGTATTTTGTAAGCTCTGTCATAACAGCATCGATGTTTGCCGTGGGCTTATCGATCTTGTTGATGGCAACGATGATATCAACACCTGCCGCTTTCGCGTGGTTGATAGCTTCTACCGTCTGGGGCATGATACCGTCGTCTGCCGCAACAACGATGATAGCGATATCAGTTGCTTTTGCGCCTCTTGCACGCATTGCCGTGAACGCTTCATGTCCGGGAGTATCGAGGAACGTTATCTCCTGACCGTCGAGGTTTACGCGGTAAGCACCGATATGCTGTGTGATACCGCCCGCTTCACCTGTTGTAACGTGCGTATGACGGATAGCGTCGAGCAAAGATGTCTTACCATGGTCAACATGACCCATAACGCATACTACGGGGCTGCGTGTTATAAGATCTTCGGGCTTATCTTCAACTTCGTCAAAGAGCTTATCTTCGATAGTAACAACAACTTCTTTTGTTACGACAGCACCCATATCGTCCGCAACGAGGTAAGCCGTGTCATAGTCGATGACCTGGTTTACAGTTGCCATAACGCCCATGAGCATAAGTTTTTTAACGATCTCTGCAGCTGCAACTTTCATGCGCTTTGCGAGTTCTGCAACCGTGATCTCATCGGGTATCTCAACATGGATAGGCTGTGCTTTCTTGTTCTTATCGTCCTTCTTGTTGTTCATAACAGGAGTTTTTCCCTTTTCGCGTTTTGCGTAAGGGTTGTTGTTCTGCTGTTTTTTGAACTTCTGTCTATCGGGAGTCATGTTGTTTCTGCGAGCAGATTCGGGAACGAAGTTTTCAAGTCTTTCGTCATATTTTGCGAGGTTTACATTTGCCGTTCTCGTGTCAACTATACGAGTAGAGCGAACGGGAGCGTTTTCGCCTGGAAGAGAGGATTTTATCTGAATGCTCTGCGACTGGCGCTTTGTTTCCTGTTTTGCTTCGGGAGCTTTGGGAGCAGGAGCAACCTTTTTGGGGGCTTCCTGTGCTTTTGTTGCGCTCTTGGGAGCTTCAGTAGCTTTTACTTCCGTCTTGGGAGCTTCCTCGGAAACTTTTGCGGGAGCTTTTTCTGCTTCTGCTTTTACATTCTTGGGAGCCGCTTTGGGGGCTTTTGTTTCAGCCGCTTTTGCGGGCTGGACCTTTTCGATTTTCTTTTCGTCTTTTCTTTCGGGCGTTTTCATATCTTTTTTGTCTTCTTTGTTCTCGTTAGAGTTATTTTCTGTCTTTTTGGCGGCAGACTTTGCCGTTGCAGGCTTCGCTTCCGCTTTTTCGGAAACAGGCTTCTCTTCATTTTTAGCTATATAAAGTTCTCCTGCTACATATGAAGCCATATTGGACGATTGGTTCTCCAATGTCAACTTATCAAGAAGAATTGCAAATTCTTCAGGGGTTACGATAGCTGTGGACGTCTTGCCTTCCATACCGTACTTTTCGAGATGATCGATAAGATCTTTTGTTTTCATATTAAGATCTTTCGCAAGGTTATTAACACGATACTTTTTGTTTGAAACCATACTTTACCCCATCCTTTCATAACAATTTTTCAATATAGGTTGCGTTCGATATTATATGCCAGATTTTTGTCGGTTACGCCTATACAAGCGATAGAACTTTTGCCGACAGCGCCGCCAAGTTCCTCCGGGGAAAGTGACGTATACAATATCTTGGTATTATAATACGAGGCGCAGTTTGAAACGCGTTTTTTAGAATTTTCGGAAGCGGTGTTGCTCAATACCACGAGCGAGACGGTGTTCGCGCGTATACCGTCGCAAGCAAGGCTCGCGCCGCAAAGTGCGCTGCCAGCTTTTCTCGCAAGAGAAAGCGCAAATTTAAATCTTCTTACAGCGCCTTCGTCTTTTTTTTCTTCCGCAATATTATTTTCCTGCATTATCCGTATTCTCCATTTCATTTTCGAGCGCGCAGAATATCTCCTCGGGTATCGCAACGCCGAGATGCTGCGACAATCTTTTCTTCGCCTTTTTAAGGCAAAGAGCGCTTGGGCATATATAAGCCCCTCTGCCGTTTTTTCTGCCCGTTCTGTCTATTTCAATGTTGCCCGTATCGGCACATTTTACGATACGGATAAGCTCGTTTTTCGCCTTTTTTTCGTTACATCCGACGCATTTGCGTTCGGGAGTTTTTTTGGTAACGATGCTCATAAGCTTATTCCTCTGTTACTCTGTTTTGATATCTATCTTAAAGCCTGTAAGCTTTGCCGCAAGTCTTGCGTTCTGACCTTCTTTGCCAATCGCAAGAGAGAGCTGTGCGGGATCTACGATAACGCGGCAAGAGCGCTCACCTTCGAGAACGACGGACTGAACTTCCGCGGGAGAGAGAGCCTCTCTTACATATTCTTCGGGCTTTTCGCTGTATTTAACGATATCTATCTTTTCTCCGTTAAGTTCGTTTACGATATCGGAGATACGTCTACCGCCCGCGCCGATACAAGCACCTACTGCATCAACGTCTTCGTTGCGGCTGGAAACGGATATCTTCGTTCTGGAACCGGGTTCGCGAGAAACGTTGTGGATAAGTACTGTGCCGTCCGAGATCTCGGGAATCTCAAGTTCGAAAAGACGTTTTACAAAGGAGGGATGGCAACGAGAAAGCGTTACGATCGGACCTTTTGTAACTTCTTTGCTTACTACTTCCATAACGAATACTTTGATATGATCGCCAACATTAAATTCTTCGCCGGGGATCTGTTCGGATTTGAGAAGTACCGTTTCGCTCATACCCGTATCGATGATAACGTTGCCGTTTGTGGGGTCGATCTTCGTAACGATAGCGGAAATGATCTCTTCTCTCTTCTTTTCGTATTCTTCAACAGTCTTATTGCGTTCTGCTTCGCGGATACCCTGAATGATGACCTGCTTTGCTGTCTGAGCGCTGATTCTGCCGAAGCTCTTTGTTTTTATCTCTGTCTCAACGATACCGCCGAGGACGTTGCGGCGGCTGATCTCTTTTGCCGCTTCGAGAGAGATCTCTGTGTCGGGATCTTCAACTTCTTCAACGATAGTTCTCTGCTGAAATACTTTAACATCCTTCTTGTCGGGGTCGATAACTATTATAACGTTGCTGTTACCGCCGTTATCACGTTTGTAAGCGGAAACGAGAGCGTTTTCGACCTTCTCGATCATGTATGCTTTGGAAATGCCCCTCTCTTTTTCAAGAGCGTCAAGGGCGTTAAAAAATTCGTTATTCATTTTGTATTATACCTTTCAAAAAAACATATATCAAAATTCAAAATAAGTGTTAGCCTTTGCAATAGCGGAATATTCAAGTTCGAGCTTTTCGCCGTCAGCCTCTATCTCTATTCCGTTTTCGTTTGCGGCGCAAAGTACGCCTTTATAAGCTTTTTTGCCATTTGCGTCGGGAGCAAAAAGACGTATTTCCACCTTTTCGCCTATGCAAGCGGAAAAATGCTCGGGTTTTTTGAGCGTTCTTTCAATGCCGGGGGATGATACTTCGAGATAATAGAAATCTTCGATAGGGTCTGCCTCATCGATTATCGTCTCGATAGCTCTGTGTACCTTTTCGCAAGCTTCGATATCTATTCCGTTGGGGGAATCGATGGTGATGCGAAGATACCACTCTGCGCCCTCCTTAACATACTCAACGTCCCAAACCGAAAAGCCGAGTTCGTTGATGACAGGTGTTACAAGCCCTTCAACGAGGGGGGCGATGCCTGTGTTTTTTGCCATTTTATCGTCTCCTTTCAAAAGTGTCTTAAATAAACAGATGAGAGTGGCTTTGTTGCCACTCTCATCTCCTACATTATACTTATGTATAGATTATAACATAAATCTTTGGTAATTGCAATAGTTTTTTAATTTTTTTATCACGCAAACGTTCACAATTTCATATGCTGTGATAGATACAACACCAAAGGAGCCGTATTTCATGAAAATAATGATATTCAGATCCCCTCGTTTTCTCTCACCCGTTCTGAGAAAGATGTTCGGCAGAAAGAAACGCAAGAAATAGTGCCGTTTACATATCGAAGCGCAAAAATGCTTTGCTCTTTTTATCGAGACTATCGATATTCGGTATGAAATATCTGTTATCGTTAGAGTCTTTTATAAGCACTTTGCCGCCGGAAAGCATTTTTATATCCGTGCTAGTATTGAGTATCTCGAAAGTATGTATGCCTCTGTCTGTTTCGACTGTCCATGTTATATTATAGTGTTTTTCCGTGCGGTTTACAAGCTTTAATATATTGGGAACTATGTAGTAAGACTCAAGACATTCGTTTACAGCCTTTGCGGAATCGGGCGAAAGCAAAGATATATCGCGTATGATAGCAACTTCCTTGCCGTCTCCGTTGATCAAAGAAACGTAATTCATCATGCTCGAAACAGGGAAAAGGCGCAATACCTCAAGAGAATCAAATGTTCTGCCGTCAGCCATTTCAAGCTTGACGGTCGTTTCGCCGACACGTGTCATTTTTGCTTCGTTGCCGTCTATATAAAATCCTATCATTTTATCTCCTCCTTATTCAAGACATTCTTTTTCTTTTTCAAGTTTGACCTGATCCGCCATGGACTGGATATTAACAAGCTTGTAATATTTGCCCTTGAGTTCCATAAGCTCCTGAGGTGTACCGAACTCCAAGATCTTTCCTTGGTCGATTACCATGATCTTGTCTGCCTGACGAAGTGTGGAAAGTCTGTGTGCTATCATGAGCGTAGTTCTGCCCTGTATGAGTTTGTTGATAGCGTCCTGGATAAGTTTTTCCGTTTCGGAGTCAACGGCACTCGTCGCTTCATCGAAAATAAGCACGCTGGGGTCGTTGAGGATAGCGCGCGCTATGGAGATACGCTGTCTTTCACCGCCCGAAAGACCAACGCCGCGTTCGCCGAGGATAGTGTCATATGCGTCGGGATGACGAAGTATGAACTCGTGCGCATTTGCGACATCTGCCGCGCGAAGGACTTCTTCTACGGACGCATCGGGTTTACCGTAAGCGATATTGTTGAATATCGTGTCGGAGAACATTATCGCTTCCTGCTGAACATAACCGATATGAGAACGGAAATATTCCATGTCTATGTCTTTTATATCGCGACCGTCGAGCAATATCTGACCGTCGTAATTATCATAGAACCTGAGGAAGAGGTTGATAAGTGTTGTCTTACCCGAACCTGTGGTACCAACGATACCTACACATTCTCCGGGTTCGATGGTAAAGTCTATATCGGAAAGTACGTTCTTTGTTTTGTCGAAAGAGAATGTAACGTGCTTAAATTCAACTTTACCGTGTATTTGGTCAAGAGTATTTCCCTTGCCGTCGTCTTTTTCGGATTCCGCATCAAGGATATCCATGATACGTTCCGCAGATGTGATAGCATTCTGATAAGAGTCGTTAAGACCCGCGAAAAAGTTTACGGGACCGTAGAACATAGATGTATAGGAGATAAACGAAACAAGAAGACCAAGGGATATTCCCGCTCTGCTTTCGATAACATCGATACCGCCGATATACCAAATTATAAGAGAACCGCAAACTACTACAAAAGAAATGATATTTGGGAAGATGCTGGACATCTTACCTGCGCGAACGCTTACTTTATACCATTCTTTGTTTTTATCCTGGAAACGCTTTGCCGCGCGTTTTTCACCGGAGAAAGATTTTACTACTTTGATACAAGGAATGGAGTCCGTCAAAACGGAGGATACTCCCGTCCATTTACGCCAGATCCTGCGATAGAAAGGACGTACCAATCTACCGAATTTGCGCGAAGCCAATACCACGAAAGGAACAGGAATGAGCGCCAAAAGAGTGAGCTTCCAGTTCATCGAAAGCATGATAACGATGATACCGACAAGCAAGAAGAGCTGTGTTGCGACTTCCTGCGTTATACGCATGATGAACGCCTGAAGTGTGCTTGTGTCGTTGCTTATACGGTTGATAACGGAACCTGTCGATGTCTTATCATAAAATCGCATCGGCAGATGTTGTGCTTTTTCGAAAACGTCATTACGGAGCGATTCAACTATTCTGTCGCCGCTGTAACGGAGCAACGTCGTACGGATCGCCGTAAACAAATATTGGCAAAGATATGTGCAGAGCAATATCGCAACTACCAAATAGAGCGATTGAAGTTGTTTGTTGGGAATGATATCGTCAACGAGAGCTTTTGTCGCATACGGTGTTACGAGCGAACAAGCCGTTGTGATTATCGAAAGTATGATAGCGATGGCAAGCGGCTTCACTTCGGGTTTGATATACTTTTTGAGCTTTGATATCATTCTGCCCTTGGAAGCACAGTTCAAACATTCCGCGCCGGGATGTACGAGCGTTCTGCCGCATTTCGGACAAGTCGTTGCGTATGTTTTATACGTATTTCCGACAGGTTCGATGGCTTCTTCCCAAGACATTCCCGAGGAGATCTTGTTGAAGAACACTATTCCGACGTTAAAGAATGCTGTTATAGCGTATGTGGATTTGATGAGCGGGATCTTTTCGCCGTCTTTTTTAACTGCGTTCAATACAGCATTGCCGTACATACGCTTTGTGAAAAGACGTTCGACTTCTTCGTAATAAAGAGCACAAGTCTTTACGTTGTTTTCATTATCCCTGTCTGCTGTTATGATTCGCTTGTCTGTAAAGCAAACAAATGCGTCGCCGTATTTACCGTCCATATGCAGATCGGTAACGATGTTGAAAAGAAACTGTTCTTTTTCAAGCAGTATGCTTGCCACAGCTTCTTCAAGCGCTAAGTCCTTTAGTCGCTTGTTCTCCAGCTGTAAAATTAAATCCATGACAACCTCTCTTTTTTAGCCGAGAACGGCTTTTTTTGATTACTATCATAATAGCATAAATATTAATTTTGTCAACATCAAATTCGATATTTTTTTGAAATTAAAAAGTTTTATACTATGTGCGAAAGGTAAAAAGCCTCGAAACCAACACTTGA
>CAZFTE010000035.1:0-9977 GCA_964521785.1 uncultured Lachnospiraceae bacterium
TGACCGACAAGTCTTTCGCCTGCTTTGTTGAAAGCAACAACGGAAGGTGTCGTTCTTGCGCCTTCGGGGTTTGTAATAACAGAAGGTTCGCCACCTTCATAAACCGCTACGCAAGAGTTTGTTGTACCAAGGTCAATACCAATAATCTTTCCCATAATATATATCCTCCGAAAATGAATGATTTCTAAAATAATTTTTATATGTTTATGATTTTTCAGCCGCCGTTATGACGGCTTTTCGTGTTTGCTTTTTTAAGTCGTTAGGACTAGCCGCAGTTTGAGACCTTTACCATCGCAAAGCGAATGACCTTATCGCCGCGCTTGTATCCTCTCTGGAATACTTCGGCAATAACGTTTTCTCCGAGGCTCTCGTCCTCTGCCTGCATGATAGCGTTGTGAAGATTGGGATCGAATTCTTCGCCCACAGCGCCGAAAGCTTCGATACCGAGGCTCGTGAGCGCATTGTTGAACTGATTCACTATCATGTCAAGACCTTCTTTTATGCCGTCCGTGCCAACGAATGTATTGGCGCGTTCGATGTTATCGAAAACGGGCAAAAGGTTCTTTATAGCGTCCGCATAAGCGTCGCCGTAAGCGTTCTCACGGTCTTTCTGCGCTCTTTTGCGGAAGTTGTCATATTCGGCAAGCATAAGAAGATATTTTCTCTTCATCTCGTCAAGCTCTGCTTGGATCTTTGCAAGCTCGCCGTTTTCTTCTGTGTTATTATCTTTTACTTCTTCGGAAGCTTTTTCTTCCTTTTCAAGTTCAGACTGAACGTCAGTGCGTTTTTCGTCCATCATAAGTTTCCTTTCAATAATTTATATATAAAGCTTTTTTCTACGATAATTCGTCGCTCTCGGGCAATGCCTTGCCTTCGATTATTCCCGTTATCTTTTGTGTAAGATATTCAACGGTCGATATGACTTTCGAATAATCCATTCGGCTGGGACCGAAAACGCCTATCGCGCCGACTACTTTTCCGTCTACCGTAAGCGTTCGGAATATGAACGCCGATTTGGAAGCGAGTTTGCTTTCGTCGTCGCCGATGAAGACGTTGACTTTGTCGCTGTCGGATCTTGAGAGCATCTCTTTGAAATTATCCTTGTTTTCTATCATGGATAAAACTCTCTTGAGCTGTTCCACATCGGAAAACTCCGGATATTCCAAAAGTTTGTTTACGCCCTCAAACTTAACATCGTCGTCCGAAGAGGATGCGACCGCATTGTAAAACGCCTTTACGGTAGGATTTACAAGAGCGGCGGCGCTTCCCATGGCAGTTTCCATCTTCATTATAACGGAATAAGTTATCTCATCGGGAGCCACATTCGCACAAAATTGATTTAAAAGAGTCATCAAAAGCGAAATGTTGTTGTCGTCCGCAACGATATCCGTTGTAACTTGATGAGTTTTGATGCTTCCGTTGCTCATTTTCATAACGAGCAGGAAATTTCGATCATCAAGTATCATATAGGAAAACGAGCTTACCGTTTCCCTTCCGCTTGCCTTTATGGCAACGGAGGTATAATTCGTTATCTTTGCAACAAGCTTGGATGCGGTCTGGATTATGGAATCCATCTCGCCCATCTTGCTTTTGAGCATATTATTAAGTGTTATTATTTCCGCGGCAGTCAGCTTATAATTTTCCATAAGCGAATCTACATAAAAGCGATAACCTAACTTGCTTGGCACTCGTCCCGCAGAGGTGTGAGGCTGTTCAAGATATCCCATCTCTTCAAGCTCGGACATCTCGTTTCGGATGGTCGCCGAAGAAAAAGGTATCTTTGCAGTAGCAAGATATTTGGAGCCTATCGGCTCGCCAAGTTCGATATGAGCCTCGATTATGGAACGAAGTATCAGCTTTTTTCTATCACTAAGCGGTCCGCCATAAACAAGTTCACCTGACATTTCATCACCTGCGTTTGAGTTTTTAGCACTCGATTTGTTCAAGTGCTAATCTATATTTAAAATATACCGCCAAATCGCATTTTTGTCAATAGGTTTTGCACAAATTTTTATGAATAATTTGTTAATATCATCACTTGGATATCATGTTTGCCAACATTTTTTCGAAAAAATGTTATTTTTCTCGCCCAAGAGTGCCAAAATATCTGTTTTTGATAAAATTTTCTCTTGACAAAACTCCGCTTTTATATTATCATAGAATAAACCGCGACCGAATAGTCAGGGGTGCTGATAAACGAATCGGCTGAGATGAGGATGATTTTCCGAAAACCCTTAACCTGATACGGATAATGCCGTCGTAGGAAGATTATTATAAGATGATCCTTGCTCTTTTGGTCAAGGATGCTTTTCTTGTATTATAAAATTACCGCACAGCGACATTTGGTGCGGTAATTTTATATTTTACAGGAGGTTTTTCACAAAATGAAAAACAAACGTACAGCAAAAGCTCTTACCGAAAGCGCAATAATGATAGCGCTCGCAACGGTACTTAGCTTACTAAAGGTCGCAGATATGCCTTACGGCGGTTCCGTAACAGTAGCGTCCGCACTTCCCATCGCGATCATATCTTATCGCTACGGACTCAAATGGGGTCTTTTGTCATCTGCCGTATACGGCATCATTCAGCAACTGCTCGGTCTTTCTACCCTTTCTTATTTTACAACATGGCAAAGCATCGTAGCAATAATCGTTTTGGATTATATCGTTGCGTTTACGGTCATCGGTCTTGCAGGTATGTTCCGTAAATGCATCAAAAATCAAGCCGTTGCCCTCGCGGTCGGCGGAACTTGTGTTTGCTTGCTTCGCTATTTGTGCCATGTAATATCAGGCGCGACCGTTTGGGCGGGTCTTTCCATTCCCGATTCCGCCGCGCTCATCTATTCCTTCATATATAATGCAACGTACATGGTACCAGAAACTATCGTATTTATAATCGCCGCTCTATACATCGGCTCCGCGATAGATTTCAAATCTTCTATGCCCTCTCGTATGGTAAAGAAAAATGTTCCTTCCAATGTTGCTTGGATATCCCCTGTTGCGGGACTCATCGCTTGCGGAGCGCTCATTTTTGACGTTGCGAAAGTATTCGTAAAACTTCAAGATGCCGACTCAGGCGTATTTTATATCCAAGGTATCAAAGACGTAAACTGGACAGCAGTCGGCATCGTAACCGCTATTGCCGCTGTCGCTATCATAGTGCTTTTGGCAATACGCAAAGCACTTATAGAACAAAATAATAAATAATTATCTCGCCAACGCGAGAAAACGGAGAAAAAATGAAAGCTTTTATCATTACCCCTTGCTTATCTTCAAATATTAAAGATACCGTAAATATCAGCAAAGACGATATTGTCATCTGTGCAGACAATTCTTTCAAAAAAGCGCTTGCGGAAAATATACGGCCCGACCTCATCATGGGCGATTTTGACACAGGCGCGCGAGTTGATTTTCCCGATGATATCGAAATAATGAAATATCCGAGCGAAAAAGACGACACAGACACGATGTTATGCGTAAAAGAAGCGGCTGACCGAGGCATTTCGGAAATAGTTATCGTCGGCGGTCTTTCGGGCAGATTGGATCATACCTTTGCAAATATCCAAACGCTTGCTTACGGTGCCGAGCATGGGCTTGATATAAGAATAACCGACGGCGAAAACGAAGCATTCATGCTTCGCCCGGGAAGATATGATATATCCAAAAAAGAAGGCTTTTCGCTCTCCGTTTTCTCATACAGCGAAAAAGCCGAAGGCATATGCGAAAGCGGCGTGAAGTATCCTACGGATAATGTCGAACTTACAAATTCATTCCCTCTCGGGGCAAGCAACGAGATATTATCACCGAACGCCGAGATATCATTTTCCAAAGGCTTGCTTTTGATTATTCTTTCTAAATGGAATTAAAAATATTCTGTTCTGTTTGATTTTTCCTTGTTTTAATACAAATAAAAAGGTCTCGTTCAAAACGAGACCTTTTTATTTGTAAATTTCACTTATGCTGTGTAATCAGCGGAGTTTTTAAGTTTAGCTTCCAAGCCGTTTTCTTTGCACCATGTTTCAGCGGGTGTGCCTGCTGTTACAAAGATCTCAGCGAGTTTCTTGGAGGGCTTTTCGCCGAATACATCTTTACCCATAGTGAGTTCAGCGTTAGCGGAAAGTTTGATCTTAGCAAGACGTGTGCAACCGTCAAATGCATTGTTGCCAATGGATTTTACAGTATCGGGAATTTCCATCTTATCGAACTTCTTGCAACCGTCGAATGCTTTGTTGCCGATAGTTTCGAGATTAGCGGAAAGCTTGATAGAACCAAGACGTGTGCAATCCTTGAATGCGCTTGCGCCGATAGATTTTACGGAATCGGGGATCTCGAGAACGTAATCTGTTGCGTTGCCCAAGTAAGAGCAGCCGGAGAATGCGCTGTCTGCAATCTCTACGAGGTTAGCGGAGAGCTTGATCTCGTCCATCTTGTTGCAATCCAAGAAGCAGTATTTTCCGATCGTTGTGATAGTGTCGGGCATTACGATATCTTTGATAAGGCTCTTGCAAGCTTCAAAGCATCTTTCGCCGAGCTTTGTAACGCTTGCGGGGATAAAGTTGAGGCTGTCGATAGCGCTGGAGCTGAATGTACCCTTCTTAAATTCAGTAACCGTTGTGGGGATGTGGATCTCCTTGAGGTTGCTGCAGTTGGAGAAAGCGTATTCGCCGATTTCTGTAACTGTGTAAGGAACATAGATGCTCTTAGCGGCGCTCTGCGCGAAAGCGGAAGTACCGATAGATGTAACTGTGTACTTTTCACCGTCAATTTCTACTTCAGCGGGAACAACGATATCTTCGGGAGCAGTTGTCAAAACAGATTTGATAGTAGCTGTTTTCGCTGTGCTGTCAGTAATTTTGATCTCGAAATATTCCGCAGATGTAGGTGTTCTGCCTTCCAACGGGTCAGCGGGGATCTCGAACTGAACTCCTGATGTTTCAACAGATTCTGTTGTTTCAACAGAATCTGTTGTGTTGGAACCCTGAGTTCCATTGCAGGAAGTCATACCTGCACAAGCGGCAACGAGCATACCGCAAACAAGAAGTAAAGAAGCAATTTTTCTCATGATTAGATGCACCTTTCTAAAATGAAATTTAGTATAATTTATAGTTATATAGTAACAAAAAACACTACAAAAGTCAAGCGTTTACGATGAATTTCATCTAAAATGTTAAAAAAGAATGAAATAACGCTTAGTAAAAGCGCCATTTCACTCTTTTTTCAATACTTTTTCATTATTTATTTTGCCAAAAGCATATCAAGCACCTTGCTTGCAATGAGCAGACCCGCGCTCGACGGAACAAAGGAAATACTTCCGACCGTCTTTTTTCCGTTTGGCAAAAAGACGTCTTTTGCCGTCGGCACAGGCTCCTCCTTTGAATATACCACGGGAAGATGTGCTATTCCCCTCGTTTTAAGTTCTCTGCGCATAACGCGCGCAAGCGGGCATACGCTCGTTTTGGAGATATCGGTAAACTCCAGCATCTCGGGGTGGAGCTTATTGCCTGTTCCCATAGATGATATGATATTTACGCCTGCGGCATTCGCGCGAGTTATAAGTTCGAGCTTTGCCGAAACGGTATCGATGGCATCGACGATGCAATCGAAGCGTGATACATCTATCTCGTCGGCATTTTCGGGCAAATAAAATTTGCATATAGCCTCAACGTCCGCGTCGGGGTTTATATCCAATATTCGTTCTTTCGCTATATCGACTTTGTTTCTTCCGATAGTTGAATTGAGCGCGATGAGCTGGCGGTTCAGGTTGGATTCTGAAACGACGTCGTTATCCACGAGCGTGATATGACCGACGCCCATGCGAGCGATGGCTTCCGCCGCGAACGAACCTACGCCGCCAACGCCGAATATGGCAACTCTGCAAGAGCGGAGTTTTTCAACTCCGCTCTCACCGATAATAAGGGCAGTTCTGGAGAAACGTTCTTCCATTTGCTTTCCTCTTTATGATTATTTACCTTCTTTTTTCATCTTACCTGCCAATTTATAGCGGAGGTCTGTGGAAAGGATTCTCTTGCGGAGACGGATATTATTGGGTGTAACCTCGATAAGTTCGTCGTCTGCGATAAATTCAATAGCTTCTTCAAGGCTCATGATCTTAGCGGGAACAAGACGAAGCGCTTCGTCTGCACCGGAAGAACGAACAGCCGTAAGATGCTTTTCTTTACATACGTTTACGGCGATATCACCCATCTTCGGGTTTTCGCCGACGATCATACCTTCGTATACAGGACACTGGCTGCTGATAAACATCGTTCCTCTATCCTGCGTGTTATATACACCGTAAGATGTGGAAACACCTGCTTCGCTCGCAACGAGAGAGCCTGTGAATCTGCGGTTGATCTCGCCTTTGAAAGGTTCGTAGCAATCGAATACGGAGTTGATGATACCTTCTCCGCGCGTATCCGTCATAAATTCGCTTCTGTAACCGAAGAGACAACGTGTGGGGATACGGAACTGCATATGCATACGGTTGCTTGCTCCGCGAGGAGCCATGTTGATAAGGTCGCCTTTACGAGCGCCGAGTTTTTCCATAACAGCGCCGCAATAATCCTGGGGAACTTCGATCTCAACGTTTTCGATAGGTTCGCACATCTTGCCGTCTATCTCTTTGAAAAGTACGCGGGGTGTGCTTACGCAAAGTTCATAGCCTTCACGACGCATCGTTTCAACGAGAATGGAAAGATGCATCTCACCACGACCGGATACGATGAAGGAATCTGTTGTATCGCCATCTTTAACTCTCAAAGAAACGTCCTTGAGAAGTTCTTTGTAAAGACGTTCACGAATCTGACGTGTCGTAACGAATTTACCATCCTGTCCTGCGAAAGGACCATCGTTTACGGAGAATGTCATTTCCATCGTAGGTTCGCCTACTTTAAGGAATTCGAGGGGTTCAACGCAACTTACGTCTGTTATTGTATCGCCGATCGAGATGTTTTCAGCACCGGAGAAGCAAACGATATCGCCCATCTTAGCTTCTGTAACGGGAATACGGCGGAGACCGTCGATCTGGCTGATGCTTACGACTTTCATCTTTGCAGGCGCTTTATCCTGATCGTAGAAGTTGGAGATCATCGCGTCCTGGTTCTGGCGCATTACGCCGCGTTCGATTCTACCGATACCGATTCTGCCGACATAGTCATTGTAGTCGATAGAAGAAACGAGCATCTGAAGGGGAGCGTCAACTTCGCCTTCGGGCGCGGGAATATATTCAAGGATAGTATCGAAAAGGGGTGTAAGATCTTTGCCAGGTTCAAGAGGAGAATAAGCAGCCGTGCCTGCTCTGCCGGAACACCAAAGCATGGGGGAATCGAACTGCTCGTCGCTTGCGCCGAGATCGAGAAGAAGTTCAAGAACTTCGTCGCCTACTTCATCAAGACGAGCGTCCGGCTTGTCTATCTTATTAACAACAACGATAACGGGATGGTTAAGTGAAAGTGCTTTCTGAAGAACGAATCTTGTCTGAGGCATGGGGCCTTCTGCCGCGTCAACGAGCAAAATAACGCCGTTTACCATCTTGAGGATACGTTCAACTTCGCCGCCGAAGTCTGCATGTCCGGGAGTGTCTACTATATTGATCTTTACGCCTTTATAATTAACAGCGGTATTTTTTGCCATGATAGTGATACCACGCTCACGTTCGATAGCGTTAGAGTCCATAACGCGGTCCTCTACCACCTGGTTTTCACGGTAGATACCGCCCTGTTTAAGCATTTCGTCAACAAGCGTTGTTTTACCGTGGTCAACGTGTGCAATGATTGCAATATTTCTCAAATCTTCTCTTACCAAAGGAATTACCTCGCTTTTTTATAGGTGCATTTTCGCACCGTTATTTTATTTATTACTTGATTTTTAATTATGACATTAAATTATAACACAATTTTTCAAAAAAGAAAAGTATTTTTCGAAAAAAATATCAAAAAACGGCGAAATTTTAAAATTCCACCGTTTTTTCAGTTTAGTTATCAGTTATTTCCGCTCATGCTGTAATTGGGAGCTTCTTTTGTGATGCTGATATCGTGAGGATGAGATTCACGAAGACCTGCATTTGTAATACGAACGAACTGAGCCTTTTCCTGAAGCTCTTCGATCGTTTTGCAGCCGCAGTAACCCATACCTGAGCGAATACCGCCGATAAGCTGGAAGACTGTGTCGGAAACGGGACCTTTGAACGGAACGCGACCTTCAACGCCTTCGGGTACGAGCTTAACGGAGTTCTGCTGGAAGTATCTGTCCTTGGAGCCTTTTTCCATAGCCGCAAGAGAACCCATGCCGCGGTATACTTTAAAGCTTCTGCCCATGTAGATCTCTGTTTCACCGGGGCTTTCCTCGCAACCTGCAAGGAGAGAACCGAGCATGATGGAACTTGCGCCTGCCGCAAGAGCTTTTACCATGTCGCCGCTGTATTTGATACCGCCGTCCGCGATAACGGGAACGTTATATTTAGCCGCAGCGCAAGCAGCGTCGTAAACAGCTGTGATCTGAGGAACGCCGATACCTGCTATGATACGAGTCGTGCAGATGGAACCGGGTCCGATACCTACTTTAACAGCGTCTGCGCCTGCTGCGATCATATCTTCGGCAGCAGCTGCTGTTGCAACGTTACCGCCGATGATCTGACAATCGGGGAACGCATTTTTAACTTTGTAAAGTGTGTCGAGCATACTCTGTGCATGACCGTGAGCAGAGTCGAGGACGAGAACATCCGCGCCTGCCGCGAGAAGAGCGCCCGCTCTTTCGAGAACGTCTTTCGTTACACCGATGGAAGCGCCGCAAAGAAGTCTGCCCTGAGAATCTTTTGCGGAGTTCGGGTATTTTGCGATCTTCTGAATATCTTTGATCGTGATAAGACCTGCAAGGCGACCTTCGTTATCAACGAGAGGAAGCTTTTCGATCTTGTTCTTGCAAAGGATAGCCTGCGCTTCGTCGTGCGTCGTGCCAACGGGAGCAGTAACAAGGTGGTCCTTTGTCATTACTTCGCTGATGGGCATATTCATATCCGTGAGGAAACGCATATCGCGGTTTGTGATGATGCCTACAAGGTGGTTGTCTGCATTTACTATCGGAACACCGGATATTCTGTATTTGTGCATGAGGTCTTCAGCTTCATACACTTTGTTTTCGGGATGAAGAGAGAAAGGATTTCTGATAACGCCGTTTTCGCTTCTCTTAACCTTTTCAACTTCGTCCGCCTGCATAGCGATGGGCATATTCTTGTGAATGATACCGATGCCGCCTTCGCGCGCCATTGCGATAGCCATAGCGGATTCCGTAACAGTATCCATAGCCGCAGAGATCACGGGTGTGTTGAGAGTGATCTTTGTTGTAAGACGTGTGGAAACATCTACATTGGACGGGATAACGTTACTTTTTGCGGGGATAAGAAGGACATCGTCAAATGTCAAACCTTCTTTGTAGAATTTTTCGCTCGGATTAGTGTTTACCATAAGCTCTCCTTTACAATTCAACAATAAAATGTGCGTGTAAATGTATCTATATAATTTTACAATAAAAAATTGCTTTTGTCAACAAAGTTCACGCATAAAAAAGCAAAAACATTCAAAATATATTATTATATGAAAAGAGGTGATATATTTTTATGAAGAAAATGTGCGTGTAAATGTATCTATATAATTTTACAATAAAAAATTGCTTTTGTCAACAAAGTTCACGCATAAAAAAGCAAAAACATTCAAAATATATTATTATATGAAAAGAGGTGATATATTTTTATGAAGAAAATTTCCGAAATAAGGTCTCCCGAAGCCGCGCGTCTTGCCGAAGAAGCGCTGTTTCACAATCCTTGCGCTTCCGCCATGGAGTTCACGGGTTGTATTCCTCGCATTCCCGAAGATGAATTTGATGCCGCATTTTATTGTGATGTGCTTGATATACCCATCACCGCTCTCGATGGTACCGAAGCCTACAACTTACTTTTTCTTTCGGAGAAAAAGTAAGCAAAAA
>CAZFTE010000036.1:0-9292 GCA_964521785.1 uncultured Lachnospiraceae bacterium
TCACCACAGATAAAAGCACCACAAAAGTGGTGCTTTTTCTTTTTGTTTTTTGACATGGGAGATTCCCATAGGCGAAAACACCATTTCAACGTAGGGGCGAACTGTGTTCGCCCCTAAAATATACCGAAAGCCCCTTTGACAAATGATATCGTCAAAGGGGCTTTACATTTTATCAGAGCCACATTTCTTCTATGTGATTGATATAATCCAACGTTCTAAGGGCTTCTATTATCTCCGTATGAGTCTTATACTTTTTAAGTTCGGGGCTTTTAACGGAAAGCGCGATAGTATAAACACTCAATCCCGATGCCTTATATGCGGGGTTCGCCTCTATATCATCTATCGTAAGTCCGAGACGGCGAAGCGTGCTTACAAAATTCTGCAAATATTTACTGCTCTTGAGTTCAAGATGTATCTCAAAGTGATTGGAACGATTTTTCAAATAGCGTTCCAACGCAGGAAAGAATGAGAGGCACGCAAGCAAGATAACAGCCGCGACGAGCGTTACCGTATAAAATCCCGCGCCGCACGTAAGACCGATAATGGCGCAAGTCCAAAGACCCGCCGCTGTCGTCAAGCCTTTTATTTGGCTCTTGGAGCTTACCAAAAGCGAATGTACGCTTATTACCGCAACGCCTATTATACCTGCGCAAGAAAGCAGATAAAAGTCTATCTCGGAGCTTTCCATAAGGAATATATCCAATATCATTATTATCGTTGTCGCAAGAGAAACGAGGATAAATGTGCGAAGACCTGCGGAATGACGCTTGCTCGAACGTTCGCATCCGATTATAGCCGATATGCACACAGCAAGCAATATTCTGAATAACACGCTCCAAGCGTTCAATGTTTGAGACCATTCACCCAAAAAATTTGAAATAGGATCTATCATTTATTTGTTCCTCCCGAAATATGTTGTCTTACAGACGAAAATTGCTCCTCAGCCGCTTCGGTAAACGCTCGTTCTTCTTCGTTTTCTGCTTCGTGAGCCAGATCTTTCTGGATCTTCTGTATACGTTCCACAAGTATATCTACGGTCGTCTTTTGTACACCTTCTTCCGTATGTTCCGAAACGGGCGCGATATCTTCGAGTTTTGTGGAATACGATTTGGAAAGGTAGAGCGAGAGTTTAGCGCAAGCAGGTCCTATAAGTTCATAAAGCACGCTGGAAGCCAATATAACGGTCTCCAATGCATTTCCTGCTTCTCCGCCCAATTCTCGCGCACCGACAGCCGCAAGACCTATCGCAACGCCCGCCTGAGGTATGAGCGCCAATCCGAGATAGTTTCTTACTTCTTTGGGCTTTTTCGTTGCGAGACAGCCCAAAAATGCGCCGATATATTTGCCCAATATTCTGACAACAAAGTAAAGTATGCCGACAGCAAGGAGCGGTACACCTCCGATGGCGCCCGAAGTGTTCACGAGCGCGTTCAAGTCGAACGAAAGACCAGAACGAACAAAGAAGAGCAGGAGTATCGGAGGGCTGAAATAGTTGAGCTGTTTAAAGAGTTTGTCATCGTCCGTGATGTTTATGTATACCGTACCCATAGACATACAGCCGAGCAACGGAGAAACATTGAGTGCCGCACAAACTCCGCAGAAAGCGAAAAGAAGCGCTATGGAGATTATCAATCTGTTATCCGTAGATCTCTTCTTCTGTATAAGGAGCTTCATGAACAAGCCAAACACACAGCCCAAAGCGAGTATGCCGATATTTTTCAAAATCGGTATGATTATATTTCCCACGCTTAAAGAAGCGCCTGTCGAAGATGAAACGGCAATGGATATAGCAACACTGTAAGCAAGGAGCGCAACGATATCGTCGTATGCAACGACCTGCAAAAGAGTGTCAACGAAATCGCCCTTGGCTTTTGTCTGTCTTATCGTCATCATAGTGGAGGCAGGAGCCGTAGCGGAAGCAAGTGCCGCCAAAACTATCGAGAAGGACAAGCTGAGATGAAGTATACCGAATGTAAGTATAAATACGAACACGGAAGCCAAGAGAGATTCCGCAAGCGTTATAAATATTACCTTGCCTGCGTTGTTTTTAAGTTTCGAGAACTTAAAAAATTCGCCCGTGCTGAACGCGATGAACGCGAGCGCGATATCGGCAAGAAATTCGGTGCCTTCTATCATGCTTGTCGGGATAAGGTCAAGGCAGAAAGGACCGATAAGTATACCCGTTACGATATATGCCGTAACGTTCGGCAGTTTTAATTTTTTCGTTACACGAGTCATCAAGAATCCGCAAAGCAGCATTATAGCAACGGATATGATAATGACCGCAACGGAAGATTGCGCCGACAATCTTTCATAAAGTGAATTAAGCATTTAAAAAGAACCTCCGTATGCTTTTCCTTATAAAAAAGTATAGCGAGAAAAACGCATTCAAAAAACGTCAGTCTCACTCTTGAAAAGTATTATACTATATGATATAATAAACTCACCATAAAGTCAAATTATGTTTTGCTTGATTTTGATAAGTTTTTATTATACAAAGGATACCACAGATGTTAGATGTAAAATTGGAAACATTGCTCGCTGTCGCGGAGTGTAAAAATTTCACAAAAGCCGCCGAAATATTGTCTCTCACTCAGCCCGCGGTCAGCAACCATATAGGTCAGCTCGAAAAAGAATACAACGCCAAATTATTCTTGCGCGGAAAGGGCGATTTCAAGCTCACGCCCGAGGGAAAGATAGCCGTAACATACGCGCGAAGGCTCAAAGCCCTCAACGACAAGATGATGACCGAGATAGCCAACGAGCAAAAGCACGTTTCGCATTTTCGCATAGGAATAACTCACACTTCCGAAAACAACAAGATAACGGAGATATTGGCGAAATATGCGAATCAATATTCCAACATAACCATAACGATAATTACTGATACGATAAATAACCTTTATGATATGTTGGAAAATTATGAGCTTGACATCGCCATACTCGACGGAAAGCGCCTTTCCCCACAGTTAAATTACCTTATGCTCGATACAGACTGCCTCGTTTGCGTGCTTAACAACGACAATCCGTTGGCAAAACAATCGATGATAACGATAAGCGAGCTAAAAAAAGAAAACATGATACTTCGCTTACCCACGTCAGCCACGCGACAGCTTTTCGAAGCAACGCTCATAAGCATAAACGAATCGATAGAAAATTTCAATGTATCGCTCGAAGTAGACAACGTTGCCGCAATAAAAGAGCTTATCCGCAAAGATCTCGGCGTTTCGATATTGCCGAAGAGCGCTTGCATAAGCGATGTCAAAAAAGGCAAGCTCTCTATACTCCCCATAGAAAATCTCAGCATGATGCGTGAGATGAACATAGCATATAACAAAGACTTCGTTCACAACGAGATACTGAAAGATATCGTGGGGCTTTACCAAAGCGTCGTTCACGCAAACAGATGAATCTCTCGTCAAAAAAAGGCTATCTGCGATAGCCTTTTTTATTTCAGCTCAATTTTTCCGTTTCGGAAACTTTCATGTCTTTATCGAAGATAACGCGGTAAGAAGCGTTTGCATCTCCGAAGTCGAGCGAACGAACATCTTCAGAATCGGATTTTGCAACAGGAAGACCGAGCAATCTAACTACTTCAAAAACCGTCATGCCTGAAGTTATGCGTTCGAAGTTTTCAACATAGATGTCGGTAACTTTATTGTATTTCTCTTTACGAGTCAAAGTTTTGCCGTCGATATCAAATTCGGCAACTATATTGTTACCGTCCTCGCTCTCCAAGAAAATGTAACCGTAATATCCCAAGCTGTCCGCATCGCTTACAACGTTAAAGAAAGCGTCGTAATCCATGCCTATCTTCATCCGGGAATACATATCTTTATCGGAAGAACAAGATGAACATGTCAATATCGCAACGATCAAAAGACAAATGCCTATTTTCTTCATGAAATACCTCCAAATAATAATCTGTTTCAATATATTTTAGCATATGCCGCACATATTGTCAACATTTTTCTTTGTACCGCAAAAATGCAAAAAGACTATCGATTATTCATCGATAGTCTTTTTTGTCAGAAGTCGATCAGATTATTTTTTTCTTTTTCAAAACAACTACGACACCTGTTGCGATACCGCCGCAGAGGATTACGCCGAGCAATATCCAAAGCCAGAGCAAGCTGCCGCCCTCTACTTCTGTGTAGATAGCGTTTACCGTGATATCGCTGCCGTTCAATTCATAGTCTTCCCAAGCGCCTGTAAAGCCATCTTTAGCAGGAACTTCGGGTTCTGTGATGTTCTTATCTTCTACTGTATATTTAGTAGTGCCTACAACATCGCCGTCTGCTACGAATGTAACAGTGTATTCGACAGCTGTGTAAACAGCATTGATAGTGATGTTGGAAGTTGTAAGCGTGTAATCTTCCCACTTACCTGTATAACCTTCTTTAGCCGCTACTTCGGGAGCTTTTACGCTGTCGATAGTTTCGATAGTGAACGTTACTTTTGTTTCGCCTGCCGCATCTTTAAATGTTGCAGTGTATTCGATAGCTTTCTTTGCGGGGTAAACGGAAATATTATCGTTCTTCAATGTGCCGTCCCAGTTCCAAGATGTTTCGTATCCTGCAAGGATGGGAGCTGTGGGAATGCTTGTAAGTTTTGTATTGCCTTCCTTGAATGTGCGTGTTGTGAACACATTGCCGTTAAAGTCGTAGAATGTAACCGTATATGTCTTGAGATCGCTATCGGCAACATAAGCACCTGCGATAGTGCAGCTCAAGCTGTCTGCGGAAGCTTCATAGAGAGCTTTGAGGGGGGAGTAATCCCAAACCCATGTATAGCCTTCTTTAGCCGATACTTCGGGAGCTTCGATATTACCGTTGAGGTAATCAACTACTGTGAACTTAACATCGGAAGCCAAAACATTGCCTTCTGCGTCTGTGTAGTTGATGACGTATGCAGTGGGTGTGGAGATCACATTGTAGATGCTGTCAACGAGGAGCAAGTAAGAGGGATCCCATGTCGTTGTGTAGTAACGGATAACAGGGGTATCGGGCATCTTAATTCTGTTGATAGTCTCTACTGTGTAAGTGAGAGTAGACCATCTTTCGCCGTCGTACATAAATGTAGCTTTGTATGTCTTAGCTGTGTATGTACCGAAGATGTTGTAATCTCTTGCTTCAAGAGTTGTGGGGTAATCCCAGTTCCATGTGAATGTATAAGCGAGCTTTGTGGGAACATTCGGGAACGCGCCGTTCAAAGTTTCGGGGATAGCGGGATCGAATGTCGTTGTGTAGTAGAGCTTACCGTCAACATAGAAGTTTGCCGTGAAGATGGAAGCGCCTTCAACATAGGGGCGAATGATGATATCTTCTGCACCCATTGTAAGAGTTGCTGTATCGATCTTAACGTTGTTTGCGTTAGCCCATTCAGTTACGCCGAGAGCGGCGATCTCGTCCTGTGTGAACAAGAATGAGAGGCTGTCGCCTTCTGTGCGGTATGCTGTATAAACAGTCTGACCCTCAGCGTTTACAACTTTAACGCTGTGCAAACCGTTGAATGTGATATCAACATTGATGTTGTTATCTATTCTCAAGTTTGTGAAGAGAGAAGAGATCTCTGTAGGGATAGAAGAGGGCAATTCTACTGTGTAAGTGAACGCTGTGTTCAATGCGAAGCGACCGTTGCCGAGGTAAACGTCAGCAAGAGTCTTATCTTTCAAATTGCTGTTGTTAGTTGCCTGGTCGATAACTCTGTCAAGAACGCTGATAAGTCTTTCGAGAACAGCGTTTGCCTGAGAAGAATACATATCGAGGAGTTCCAAGATCTTTTCGGAATATTTGTTGGGTTCTACGCTCTGAAGGAATGTGCGTACTTCTTCGAGAGTGAGCTTGCTGAACAATGCGTCAACAGCGGAATCTATCGTAGCATCATCAAATACGATGTTTCCGATACCGAAGAGTTTTGCGCGGATAGATGCGGGCAATCTGTCTGTATTGAGAGAGCGAACATAAAGTTCTGCGAGTTTTTCGGGAGCATTGATAACGAAAGATGTTTCAATGGCGGAACCGCTGTAATCGAAGTCAACGCTAACGATGGAAGCGAGCTTAGCGCCGTATTCGGCGATAGTTGCGATATCGTTTTCGTTGCCTGTCAAAGCAATCCGGAAGCCGTTTGCATAGCTAGCTGCTTTTGTAACGTCAGCAGGGTCTGCGGGGTTCAAAACTGTGTAAGAAAGAACAAATTCCGCAATCACATTGTCATTGGCAACATTTGCGAGTTTTTCGGGTGTGGGGATACCGGACAAAACGGCATATTCGATAGCTTCAATGTCAAAGCTGCCGTTATAGATGTTTACGCCGTTGAGGTCGATAGTAGTTGTATAAAGGAAGTTACTGTAAAGCTTTGCCATGAGTCCGTTCTTGAGGCTGTCTTTGTTGATAGCGTCAAAGAGTTCGGAGGGTTCGATAGATGTGATGATATTCTTAAATGCGTTAAGTTTTACCATCTTATTGATATCGATGGAAGAGATAAGACCATTGAGATTCTGATCCAAGAAGAGATCCATCATTTCGCTTACAGGGAATACAGCGAGGATCTTATCCATAGGAAGCGCTGTTACATCAACAAGGCTTACGAGTTCGGAAACTTCGACCATATCGATGATGCTTGTAGCATTGATATAGCCTTTAGCAATAGCTCTGCTGATCTTGTCAGAGTCTACCAAGCTCTTGATCATAGCGTTTGTGATAACTTCGTTATCGATCAAAGAATTGATAATATCAATATCGATCAAAGATGCGATAGTGTTTTCGGATATATATCCATGATCAATAAGGTAAGCTACATCATCTTCATCGAGCAATGTCAAAACATCGATACCCAAAACTTCAACAAGTTTCTCGGCACAGCCATCCTGTTCATAGAAGAGATTTTCAATAATATCAACAGTGATGTAATCCGTCAAAACATTCTGGGGAATAACACCGTCTGCGAGCATCTTGCTGATATCAAGTCTGCCTTCGGCGATCAATTCGGCAATATCTGTTGCTGTTACTGTGGGTGTCGATCCTGTAACACTGGCTGTTGCGGGTACATCTACGATGTAATCATTCAATTTATCTACGGAGATATTAATGTTATTCGCGATATCGGAAGCATTGACTTTAATGGCATCGATAACAGATTTATCTTTATAAATAGCGTTCTTGAAGATCTCTTCTTTCATCAAAACAGAAGCATCGAAATCATCGCCGATAGCTTTGATAACATCATCGGGAGTAATTATCGTCTGCAAAGCACCGCTGTTAAGCAAAGTTTCTTTATCTGTGCTGTTGATGATAGTTTTGATATCTTCACTATCGAAAATAGTTTTGAAATTTTTCACAACATAGTCTACGATAGCGGGATATGTGTCAATAAGACTTGTAAGTTCTTTAGATGTGATGATAGCATCGCCGTTAGTATCGTCGAGCATCTTTTCGATAAGTTCGGGTGTAACGAGCGTTGTGATAACATTGTCTACAAATTCATCATCTGCGAGGAGCTTATCGATAGCATCTTTCTTGAGCGCTGCCTGAAGTTCTTCTGCTGTCAAAAAAGCAATGAGCTTTTCTACGCGCACTTTGTCAGCAAAAAGAGATGTAATGTCGATAGTTGCGATGTATTCTTCAAATTTACCTTCTTTGAAGATACTTGTTATATCGCCACCGAGTTCATCTGCAATAGCGTTCATCAATACATCGATGTCGATCATATCGAGAATAGCATCGATATCGATAACGTCCAAGAGATCGTCTGTGGAGATCTCGTTTATGATAACATTCCACGGAATGTCATTTTTGAGCTGTGTGGGGTCTGCGGCTGCATAAAGGTCTTTGAGCAATGCCATAGCGGATTCGGCGTCGCGTTCCGTCAAGAAGTTTACGAGCTTCTCGGGAAGAATCTGCATCAAAGTCTCTTTGTTGATGTTATCTTTCTTCAACAAAGCAGACAAAGCGCCGGCATTGATGTTCAATGTATAAATGCCGTCAGAGTAGCTGATGCCGTAATCGTTTTCGCTGTTATCGAGCAACGCAGCTGTTGCGGGAAGCGCGAAAGAGGATATCAACAACATCAACGACATGAAAACAGCAACTATACGCGCCATGTGTTTGTTTGTTTTTTTCATGATTTCTCTCTCCTTAAAAGATTTTTTGTGTTTTTCACCAAGCGCCTTGCCTTGGTGAGCTTTCGCCAAGTTGGCATTTATGGTTATACTATGATACCATATTTACACCAAAAAATCAAGATATATAACTTGAAAAAGTGTAGATTTTTAGAAAATCAGCGTGAAAAAGGCGAACAATGGTATAGTTTATCGTTAATTTGTATTTAACGGAACACATTTTTCCATATATATTATATAATAGGAAATAATATGCTGAATATGAGCATCATATTGCATTATTTTGTGCCGTTTCTCTTTTGATATTTGAGGTATCTTCGGCACATCTTCTTTATTCCCGTCAGACACAAGAAAAATACGATCGTCAGCACCGTGCAAACTATATATTCGAAAAACATATCTTCCTCCTGTTTACTTGGTTAGCATATGCTAACTTACGAACTTTATTTAAACCGTGCCATTGGTTAGGCACGGCTAACTATATAAACAGTATATTATTTTTTTGCCCATCTGTCAAGATACTACCGCTATTTTTATAAGGTAAAAAACGGATACTCGTTTTATTCGAGTATCCGTTCTTTCATTTTGATGTGTTTTTTCTATATTTTTGTTTTGTCGCTTCCCCGCCCCGCACATGACGTTCCGCTTTGTTTATGTCAAGCACGATGCGCACTTCGTCAAACAGAGCCTTATTAAGCTTTTCCAACCGTTCCGTTACGTCTTTATGTACGGCAGTTACAAAACGGAACGGAGGTAATAGCGACGTTGCCGTTGTTGCTCACATTGCTGTTTTCAATCCACGCACCCCTTGCGGGGTGCGACTGCGGCGGTATGTGGGACTCGTTGCGTGTGAACAATTTCAATCCACGCACCCCTTGCGGGGTGCGACCAATGCCAATTACAACCCTATTACCATTCACTTCATTTCAATCCACGCACCCCTTGCGGGGTGCGACCAATTATCCTTGATTTTAAGTTGCAAATTTTCCTGATTTCAATCCACGCACCCCTTGCGGGGTGCGACATTTTGATTTGCTTGATTGGGGTTGTTCCCCACAAGATTTCAATCCACGCACCCCTTGCGGGGTGCGACTTGATTCGCAGGACGACAGAAAACCATACAGCTAATTTCAATCCACGCACCCCTTGCGGGGTGCGACTCGAAGCCACAAC
>CAZFTE010000037.1:0-7357 GCA_964521785.1 uncultured Lachnospiraceae bacterium
TAAAATTCTTTATATTCTTTCTTAAAATCAAAAGCCATAATAACCTCCAAAATTCCGATTTTCCTTACTCTTTCACTGAATAAAGTATAGCAGAAAATTGTGAAGAAATCTACCATCTACAAAAAACCACCCGAACATTTTTTGTCTGGGCGGTCTCGGTATCAATCATAAATCAGTTCAAACTTCACGATAGCTTCTGCCTGTGCCTTGCAAGCGTTCGTCTGCCGAACCCATTCCATTTGATTTTCGGCTTTCAGTTGCTCGGTCACGCCGTACTGCTTTGCCAGTTGCGGCACAATCAGCTCCATGCGGTTTTGAGCAGCTTGCTCAAACATGGTGTAATGCTGTCTTATGGACACCGCCACATTTAGGATCTCTTTTTCGTTTTTTCGGTTATCTCGCATCTGCATTCGTATTTGCTGTCATCGGTGTATATAAGTTCACCGATGTTGTCGCACGTGATGCTTCCACTTCTCGGATTTTTAATCGAAAGGATATCGCCGTCAACAGTCGCCGAAACATCGGAATATTCAAAAGAAAAGTCCGTTTCCTGCATGGTGCAGTCTATAAGTTTTAAATTTGTGCAATAGCAGAAAGGCTGTGTTCCTATTATTTTACAATTTATGAGCGTGAGTCCGTCGGAATACCAAGCAAGGTATTCGCCTTTGACAACGGAATTTTTTACTGTTATGTTCTTGGAATGCCAAAAAGCATCTTTGGTGTCGAGTACGCAATCCTCTATGACAGCATTCTCAACATACTGAAAAGAATATTTGCCCTTGAAATTTACTTTTTTGAGTTCTATGTCCGAAGCCATCAAAAACATATATTCGCTTTCAAGTTTCGAATCTTCTATATCTATTCCGTGGCTCTTCCAACCGAATTCGGGAGAAACTACCTCCGTATCGCTTATCTTTATGCGGTTACATTCGCGCAACGCTTTTATTCCGAGCAGATGAGAATTTTTTATAACGATATCATCGCTGTACCAAAGTGCGGCACGACATTTATCGGTCATGGTAACATCGTCCATCTCCACGCGCTCGTCATGCCAAAGCGGATAGCGAAGGTTCATAAAGCAAGATTCAAGCTTTATATCTCGCGCTTCTTTGAGCGCGGATTCACCGTCTTCTATGCCGTCGAATGTGCATTTTTTCAAATATACATCATTTGCGCCGTAAAGATCTCTCTCGTTCGGAAAATTTTTATTTTTGATTATTTTCATGCTTTTTTCCTCTTTAATTTCGATACTTTATATTTTTTAATATATCTTATCATATAAATTATACAGTGAAGTCGGTAAGTTGTCAATCATACCGAAATACTGTTTTTTAATTATAGCATAAAAATAATTTATACAGAATATCTGTTATGTTCGCAAGATATAAACTTTAAGTTTATTCTCATCTGGAAAATCTGATTTGTATCATCTTATGATATATGCTGCAAGGTATATCGATGTGCTTTTTTTAACAGAAAAGATCGCCGTCTTGCGACGGCGACCTTTTCTTATGCTTTTATGATTTATTTCATGCCCTGTTCATAGGCTTCTATCATCTTCTTGACCATCTGACCGCCGACAGAACCCGCCTGCTTTGCGGTAAGGTCGCCGTTGTAGCCGTCCTTGAGGTTTACGCCGACTTCTGTCGCCGCTTCCATTTTGAACTTATTGAGCGCTTCCTTTGCTTCGGGAATGAGAGATTTATTTGTAGCCATATTATATTCTCCTGATCTTTTTCGATCTTTATATTTTGTTTTATATCTTTGTTAGGCACGCGGTACTCCGCTCGCCCATAAGCGAGGGAGACGTTCGTTCCTTCGCTCTGGTCTTATTATTGTCAGAGAATATCATTTTATGAATGGCAATTTTTTGTTCATGTCATATACTGTAATGCGGATATGATATTCCGCAAAATATAAACAAGAGGGTACCCGTATGGAAAAGAGGATAATTGTTACGGGTTCGCAAACGAGCGCGATAAAAGCGCGCCGAGATCTTGAACTTAACGGCATTGCGGCGAATGTCGTTCGCGTACCGTCAAGATCGAACGAAGGCTGTCGCTTCGGCGTGGAAGTGTCTTTGGGTGCGCTTGCAAAAGCCATTTCTGCGCTCAACAGTTCCGACATAAGCTACTATAACATTATAAAGCCGTGGTGAATAGTGGATATGATATACTTCGATAACGCCGCAACTACTTTTCCAAAGCCGAATGAAGTCATTCGCGGTATGCTCGAATGTATGAAAAGATACGGCGGCAACCCAGGCAGAGGCGCTCATCAGTTAGCGGTATCTGCCGCAGAAGCAGTCTACGATGCAAGAAGCGAGGTCGCTTCGTTCTTCGGCTCATCAAAGCCCGAAAACGTTATCTTCACTCAAAATGCAACGCACGCATTGAATACAGCTATATTCGGAACCGTAAAGCAAGGCGACCACATTTTGATTTCAAATCTTGAGCATAACAGCGTATTGCGCCCCGTAGCCGAGCTTTATCGGCAAGGTACGGCTTCGTATTCCGTATTCGACGCCTTGAAAAGCGACGAAGAAACTCTTGAAAACATCAAAAAAGCATTGCGGATAAACACTCGCGTGATAATAACGACCCATGCCTCCAATGTTTGCCCGCGGCTCTTACCGATAGAAGATATCGCAAAGCTTTGCCGCCATCGCGGAATATGCTATATCGTCGATGCTTCGCAGAGCGCGGGGATATACGATATCTCGATGAAATGCGGTATATCCATACTTTGCGCCCCGGGGCATAAGGGTCTTTACGGGCCGCAAGGAAGCGGATTTTGCCTTTTCGCGGACGACCTCGACCTTTCTCGTTTCAAACCGTTGATGTACGGCGGCAACGGTTACGATTCGGCAAATACGGATATGGGAAATATCTCGCCCGAATCATTCGAATCCGGGACAGTTGCCGTGCCGAACATCGTGGGACTGCGCTACGGCATACGATATATAAAAAAGATAGGCATCGACAAGATAGCGCTCCATGAGCAGACCGTAAGCGATAGGATATTTGCTCGCTTGAAAAACAATAAGAAGATAGAATTATATCTGCCGCAAAAACGGCAAGGCTCCGTAATATCGTTCAATGCCGAAGGTATAAGCGGCACTAATCTTTCCGCTTTGCTCGCAGATCACGGCATCTGCACACGCGCGGGACTTCACTGTTCTCCGCTGGCGCACAGAGCGCTGGGAACAGGAAACGACGCGGTAAGGCTTAGTTTTTCCGCTTTCAACACGATATACGAAGCAGATGAGTTTTGCCGAATATTGGAAAGCAGTTTGCGACTGTAACTAAAAAAATATCCTGCGGACTTACTTGTTCCGCAGGATATTTTTTGATGTCTTATAATTCTTGAGATACAGCGTCTGCGTATCTTACAGTCTCCATCGCGTCGGCGGCATATTTATCCGCGCCGATGCGGTCTGCATAATCCTGAGTAAGAACGGCACCGCCGACAACTATCTTGCACCAAGGTGCGCGTACTCTCAAAAGCTTTATCGTCTCTTCCATTGCGGGAACGGTAGTTGTCATGAGCGCACTCAATCCGACGAGCGGAGCATGAAGCTTTTCAACTGTTTCCGCAACAACATCGGGGGGAACGTCTTTTCCGAGATCGGTAACATTGAAACCGTAGTTCTCGAGCAAGAGCTTAACGATATTCTTGCCGATATCGTGAACGTCGCCATGGACCGTTGCGATAACGAAATCGCATTTTTTGACCATCTGACCGTCGGAATTTGAAACGAACGTTTTTATCTCTTCAAAAGCGCATTTTGCCGCTTCCGCGCTGATAAGGAGCTGCGGAAGATATATTGTTTTTTCTTCAAATCCCTTGCCGACTATGTCGAGCGCAGGTATTACCTCATTGTTCACTATATCGAGTGCGGGAACGGAAGTGAGCATATCTTTCGTTATCGCGCCCGCTTTTTCTCGCAGACCTTTAACGATAGCGTTTTGAAGCTCAGTCTTGCCTGTTTTTGCCTCTGTCGCCGATGCCGCAACTGTCTGAGATGTTGAGCTTGGCGTCTGCACAGGAAGATTAGAAGCAAATTCTATATATTCCGCACAGTTTTCGTCTAGACCGTGGAGCGCACGGAAGGTGTAATACGTTTTCATCATATCGACGGAATAAGGGTTCATTATCGCCGCAGAAAGTCCGTTTTCGAGTGCCAACGCAAAAAATGCGCTGTTTACCGCTTCGCGTACGGGCAGACCGAACGAAATATTCGAAACGCCGAGCGAAGTATGGCAACCTATCTTATTTTTGATATGATTGAGCGAGCCGAGCGTTGCGAGCGCCGCTTTATTATCCGCGCTGATGGTCATCGCGAGCGTATCGAACACGATATCTTTTTTCTCTATGCCATATTCGGAAGCAATGCGGATTATCTTTTCGGCTATCTCTATCCTTTCACTCGCCGTCTGCGGTATTCCTCTTTCATCGAGCGTGAGGGCTACCACAACACCGCCGTATTTTTTAACGAGCGGGAAAATTGCGCGCATACTTTCTTCTTTGCCGTTTACGGAGTTTATCATCGCTTTGCCGTTGTAAAGACGAAGAGCCGCCTCCATCGCAACAGGGTCGGAAGTATCTATCTGGAGCGGAAGATCTATTATCGCCTGAAGTTCCTTTACCACTTCGCAGATCATTTCCGTCTCGTCGATCTCGGGCAGACCGACGTTTACATCAAGGATATGAGCGCCCTTTTCTTGCTGAGCTATTCCCTCCTGCAAAATATATCCGATGTCTTTTTCGGCAAGTGCTTGTTTGAATCTTTTTTTACCTGTGGGATTTATTCTTTCGCCGATAAGTACGGGTGAATCGCCGAAGCGTACAGCGTGAGTATAGGAAGAAACACAGGTGATGTTTTTGTTCGTCAACGGCACGGGAGCGATATCCGCCGTGGCGTCGCAAACAGCCTTTATATATTCGGGAGTAGTGCCGCAACAGCCGCCTATCACCCTTACGCCCGCGCGAACGGAATCCGCAACTTCTTTTGCAAATTCATCTGCGCTTACGTCGTAAAATGTTTTTTCGCCATCGCTTTTGGGAAGTCCCGCATTGGGTTTGAGCAACACGGGAATAGAAGCACATTCCAAAAGCTCCGCTATAACATTGCGGAGCTGGCGCGGACCGAGCGAACAGTTTGCGCCGATAGCGCTTACGCCGAGTCCCTCCGCCATCGCGACCATAGCCGCAGGCGAAGCGCCTGTCATAAGTTTGCCGTCCTCACCGTAAGCGTTGGAAACGAATATCGGAAGCTCGCTGTTTTCCTTTGCCGCAAGGATAGCCGCTTTTGTTTCGTAGCTGTCGTTCATCGTTTCTATCATGATGAGGTCAACGCCGTATTTCACGCCCAAACGAACCGTTTGCGCGAAAACGGCAACAGCTTCTTCAAAGTCAAAATCGCCGTAAGGCTTCAAAAGCTTACCCGTGGGTCCGAGATCGAGCGCAACGAATTTTTCTTGCGTTCCGACGGAGCTTTTCGCCGCGCGTCTTGCTATCTCCACGGCATTTTTAACTATCTCATCAAGCTCTTCGAGCGAAAATTTAAGCGTATTGGCGCCGAATGTATTCGTGTTTATTACGTTCGTACCAGCATTGAAATAATCACGCTGTATCTTTTCCACTTCGTCGGCGTGAGTGATGTTCCAGCGTTCGGGAAGCTCGCCGGGGCTAAGCCCTGCTTTCTGCAAGAGCGTACCCATACCGCCGTCGAGAATGACTTTATTTTCTTTTAAAAATTCAGTTATATTCATGCTTTTCTCCAAAAAGAGGTCATATTTTTTTGCCTATGCCTATTATCGCGGTAACAGATTTTGAGGGAGACATAAGCAGACTCGTATTGAGCGTTATTCCCAACTTGCGCTCGCAATCGAGCGCGGCGAATATCTCGCGTTGCAATGAAAGCGGAACATCGCCGTAGCCGGGACTGAAACGAGGGCGCGTAAAACATCCCTCGTCCGCTGATATCCTTGTTATCTCATCGTTGAACACATCGCAAAGACTTTCGACACGTTCCGCGCCCATAGCCTGAAACATATGCGCTTTTGCGGGGGATATGCGCGAATATCTCGCTATAAGCCTGTCCATGGCAAGACCTACTGTGGCGCTGAAAAGCACTATACGTTCGCACCTTTCGAGGTTTCTCGCAAGATGCTTGCTTTTTACTTTCGCAAATCCGAGGTCGATATCCTCGCCGTCCAACGATATCGGATATTCCGAATAACATACTTTATAGCAGAGCGCACCCTTGCACTCAGCTATACATTCTTCAAGCAAAGACAGCACCGTCTCGGTTGCCTCTTTGCAACCCGCATATCGCAATATCTCCTTGCGATCGAACTCGGGTTCTTGATAGCTTTTATAATTTATCGCGTTCATTTGCCCAAGATATCGGAAAGATTGTTTTGAACTTTAAATGCCACGTCGGGTTTATTCATGGAATAAACGTGAACATTTGTGATGTTGTTTGCGTAAAGATCGATTATCTGGTCCGTTGCGTAAGCGATGCCCGCCTGCTTCATCGCCGCGGGGTCGGAGCCGAATTTATCCACAAGGCTCTTGAAGCGCTGGGGCATAAAGGAACCCGAAAGTTTTATTGCCCTTGCAACTTGATTTGCGTTGGTTATCGGCATGATACCCGCAACTACGGGAACGGTTATGCCCGCTTCTCTTATCTTATAGAGAAAATTATAAAAGAGGTTATTGTCAAAAAACATCTGCGTTGTGAGGAAATCGCAACCCGCATCAACCTTTTCTTTGAGATATTTTATGTCTTCCCTTTGATTTACGCTTTCGGGGTGTATTTCGGGATAGCACGCGCCGCCGATGCAAAAATCAGCTTCGCTTTCTTTAAGTTCGCGAACAAGCTCTATCGCGTTGCGATAATCCCATGTGCTTCTGTCCTGTGTTTCCATCTCGGGCGTGAGGTCGCCGCGAAGAGCCATGACATTTTCAATGCCCGCTTCTTTCATATCCGCAATACGTTTTCTCACCGTTTCCTTTGTGGAAGAAACGCAAGTAAGGTGCGCCAATGTCGGAACACTGTGTTTTTTCATTATGTCTTTAGCTATATCCAAAGTATATTGGCTCGTGCCGCCGCCCGCACCATATGTTACGCTCATGAACGCAGGATTGAGAGTGGCTATCTCTTCTACCGCGCGTTTAACGCTTTCGAAATTTGCGTCCGTCTTGGGAGGAAAGACTTCAAAAGAAAGCGAAAGTTTTTCATTTTTAAGTGTTTCGATCAACTTCATGTGTTTTTCTGCCTCATTTTACTCTTTTTTCTTATTAGTATAATACTTTTTTGCCGAATATGCAATAAAAACTTACTGTAAAG
>CAZFTE010000038.1:0-7351 GCA_964521785.1 uncultured Lachnospiraceae bacterium
TTTCTTGAGTTAAAAAACTTGAAGCCGACCTACGCTTCATCGCTCAAACGCTATGTTCCCCACACAAAAACAAAAAATGATATTCTCATCTGTACCGATGGGAATATCATTTTTGTCGATGTAAAATAAAAGTTTACATATCAGAGCTTGCACTCGGCTGTCAATGTGCCACTATCCATCTTCAATTTCCTGCCGTCGGGAAGAATAACGGTAACATCCATCTCTTCAGCCGCTTTTTCATCGAGCAAAGAGACCGTCATCGAGAACTTGCCGTCAACTTTTTCCCATTGAACGGCGATCGTTCCGAAAGGCGTGGGGACAGTTCCTTTTGCCCATGTCATATCCAAAACATCGATATAAGGCTTTATGCGAACAGAACGATATGCGTCCGCTGTCGGGTAAACACCGAGTATCATTGCGGAAAATTCATATGCGGGCGCAGAACTCCAACCATGACATTCACTGCGAGGCTGTCCGGGGTTCTCGCACCAAGTTGTGCAATGCTTATCCATCATAGTATGCCAACCCTCGAATAAACGCGGCGCATACATATATCTGTCGGATAATTCTAGCGCTCTGAACATATAGTGATTCATTGCGAAAGTGCAAACAGAGATATCCAAGCCAAAGTTCGTGTCAAATGTGCGGTCTATCAATCTGCCCGCTTCCTCTCCCGAAACAGCGCCCGAAAGGATAGCCCAAAGAGTAGTATGCTGGCTGTAATCCTTGCGGAAAGGTGTGTTTTTGAAAAGACCCACGGATTCATCGTAGCAATGCTTTTTGACATTCGATATCATCTCGTCTGCGCGGCGAAGATATTCCGCCGCCCTGTCGGTCCTGCCGATAGCCGTGCAGATCTCCGATGCGGCTTTAAGAGATGCGGCAAACATGAGGCAAGTTACCGTCAAAGGTTCCTCGCGTCCGCCATCGGGAACGCCGATAGTCCATTTCGGCACCCAGTCAACAAAGCTCCAATAAGGCGTGGGCGCGATAAGACCGTCCTCGTTTATCAAAACTTCAAAGCCTTCGAGCGCCTTGTCTACGGTGCCGAGCATGGTGCGTACATTGTCTGTATCTCCCGTGTAACGCAAATAATCGCGCAACATAAGTATCCAAAAGAACGTGAAATTCGGTATTATCTGAACACTCGTAGAGGGATAATTGGCTTGCAGCATACCGTTCTGCATTTGAGAATGTGCAAGGTCCGTAATGGATTTGAACGGCATTTTTGTATCGGAACCGAGACGGAACGTGAAGAGCATCTCAAGCGCGCTGTCCATATCGTATTGCTGTTGCTCGTAGTAAGGACAGTCAACATACATTTCGTGCATACAGCAAAGCACTGTGTTACGGCTTATCTCCCACATCTTATTATAGCTCTCATTTGAACATTCAAAGCTTCCCGCGCGGTCCAACGGATAAAAATAGGAGCCGTATGTGAACGATCTGATATCGATCTCGCTGTCCGCGGGATAGTCTATGCGAACAAATCGGAAAGCACGATACCAAAACGGCTTGAACGATTGCGGTTTGCCCGTTGCGCGGATAGTGTCGTAAATGCCGTCCATATATGCCGTAGGGTCATCAAATGCGTCGCGGCGATCCTTGTATGATCTGCCTTCGTCATCTCTGAGCTTGTAACATTCCGAATAGAGGACCCTTACGGCGGTATCCTTTGGCGCACAGAAATCGAGTGCTATCTTGGCGGTAGTATATTCGCCCGCGTCAAATTCGATAAATCCCGCTCCTTTACGTATCACACGCATATCCTTATGCGGTTCTTCTTTCATCTGCGGAATGGGGCGCGGTGCCAAAGGATATACGTCTCTCGAACCGTAACGAGTATATCCGTTATTTTCTATATTCGGTCTGTACATCTCCTCGACCGAAACAGGCACCAACACCGTGTCGCCCAAAACATCTTCGCAAGGCGGCACGGAAAGATGTATTCCCCTCATGTTATGAAATTTTACCGAGTCATCGCGGAAGCAAAGCCATGTGCCATCGGTATCGATAAAAGAGGTGTTATCGCCATCCGTAAGCGTACCATGGAACCAAAGCGCGGCTTTGGATTCTTTATATACCGAAATAAAGGAATGTTCCTCCATATGCATTACCTTTACGGAGATCTTGTTTTCTCCCGCAACAAGGTAAGGCGTAAGATCTGCCGTCTCGTAATATCTGACATAAGTGGAACCCTGGCAAGGTCCCTCGCACACCATATTTCCGTTGATATAGAGTTGATATCTGGTATCAGCACATATCTGAGCGGACAAAGAGGCTCCCTCTTGTGCCTCAAAGCTTTTTTCAAAATAGTAAAAATGCGTGCTGTTAGTATTTTCGTTTGCACATATCCATAAGCTCATATCGATTTCTAGATTCCTTTCAATTTTTTATCCGAATACCCTATGTGCGGTATCCGTTATTATTTACATTCGTACTGTTTTTCGAATTTCGGAGATAAGAGCGTTGCCTTAAAATGCATGGGGTCGTCAAGCTCCATCGGCTCGATCTCATAGCTTTCAAATCCCGGGAGCGTGGGCTTGAATCCAATGTAATATTTGAATACGATATATATCCATACCGCCGACCACGCATGGCAGAGACTTCCCGCGTTCGAGAAATCGCACGCGCCCTTTGAAGTTTCCCAAAGAGTATCCGCGCCGCGAAACATCATGTCTCCGTAAACTTTGCGCATATCGTCAAGCACTGTCTGTTTATATTTATCGCTGTTTTTGAGAAGCGCTTCATATTTGAAAAGGAGCGAACTCAATGTGGACGGGATAAGATTGCTGTCTTTGCTTGCTATCTTTTCAAGCATCTCGTCGATATTCGGCATACCTGCCATTACAGCGAGCGTTTGAGTCATTTCGTGATATCTTTCATCTCCGACAGCTGTTTTATAAAGACCTTTTTCGCTGTCGTAGAACATTTCTTTTATGCTGTCGCGCATCTTATCGATATCGATATCCGGCGCTTTCACTTTGCAGTAGCCGCAAAGTGATCTATACGCTTCAAGCGCAAGTATATAGTAGAAATTCGTAGGCGAATCGTGGTCGCAGTCGTCTTTTTTGTTGCCGTCAAGTCCTGAGAACCATTCTTTAAAATGCCAAATATCTTTGTCTATCTTGTTTTTCACAAGACCGTTTTCCATATCGAATGAAGAAAAGATCTTTTCGACTGTATTCAACATCGAACGTGCAAATTCCGTATCTCCGCTGAATAATGTGTATTTTTCAAGCGACAATATCCATGCAAGTGAAAATACAGGTATCGTAAGTCCGGGCGCTCTCGGCGCGGTAAGACCGAGCAGACCGTTCTCTGTTTGAGTATCCGCCAAAAGTTCGAGAGACGCGCGAGCAAATTCGTACTCGCCGAAAGCGTAATATCCGCAAAGCATCTGTATATAGGAATCGTATGCATAAAGAGCCTGTTCGCGCCACGGACAGTCTTCATAATGCTCGTGCATACACATTCTCAGCGTTTTTACAGATGTATCGTAAAGCTTTTCAAAGAAGTAATCGTTGCATTTGAAGTCCGCGATCCTCGCCAACGGATATTCGGATCTAACAAGACCGATCTCTTTAAATTCCACATCTTTGCTCATAGACGTTATGTGTATTTCGAGGTATCTGCAACCGAAGCGACGCATATGTTCCGAAAAATGCTCGTTTTCGCTTCCGTTCGCGATATATCTTGCGGCGAAGTTTCGTCTGCCAACGCTCGTGCGGACGCGCATATCGTCAAGATGTTCGCCGAATCCGATATCTATAACGGTGCCTTTTGCGGCATTTATCGTCATCGAGAAGTAACCGCCCAGCTCGTCGCCGAGGTCGATAACGAAATATGCTCCGTTCTCGTCATATTTTACGGTATTATTTGAGAATATATCTCCGTAAGTGCGCCATGCCAAAAAGTCCTTCTGCATTTGGTCGGCGGGAGTACCTTCTGTCGTTCGCATAAGCAAGCCTTGCGTTTTTATTTTTCCTTTAACAAGTTCTTTGCGAGAAAGCTTGCTTATCGGTCTTTTTACAAGCGTTACATCGCTAAGATCTATGATATTCGGCTCTTGCCACTGTGTTTCGGGCTTTGTCGCATCATAGTGGAACGTGTATCCGAGCTGACCGGATATCATCTCTATATCGCCGCTCTCATAAAACGGATGCTCGCGCACGAGCGTATCTTTGCCCGACATCACGCACATATCATCGGAAAACAGGGCAAAAGCTACCGCCGCGGTGCTTCTGCAATACGTTGACGAATCCTTTCCCTGATGATAAGCCGTTACGCGCACAGTATTTTTTCCGTTGACGAGCATATCCGTTACGTCATATTCATCATATGCTCTTTTATTCGGTTGCATACGATATTGTCCCGCACCGAGATATATGCCGTTGATATATGCATCGTAATCCGCGTCCGCGTATACCTGAAATTTGACATTTCCGTTACCGTGAAAATCAAATTCCTGCTTTACTTCTATGTATTGATTGTCTGTTACTGTGTCTGTCCATATCGGGAGAGCTTTCTTTATCATTTTTTACCTCGCTCCTTAAATATTTTGTTTTTTTATTTATTTTATAAAAATAATCATTTTAAAAATATATGCAGTAGCTTCTCGTAAAGTTTGCTGTTATACGGTTGATATCTCATCGGAAGGTCGAGCCAAGTCTTCTTATCGACTATCGATTTATAATGCGAGAATGCCTCAAAACCGTCCTTTCCGTGGTAAGAACCCATTCCGCTCTCGCCCACGCCGCCAAAGCCCATCTCGCTCGTCGCAAGGTGGATCACTACATCGTTTATGCAACCGCCGCCGTATGAAAGCTCCGTTTCAACTCGTTTTTTATGCTTTTTGTCGCTCGTGAAAAGATATAGAGCCAACGGTCTGTCGCCGCTTTTAAGTTCGTTGACAACGGTATCAAAATCATCGAAAGTCAATATCGGCATGATAGGTCCAAATATCTCCTCACCCATCACCGCGTCGTCTGCGGTAACGCCGTCCATAACGGTGGGCGCTATTTTGCAAGATGCGCTATCTGTCTGACCGCCGAAGACTACCTTGTTCTCATCTATAAGACCGCAAAGCCTTTCAAAATGTTTGTTATTGATTATCTTTCCGTAATTCTTGTTTGCAAGCGCGTCTTCGCCGTATTGCGCTTTTATCTGCAAGATGACTTCTTTTATAAATTCATCTTTTACAGTCCTTTCACAAAGGATATAGTCGGGTGCAACGCACGTCTGACCGCAGTTGAGATATTTTCCGAAAATTATGCGTTTTGCCGCAAGCTTTATATTCGCGCTCGCATCGACTATGCAAGGGCTTTTTCCGCCGAGTTCCAGCACGACGGGTGTCAGGCGCTCTGCCGCATGGCGCAGCACCTCTTTGCCGACATTCTGGCTTCCCGTAAAGAATATGAGATCGAACTTTTGCTCGAGCAGAGCGGAATTTTCTTTCCTGCCGCCTTTGATAACGACGATATATTCCTCGTCGAAACATTCTTTGATTATCTTTTCTACGATCTCGCTCGTTGCGGGAGAATATGCACTCGGCTTTACTATCGCCGTATTTCCCGCGGCGATAGCGTCCGCAAGCGGCTCCATAGAAAGCAAGAAGGGATAGTTCCAAGGACTCATTATCAAAGTATTGCCGTAAGGCACGGCTTGCTTATAGCTATGTGAGCAAAACTGCGCCAAGGGAGTATGCACTGTCTTTTTTCGAGCAAGACCTCGCACATGCTTTATCATATAGCTTATCTCCGTAAGCACAAGACCACTCTCGCACATGAAGCCTTCATACTCGCTCTTTCCAAGGTCTTTTGTAAGTGCGCCGTTTATCTCGTTCTCGTATTTTTTTACGGCGGCATAGAGTTTTTTAAGTTGCTCTATGCGAAATCTCACGGGAAGGGTCTTCCCGCTTCTGTAAAATCTTCTTTGTCTTTCCAACAGCTTTTGTATATCACTGCTTGTCATATCAGATCAACTCCAATCCGCAATCTTATAGTAAAATGCCGCAAGTTCTTTTTCCGTCATAAGCTTCGGCACGGGATAGAGCGGTGTCGCTTCCTTATATGCATGATGCGCCATCTCCGCAATATCCTCTTTTTTAATACCCGATATCTTTTCGGGAATATTCATTTTTTTGTTTAGAGCCTTTATCGCACTTATAAATTTTTTTGTGCTGTCCTCATAGTTGTCTTTTACGGAGCAGATGCCCGCGGCAACGCCGAGGTAATGAAGCTTTTTATAAATGCTTTCCCCATATTCCTCAATCATATACGGCATTATGACCGCATTTGCCAAGCCGTGCGGTGTGCCGTATTTTCCGCCGAGCGAATGTGCCACGGCATGGATATATCCGACATATGATTCGGAAAAAGCTATGCCCGCCTTATAGGAAGCAAGGAGCATATTTTCCCTTGCTCTTTTGTCGTGTCCGTTGACATATGCTTTTTCTATATTGCCGAATATGAGGCGAGTCGCCTCCAGCGCCAAGGCGCGTGTCTTGCTAGTGGAAGAGTGCCCAATGTATGCTTCTACGGCATGAGTCAAAGCGTCCATGCCTGTGGACGCCGTAAGGTGCGGCGGCAAGGAATACGTAAGTTCTGCGTCCAAAACGGCGTGATCGGATATGAGCGGAAAACTCATCAACGCATATTTATGGTGCTTCTCGCTGTCCGTGATAAGCGCGGCAAGAGTTGTTTCGCTTCCCGTGCCCGCCGTCGTGGGTATGGATATGAGCATCGGCAATTTGCGGCGAACACGCAATATTCCGCCAAGTTGACCGAGGGTCTTGTTCGGATAAGCCACTCTCGCACCGATAGCCTTGGCGCAATCCATGGAGGAGCCTCCGCCTATCGCGATAAGAGCATCACATTTGTTGCGCTTATATATCAGCAAAGCTTCCTCCACATTGTCCACCGTGGGATTCGGCTGTGTCTTATCATATATTATATAATGTACCTTGCTTTTTTTCAAGGCTCTTTCGACATATAAAGTCAAACCATTTTCAACTATTCCCTTATCCGTTACGATAAGCGCCTTTTTGATATCTTCATTTGCCGCTATATCGCATATCTCATCGCATGAATGGACTATCTTAGGCTCTTTATACGCAATATCGGTATAGCCAAGCGAAAAGCCGTTTGAAATATGCGACAACCCAACTTTTTTATTATAAACATTCTCTCTGTCTCCTATCGGATAAAAATAAGCAATATATAGTTGTTGACTTATCAACAATACGATATTGTTATAGGATAAAGTTGTTGAGTTGTCAACAACTTTATCCTGCTTTGTAACTGTCAAGTAAAAGTTGGCAAAGAGCATGATATAATTTTTTTGGTAAAAA
>CAZFTE010000039.1:0-6405 GCA_964521785.1 uncultured Lachnospiraceae bacterium
GGAAAGGCTCAAGATATTGTGCGGAGCAGGGCTTAAAAGTATACTTTGAATATATATGCATACTTGACAATAAGCCGCCGAGGAATTATAATAAAATAAGCAGATGTCGAAAATAACCTTAAAATGGAGGAATACAATGTACACAATAGGCATCGACCTTGGCGGCACTAACATCGCCGTTGGTCTTGTAGACGAAAACTACAAAATAGTCAGAAAGATCTCAGTTCCCACTATGGCTGCGCGCGGTCCGGAAGAGATAACAAAAGATATGGCTGCAATTTGCGCAAGGATATGTGAAGAAGAGGGTCTTGACCTTGTTAAGGATAACATCAAGGTCGGTCTTGCAGCTCCTGGCACAGTAAATTTCAAAACAGGTATCATCGAATACGCAAACAATATCAAAATGAGAGATTTCCCCGTTGTTGATATGTTCGTAAGATTTTCGGGTATCTCGAAAGAAAATATCGCCATCGGTAACGATGCGAACGTTGCCGCTCTTGCGGAAGCTACGGTAGGCTCGGCAAAAGGCGCTGAAAGCTCCGTTATGGTTACGCTCGGCACAGGTGTCGGCAGCGGTATAGTTTTGAACGGCAAGCTCCTTACGGGTTGCGCTTGCGGCGGCGCAGAGATCGGTCATATGGTTATCGAATACGGCGGCAGAAAATGCTCTTGCGGCAGACACGGTTGCTTTGAAGCATACGGCTCCGCAACGGCACTCGTTGCTTTCACAAGAGAAAAATTCGCTGAGACAAACTCTCCCATCATCGCGGAGATGTGCGACGGCGACCCCGCAAAGATCGGCGGCAAGACAGCTTTCGCCGCTATGAGAAAAGGCGATAAAACCGCCGCTGAAGTAGTTGATTATTACATTAGCCACCTCGCTTGCGGTATTGCAAATATCATAAACATATTCCAACCCGAGATACTCCTTATCGGCGGCGGTATATGCAACGAGGGCGATCCGCTCCTTCTTCCCCTCAAAGAGAAAGTTGCCAAAGAATGTTATTCTGCGGACGACTCTTGCAAGACGGAGATCCGCATAGCTCAGCTCGGAAACAACGCGGGCATCATCGGTGCGGCAGCACTCGTTATCTCCGCATAACATAACCATGAATAATATCGTTTATATGGGAAAGAACAAGCGCTTATCCGCTTGTTTGGTAGCCCTTCTCGTTTTTGCTTGCGGCATGACGCTTGCGGCGTTCTTCGATCTCAAACTCTCCGCTTGGCTTACTCATTTGACAACGGAACCGCTCACGATAACGGTGCCGAACTTTACGATGGCTTTTGAAATAATCGGCGAATGGCCCGCGCTTTTGATGGGCGGTTTTGCCGCCGCGATAATAATGCGCGCTTTCTTGCAGATGAAAAAGCCCATCGGATACATCGGCGCTGTGTGTTCTGCGGCGGTATTGCTCTGCGTTATCTATTTTGCCGCTCACGGCTCTTTTAAAGATGTGAAAGAAGACCTCGGCACAGTGGAAAAGATAATATCGATAGCTATGACATTGGTCATATCAGCGGCGATATTTTTTGCGGTAATGAAGCTCCCCGAAAAAAAAGCAAAGGGATTTCTCGTACCGTCCATCGTTTGCATAGTCGTTCTCGGTTGCGTCATGGTCGGCGCGCAAGGCTTGAAGATAATTTGGGGCAGAGTCAGATTGAAAGAGATGGTATTGGCGGGCGACACTTCGCTCTTTACGCCTTGGTATAGACCCAATCTCTTTTCGGGACATCATTCTTTCCCCTCAGGACACACGGTAAACGCTTCCTCTCTCGGACTTTTGCCTTTGTTTTACAGCAGAAGTTTTTGCAAGCGTTTCCCCAACGCAAAGAAGATAACTTATACCGTTGTGGTGTTCTGGAGCGTACTTATGGCTTTCACTCGCTTGCTTGCGGGCGCACACTTCCTTTCTGACGTTTTATGCGGCGCATTCATCGGCTTTGCGGCTGTTATCGTAGCCGATATCATCATGCAAAAGATAAGCGAAGCATGATCAACTGTTTAAGTTGAAATATTGTAATATTCCATTAAAGATCCCACGTGCTATAAGCGTGGGGTCTTTTGCCATAAGTTCGGCATCTTCAGGATTCGTGATAAATCCGACTTCCAAAAGCAATGCCGGCATATTCGTCCTGCGAAGCACATATAGCGTCGGTCGTTCGAATACTCCGCGGTCGGAAAGCCCAGTGGTTTCAAAAAGCCCGACAAGTATATCCTCTGCCAACGCAAACGCGGGCGAAGAAAAGCTGTATACATATGCTTCGCTTCCCGAAGCGGAAACGATATCGGAAGCATTCGCGTGTATGCTTATAAAATAATCCGCGCCCCAAGAGTTTGCTCCGTTCACTCTTGTAGAAAGGCTCGTCGCCGTGCTGGTGCCTAGTATCTCCGTGGGAGAGGTTCGCGATGTCCTCGCTTCGAAATTCGGCGATGCGTTGAGAAGCGCGGCAAGCTCCTCGCCTATGTAGTATACCAGGTCTTGCTCCCTGTATCCGTTGCCCTCGGCTCCCGCATTCGGATTTTGCGGATTATGCCCTTGATCTATGTATATCTTTATTGCCATGACTGTTCCTCCTTGGCGAAAGTGTTCCGTACAGTTTATGCAAAAAGGATGTTGTATGATAACTTTCCGAATAATAAAACTACAAAAAGCACTTCTTACGAAGTGCTTTTTTATATATCATGATCACTGTATAGCGATAAGTTTGTTACTCTTTGCACGATTACACTTCCAACATAAAGTTTGAAGATTTTCCTCGACAGTGCAGCCTCCTTTGGACACGGGCCTTATATGGTCTATCTCAAGCAATAAATTAGGTTCTAGATATACGGAATTTCCGCAATTACGGCAAGTAAAGTTATCTCTTTTTTTAATATGTTCTCGCAATTTATTGGTCATTAAAGATCTCTGTTCTTTGCTGAAAGCGCTTGCCGTAAGCTTTCCTTCCAATGATCTTATCAATTCTATGATAGTTTCCTCCGTCATCGGAACCGTAAATGTTCTTTTTGCCATTCCACCGCCGGAAGTATATGAAAATTTATATTCCACAGTCAGAACGTTCTCGTCTATGTTGGCAAATCCCAATCTGGAGTAGAATCCCGATTCATCATCTTCGATAACATACATAGGAACATCACCCAGATATTGTTGATATTCTTTTTTATAATTATTGATAATATTTTTGGCTTCTTTCAATGTTGCGAGTTCTTCGAGCAATAAATGAAGCTTTTGTATTTGTTCGGGATATTTTTTCTTGTCCGGATAAAAATTTTTTATAACATATTCCAACGGACTGTTTTCCGCACTCGCGAATACAGCCGCCGACACTTCGGCGGTAAACGGTGTGATCGTCTTTTTATATGGACGAATATATTGATATTCATCATTATCCACCGTCTCGTTTCTGACAACTCTTGTGCCGAAAAGATGCGAGATAGCTTCAACTTTTTCAATAATATATTCGTTAAATTCCCTTTGAGTATTCATCAATAATTCGCAGGTCTCTTTTATCTTTAAAAACTCGGGAGAATCATAATATTTAAGAATTTTATGATTTTTTTCTATGACATTGTTTATATCGTTTTCAGTGCGAACTATTAAAGCTTTTATAATGTCCCATTCTTCGCTATCAATGCTCTTTATCTTCTTTATACTATTAACCGTTTTATCGAATAATTGTGATATCGAGCTATCTAATCGTTCCAAACTGCCCTTTATAAACAAAGTATCTCTGTTATCATTGGCATAATCGATTATTTTATTGACATATTCATAGTATTCATGTTGTTTTTCAGCTAAAGCTTCTTGTTTTTGTTCCTTCAAATATTTATTATATTCTCCCTTGCCCATGAGCAAAGAAGGATCGCTTTCGAACTTGGCTATATCATGTTCATATAATTCAATCAATCGCTCGCCCAAATTATTTCCCGCTCTGGATATATACGCGATATGTATCCTGTAACAAGCTCCGTAACGTCCTTCGGCTATTTTTATGACAGCGTTTATTTTTGCGGAAAGCTTTTTATACTGCGAACGAGAGCTATATTCATTGTTATCGAGAAAATCTTTTAATATATTTATTATTTTGTCTTTTCTCTTTATAACTTTTTTTGCATATTCCAATTTTTCTTTATTTTCTTTAAAATACTTTATATCATCGTAATTTTCCAAAGCTTGACGACTTTTAACTAATATATTTTCATCGTAATATGAAAACATATTCAAAGTTGAAAAACCCAACTCTTCCAGCACTTCGGTTTCCAATTCCTTATACTTGTTTTCATTTACGGTTTTAATTATTACGACCGCAATCACTGCTATCATAGCTAAAATTAAAAATGTCATTTTTGCATCTCCCGTTTTTTTATTAAAAATACCTTCTTTATAATAAAATATAACATAAACTCATAGTCTTGTCAATGAAGCATTGACTTTGAAAAAACAAAAAGCAATTACTCTGTTGTCCTTAACGGAGAAATTGCAAAAATACAGAAACCACAGATTATTTTTCTGCGGTTTTTGCGTTATAATAGTGGTATGGCATAGTCCAAAGCCTCCCTTGTGTAAAGGGAGGTGGCACGCAAAACGTGACGGAGGGATTGTAAAAACATCTTCAAACAACCCCTCAGTCAGCTCCACTGACAGCTCCCCTTACACAGGGGAGCCTTTCCCGAAATCGTTCCTTCTACTGATAAAACAAAGTTACCACAAACCGTTTGACCGGTCTGTGGTAACTTTGTTTTAGCGATTTCCCCGATAAGAACATCACGCTTTCTTACGAAGTGCTTTTTCTTATCGCGAGGTCTAAGCCTCAAAGCAGTATATATTTCCGTAACTCCAATTATAATCGCTTCCATTATGACGGTCGAATGTCAACCAGAAGTAACGAGTTCTTGCACCTAATGAAACGGGGATAACGCAGCCCCAACCGCGAAAGCCTCCGTCGGGATAGCGAAATTTCGCTTCCTGCATTCCGTCCTTGCTATAAATGCGGTACTCCGAACGTCTCTCAAAAGAATTGCCGCACGTAAAGAATATCTCACCGTTCACGCGCAGGAATGAGCCTCCCGTTTCCGATGCACCCTCTACTCCGCGACCGATATAAGAGAAATTTTTGAAAGGATCCTTCGATTCAAAGAATACATAAACATATTTTTCGGTTTTGTGGTCTACACGACAAATCGCGAGCAACCAACGGTCATTCTCCGCATCGTAAATGAGATCGGGGTCTTCATCACAGAAAAATCCGAGAAATTCGGTGTCGGAATCTTTCTCGCCCGCCTTTTCCATCATGGTAACGTCCGCCACGTTGACACCAAAGCGAGGATCGCCGTCAAATTGACCGTATGCGAGAATATGAGCGTGTTCAAAGGAGCTTGTCCAAACGTACCATTTCTTTGCCATTCTGTTATACAGAAGAATAGACGCTATATATCCGCGCCAAAAGCCATCGCCATGGTCGAAAAAGAGCGCTCCCGTCATTTCAAGCTGCATAGTTCCCGGAACCCACGAAAAAATCGCTTGGTAATTACCTGCATGGGTTCTAATGGAGGCGGTAAAGTAAATTTTACCGTTCTCATTGATCACAGTGCCGTCTTCGTATTTGACAGCTCGAAAATCCGCTATCGAAACGCCATTATCAAGGCAAGACGTAACGCCGATCACACAGACCTCGCCTCTTGCAAAGAGCGAAACATATCCATCTCTAAATGAGTCGTATCGGTTGGAATCAGCAAAAAGCGGCTCGTTGATGGTAGTGAAATAATTCGCTCCTCCATTTTGCCTGTAATAAATATCAAAATATCCAGGACGCAAGGTAACGAGCCAAGGCGAGTGCTCAGTGCAATCCGACGGACACTCAATTTTCTCGGTATGGTCGGCGCATTTGTAGGACAGATATGTTCCGTCTTTATCGGATATCATGGTGAGCGATGCAGAGACCTCAGGCAAACGAAAAACAAATCCTACCTCGCCGTTTAACTTTTCCACGTTGATCTCATATGTCGCAAAGGGAAACAACTGGCAAAATACGCGCTCCACATAGCCTTTCGAAAGACAATAACGATTTTTGCCGATCTGTTCATCGCAATCATCGCTTTTTTCGACGATCGGATAAAGATCGCCTCGCGTATCGCTAATAAAATCTTTCAGAAAGCTCATCTCTCCCAAAGATATCCACATATTTTTGTACATTGAAATAGAGAATTTCCTTTTGAACTCCGTATACAACTGATTCATGATTGTTCTCCTTCCTTATATTTACCGTAAAATATTATTTTTCCTCAAAGATCACTGCTTGCAGTATACCATGCTTGAGAAAAATTGTCAACTTTTTCTCCGATAAATGTAACTGTCAAGTAAAAGTTGGCAAAGAGCATGATATAATTTTTTTGGTAAAAAA
>CAZFTE010000040.1:0-6072 GCA_964521785.1 uncultured Lachnospiraceae bacterium
CAAAACTTCTTTCTTTGCCAATTATTATTTTACACTAAGTAGCAATAAGTAACGGCTATATATCGATCGCCTGAAAAATCAAAAAGTACCGTATAACGGAATAATATCCGCTATACGGTATCTTTTATTGCTTAATCAAAGTAAGCGTCATATCTCCAAAGTTTCAAGCTCCTGCAAAAAACCGTCATAATAGATCGTTTTCACTTCGTAAGCACCGAAGCGGAATCGTTCGGTACTTGCTCCCACGGTAAGAGTCGTTTCACGCGCTTCTTTGTAATTATTCATCAATCTGATGATATAACCGGCTCTGCGATCGGACTTTTTCATCGTTGCAAGTGTTATATTCGGATCCGATATTTGTATATCGAACGGTGCTTCCGATGCTCTTTCATTTAACGGGAACACATTTACGGCAAACGGTCTGCGGTTAAATTCCAATGCTTTTCTGTCAAGTTCACATTCATCGCAAACGGATAAACGGAAGTAATAGTTGTGTTCCATTTGATCCATCTTTTTCGTGAAACGGTCCGAGGGTATCAACGGACGAGTCATTATCGGATGAGCGCAATATGTCGTGCCTCTTACAAGCGACAGATATAACGTATCATCTTCAAAATGACTGCCGTAGCGGCTCCTGTCAAAAACAGCTATATATTTGTCTTCGGACTTCACCGCCGTAAAACGTTGCGAAACATTTTCTCTGCCGTCTGCAAATAATTTATCTGTACCGAAAGCGGCTTGACCTATAACGTCGGAAGCGCAACACATCGGCACTGCTACTTTTATCATCTTATTCATATCTTGGAAAAACAGCGTGATATTGACATCGACATCATCGTTGTTTTTATATATGCGATATTCGATGCGAGCTTTGCTGTTGTCTTTTTCGAAGAACGCTTCCACACCGAGATATATATCGCCGTCTTCGATGATCTGGATACTGCTCATTCCATCAAAAACACCGTGCGGTGTTTGAGAAAGAACAAAAGGTGTTCCGTTTGTGCCGAGTCGTTTTAATTGATGCTTCTGCATAGCCCAAGGATCGGGATCGTCATCGAACATAGTAAGGGCAAAAGCGTTTTTGACATATTCTTTGCCGTTCAATCGATAACTCTTTAAAAGTCCCGTGCCTCTATCTATCTCAACGTATTTATGACCATCATCGAAAACGATGGAATCCGTTACGGCGCTTTTCGCAACAGGCTGTTTTTCGACATATACGCTGTATCGTTTTAAACTCATTGGAGGTAATTCCGCTTCAAATATTATGCGTTTGCGCCAGTCAAGATTCAAGTTGCTTTCTTCTTTGATGACCTGATGTTTAACGGGAGTTTCTCCATCGGTTACGGTGATTTTCGATTTCTCTGTGTCGGACCAATTTTGATCGGCAAGGGAAAACTCACATTCCACATTCGTTTTAAGCTTATACGGATGCGGGTTGAATACGAGTATGGGATATTCCCCTTCCTTGGCTACAGGTTGCTCTTGAGAGAGCGCAAAAAAAGCTTTTGTCTTTATCTTTTCCGCATCCAGCATACCGTGATGGAAAAGCATCATGCCGTTGTTTTCTCCCGCTTGAACAGAGCTTCCGGGTAATACATCGTGAAATTCGCCGTTTAACAGATCTATAAAACAGTTATATAATCCGTCTTTCGGATAAGACATCATACCTTTCAAACTAGCCACAGAAGACATTATCTCGGCAAGATACAACTCGTTTTCCAATTCCAAATGTTTTTGCTTTACGCAGATCGATGAGGTATAGCAACCGGGGTTAGATATATGCAATGAAGTGTCTACGGTATAGGTGGGTTCCAACTCGGCAAAAAACGCTTCGGGCGTCGAATGGAAGATCTCATAGTTCGTATCGTCTTTTATCAGCTTGGCAATGTCGGCAAGGTCTTTGTCGGAAGGACCGCCGCCGTGATTTCCTACGCCCCACATCATACAAGTTATAGGTTCGTCGGTCCTTCTTTTCAAACGATTCATTATTTCATGCGCAGACGCACCGAGGGGTGAACTGTATCCGTTAGGGGAGCGATAAACTTTTATCTCGCTTCCGTCAAAGCCTTTCCACAAAAATAGATTTCCTTCCAATTCCTGCTCGTTCGCGCGAGGACGGCAGACGATAAGACTGTCTTGACCGCATTTTTTCAATATCTGCACAAGACCTCTCGTGTGTCCGAACGCATCTACGTTAAAAGCGGTAGTGGGCGTAACTCCGAATTTTTCCTTGAAATAATCAAATCCCATTTGTATCTGTCTTACAAAACTTTCACCCATCGGCATATTGTCATCGGGTTGCAGATACCAGCCTCCAGTGATATGCCATTTTCCTTCTTTGACCAACTGACGTATCTTTTCGAATAGGTCAGGCGCATATTCTTCTACATATTTATATGCGGTAACTTCGTTATGACAAAAGATATAATCGTATTTTTCCGCCAAATTAACGGCGGAACGGAACGTGGAAAGGACGGCACTCGCGCCTTCCTGCCAATCCCATTGCCAGATAGGGTCTATATGTGCATTACATATAAGATGTACCCTTTGCTTGAACATATATATCGCCTCCGTAAAAATGATTTCGTGTGAATAACTTTTGTTACAGACAAGTATAGTATATATCGAAAAAATGATAAGGATAGAGCAAGATCTTGCACGGTGAACAACAATTTCTGCAAGTTCCTTGATTTTTAAAAGCGATTCTGCTATACTGTAAACAATGATATTATAAATGAGATGAAATGTTTTTGCAAGACATTCGCGTCGATAATTTATAATTAAATAAAAAGGAGTTTGAAATTATGAAAGCGTGTATTATTCAACCGCCGTATTCGAGAGATACATCTCATTCCGACGAATATTTTGAATTTAAAATGCAGATGCTCGATAAATGCGATAATTCGGTCGATATCATCGTATTACCTGAGTACAGCGATGTTCCTTGCGCGACTTCTACAAAGGAGGAAACATTTTTTTATCATAAAAAATACATCGATATCCTCCTAGATAAATGCATAGAGACGGCGAAAAGATGCAATTCCATCGTTTTTGTCAACGCATTGTACGATATAGGCGGCAATTACAGAAACACCACATATGTTTACAATAGAAAAGGCGAGCTTATAGGTAAATATTTCAAAAAACATCTTCCTCCCTTGGAACAGGAAGTTTTGGAACTTGATTCGGATTACACATTTGAATTTTCCGAACCTTATGTTCTTGAGATCGAAGGGCTTCGCTACGGCTTTTTGACCTGCTATGACTTTTATTTTTACGAAGCGTTTGCCAATATAGCAAGACAAAACGTTGATATCATAATCGGTTGCTCTTTGCAAAGAAGCGATAGCCACGATGCTATTGAAACGATGTGCAAATTCCTCGCATATAACACAAATGCATATGTTCTTCGCTCGTCGGTAAGCTTCAGCGAAGATTCGGATATTTGCGGCGCAAGCATGGCGGTATCTCCTTACGGCAAGGTGCTTGTCAACATGAAAGGCAGATTCGGAATGGAGACTGTCGAATTTGACCCGAAAGATAAATATTATAAACCCGCGGGATTCGGCAACCCCGATTCGGCTCATTACGAATACATAGAATACGGAAGAAAACCGTGGCAATATCGCCCCTCGGGAAGCGCTATGATCAAAAACGAAAAAACTCTCGGTTACCCCAGAGTTTGCGCGCACAGAGGTTTCAGCGTTGTCGCTCCCGAAAACAGTATGCCCGCTTTCGGCGCGGCAGTTGCTTTGGGTGCGGAAGAAATAGAGTTTGACCTTTGGCCGACAGCGGACGGAGAGATAGTATCGATACACGACAGAGATCTCAGCAGAGTGAGCGACGGCAAGGGACTTGTAACCGATCATACATTCAAAGAGCTTACAAAATTCGATTTCGGAGCTAAATTCGGCGAGAAATTCAAAGGCTTGCGCATCGTGAAGTTCGAAGAGATTTTGCATAAATTTGCCGGACACGTCATTATGAATATCCACATAAAACCGCTTACTTATGATACGACACCTTACCCCGAAGCTTCGATGAAAAAAATAGTCGAATTACTTAAAAAGTACGGTGCCGAACAGCACGCATATTTCATGCTTGAGACAGATACACAGATACAGCAGTTTAAAAAATATGCGCCCGATATACCTGTTTGCGTAGGTCATTTGGGCAACAGACCGTGGGAGATAGTTGACCGCGCCATAGAATTCGGTTGCGAAAAAGTTCAGCTCTTCAAGCCGTATTTCAATCAAGAAATGATAGATAAGGCTCACGAACACGGAATCAAATGTAATGTGTTCTGGTCCGATGACCCCGAAGAAACAAAAACATTTTTGGATATGGGTATCGATACCATTCTCTCAAATGACTATAACCTTATCTCCCAATGCGTGGAAAGATAAAAACGGATAATAACAGCTATATATCGATCACCTAAAAACCAAAAAGATACCGTATAACGGAATAATATCCGCTATACGGTATCTTTTATTGCTTAGTCAAAGTAAGCGTCATATTTTTAAGATTCACCACAAGGCAATATGAACTGCCTTCTTTAATGTCGAGAATCTTACTATATTCATCAACTTTGTTTTCAGAACTTTCAACTATATTCACAGTGTCGCCCGAATGGACAGTAAACGCCTTATCTCCGTCGAGCCTTTCATAGTGAGATTCGTTTATATAATAGGTCTTTTCGCCTATATTTATCATCGTGTCGAAAGACGGAGCATCCTTTGTCGCCATAAAGTAGGCGATATACAGATCGTTCGATTGTTGATACAACGGATACGATGTTTCGTCCCCTTTAGCACCCACGCTTCCCGCGGATTCTCCGATAAGTTTTATGCTTACCGTGCCTATTTTTATACGTTCTTCGAACCTTTGATCGTTCAGCGTTCCCGAAACGGTAAGCGTTGAAACTCCTGTCGGAGCGGTATCGTACGCGCTGTTTTCAATCGGTGCGTCGAGAGAGATCATTCCGTTGTCAAAAGAGCCTTTTATATCAGTGTGTGAGGCAGTTGGAACGTAATACAGAAGCACGTTCACGGGAACGTTCGAATGATTTGAAACAGTAATGGAATTTGCGCCGTTTGCCGATATCCATTCGGGGTTGCCCGATTCGATGTCGAATGTAAGTGTCTCCGGATTCCATATCTTCTTGTCGTTCGTTCTATACGTGTTTTCAAAACTTCCCCAAGAGATATTCACGTAATAGACTTCTTCTATTTCGGCACTTTTCAAGTCATAAGATACCTTTATCGGAGCCAAAACACTGTTCGATGTATTCGTTATCTTGTCCTCTTGAGCGGCGAGCAATGGCTCACACATGGCAAAAGCCAATATGAACACCAAAATTACAGATAAACTCTTTCTCATGATATGTTACTCCGCGTCTGAAATGGTTATTTTTACGTTACCTATTTCGGTCTTGTTAGCTTTTTCATTTGTCAATTTGCCCGAAAGCGTAACTTTCGCGCTTCCGACGGACGGTGTTCCCGCGTCTGTAAACGTAGCGCCTTTCGAAGCGTCCTCAAGCGTTATTGTCTCGTTGTCGATGCTCGCTTCTATTCCGCTGTAATCTTTGTCTATCTCGGCTGAAACGGAAGCGGTTATCGCTTTATTGGAACGATTCGATATAGTTATCTTGTTGGCTCCCGAAGCGCAGTTCCATTCTCCGTCCGAAGATACGACAACTTCCGTATATGTGTGCTTGCTCGGATCCCATACCTTTTTCACCGTTCCTGCGTTATATGAAAATTCCATATCGCCCCAGGTAACGTCAACATAATATACAGTGTCCGCATCTGCCAACGCTTCTTTTTGCGCGTATACGTCCTTTTCCAAAACTCCGCCCATGTCCTCTATCGATGCAAATACGGTGTTAGCAAATAACAGCGCGCACACCATTACCATAATTTGAACAAGCCAACTCTTTTTCATAATAAATCGTTCCTTTTTGACAAAAAACAATATGATTTGATATAGGTAGTATAGCATATATTTGGATATTATGTCAAGATATTTGATATATTTTGTAACTGTCAAGTAAAAGTTGGCAGTTAC
>CAZFTE010000041.1:0-5875 GCA_964521785.1 uncultured Lachnospiraceae bacterium
GTTCTATAATAATATTGTATATTTTGTTTTTTATAATTTCGGAGGTGGAATATGGCGGAAAAAATGCAATGGACCGAAAGCCAGCAGAACGCTATCGTGGCGAGAGGTTCCTCTCTTGCTGTTTCCGCAGCGGCAGGCTCAGGCAAGACTGCCGTGCTTACGCAAAGAATAATAGAAAAATTGCAGAACGGCGGCGATATCTCAAAAATGCTCGTTGTAACGTTCACGAATGATGCCGCCTCCGACCTCAGAGAAAAGATACGCTCCGCGCTTTCAAAAGCGCTCGTTGACGATCCGTCGTCTGCGCATATGTCAAGGCAGTTGGTGCGCCTTTCGGGCGCGAGGATAAGCACGATAAGCAGCTTTTGCTTGTCGATAGTAAAAGCGAACTTTCAACTTGCCTTGCTTCCGTCGGATTTTTCGGTGCTTTCTGATACGCAGGACATTCTTTTGAGAAAAAATGCGGCAGATGAGCTTGTTTCGGACTTCTTTTACGGCAGGGTGCCGAAGGAGGAGGCGAATATTTCGAATTTTGAGGCATTTGCCGATACTTTCGGCAAATCGGGCAATGACGAAGCACTCGTCGAGTCCGTTTCGAAGATATATGATAAGCTTTCGAGTACGTCTGATTTTATTGAAACGCTTAAATGCTATGCGGACGAACTTTCACACGATAACACGGATTTCGCACACACTAAATTCGGCAAGAGCGTTATCGATTATATATATAAGATGTGCGAGCATTACGGAAAAATATTTGAATTTATGCTCGCTTACGTGAACGAACACGAAGAGGTCGCAGGATACGCGCAAGCGTTTATCGATGATACGGATTTCCTTGACGATGTGCGCCGCAGGATAATGGAGAAAGCTCCGTTCGACAAGATACGAGATATCTTCCTCCAACATACGTTTACAAAGCTCGGCAGAGCCGCAAAGGGCTATGAGCCGACCGCCGAAGTTGCTTTTTGCCGCGCGGCACGCGATGAGTTTAAAGAAGAATATAAGTCTCTTTGCGAAAAGCTGTTCATATTCAATTCGAATATAGCCGATGAGGGACGCAAGATGCTTGCTGTTTCGATAGCTGACTTGTACGAATTTATGAAGGTGTACAAAAGAAGGCTCGACGAGCAAAAGCGTCGTCGCCATGCGATATCTTTTTCAGATATAGAACACAAGGCGCTTGAACTGACCGTCGGCGAGGACGGCGCACCCACGGCGCTTGCGCTGTCTATGAGAGAAGATATAGATGAGATATATATAGACGAATATCAGGACACGAACGAAGTGCAGGATAAGATATTCAATGCGCTTTCGAAAGGGAATAATCGTTTCGTCGTAGGCGATATAAAGCAGTGTATCTATGCTTTCAGAAGCGCTGACCCATCTATTTTTGAGGCGCTCATAAACAGAAGTGAAAAATATTCCGCAGAATGTTCTGCAAAAGAACAAAAGGTCTTTTTGTCTCAAAATTTCCGCTCTACCGATGAGATATTGGAGCTTTCAAACGCTGTTTTCGAGATGCAGATGCAACGCGGCGATGTTATGACATACGGCAAGGACGAGCGCCTTTACGGTACGGGCAAGCACGGAGACAAGCCGCATATAGCCGTTTGCTTGAAAGAATTAGGCGACGAATCCGAGCCTGAGGCGGAATATGTGGCTCAAAAGATATCGGAACTTATAAAAAACGGTAAGAAGAACGACGGCTCGCCTATAATGCCGTCCGATATAGTTATAATCTTGCGTTCGGTAAAAAACAGAGCGGATGCATTCAAGAATGAACTTGAAAAGCGAAATGTGCCTTGCGAAGATCTGGCGACGGAACGCTTTTTTGAAAGCCCCGAAGTGCTTTTGATGGTGTCGTTGCTCAATGTGATAGATAATCCCGCGAGAGATATCTATCTTGCCGCGACGCTCAAAAGTCCTCTTTACGGCGTAACGCTCGAAGAACTTGTGTATATTCGCAGATACTATCTTGACGGTTCACTTTTTGACGCGCTCAGAGCGTTTACGGAGGAGAAGGATTTTGCAAAGGGCAAAAGATTTCTTGCCGATTACGAAAAATATCGCGAGGAAGCAAGAACGAAGCCCTGCGATGAATTGATCTGGCAGATATACCTCGAAAAAGAGATGCTTTCGCTGGTCGCCGCAACGGCTGACGACAGCGAAAACGAGCGAGAAGCGGCAAGGGCAAATCTGCTCGAACTTTATAATTACGCGCGATCGTTTTCGGGAAGCGCGTTCAGAGGGGTCTATGACTTTTTGGCATTCATATCCGATGTTATCGAGAACGATACGAAGATAGATGTCCCCGGTTCTTCCAAAGAGGCGAATGCCGTTAGGATAATCACATCTCACCAGTCGAAGGGTCTTGAATATCCTGTGTGTTTTGTCAGCGCTTGCGGCGCGGGGCTTAACAAAAGAGATGCAGCCGCGGATATCATAATAGATAAAGAGCTTGGAATAATACCTAAGATATCGGACTCTTACGGTCTGCGACGTATCAATACGCCGCAGAGAGCCGCCGCCTCCATAAAGCTGGCAAAGACAGCTTGCGAAGAAGAGATGCGCGTGCTTTACGTAGCGCTCACGCGAGCGAAAGAAAAGCTTTTCATCACGGGAGAGATAAGCGGCAAGGTCGGCGATAATTTGGAAAAATACGATATCATGCCCGATTATGGTATATCGCATTTTAGTTTGGAGGGAAGATTCTTCTCGCCTTACAGCGCACTCAATTCTAAAAATTATCTGGAGATGATACTTCCCGCTGTCGCGGGCAGAAAAGACCTTTGCACTTTCGAATTGTTCACGGGATATGCGGAGCAAAGCAAAGAAAAGGCGACAGATGCGGAAGATATCATCGTTTCCAATGAAGAATATTCCGAGGACGGCGATATATCTTTTGTTGCGGCGAAAAAATTGATAAACGAAAGGTTCTCTTTTGTCTACCCGAATCCGTCGCTTTCGGACGTGCCGTCGAAGCTTTCCGTTTCACATCTTTACCCCGATGTGCTTGACGAGAACGACGACGCGGCTGTACTTGAGACAGAAGAGGAAGAACCCATCGTTATCCCGAAATTCATGCTTTCCGATGAAGATGCGAATGGAGCGAAGCGAGGAAACGCAACACACTTGTTTATGCAGTTTTTCGATTTCGATTCCGTTGAAAAACTCGGCGTTGAGGGCGAGATAGAGCGATTGACGGCTAAAAAGTTCATCTTTCCGAACGATGCCACGCTGATAAACAAGCGCGTGCTTAAAAATTTCTTCGCAAGCGACATAGCGGCGAAGATGAAACGAAGCAAGCGAGTTTATCGAGAAAAGCGATTCATCATCAATTATCCCGCGGAAAATTTTACTCTCGTTGCGGCGACGAAAAAAGAGCTTGAGGGCGAAAAATTGCTCGTGCAGGGAATTATCGACTGCGCTTTCTTTGACGAGAATGATGAACTTATCTTGCTCGACTACAAGACGGATCGTATTCCGAAAGGAATGTCGCAGGACGAAGCCGAAAACTTTTTAAAGGAACGACATTCGCGCCAGATAGGCTATTACAAGTATGCTTGCGCCCAAATGTTCGGCACGGACTGCGCTCATGCTTATCTTTATTCGTTTGCACTTAATAAATTGATCGAAATATGAAAGGAAAAAAATCATGGCAAAGAAGACTGAGAAAAAACTCAAACAAAACTCGACGAAAACGAAAGTTAAGGCTCCTTGGGTGTGGCTCTTAACGCTCGTTCCGCTCATATCCGCAGGACTTTATATTTTGATACTTTCAGATACGATATCGTTTATCAAAGCAGAGATATTCCATTTTTCGGGCGTTTTGGTGTTGCTCTGTGCCATCGTCGGCTGGGGCGCTTGCGGCTATGCTTTCGGATATAGCAATAAAAATATCACCAAGGCGACCCTCATCGCACACAGCATACCGATAGTATGCGCTCTCGTTTATACAGTAACGCTTTTCAGCACGGGTTTGGAAGCGACAGAACTTTCTACAAAGGCACTCGTGGCATCTCTCGGAATGGGCCTTTTCTCTTACATTGATACGTTCATCTATAAAGTGTTCGCGATAGGTGTATTCGGTCTTTACATTGACCTTATATTTATGGTGTTCACGTTCGTTATCGGTTTTGCGATAGGCAAATCCAAAAAGCTCAAAGCGTAAGATAGCGCAGTTAAAAAGTTCATATTTATGTATGCACGGCGTTTTTTGCCGTGCATATACTATATCAGAAGCAAAAAGCTTCTCTATAAAATACATCTGGGCAGATCGAACGTTTACACATCGACGGATAGGTGGGACCTATCGGTTCGCGTTCGCTCGACCATACAGGAGGACTTTATGAACTGTCTTTGCAATCTTTTTAACAACGAAAACCTTATTTGGATCATCATAATAGCGCTTCTTATCGTTTGTTTCAGCAATAACGGCAACGGCTGCGGTTGTGGTTGCAGCTGACGTCGCAAAAAGGATAAAAACGCAAAAAAGACGCGAAATTCGCGTCTTTTTTATTTTTTGTTGTATCCTTATATCATTGACATTTAAATGATTATATGATATACTTTTAAAGTTATATTTTATGGCTTGCTTTTTTGTCGCGAGCCTATATTTTTGTGCCGTCATCTTAGGCACGTAAAAAACAGGAGGATATATGTTAAAAAGTATCATACTTTTTGTCATCGGACTTCTCTTCCTTATTAAAGGCGGAGACTGGTTCGTAGACGGAGCAACAGGAATTGCTCGTCGCTTCCGTTTGCCCGATATCATCGTCGGCGCTACGGTAGTTTCAATTGGTACCACATTGCCCGAGGTAATGGTATCCACAACAGGCGCTTTGCAGGGACAGAGCGCAATGGCTTACGGCAACGCTATCGGTTCTATCATCTGCAACACAGCGCTTATTGCCGCTATCTCCGTTGCATTCAACCCCGGTAAGGTCAACATCAAAACGATGAAGATGCCCGTTATCTTCTTCTTTGCTTCTGCGGCTATCTATTGCTTGGCTGCGTATATTTTGGGTGATTTCCCCCATTGGCTCGGCGTCGTTATGCTTTGCTTGTTCGTTCTTTACATGGTCCTCAACGTTCGTCAGGGCTTCAAGAACCCCGATGAGATAGAAGAAGAGGACAGCGAAGAAGATTCCGCTAAACCTCGCAAATTCTGGCTCGAGATAGTTCTTCTTGTTATCGGTGCCGCAGTTATCGCGTTCGGCGCAGATCTTTTGGTAGACAACGGTACGATAATCGCTCAGAAACTCGGCGTTCCCGAAACAGTTATCGCTTTGACATTTGTAGCGCTCGGCACATCTTTGCCCGAACTTATCACGACTATCACATCTTTGCGTAAAGGTCATGCTTCTCTCGGTATAGGCAACGTTATCGGTGCAAACGTATTCAACCTTGTGCTTGTATCCGGTGTATCCGTAACACTTGCTCCTTTCGAAGTTCCCGTTGGTAAGATGCTCTTCGGTCAGAATGCTTCTCTCGTTCTCGATATTCCGCTCATGGTAATCTGCATGGCGCTCCTCACGATTCCCGCGCTCGCAACAAAGAAACTCAAACGTTGGCAGGGTATCACATTGCTCGCTATATACGCCGCATTCTGCATATTCCAGTTCGTGGTATGATATACGAAAAAAGCTCTCTTGTATAAAGAGAGCTTTTTTATATAAAAATGCGCGTCGTCAAGCGTTGGACTTTATAAAAAGACAAAATCAAAAGACCTTGCAAATTTTTTTGCAAGGTCTTTCTTTATATCAGCCGGAGCCGATAGAGATCAAATGGGTCTTGTTACGATTATTTGCTTTCCTTGATAGCTGCCTGTGCAGTATAGGAATAATAGATGATTTTTTCTCATTGACTTCAT
>CAZFTE010000042.1:0-5869 GCA_964521785.1 uncultured Lachnospiraceae bacterium
ACTGATTTTTTGTTTTTTTATATTTCTCTGCTTGTAAGCTCGATGATATAATTTATATCGTCGGGCTGTACTTTTGCTTCGTGAGCCGCTTTGTTGCGGTGTATCTCTCCGCATTTGTCGCATTTGTGGAGTATGATATAACCCTTTTTGGGGTCGGGAAGCGCCTTTATCGGGTGCATGATGCCGCGACATTCGCAAGCTCTGTCTCCCGGATTTACGTCAACGTGGAGCGAGCAAAGGCACTTGGGGCAATGATTGCGCGATGTATAGCCGAGAGGAAGCACCTCAAAGCCGCAGTTGGCGCAAATGAAGCCGTTGTCGTTTTTAGTGAAAAGTTTTTGTTCCATATCCTATCTTTCTTTAGTGAAAAGGACACCGCGAGGGTGTCCTTTTTTTGTTTTTTTATTTCTGTTTTATTTCGATTCTTTGAGAGTAAGTCCGAGTTCATCAAGCGCTTTTGAATCAAAGGGAGCAGGGCAACCCGACATGATCTCGGAAGCGTTCTGAACCTTGGGGAACGCTACTACATCACGCAAACTGGGAGCACCGCACATGATCATAGCAAGTCTGTCAAGACCGAGCGCCGCACCGCCGTGAGGGGGAGCGCCGTAGTTATATGCGTCAACGAGGAAGCCGAATTTACGCTCTATCTCGTCTTTCTCCATGCCGAGGGATTCGAACATCTGCTGCTGGAGAACGGGATCTGTGATGCGAATGGAGCCTGAGGAGATCTCAACACCATTGAGAACGAGGTCGTAGCATTTTGCACGTACCTTGCCAGGATCGCTGTTGATATAAGGCAAACATTCGTCAAGTGGCATGGTGAAGGGGTGGTGCATTGCAACCCAAGAGCCTGTTTCTTCGTCGTATTCGAAGAAAGGAAATTCCGTTATCCAAACGAAGTTGAATTTGTTTTCGGGAATGATACCCATCTGTTTTGCAACGATAAGACGGAGCGCGCCGAGAGTGGGAAGCGTAACCTTATCTTTATCTGCGATTATGAGTGCAACGTCGCCGCGGCGGCAATCGATCTTATCCATGATAGCGTCGAGTTCGCCTTCGCCGAGGAACTTGCCGAAAGAGCAGTTGGGAGTTTCGTCAACGTATCTGATATATGCAAGACCTTTTGCGCCGATGCCTTTTGCGTGTTCGGCGAGCTTGTCTATCTCTTTTCTTGTGAGCTTCGCAGCCGCGCCTTTTGCAACGATGGCGCGAACGCTGCCGCCGTTCGCAACAGCGCCCGAGAATACGGAGAATGGAGAATCTTTAACGATATCGGAAAGGTCCTGTATCTCCATGTCAAAACGAGTATCGGGCTTGTCAGAGCCGTAGCGGTTCATGGCATCCGCAAATTTGAGGCGCGGAATGGGCTGTGCGATGTCAACGTTCAATATCTCTTTGAAGAGACGTACAACATAGCCTTCCATCATGTTCATGATATCTTCCTGATCTACAAAAGACATCTCAAGATCTATCTGCGTAAATTCGGGCTGTCTGTCCGCGCGCAAGTCTTCGTCGCGGAAGCAACGAGCGAGCTGGATATATCTGTCGAATCCGGAGAGCATGAGGAGCTGTTTGTATATCTGAGGAGACTGCGGAAGCGCGTAAACGCAGCCGTTGTGGATACGAGAGGGAACTACATAGTCGCGCGCGCCTTCGGGCGTGGGCTTGATCATCATAGGAGTTTCGATCTCGATAAAGTCGTTTTCATAGAAGTAGTCGCGAGTTACTTTTGCGATATTGTGGCGCGTGAGAATGTTTTTCTGAAGATTCTGACGGCGGAGGTCGAGATATCTGTATTTGAGTTTAAGCTCATCGCGAACGTTGTCGGCATTTTCGTTTATTTCGAAGGGAGTCGTCTGTGCTTCGCTGAGTATCTTATATTCGTCAACTTCTATTTCGATATGACCCGTGGGGAGAGTATCGTTGATAGAGGAGCGCTGTCTTACAGCACCCTTTGCAACGACAACGTATTCTGCACGAGTGCTTTTTGCCGCTTCGAATATTTCTTTGTTCGTGTTTTCGTCAAATGCGAGCTGGATTATGCCCGTGCGGTCGCGAAGGTCGATGAAGATAAGGCTGCCGAGGTCGCGAACGCGAGAAGCCCAGCCCATCACGCACTGACGAGAGCCTATATCCTCTTGGCGAAGATCGCCGCAGTAGTTGGTTCTTTTGTCTGTTTTTTCAAGTGTAGCCATTGTATTCGGTCCTTTCATTTAAGAATATTGATTGCTTCTTTGGGAGTGATGGAAAGCTGTTCGCCTTTTTCACGCATATTCTTGAGCGAGATAACGCCGTTTTGCATTTCCGTTTCACCGATGATGGCAACATAGGGTATGCCGAGTCTGTCCGCATATTTCATCTTCTGTTTCATGCCTTTTTCGCAAAGGTAAACGTCCGTTGCGATGCCTGCGGAACGAAATTCCGATGCAGTTGAAAGAGCAAAGGGAAGAACTGTGCTATCCATGGGAACGACAAGGACTTTTGCAAGGCTCGAATCTTCCGCGGAAACGATGCCCGCGTCGAGAAGCTGAGAGAAGAGTCTTGTAAGACCGATGGAGATGCCGATACCGGGCATCTTTTTATCTGTATAATAGCCCGTGAGGTTTTCGTATCTGCCGCCGGAGCAAACTGAACCGAGCTTTTTGTAATCGTTAAGCATTGTCTCGTAAACGGTACCTGTGTAGTAGTCAAGACCGCGAGCTATCGTCAAGTCGATGGCAAAATTGTTTTCGGTAATATTGAACGCTCTCATGTAGCGGATAACTTCGGAAAGTTCGTAAACGCCCTGTTTGAACATCTCATCTTCGATGCCGAGAGCGCCGAGTTTTTCGAGTATCTCGTCTGTCGTGCCGGAGATGCTTACAAAAGCGAGAATCTTAGAGATGGTATCTTCGTCTGCGCCGACTTCGATAAGTTCTTTCGTAACGCCGTCTGCGCCTATCTTTTCAAGTTTGTCTATAACGCGCAAAACGTCTGTTATCTTATCGGAAAGACCGATGGAGGAGAAGAAACCGCCGAGTATCTTTCTGTTGTTGAGTCTGATGGTAAAATCGCCGAGGTTGATCTCTTTGAATACGTCGCAGATGACTGCGGGGATCTCCGCATCATAAACGAGGGGAAGCTCTTCTGCGCCGATGATATCTATATCGCACTGATAAAATTCACGGAAACGACCTTTCTGGGGGCGTTCGCCGCGATATACCTTGCTCATATGGTATCTCTTAAAGGGGAACACGAGATTCGGCTCATGCATGGAAACATATCTTGCGAGGGGGACCGTAAGGTCGAAGCGCAAGGAAAGATCGTTATCGCCTTTTGTGAAGCGATAGATCTGTTTTTCCGTTTCGCCGCCCGCTTTTGCAAGCAATACTTCGGAAAGCTCGATAGCGGGGGTGTCGATAGGAAGAAAGCCGTATTTTTCGTATACGTTTCTTATGCTATCGTATATTTTGTTGAAAAGTATCTGCTCTTTAGGCAAAAACTCTGCGAATCCGGGGAGGATTCTGGGGGTAACTTTGTCGGACATATTGACCTCCGAATTTAATTTATAGAATTACATTATTATACTAATATAGTATAGCATAAATTTTTTATTTTTCAATATTTAAACGCGAAAACTTGACTAAAAAATACGTAAATGTTATACTCTTATCATATTAAGCAAAAGAAAGCGGGTAAATGTATGAAAGAAACGAAAAACGGCGTTTATCTGCCGCTCACAAGACTTCACGGCATAGGAGAGAAACGCGCAAGCGCTTTTGAAAAGCTCGGCGTAAAGACGGTGGGGGACCTGCTGTTTCATTTTCCGAGGGCTTACGAGAACCGCGGTAATATAAAAACGATAGCGGAGGCGAACGACGGTGAGCTTTGCGCGCTCGTTCTGTGCGTCGGTGCTTCGCCGAAAAGTGCTATGATACGCAGAGGAATGACGATAACAAAGCTTTTTGCCGTTGACGAAACGGGCAGATGCAACATAACGTTTTTCAATCAGCCGTATGTGAAAGATGTGCTGTCGCTCGGCTCTTATTTTCGCTTTTACGGCAGGATAAAAAAGACAGGCAAGACAGTTTCCATGGCATCTCCCGTTTTTGAGCCGATATTGCCGCACAAAGCTCTCCGAGCGCTCGTGCCGATATATCCGCTTTCATCGGGTTTGACGCAGAAGATGGTGTCGAGCGCCGTAAGCGAAGCTTTGAGCATATCGTTTTCGGGTGAGGAGGGCATACGCGAATATCTTTCCGCGGAGATGCGCGAAAGATATTCTTTGGCGGAATTTACTTACGCTTTGCGCGGAATACACGAACCGCAGACGATGGACGAAGCCGAAAGATCTCGCCGAAGGCTCGCTTTCGACGAGATGTATATATTCGCTTTGCAGATGCTTCGTGACGGCAAAAAAGAAAAAAAGCCGAGCAGATTCAATTTTCCGAAGCCCGACAGGAAAGCCTTTTTATCTCAAGTGCCTTATCCTCCCACAGGAGCGCAGAAAAGGACATTTGACGAGATAGAGGGCGATATGACGAGCGGAAAAAGAATGCACAGGCTTTTGACGGGGGACGTCGGCTCGGGCAAAACGCTTTGCGCGCAATATGCGGTATATACTGCTGTTTGCGGAGGGGCGCAGGCGGCTGTCATGGCTCCGACGGAGATATTGGCGCGACAACATTACGAATCTTTCGCTCCGATGTTTGAAGCTATGGGTTATCGCGTCGAGCTTTTGGTAGGCGCCATGACAGCCGCGCAGAAGCGAAAGGTCTGCGAGAACTTGCTGTTTGGCATTACCGATATCGTTATCGGTACGCATACGCTCATAGAGGATACTGTCGTATTTAAAGACCTGGGCATAGCGATAATCGACGAACAACATCGCTTCGGCGCAGGGCAGAGGTCGAAACTCTGCGATAAGAACGATGATTGTCATATGCTTTCCATGAGCGCAACGCCGATACCTCGAACCTTGGCGTTCGTGCTTTACGGAGACCACGATCTTTCCACCTTGGACGAGATGCCTCCGGGAAGAAAGACCGTTGACACATTCGTCGTCAATGAATCGTACAGACCGCGACTTTACGCTTTTATTCGCAAGAATGTTGAAGCGGGCGGGCAAGTGTATATCGTTTGCCCATCGGTAGAGGAACAAAAAGAGACTCTTGAAAGCGAGAACGGCGAGAAAGTCGATGTTTCGGAGCTTTTCTCTTTCGGAGGATATGACGAAGAAAAGCCGAAACTTTTGGCGGCGGTGGATTATGCCAAGGAGCTTGCGGAGAATGTGTTCCCCGATATTTCGGTGGGATTTGTTCACGGCAAGATGAAGAGCTCGGAAAAGGAACGCGCTATGGCTTCTTTTTGTCGCGGAGAAACAAAGATACTTGTTTCCACGACGGTCATTGAAGTAGGCGTAAACGTGCCGAGCGCAACGCTCATGATAGTTGAAAACGCGGAGATGTTCGGTCTTTCCGCGTTGCATCAGTTGCGCGGACGTGTCGGCAGAGGAGATAAGCAATCTTATTGCGTTCTCGTTTCGGGAAGCAAGAGCGAGAAAGCGGTCGCTCGCCTCGGCATATTAAAGGACAACCATGACGGATATAAGATAGCGGAGCTGGACCTTGCCATGAGAGGTCCGGGCGATTTTATTGCTGAACGCGGTGGATATGTTCGCCAAAGCGGCGAAGCCAGTTTCCGCTTGGCATCGCTTTCTGGGGACACGAAGCTTCTTTATGATGCATTTGAGGCGGCGAAAGAGACTCTTGCCGATGACACGGAACTCAAAGACCCGAAGAACGCTGAGCTTGTCCGCAGGATCATGCTAGAAAGAGCGGAGATCGACGAAACGAATATCTGACAGATAAAAAACAGCGAAAGCGCC
>CAZFTE010000043.1:0-3195 GCA_964521785.1 uncultured Lachnospiraceae bacterium
AGCGCGACCTTGCCAAGGTCGAGGTGGCGGGTTCGAGCCCCGTAATCCGCTCCAATATTGATCCTGCACAGATGTGCAGGATTTTTTTGTTTTATACGATATTAAACATATGTAAAAATAAGATTCCCGCGGACGTTTTTATTTGTCCGTGGGAATCTTTTGTTTATGGTAATATTTTATTCCATGCGGCGGCTGAAAAAGCCTGCAACCCAATATTTTGTGTAGTCATAAAGGTCGTCAAGCGTTTTTGAGGAATATCCGCGACAACATTTTACATATTCGCATAAGATACCATCAAGGAATATTTGTATATCCATCTCAAGATACGTTTTTTCTTTTATGCGTTTGTCGTCGATGCAAAGCTCCAGCAACTTGCCCGAGGCGATAGTCATCAATTTTTTGGCCGCAAAAAGAAAATCGTTTGATTTGCAGAGCAAACGATAATTTTGATCGTTCTGCCGTATAAATTCAAATACCGAATCTATAAATTGAGAAATATTTTGCGCTTCCAAAAGGCGGATATTGTCGAAAAAGCGGTCGATAAGTTCGTTTTCGTAATCTTCGGCAACGCCGTATATATCGTCATAATGTGAATAGAATGTGCCGCGGCTTATATCGGCGCGTTGGCAAAGTTCGCTTACGGATATCTTTCCGAGTTCTCTTTTCTCGGAAAGCATCTCCGCGAATATCTGTTTTATGATACGTCGCGTTTTTCGCGAAGAATTGTTTAGATTTTGTGCTTTCAAAGTCATTCTCCTTGAACGGATTTTTAGACATTGTTCAAATTTGAACAGTGATAGAAATATTGTTCTTTCATTTTGCTTTTAGATATATTATAATGCAACACAGTTCAAATGTCAACAGTGTTCAAAAAAGAAAGGAGAATAATATGAAACAAAAAACAATGACCCGCGAAGACAACGTGCATATCTTGGAAGTTTCTCACCTTACGAAAGATTACGGTTTCGGTAGAGGCGTATTTGACGTGAGCATCCATGTAGACCGCGGAGAGGTATTTGGATTTTTAGGTCCGAACGGCGCGGGAAAGTCCACGACTATAAGACATTTGATGGGCTTTTCAAGACCCGATTCGGGAAGCACCAAGATATTGGGGTTTGAAACATTTGGACAATATGATAAGGTACTCAACCATGTAGGCTATATACCCGGCGAGATAGCTTTGCCGTCAGGTCTTACTGGGTGGCAATTCATTCGTATGATGCAGGATATGCAAAAGATACACAACGAAAAACGACTCGGCGAGATGTTGGAAAGATTCGAACTTGAGGATAATGTACTTCGCGGAGAAACGAAGCGTATGAGCCTAGGTGTAAAGAGAAAACTTGCCGTTGTAACGGCGTTTATGTCCGACCCGAATGTATTGATACTCGATGAACCGACGAGCGGACTTGACCCCGTTATGCAGGAGAGCTTCATTCAATTTATTCACGAAGAAAAAGCCAGAGGAAAGACGATATTGCTTTCAAGCCATATCTTTTCAGAGATAGATTCCACCTGCGACCGCATAGCGATAATAAAAGACGGAAAACTCGTTTCCGAATTTGTCGCGAACGACTTGAAGCACGCTTCCAAAAAATATTATACGGTGCTGTTTGCGACGGAAGCGTCAAAGAAAGAATTTGATGAAAAGTCTGAAAAAATAAACTCGCTGGTATCGCTCGACGAAAGCGAGAACAGCGCCTATATCTCTGTGGAGGATAAAGACCTCAACGAGCTTATCGCTTTGTTATCCGTGCTGGATATTCGCTCTTTCAGCAACAGAAAAGAGACGCTTGAAGATTACTTTATGAAATTCTACAAAGAGGAGAAGGATTTCGGAGGTGCGCTTAAATGAATATTATCGAAACAAAGGGACTTACAAAAGATTACGGCGGCGGTTGCGGAATATTTGACCTTGACCTTGAAATAAAAAAGGGAGAAATGGTCGGATATGTCGGCACGAACGGAAGCGGTAAGACGACGACTATAAGACACATAATGGGATTTTTGAGACCCACCTCGGGAGAGATGAGGGTGAACGGACTCTCATCTTGGGAAAATTCAAGTGAGATAGTTAAACAGATAGGATATGTTCCGGGGGAGATAGCTTTTCCCGACTTGAAAACAGGTACGGATTTTTTGAAATGTCAAGCGGATTTTCTCGGTCTTTCGGATATGACATATGCAAACGAGCTTATCGAAAGATTACAGCTCGACCCGAGAGCGAACCTCAAACGAATGAGCAAGGGCATGAAGCAGAAGACCGCGCTTGTCGCGGCGCTCATGAACGATTCCCCGATAATCATTTTAGATGAGCCGACAACGGGACTCGATCCGCTCATGAGAGCGACTTTCCTCGATATAATCAAAGCGGAACATAAAAAAGGAAAAACTATATTTATGAGCAGCCACAGCTTTGATGAGCTTGAAAAGACCTGCGATAAAGTGGCGCTCATAAGCGATGGTCATATAATCGACGTATGCGATATGAACATCATACGAAACAGAGAAGTAAAGGATTTCAAGATAGAATTTCATACATCGAATGATTACCGACGCTTCCTTGACGAGCGTTACGAAAAGATACGTTTGCAGGAGCAGTATGACCAGGTAACGATACGCATAAAAGCGGACGAAACAGCGGAGCTTTTGCGCGTTTTGAAAAATTACAACGTAAAATTTATTTCCGAGCTTCCATATACGCTTGAAATGCATTTTAAAAATATTTTGCGTATAGCACAAAAGAAAGGTTAAAAATGGTGAGATACTATGTTCAGCAAAGCTTTATTTAAGCAGTCCTGCAAGGCGAACGGAACCATGTGGGGCATAATCACGTTAGCCGTTTGCTTTATGTTGTCTTGCGTGATGCTCATATCGGGCAACGGCAACATCGGCGAAGTCAAAGATTCCATTCAAGATACGATAATCGTAAAAGAGATAGATGCTCAGATCCAAGACCGTGCGCTCTATTACTATTCCAACGCAGAGGAAGGACTTGAGAAGTTTGACCGTCTTTTCTCCGATAATGTAAATGACACGCTCTCATACCTCGTGTGGTGTTCAAAGATGCCCGTTCAGAACGACTTTAGCGACAGCGCCGTATATGCCGCCGCTATGGCTGAATGGCAAAAAGCAGCTCCCGAAATGAAAACGGAAGCAGGAAAAGCCTTTGCGTCCGATGTGAACGAGTGGCTC
>CAZFTE010000043.1:3295-5403 GCA_964521785.1 uncultured Lachnospiraceae bacterium
CCGCCGCGCCCGATCAAAGCAGTTTCTCGTCCGTCGGCGATCTTGCCGCCGCTATGACTGAATGGCAATCAAAAAGCCCCGCAACGCAGGAAAACGCGGTTACGGTCGCATATACAGCCACTTTAGAAGAATTACAGGCGCATATGGAGCAGAAAGCATTTGAATTGGGATATGAAAAAGATTCCGATGAAGCTCTTGAAATACTCGGCAGTGTTATGTATGCGCTCGATCCCAACGGAATGTTCAACGATTTTTACACGGAAAACGGCGAAGATATCCCCATGGATTATGACATTATGTCGCTCATATCCCATATACAGAGCGGAGATATCGAAGAATATCTTGCTTCCGATTTAAGAGCGGATATGCGCAACGAAAGAGCCGCAGAAGGCGCATCGGTCATTTTGGCAGGCAATATGTCCAAGAGCGAAAATGTTGAAACTTTAATGAAGGCTCTTTCCTCTTACGGCGTTACAAAAGAAAAATATGATTCTTTCGGTTATACATACGATTCCATTAAGCATATGTCAAAGACAGCCATCGTAACATATCAGGGCAGACTTGAATATGAACTTGACCTTATCAAGGAACAGTATTCCGACGAGACAGAATACCTTGCCGCGATGGAAAACAAAAAGAAGGAGCTTGCTTCCGAGATATCTTCCAGCTTCCTTTCCACGCTTCCCGAGGCTGTTTCCGAAGCTCTTGAGGAGATAGGACAAACGGATCTTTACACATTGATAGTCGGTTCGATATTCTATAAGCTCGCGGGATTTTTGTTGCCGATAATCTATATGATAATGGCTTCCAACAACCTTATCTCCGGTCAAGTGGACAGCGGCTCCATGGCTTATGTGCTTTCCACATCGACCAAGAGAAGTACCGTTGTATTTACACAAGCGGTATATCTTATAGGTTCGCTTTTGGCGATGTTCTCGCTCACGACGATAACGGGTTGCGTTTGTTTGACTCTCGTTCCCGAAGAGATAGAGCTTACTTACGGAAACCTTATACTTTTGAACGTCGGTGCGTTCCTCGTGCTTCTCGCGCTTTCTGGACTTTGCTTCTTTACCTCATGCGTATACGACAGAAGCAAGAGATCTATGGCGATAGGCGGCGGACTTTCCATATTCGCGCTCGTTGCCGCTATGCTCGGACTTTTCGGAAGCCCCGTTATCCCGTCTGTAGTTCGTCTTGACGCGCTCAACTATTTCAACTATGCGACGATAATTTCCTTGTTTGACGTTATTTCCATAATAGAAGGCACGAATACTTTCATTTGGAAATTCGTGATACTCGGTGTTGTCGGAATCGTAGGATATATCGTCGGCGCGGTACGCTTTACGAAAAAAGATCTTCCGTTATAAACAAATAATACGAAAAAGAGAGGTTTTGAAATGTTTGAGTTTAAAAAGCTTTGCGATGCTTACGAAGATATGTCCGCAGTGGAGAGAGGTCTTTTGCTTACCAAAAAATCGGTTTCTATCATGGCAAGATTACATAACCTTTCTGTTCCGTTTATTGACCCCGTTGAGGTGTTGGCGGGCTTTATCATAGGTTCCGTTGCGGCGGACGGTAGGCTCAACGAAAAGGAATATCTTATGATATATCCCGCGCTCGTCAGCGCGTTCGGCGATGATTTTGATTTTACTTCCGTCAAGAACTCATTTAAATATAATAAAGATGGCAGAAAAATGATATCGATGTATACCGAAAAGATGATATGTATACTCGATATACTGGACGATGAGCTCAAAAACGATGTTATAACGCTCTGCCTTTGCGTGGTATCGGTAGATGGAAGAGTGTCGTTAAAAGAGAAAAATTATATACGTCGGCTTTTTAAAGCATAATAAAAATATCCTTCGAAAGAGTATACTTGAACTGCTCCAAATTGTGCAGACAGTACAAAAAACACCCCTGTGGTAGAAAACATAAAAAAATAAGCAACGAACTGACATCGCTTTTCGAGTGGTGTCAGTTTTGTTTTGAGTTGGATACGTTCATTATTGTAGAAATGAATATATTCACCTACCACCCCAACGCAGGTCCGTTAAAGATTATCACCGAATAACTTGCGAAAAACGCAAATAACTTGCGAAATAACG
>CAZFTE010000044.1:0-5257 GCA_964521785.1 uncultured Lachnospiraceae bacterium
TTCATCTTAATGTTATCACCAACCAAGATAAAAGTCAAGAGTATTTATATTTATAATATAATTATGAAATAACTTTATTTTTTCGTTTTTTTGCATATCGACTTTTAATAAGTATTGTGATAGAATAAAAATACAAAAATAATTTCTTCAAAAGATTATCAAAGGAGATATTTTGATGAACAACATAAAAGAATATGCAAAAAAACTTCTTACATACCTCGATAATGCTCCTACACCTTTCCAGTCCGTAGATGAACTTGAAAAGATGCTCCTTGAAGCAGGCGCTTGCGAGCTTATCGAAAGTGAAGAATGGAGCATAGAAAAAGGCAAACTCTATTATATGAAGAAAGCAGGCACACAGCTCGTTGCTTTCCGCATTGCGGGCGAACCCAAGAAGACAGGTTTCCGCATCGGTGCGGCACATCACGACGCACCCGCGTTCCGTATAAAAACAGTCCCCTCATCTATCGACGGCGGATATGAACGCCTTATGCTCGAAGGCTACGGCGGTCTTATACTCCACGGTTGGCTCGACCGTCCGCTTTCTATCGCGGGCAGAGTTTACGTTAAGGACGCAGAAAATGAAGACGGTTTCCGCGCCGTAAACATCAATATCAAAAAGCCCTTGCTCGTTATCCCCAGCTCCGCGCCTCACGTTAAAAAAGACGTAAACGAAAGCGCAAGATACAGTATCCAGAAAGAGATGCTCCCCTTCTTCGCAAGATCGGATAAAGAAACATTCTCAAAATTCCTCGCAGACTACATCGGCGTTGAAGAATCCGATATCCTCAGCTATGAGATAGCTCCTTATGATTCCGAACCCGGTTGCTTCATCGGCGCAAACGAAGAATTCATCTCCACATCAAGACTTGATGACTGCGCTATGGCTCACGCCATCATCACAGGTATGTGCAACTCAAATTGTTCCACGGAGAACGCTATCGCAGCTATCTTCGACCACGAAGAGATCGGCTCCGGCTCCGACAGAGGCGCACGTTCCAACACCATCATGCAGATAGTAGACCGCATCTGCGAAAAACTCGGCTATACTACGGAAGAAAAATATCGCTCTCTCGCGAATACTATCGCATTCTCCGCAGATATGGCTCACGCAACTCATCCCTCTTACGCTCACTTGCAGGATACGAAACTCCCCGTTAAGCTCGGCGGCGGTCCCGTACTCAAGATATCTCAGAGCCAGAACTACTCCACATCCGCTCACGGTTCCGCTTTCTTCCGCACACTTTGCGAAAAGAACAACATTCCTTATCAGCAGTTCAATAACAACAGCGACGTTCGCGGCGGCGGCACTATCGGACCGATGATATCCGCTAACTGCGGCATCTGCTCCGTAGATATCGGCAACCCCACGCTCGCTATGCACGCGGTACGCGAACTAGGCGGCACGGACGACGGCTACTATATGGCAAAACTCTTTGAAGTATTCTTTTCTTAAACATATATAATATGATATAAAACAAAAAACTTCGCCGAATGAAGATTCGACGAAGTTTTTTCTATATTATCTGTGATAAAGCTTCTTTGTCTGGTAAACAGGATCGCAAGTAAGGTTCGTTCCGAGCTTTTTAAACACATTCTCGTCAACGCGGGAAAGCATTACAGTGGAATGAACTTCAGCATCCTTGAGCTTTTCGAGCTGTTCGAGCGCAAGAGCCGCATTTTTATCCGTCGTGGCGCATATGGAAAGGGCTATGAGCAATTCGTCCGTATGCATACGAGGATTCTTGTTGCCCATATGGTTTACCTTCAAACGCTGGATAGGCTCGATTATCGTCGGAGAGATAAGCAATACTTCTTCGGGAATGCCCGCAAGGAGCTTGAGCGCATTGAGGAGCATAGCGGAGCCGGGTCCGAGAAGGTCTGTCGTCTTACCCGTAACCATTCTGCCGTCCGCAAGTTCCATAGCCATTGCAGGTTTGCCCGTAAGTTCCGCTTTTTCTCTTGCGGCAGGTACAGGCGCGCGCATCTCGTCCGTCAATCCCAACTTACTCATGATAAGCTCGATCTTGTAAAGGTCGTTGCCTTCGCTCTGACCGTTGCGAACAGCGCATTTCGCCGCAAAATGACGGCGGATTATCTCGTTATAGGAAGCCTGCCTGCACACTTCATCGTCCGTGATACAAAATCCTGCCATATTTACGCCCATGTCCGTGGGACTTTTATAGGGGGACGAACCGTATATCTTTTCAAACATAGCGTTAAGTACAGGGAACACCTCGATATCGCGGTTGTAGTTTACGGCAGATTGACCGTAAGCCTCCAAATGGTAAGGATCTATCATATTAACGTCGTTAAGGTCTGCCGTTGCAGCTTCATAAGCGATATTTACGGGGTGGTTGAGCGATATGCTCCAAATGGGAAACGTTTCAAACTTTGCGTATCCTGCGCGCACGCCTCTTTTCTGCTCGTGATAGAGCTGAGAAAGGCAAGCTGCCATCTTACCGCTGCCGGGTCCGGGAGCCGTGATGACCACGAGTTCACGAGTGGTCTCGATATATTCGTTTTTACCGAAGCCCTCATCGCTTACGATAAAAGGAATATTGGACGGATAGTTCGGTATATGGTAATGCTTATAAGCCTTTATTCCAAGTCCCTCAAGACGCTTGAGAAAGGCTTCCGCGGCGGGCTGTGCCGCGAACTGAGTTATCACCACACTGCCAACGTAAAGACCGATGCTTCTGAAAGCGTCGATCAAACGGAGGGCATCGAGATCGTACGTTATACCGAGGTCTCCGCGACGCTTGTTCTTTTCTATGTCGTTAGCAGAGATAACGAGAACTATCTCCGCGCGATCCTTGAGATTTTCAAGCATACGCAGTTTGCTGTCGGGCATGAAACCGGGAAGGACACGGGACGCATGAAAATCATCAAAAAGCTTTCCGCCAAACTCAAGGTAAAGCTTTCCGCCGAATGAATTTATACGTTCAAGTATCTTTTCCGATTGCAACGCTATATATTTATCATTGTCAAAACCTATTTTTTTCATATACACACCTCTTTTCGATTACAACACCTAAGTATAACACAAACGCCTTGTTTTTTCAATAATATCTCTTCGTATTCTCTTATTTTTTTATCTGCATTATTGCATTGACAAAGGCAATAAATTATCTTATAATCATAATATAAGCACATTTGAACATCAAACATACCGAACTACGAAAGACAGGTTTTTTTATGGGAGAACAGCCGCGTGAATATTACCGTCGCCTCGTCGATATGGCGATGACGGCGGGAAAGATAATGATGAGCGCGGGTGCGGAAACGCACCGCGTTGAAAATACGATACTTCATATACTCGCAACATCGGAATTTACCAACGCAGACGCTTTTGTGTTGAAAACGGGCATAACCATTACGATATCAGACCCCCGTTATAAGACCATCTCCGTAACGAGTCGAGTTTACAGCGGTTCTTCAAACCTTTCCAAGGTTTGCGAAGTCAATAATCTGTCGCGCGAATTTTGCGCAGGTATGATAACATTGGAGCAAGCGGAGAAAAAGCTTCGCGAAATACAAAAGACAAGCCTTTACGGTTCGAAAATACTCGTATTTTCAACGATGCTCGCTTCCGCGGGTTACGCCTATGTTTTCGGCGGAGACTTCTTGGAGGCGCTCATAGCTTTCTTTGTGGGCTTTTTCTTGGGAATGAACAACATATACCTTTCAAAGTATATCCGTCAATCGGTCATATCCGACCTTTTGGGCGCAACGATAGTTGCACTCTCGGGTGTCGGCATATCGTTCGCCTTGGAAAGTATATTCGATATATCGATAGGTTGCCAATATATAATCGCAGGCTCGCTCATGCCCCTTGTACCAGGTACGGCATTTACAAGCGCCGTGCGAGACATCGTGGCAGGCGACTATATCTCGGGTCTTGCCAGAGTTGCCGAGGTACTTATCACAGCAGTTTCCATCGCCATCGGCGTGGCGTTCGGTCTTAATATAACAAATTGGGTCGGCATGGATATAAACGTTCAGTTCACCCTTGCGGGCATACATTCCATGGGGCTTCACGCTATATTCGCCGTAATATGGGTATTTATAGCGACGAGCGGATTTAACAAGATTTTCTCTTGCCCCAAAAAATACTCGCTCATATGTTGTTTGATATGCTCGGGATGCTGGACGATATACCTTCTTTGTGTATATCTCGGTTGCACGAGCGTTTTGGCAACATTCATCGATGCAATGTTCGTAAATATCGTTTCTCAGATATTGGCTCGCAAGAAAAAAGCGCCCGTAACATTGTTCCTTATCATCGGCAATCTGCCTCTAGTTCCCGGCTACGGCATCTATAAGGTAGCGTATGATATGTTTATCGGAGGCAACGTAAGCGCTTCTCTTACGAACGCGCTCTTGCTCGTAGGCGCTATCGCCCTTGCTATACTTATCACGGACACGATAATAGACATCATCGTTCGCTATATGGTATACAGAAGGAACAAGCGCAATATGCGCTCCTTGCTTAAATGATTTTCGATAATATCAAAAAAACTGTTGAAGCTAAATGCCACAGGTTGATAAGGCAGTATAGAAAACTTATTACATCTGAGGCATTGCAAAGGGAAGAAATCAGGCTTTGACTGTAAAAAGGTCAGAGCCTTTTTCTTTTTTTACTAAATCCACACATTCGTCTTTTGTTTTGACTTGATTTATAATAAATATATCAAAATCAAGGAGGTTCATTATGACTACATTTTTTGAACAACAAGGCGGACAATATGGAATTCAGGGCAATTACCGATTACCTTGTGTTACATTGCCAAGCGAAAGGAATTCTGAAATCGGCGTTTGGGGACAGCGACACATACGGTATCTGAAAGAGCATCATCGGGTTAGATATTACAATTTGCTGACCGCCGGAATGCTTAATAGTTACCTTGCTGACATTGAAAGTCAAGCAGAAAAACTGTTTGAGCAGACGATAAAATCACTTGCCGAAAAAGAAAATGTTACGGAAAGTTTGAAAGCAAATTCGCCTATGGAATGGGTACGGAAGATGAATAACATTCGTAACAGAGCAACGGAAATTGTGAATACGGAAGTGATTTTTGTATGAGTAAATATCATTTATATCTTACCGATGAGGAACGAAATTTGATAATTCAAAGTCTTATTTCAAAGAAAAATGTTCTCATTTCGGCAGGCAAATATACTGACGGAATAGATGATACCCTAATAAAAATTCTGCGTTCCAAGAAGAAAAAAGTAAAGATTATAACACCATAAC
>CAZFTE010000045.1:0-5242 GCA_964521785.1 uncultured Lachnospiraceae bacterium
TAGGTTTGTGTGCGTTGGAACACTTTTTTTCAAAAGTGTTCCTTCTTTTTTACCCAATTATTATTTTACACTAAGTCCTGCTTTTTCGCAAAAAAATATCGGCAAAGGAATGATTTTTCCTCTGCCGATGATATTTTTTATTATTCTGTCAGTTTTCTTTGCCGAAAAGTTTGCCTATAACGGGGATCAAAAAGCCCACTGCCATTGCTATCGCAGACATTATCAAGAGCAATACGAATACACCGTTCCAACCGCCCAATCTGTCGGATATCGCACCGAGACCGTATGAGCTGAGCGCACTTCCAACATAAGCGCAACCGTCCAATATTCCCGCGAGCATACCGCTGTCGTATTTATCGCGCAGTAACAATGGCTCCAAACTCGTCATTACGGAATTGAGCGCGTGCATGAACAACGATATAAGACCGAATACGATTATAGTGCATATACCTGCCATAACGCCCGCGTTGTTGTTCAGCAATATAGCCGTTATAACAGCAATGCATATCGTGGCGGCAAAGTAAAGCACACCTGAAAGCGAAAGAAAATTCTTTATCTTTTTATTGAGCGTCAACGCGACCGCAGAACCGCCTGTACCCAAGATTGGAAGAACTATCGTAAGCGCTATCGAAAGACCGTTTCCGTAACCGAAAGTGCTTTTAAGGATATCGGGGACCCATGTATTGAGTCCGTCTTTTATAAGATTGACTATCGCAACGAGTATACCGGGAACGACAAACACCGAGATGATGCTCCACGCATCGAACGTACCTGTTTTTTTGTCGCCCTTTTTATTGTCTTCAGCTTTCGCTTCGCAGATCTCCTCTGTCGCTTCGCCGAATGCGGGACGAGTCAGCTTGCTGTATGACAATATCCAAGCTACGCTGAAAGCTATCGCAAGCACGGAAGCGAATAAAAACTCGAATCGATATATTCCGAGCTGGTTGAACAAAGCGCTCATACCGCTTGACAAACAAGTACCTGCGGCAACAGACATACTCATCATAAATATGCCGCGCCTTAAAAATCTGTTTTCAAGATGTTTTGACAATATAGCCAAAAGCGAGGTCCAAAGTATGGATAGAGCCGCACCGTTTACGAGCCACAACCATTTATATACCGCAAACGGAGGCGAAAAGAACAATATGGCATTTGCGGCGGCTGATACAGTGAGTGCGCCCGCGATGCAATATTTTTTATTATATCTTTTGCACAATATGCCGTTTACGACTTGACCTATACCGTAAGCAAAAAAATAGAACGTGCTTACAAGACCCGCTTCGGCTTTTGTTATTCCGTATACATCGCGTATTACGACTATATTTGAATTATAGCTGTATCGTGAGACATAGCTTACCGTATATGCGAGAAAGCACATGAATATAAGCCACAGCTGACACTTTTCCGTGGGATATGAGCCTACGTCAGATGATGCCCTTTCGTTTGTTTTTTCCTTTTGCATTTTTTAACTCCGATCTTTATATATTTAATATGATTATATTTGCATAATATCATTATGATATCTCAGTTTCGACGTGATGTCAAGTGAAAGTGCAAAAAATATCGGCAGAGGATAGTTATCCTCTGCCGATATTCCGTCAATGACCTTTAGATAAGATCATCGTTCATTTCTTTTTGCTATGGCAAGAATCGTTCATTGCACAGTTTGAACAGCCGCAACCGCAGGAGCTTTTTCCGGCTTTTTTGTTTTTCACTCTGAAAACGATTATCAAACATACGATGGCAATGATTATCGCACATATAACTATCGTTCCGATATTATTCTGAAGCCAAGTCAACATATCAAAAACTCCTTTTCATTTATTATTTCGATTTTACTTTTGTGTAATCTTTTGCGGGTCTTACGAGCATATATACCATAAGCGCGATAAGAGCAACTGCAACAATAACGCCGAATACATTAGCTTTGCCGATAAAGATGTTGCCTATCTGGTTGATGATGAGTGCAACTGCATAAGCAAAGCCTGTCTGGTACAAGATAGCTACCCCTGTCCATTTTGCGTTGTTCATCTCACGCTTGATAGCGCCGATAGCCGCAAAGCAAGGAGCGCAAAGAAGGTTGAATGCAAGGAATGCATAACCGCTTGCGGGTGTGAACACCTGAGCGAGTGCGGCATATACTGTGTTTGCGGCATTGCCGTAAACGATGCTGAGAGAACCTACGATGTTTTCTTTTGCAACAAGACCTGTGATGGAAGCAACAGCTGCCTGCCATGTACCGAAGCCGAGAGGCTTGAATATCCATGCGATAGCACCGCCGATAGCCGCGAGGATGCTACTGCCGATCTCTTCATTGGAGAGCATACGGAATGTGCCGTCAACGAAGCCGAAGTATGTTGTGAACCAAATAACGATCGTGGAAAGAAAGATGATTGTGCCTGCTTTCTTGATGAAAGACCAGCCGCGTTCCCACATGGAGCGTATTACATTGGAGAATGTGGGCCAGTGGTATGCGGGAAGCTCCATAACGAAAGGAGCAGGTTCGCCTGCGAAAGGTTTTGTCTTTTTAAGCATGATACCGGAAACGATTATCGCGATCATACCGATAAAGTATGCGGAGGGAGCTACCCACCAAGCGCCGCCGAATATAGCGCCCGCCATCATTGCGATAAAGGGTATCTTTGCGCCACAAGGGATAAATGTTGTCGTCATTATCGTCATTCTGCGGTCGCGTTCGTTTTCGATAGTTCTGCTTGCCATAACGCCGGGGATACCGCAACCTGTACCGATAAGCATGGGGATAAAGGATTTACCGGAAAGACCGAACTTACGGAAGATACGGTCAAGAACGAATGCTATACGGGACATATATCCGCAAGCTTCGAGGAATGCAAGGAAAATAAAGAGAACGAGTATCTGAGGTACAAATCCGAGTACCGCGCCGACACCGGCGATGATACCGTCTATAACAAGACCTTTGAGCCAATCTGCGCAGTTCAAAGCATCAAGTCCTTTTTCTGCGAGAACGGGGATACCGTTCACCCAAACACCATAGGATGCGGGATCGGGTTCGGCAAATTCATATTTAGCCGCTGTTTCGATAGCCGCAACAAAGTCTGCTTTTGTTGCTGTTTCTTCGGAGTCTTCCATAGTTTCTTCATCGTAAACTATGTAGTCTACCGTTTCGTCATCGCCGAACTGAGCCGCGAAAGAATTGAGAGCGTCTTTTGCCGCGTCTGCGTCAAAATCTTCTGCTTCGGAATCTATAATGGAAGAAAGAGCGTCTGCATCGATGCCTTTTTCGGAGGCATTATCTATAAATGCGCCGATTATCTCGGAAGCGCCTGCATATTCTTCACTTACTTCGCCGTATTCGCCCGAGCCGATGCCGAAGAGGTGGAAACCGTCGCCGAAGAGATTGTCGTTAGTAAAGTCCGTTGCCCATGAACCTACTGTCGTTACGGAAACGAAGTAAACAACGAACATGATGAGAGCGAATATGGGAAGAGCCGCAAAGCGGTTCGTTACAACTTTGTCTATCTTATCGGAGGTGGAGAGCTTGCCTACGGATTTCTTTCTGTAGCAGCTCTTGATTATCTCTGCTATGTAAACATAACGTTCGTTTGTGATGATGCTTTCTGCATCATCGTCAAGTTCTTTTTCCGCGTTTGCGATATCTTTTTCGATATGCTCCATTATTTCGGGAGCGATAGAAAGCTGTTCCAACACTTTCTCATCGCGTTCGAATATCTTGATGGCATACCATCTCTGCTGTTCTTCGGGCATACCGTGAACAGCGGCTTCCTCGATATGAGCGATAGCGTGTTCTACCGCGCCGGAGAATGTGTGCATGGGAACAGTTTTTACGTTCTTAGCCGCTTTGATAGCTTCTTCTGCGGCTTCCATGATACCGTCACTCTTGAGTGCGGAGATCTCCATTACTTTGCAACCGAGCGCACGAGAGAGCTGTTCCGTGTTGATCTTATCACCGTTCTTGCGAACGATATCCATCATGTTGATGGCGATAACAACGGGAATACCAAGCTCTGTGAGCTGTGTCGTGAGGTAAAGGTTACGTTCAAGGTTCGTACCGTCGATGATGTTGAGGATAACATCGGGGCGCTCGCCGATAAGGTAATTTCTTGCAATGACCTCTTCAAGAGTATAGGGAGAGAGAGAGTAGATACCGGGAAGGTCGGCAACGATAACACCTTCGTGTTTTTTAAGTTTGCCTTCCTTCTTTTCTACCGTAACACCGGGCCAGTTTCCGACGAACTGATTGGAACCTGTTAAGGCATTAAAAAGTGTGGTCTTACCACAGTTGGGGTTGCCCGCAAGGGCAATTCTGATATTCATATTAGTTCCTTTCTTTGAGGTTAGTCTTGACTAACCTGCCGTTCAAAAAAAATCGGGGATACCTCCGCCTTGGGTAAAATTGAAGAATAATAGCTCTTATTCTTCAATTTCGATCATTTCAGCGTCCGCTTTGCGAAGCGAAAGTTCGTAGCCGCGAACAGTTATCTCAACGGGGTCTCCAAGCGGAGCGACCTTGCGGATCGTTGCTTCAACGCCCTTTGTGATACCCATATCCATGATTCTGCGCTTAACGGCGCCTTCGCCATGGAGCTTTACGACTTTGACTGTCTGACCGATCTTTGCGTCTTTAAGAGTTTTCATAAAGCACCTCCTCTTTATAAAAAATTAAATAATTTATTTTTTTAAAATAAAATCAAACCATTATCTTCTGTGCCATTTCTTTGCTGATGGCAACGCGCGTTTCCTTAACATTTACGATAAGATTGCCGACCATGGTGTTTATGATCGTTACCGTGCCGCCTACAACGAAACCAAGGTTCTCAAGATGTTTTTTTACCTCGGGGCTGCCGCCTATCTTTTTTATGATATATTCTTCACCGATATTGGCAAGTATCAATGGCATCATAGTAATAAAGGACCTCTTTTCTTTATCCGTTTTCATGCGCTTAAGTTAGTATAAGCTAACTACATCATAAATTATATTATTTTCTTCCGCATTTGTCAATATTTTTTTAAATATTTTTGAATTTTTTTAAAATTTCTGCAAATTAGACAATCCGCAATAATTATCGATACCTTTTTTATAATAGTTTCACAAAACTTTGTCGAAAAACAAATAAGTCAGATTCAACGCTCAACTCAATAATTTCATTATATAACAAAAAAGACGATTTTCTTTTGAAAATCGTCTTTTTGGTGGGAGCGGGTGGATTCGGACCACCGAAGTCACTGACAACAGATTTAC
>CAZFTE010000046.1:0-5131 GCA_964521785.1 uncultured Lachnospiraceae bacterium
ATAGGTTTGTGTGCGTTGGAACACTTTTTTTCAAAAGTGTTCCTTCTTTTTTACCCCAAAACTTCTTTCTTTGCCAATTATTATTTTACACTAAGTTCCCGCCTTTCCCTTGTGGGAACTCAAATAATTGACTTTACTTTGCTATCGTTTCATGATACAATGATGTCATAAATATTTTTTATTGAGAAAAGAGATAATGCTATGACAGAAATATCCAAACTTGATGAAAACTTCAGCGTACAGACCGCTTACGGCAGAAGCGATATGGATTTTTATAATGTCCTCGAAGAGCCTATGACAGTCTACGGTGTGATATATGAAAACGGACAATTCCTCCGTATGCCCTCTTCCGTTTCGGAGAAAGTAAGCAAAGGCGTTTTCGAACTTTCACGTCATACTTCGGGCGGTCGCGTTTGCTTTAAGACCGATTCGGATTTCATCGCGATAGATGCACAAACGTGCGGCATATACATATTGCCCACAATGGCTATGCTAGGCAGCAGCGGCTTCGACGTATATGTCAGAGAGGACGGCAAGCAAAAATATTGCGGCGCGTTCTTGCCCAGCGTAAAAAAAGAGACTCATATACAGGGCATATTAAACTTCCCCGACCGTAAAATGCGCGAGATAGTTATAAACTTCCCGCTCTACTGCGGTGTGCGCGAGCTTTCTATCGGTGTTTTGCAAGGCTCCCGCATGGAAAAATGGAGCGGATATTCTCGTTCTGTTCCCATGGTGCTTTACGGTTCATCGATAACGCAGGGAGCGTGCGCCAACGCGCCCGGAACTTGCTACGCAAGCCTTCTTTCAAGAAGATTTGATATCGACTATATAAACCTCGGATTTTCTGGCAACGGCAAAGGCGAACCCGCTATGTTCAAATATCTCTCTGACCTCGATATGAGCCTTTTCATCTACGATTACGACTATAACGCCCCCTCTCCCGAATATCTTAAAGAAACTCATTTTGCAGGATACGTAACGATACGCAAAAAGCACCCCGATGTGCCGATAATAATGGCTACACGCCCCAATTTCGGCGCTCCCACGGGAAATCCGCTTGCGCGCAGAAACGTCGTAGCGGAATCATATGAGCGCGCAATAGCTCTCGGAGATAAAAACGTATATTTCGCCGACGGTCAAAAATATTTTGCCGACATATTTGCGGACGGCGGCACGGTAGACGGTTGCCATCCGACCGATCACGGTTTCCGCATAATGGCAAAAGTTTTCGGCGATATCATGGAAGATATATTCAATAAATAATAACCGTATATAAAAGATATCCGAGCATATCATAACAACAGATATGCTCGGATATCTTTTATTATTTTACAAAAGGAAGTTCGGTCATTCTGAGTTTTGCACAGGCATACGGGCAAAGTTCCATATCCTGCTCTTCGGAAACAGGCTCTAACGATTCGGGAACTTTGGCACAAACGGTATCATATCCATCTGCAAAGCCCCAGTCTATCTTTTTGACCTTGGCATCGATGACCACGGCAGGCTCTTTGCTTGAAAAAGGTATATCGCTCACTCCGTTGTATCTTACGCGAAGCTCTTTGCCGCTGTATCCATAAGACCAATCGCTGAGAGGAATCAGCTCATAATCGCAATAAGGATATCTCTTATCAACGTTCTCGTTTATCTCCTCGTGCATCTGCGCCTCATATTTTACAGGCACGGAATATATAAGGGAGCCGCATCTTACAGCATTAAGTCCGTTCGGTCTTTCCCGGAAATACGGTTTCGTCTCAAAAGAAAGCATTATCTCTGTCTTTCCCTTGGCGATATCGAAAGAAAGTTCTCTTGCGCTTTCTTTTTTGCCATTTACCGTAAGTTCTTTTGCAAACGAAGGAACACGCACTTGAAATGTGATATCCTTTTGCGCTTCGATAACATATTTTGCGCTGTTCTCAAAAGGATAATTCGTGGAAAGCTCTATCTTTGCTCCGTCGCATTCAAGCACGGAGGGTATCAAGATACCGTTCGTTATCGTGTCTTTGTCGTGCATGAACGCAGACAAAGCAAACTTCGGCCAACCTTGGTTGAAGTTTGCGGTGCAACAACCGTAATTCGGCGCAAGTCCGAATATGTGAGCGGAGGGTCCGTTCGTTCTGAAGAACGATTTTCCGGGGAAGCTCTTACATTCCATCTGATTGCTCATCTGAACATATTGGTGCGTCCACATATCGTCGCTTATCGTCGCGGGCAATGCGTTGAACGCAAGCACTTCAAGTCTTTCCGCCCATTTTGCGTCCTCTGTGTAGGCGTACAATATCTCGTAAGAATACATCTGTTCCACGATAGCGCAAAGCTCTGTTCCCTGTACGGGGCTGAGGCCCGCCAAACATTCATCGCCGGTGAAACTTTCATAGACCGTACCGTTATATCTATCGAGCAATTCGCGGAAATATTCCGCTTTATCCGTGTAGCTCTCGCCGAGCATCTTGCAAACGAGCGCCTCGGATTTGAGCATCATCGTAAGATTTACTATGTGCGTCTGCAAGCGCCATTCGTTCATCGGGCGCTTCCAAAGTTCCGTCATCGTGCCGTAATCCGCGCCTTGATCGCGCAATATCTTAACAAGCTCCAAAAGCCATTCTTCGTGGCATCTTTCATAAAGGAAATCTATGGCGATTATCGCTTCAAACCAACGATATCTTCCCCAACGGAAAAGATGTATCGTGCCGTTCGCCAAAAGATCATAATAATTTTTCATGGCTCTGTAAAGCACATCGGGTATCCTTTCATCGCCCGAACAATCGTAATATACTTTAAGGACCTTGGAGATGAGCTGCAAAGCCCATGTGTCATATTCTGTTCTCTGCTCTTTCGTGCAGGGACATATCCAACCGTCCTCGTTCTGTGCCGCCACGATAGCGTCTATGTATCTCTTGCATCTCGATATCATATCCTCGTTTTCGAGCAAGTAAGCCAGCGGAACAAATCCGTCGAGCCAATATGGAACTCTCTCCCAGCCCTCTTTATCGCCGCCTATCCACATACTGTCTCTGACATCGGGCCATATCTTATCAAGGTTACCGCTCAATCCTTCCGCCTGTATCTCAAGCTGTCTTTTAAGCCAACCTTTCGGTTTTAATTGTTTTGATGTGTAAAATTCCATCTCGAACACCTCTCGCCTGATTTTTTATTTATTATATCACATCATTTTTGCAAAATAAATAAACGATTTCACATTATACATTGACAATATCACAATATATCAATATAATTATATCGGAGGGGATATTATGCTTGGAATAGATATTAACAGCGATATAAGGTACCTTTATGCTTCCCTGCGCTTTTTTGACAAAAAGGAACACCACATCTCTCGCGTTTGCCCAAGCGACGTACTTTTGCTCGTATTCGAGGGGACATTGCGCTTCTCCGAGGACGGCGAAGAATACGAGATAGGCGCAAACGAATATTTCATACAAAAAAGCGGCGGTGTGCAGAAGGGCGAAGCGGAGAGCGATTCTCCGAAATATCTGTACGTTCATTTTTCGGGAGATTGGAAAGATATCGTTGAAGATAACGTTTTGAAAAAACGCGGCATATTTAATTATCACGCTATGAGACCGCTTATCGATGCGCTCAACGATGCCGCGCACGGTAAAGCGCCATACATCGAAAAAGCGGAGATATTTTATAAGATACTTCTCTCTCTTCACGATAATACGAAAGGCTCCGATTCGACAGCATCGAAGATAGCCGAATTTATAAAGCTTGAATATGCAAACAATATCACTCTTGCCACGCTATGCGATAAGTTCCATTTCACAAAGAATCATATAATCAATATTTTTGAAAAGGAATTTTCGCTTTCGCCGATAGCTTATTTAAATCAAGTGCGGCTTTCAAACGCGGAATATATGATAGAAGTTACGAACGAACCGACCGAGACCATCGCTTCACGTTGCGGATATCGCAATTATTCCCATTTTTATAAGCAATTCTTGCGAAAGAACGGTATGTCTCCGACAAAATGGCGCGAACAGCATCGAATGGGCAACATTTATTGACCTTTCGCAAGCGTCGTATATCATTGACAACCCTCTACGTTCATGATAAAATATATGAATAAATACTTTTATAATTTTTCGGATCAAGGAGATATGTGCTTTGGAAATAACGAGATATAATTTCAATGTCGATATAAAGCGAAAGCTCATCTTTGCTTTTTTATCGGATCTGCACGATGCCGACAACGAACCTATAATGGATGCTCTGGCGAAGATATCGCCCGACGCTGTACTCGTAGGCGGAGACTTCGTTCATAATACGGAACTTTACGAAAAAGGGATAGAATGTTTAAAGCGGTGCGCGGAAAGATATCCCACATTCTGCTCCTTGGGCAACCACGAGATGAAATGCGACAGAGATATCACCGCCATGGTAAACAAGAGCGGTGCCGTTTTGCTCGATAACTGCGCGACCGTATTCGAGGGCGTAAATATCGGCGGTCTGACTTCGGGATACGGCAAAATGAGCGAACAAGGACATTTCGATAAATCACCCGCTCCCGACCTTGCTTTTTTGGGAAGTTTCTCTCGTCTTGACGGCATGAAGATATTATTGTCCCACCACCCCGAGTATTATCCGCGATATATAAAAGGCAAAGATATCGATCTCACGCTTTCGGGACACGCTCACGGCGGTCAGTGGCGATTCTTCGGAAGAGGTGTCTTTGCACCTAACCAAGGCATCTTCCCGAAATATACCTCAGGCATATACGACGGCAGATTCATCGTAAGCCGAGGCATCGGCAGTAAGACGCGCATTCCAAGGATAAATAACAAAGAAGAGATATTGGCAATAACGCTCTCTCCTAACGGGTAACATATGATATAAGCAAAAGAGCCGTGCAAACTTGCACGGTGTAATAAATCAAAAAATAAGGCGGTAATTTATTTATGAAAATAGTTTTTCTTGACTTCGACGGCGTTATAAACCGCGAGATATGGACGATGGAGAACGGTAAAAACGTTCTTCGCTACGGTTATCCCGAAGACGGAGCGGTAAACGATACGCAGGCTGTGCAGTGGGTCTGCGAATTTTGCGAAAGATTCGGCTATGACGTAGTGGTAACAAGCACATGGAGAAAACACCCCGAATGGGAAAAATA
>CAZFTE010000047.1:0-5004 GCA_964521785.1 uncultured Lachnospiraceae bacterium
CACTTTTTTTCAAAAGTGTTCCTTCTTTTTTACCCAATTATTATTTTACACTAAGCGGCAATACCGTGAAAATACTGAAAAAGTATTTTCATATATACATATGCACAGTGATTTTTTCAGCGCGTTTTTTGTTTTGTATTGAACGGGAGCGAAAATTGTGATATTATTATATTCGAAAAATAACCTTTTTATTTTAGGAAGTGATATCCGATGTTGAGATCTCTCAATGAGATACGAAAAATGTTAAAATCAGCTCATAAAGAACATGAGCATGACGAATGTCAAAGAGCCGTCATCGATCTTCGCGTGATAGACGACAGCGATTTCCTTTCGCCTTACAGCACGGGCAAGCATAACGTCATCGCCGCGGACGTTTCCGACTTTATAGAACACAGCACGCACGGCATACACCCCAACAAAGAGATACATATCCGCATACACAGCGACGTCATCTCCGACGACGAAAAAACAGAATACACAAAAGCGATACATAATCACTACGCAGACAAATACAGAGATTCTTGCTTTGAAAAGAAGCAGTTTACTCGCACCGCTATCATAATGACCATTATAGCCGTAATATCGCTTTCATTTATGATAGGATTCGAGATCTCGGGGCTGCGCTCCGCAGTATTCGCAGAAGTCATCGATATCTTCGCGTGGGTTTTCATGTGGGAAGCTGTCGATATCTTGTTTTTGCAATGCACCATGTTGAGATTCAAGCAAAAGAGATATCTTCGTCTTGCGGACAGCGAAATAGAATATCTTCCGCTCAACGACAGAGAGGGTGAAAGAAGATGAATGTTTTCGATATCTACTCTCACTGCACCCTTTGCCCCAGAGCTTGCGGAGCAGACCGCGCAAATGGTAAAAAGGGCGCTTGCGGAACAGATGCGCGCCTTTTTGTGGCTCGCGCCTCACTCCATATGTGGGAAGAACCTCCGATATCGGGCGAAAGAGGCTCGGGTACGGTGTTCTTTTCGGGTTGTCCGCTCGCTTGCGTATTTTGCCAAAACTCCGAAATATCGCACGGAGCGCATGGCAAAGAGATATCCGTAGAACACTTGGCGGAAATCTTCCTTGAACTGCAAGCAAAGGGCGCGCACAACATAAACCTTGTAACTCCCACTCATTTTGTGCCGCATATAATAGCGGCACTCGACAAAGCGAAGCAAAACGGCTTGACTTTGCCGATATTATACAACTGCGGCGGCTATGAAAGTGTGGAAACGCTTCGACTTTTGCGCGGGTACATAGATATATACCTCCCCGATTTCAAATATATGGACTCTGCCGTTGCCGCGCGTTATTCCCGTTGCGGCGATTACCCGAAAAGAGCCGTGGAAGCGCTCGCGGAAATGGTAAGTCAAACAGGCGAGCCTATATTTGACAAAAGCGGAATGATGCTCCGCGGAACCATCGTGCGCCATCTTGTCCTGCCCGGAAACACAGAAGACTCAAAAAACGTCGTGCGCTATCTTTACGAAATGTTCGGCGATAAGATATTTATCAGCATCATGAGCCAGTATACGCCAAGCGCTTCTCTCAAGGAGCGCTTCCCCGAGCTTTCGCGCAAGCTCACGAAATACGAATACATGAAAGTAGTGCGCTTTGCAAGTGAACTTGGCGTTACTCACGGTTTCACACAATACGGCGAAGCCGCCACGGAAAGCTTTATACCAAGCTTTGATTGCGAGGGCGTCTAAAAAACTTAAAAAACAGCACCGTTCTATACGGACAGTACAGAACGGTGCTGTTTTGTCATCTATTCTCGTTTTTGCTTATGAACCTGTCTTTTTATGACTTCCGTATGTTGAAATATTCATATATTCATGGTAAAATATCTCTATTGAAGAATTTAGGAGGGCAATATGAAAAAGAAGCTTACCATCGGTATCTTGGCTCATGTTGACGCGGGCAAAACAACATTGTCGGAGGCGCTTTTATATATCTCGGGCAAGATACGCAAGCTCGGCAGGGTCGATCATAAAAACACCTTTCTCGACACATATTCCGTCGAGCGCGAGCGTGGTATAACCATATTTTCAAAGCAAGCTCGATTCTCGAGCGAAAATTGCGAGTTTATCCTTTTGGATACACCCGGACATATAGATTTTTCCGCAGAAACCGAACGCACTCTTTCCCTCCTCGATTATGCGATACTTGTAGTGAGCGCGCCCGACGGCGTGCAGAACCATACGCGCACTCTTTGGGAACTTCTCTCTTTTTATAATGTTCCTACATTCATATTCGTAAACAAAACGGATATATCCATCAAATTCAAAGACGACCTCGAAAAAGAGCTTGCAAAAGCACTTTCGGAAAATATCGTCGCCTTTTACGAGGGTCAAAGCAAAGCCCAACTTGACGAAAAGCTCGCGCTCGTTCACGAAGATCTTTTGGAAACCTTTCTCTCGGGAGAGCCGATAGATGACGATGAGATCTCATCTCTCGTAAGCGAAAGAAGGCTGTTCCCTTGCGTTTTCGGATCCGCGCTGAAGATGGACGGAATAGAATTTTTGCTCGATACGATAGACAGATACACACTCGCTCCGATATACGAAAATTCCATGTTCGGCGCAAAGGTGTATAAGATAGCTCGCGCAGGCTCGGTACGATTGACATATATGAAGATAACGAGCGGTACGCTTACCGCAAGAGACGAGATATCGTATCTTTCCGCGGACAAAGAACGCATCACCGAAAAAGCAAACGAGATACGCCTTTATTCGGGCGAAAAATACGACCAAGCGGAGAGCGTTTGCGCGGGCGAGATATGCGCGGTCAGCGGACTTTCCGCAACATATGTCGGTCAAGGTCTCGGTGCCGAGCCTGATTCAGAAAAGCCGATATTGGCGCCTGTCCTCTCGTATAGCATAAAGCTTCCCGATGGGTGCGATCATACATTATACTTTATAAAGCTCAAAGAGATAGAGGAAGAAGAGCCTTCCCTTCACCTTTATTGGAACGAAGAGCTTCAGCAGATAGAAGCTCGTCTCATGGGCGATATACAGATAGACCTTTTGAAAAGGATAATAAAAGATCGCTTCGGCATCGACTGTGAATTTGATACGGGCAGAATACTTTACAAAGAGCAAGTCGCACAAAAAGCGCTCGGTATAGGTCATTTTGAGCCTCTGCGCCATTACGCAGAGGTCCAAGTCATTGTAGAACCTCAGCCGCGCGGAACGGGGCTTATATTCGATAACCGAGTTGACGAAAACTCTCTTGGCACGAATTGGCAAAGACTTATCATGTCGATGCTGTACGAAAAACAGCATCGCGGAATATTGACGGGCGCCGTTCTGACGGACACCAAGATAACTCTTGTGGCTGGCAAAGCGCATTTGAAGCACACAGAGGGCGGAGATTTTCGCGAAGCCGCATCTCGTGCCGTTCGCAACGGACTGATGAAAGCGGGTTGTGTGCTTTTGGAACCATACTATAAATTCAGACTTGAGGTGCCGGGAGCAAACGTCGGACGCGCCATGTCAGACCTGCAAGTACGCTCAGCCGATTTCGAAGTCGAATCGTCGGACGGCGATTTTTCCGTTATATGCGGCAGAGCGCCTGTTTCTCAGCTCCACGGATATGCTCGAGAGCTTATATCTTACACTCGCGGACAAGGCAGGATATCTTGTGTTTCCGACGGATATGAGCCTTGCCACGACCAAGAGCAGATAGTTGCGTCCGCATCATACGACCCCGAATCCGATATCGAAAACACGCCTCATTCCGTTTTCTGCTCGCAAGGCGCGGGATTTGTCGTTCCGTGGAACGAAGTCGAAGAACATAAACACATCGACCTTGGCGATATACTCTCCGAACATTCCGCTCCGCTCATACCGCAGGCAAAAAATCTTGCACGAAAATACAGTTTGAGCGAAGAAGAGCTTGAATCAATAATGCTCCGTGTATTCGGTCCCATAAAACAGCGCCGCTTCAACGAAAAGAAGATAGTCTCACCCGAAAAAAACGCAAAAGCAAGCAAAAAAACTATAAAGCCGCCGAAAAGAATGGTTATCGTTGATGGCTATAACGTCATATATGCATGGAACGATCTTAACGCAATGGCGCAAAACGACCTTTTTGACGCTCGCAAGGAACTTGAAAATATATTGATAAATTATTCCGCTTATACCAAAACGGAAGTTCTTCTGGTTTTCGACGCCTACCTTGTAAAAGACAACAAAGGCTCGGACTATTCTCAAGGAGATCTTAAAGTCGTATTCACAAAGCAAGATCAAACTGCCGATGCGTATATCGAAAAAACGATGCACGATCTCGGACCCGATTACAGCATCCGCGTAGTTACGGGAGATAAGCTCGTGCAATTTTCCGCTGTACATTCGGGGGTCCTGCGTGTTACTCCGAGCGAATTTGAATCCGAAATAGCGCGCGTCGGCAATGAGATAACGGAATTTGCACGCAAACTCTCAGAAAATTCGCCAAAAAACACACCCAATATCAAAAAATAGACCACAATATACGATGGCTATTGCAAAAATAGTGAGTTTTTGGATTTTTGCTGACAATATGCGTTGATAAACTTTCAAAATTTAGTGTAGTTTTTTAAAATAAACCTTGTTTTGTTTATTTTTTAACTAAGCACATGAGCAAGAATGTTCTATTTATCATATGGACGATGAATTGGAAAAACTTTTTGATGATGGGAAGAAGTTATTTATAAAATTGAATATTGATATATAGGATAGCCCACTGCAGCAAAAACTTGGTGAGTTGTGAAATCTATATTATTTATATAATAATGTTGCTATTGTATTGGTTGCTCAATTTGACTATTTTTCCACTATTTTTTTAATATCATATACAATGATATAGGGATTTTTGAAATTTTTAAATTTTTTAAAAAAAACTTTCAAAAAGCCCTTGACATTGTGTCTCTACTATGATATAATAAATCTCGCCGAACGGCACAAGAGAATATGTCTGGGTGTGGCGCAGCTGGTAGCGCGCTACCTTGGGGTGGTAGAGGCCGCAAGT
>CAZFTE010000048.1:0-4989 GCA_964521785.1 uncultured Lachnospiraceae bacterium
TCGCCTACCGCGCGGATACGACGGTTGCCCAAGTGGTCGATGTCGTCGGGCGTGCCGATATTGTGGGAGAGGCAGAGCAAATAGTTGATGGACGCAAAGATATCGTCCTTTGTAACGTGTTTGGGAGAAAGTTCCGCTACACGATCTTTGGCCTGTTTTTTGAGCTCGTCAAAGTCGCCGCCAACTTCTTCGAGAATCTGAAGAAGTACAGAGAGTTTAACTTTTTCGTTGATACCAACTTCACGAAGGTCGCAACCGATGATCTTTGCGGGGTCTACCATGCCGTTTGCGAACACCTTCATCTCTTTGCCGTCTTCGATAGCTACATAAGCTTCGTTTACGCCGGCATTTTCGATGACCATAGCGTCGTCATACGTAAGTTCCGTGTCTGCGTCAAAGAGGATCTCGCCCGTGATGGGGTTGATAACGGGGCGTGTAAGTGTCTTGCCCGTAAGGCGTTTGCCCAAAGCAAGTTTCTTATCGAATTTATATCTGCCCACGTTGCCAAGGTCGTATCTCTTGGGGTCGAAGAAGAGGTTGTTAAGAAGTATCTGCGCGCTTTCAACGAGCGGAGGCTCGCCGGGACGCATCTTCTTGTAGATCTCTTTAAGAGCTTCTTCATAAGGTGTCGTGCCGCATTTTTCGGCTTCTGCCTGCATACCGTCTTTTTCGAGGGTAGAAAGGATCTTGGGATCTTCGCCGAAATATGTCTTAATATCCGTGGAAGTGGAAACGCTTTCATCGAGTGCACGAATAAGCGTTGTAACGGGTATCTTACGGTTCTTGTCTATCTTAACATAGAACACGTCGTTCATATCCGTTTCATATTCAAGCCATGCGCCGCGGTAAGGGATCACCGTACCGGAATAGCTGTTCTTGCCGACTTTGTCGGTCTGTATATCGTAATAAATACCGGGGGAACGAACGAGCTGTGAAACAACAACGCGCTCTGCGCCGTTGATAACGAACGTACCCGTTTCCGTCATGAGCGGGAAGTCGCCCATGAAAATATCCTGCTGTTTAACTTCGCCTGTGGATTTGTTCGTAAGTCTTACTGTAACGCGGAGAGGAGCCGCATAGTTCACGTCGCGCTCCTTGCTCTCTTCAACGGAACATTTGGGTGTTTCGCTGAGGTTGTAGCCTACGAATTCGATAACGAGGTTGCCGGAATAATCGACGATCGGGGAAACCTCTGTCAAAACCTCTGTGATACCCTTTTCCAAAAGCCATTTATAGGACTTTTTCTGGATATCGAGGAAATCGGGCATTTCCAAGATCTCTTCTACTTTAGCAAAAGACATTCTCGTTACTTTACCAAGCTGTCTCGGTTTTGTTCTCAATACAATCACTCCATTCAAAAAATTTGTGTGAGTTGCGCCGTCCACCGCGCCTCGTGCCGGCGGAAAATCATTGTATTAAAAGCCTGAAATCCGTCTTGTGGAACCTCTTGTTCAAAAAGTCGTAATTACAAGCAATTATAATGCAGTATGAAATTATATCACAAGTTCTAAAATATGTCAAGTATATTTTTAATATTTAATAAATATATTGACTTTTTCAGTCGTTATAAATATAATATAAATATAAGTTAAAAAGGGGTGCGTTCGTTCGCTTCCCCGTCAATTTTTCAAAAATCAAGAGGACAACACTTATGAAATGGACATCTCTCAATGACTTGCGTGCCAAGTACCTTTCTTTCTTCGAATCCAAAGGACACCTGAGCCGCGGAAGTTATTCTCTCGTTCCCGAAGGTGATAAATCCCTTCTGCTCATCGTTGCGGGCATGGCGCCGCTCAAAAAATATTTCACAGGCGAAGCTGAACCGCCTTGCCACAGAATGGCTACTTGCCAAAAGTGTATTCGTACGAACGACATAGAAAACGTCGGTTATACGGCTCGCCACGGCACATTCTTTGAAATGCTCGGTAACTTCTCTTTCGGCGATTACTTCAAAGAAGAAGCTCTCACTTGGGCATGGGAATTTCTCACCAAAGAGCTTGAAATACCCACAGACTTTCTTTGGCCCTCCGTTTACGAACAGGACGACGAAGCATACAGCATTTGGAAAGACAAGATAGGCGTTCGCGAAGATCACATCGTTCGCCTCGGCAAAGCCGACAACTTCTGGGAGCATGGCTCCGGTCCTTGCGGTCCCTGCTCCGAGATATACTTCGACCGCGGCAAAAAATACGGCTGTGGAAGACCCGATTGCCGTCCCGGTTGCGATTGCGACAGATACATGGAGATCTGGAACAACGTATTCTCTCAGTTAAATAACGACGGCAACGGCAACTATACGGAACTCGCAAACAAAAATATCGATACAGGTATGGGTCTTGAACGTCTCGCTTGCGTAATGCAGGGCGTTGACAATATGTTCGAAGTAGACACTATACAGAACATCATCTCCGCTATCAGCGAAAAAGCAAACGTTCGCTACAAAGAAAACGCCAAAGCAGACGTTTCTCTTCGTATCATCGCCGACCATTCCCGCGCTTCCGCATTCCTTATCGCAGACGGCGTTATGCCCTCTAACGAAGGACGCGGCTATGTTCTTCGCAGACTTATGCGTCGCGCTTGCCGCCACGGCAGAATACTCGGCATCAAGGGCGCATTCCTTTGCGATATCATGGCAGTAGTTGCTCGCGAGAACAAGACAGCATACCCCGAACTCACGGATAAGCTCGATTATATCCAGAAGATCGTTCGCATGGAAGAAGACCGTTTCAACGCAACGGTAGAATCCGGCATGAACCTTCTCGACGGACTCATCTCCGAAGCAAAAGCCGCAGGCAAGACAGAACTCGACGGTGCCGATGTTTTCAAACTTTCCGACACATACGGTTTCCCGCTCGACCTCACACGTGAGATCGCCGAAGAACAGGGCATCGGCATCGACGAAAAAGGCTTTGCCGAAAATCTTGCCGCTCAGAAACAGCGTGCTCGTGCCGCTCGCGGTAACATCAGCGGTTGGGACGACAGCATGAAATCCCTTATCGATACTTCCGTAAAAACAGAATTTGTCGGCTACACGGAAGATTCCGTTGAAGGCAAGATAGTTGCTATAATAGATTCCGAAACAGACGAGCTTTGCGATATCGCAAGCGGCTCCGCCGTTATCATAACGGATAAGACAGTATTCTACGGCGAAGGCGGCGGCGAAGTTGGCGATACAGGTATCATCAACGGCGCAAACGGCAAAGCCATCGTTACCGATACAAAGAAAAATGACGGCGTTTATATGCACATCTGCAAGATAGAATCGGGTTCCCTCTCCGTAGGCGACACCGTAACGCTCACACTTGATGCAGACAGACGCTCCGCTATCTCCCGCAACCATTCCGCAGTACATCTTCTCGACGCGGCTCTCCGCAAGATACTCGGCACACATATCCAGCAGGCAGGCTCTTATGTAAGCGATAAGATCGCTCGTTTCGACTTCACTCATTTTGCAGCCGTAACAGCGGACGAACTTGCACAAGTAGAACGTCTCGTAAACGAAAAGATACTCGAAGCTATCGCAGTTGAAACAGAAGAAACAGATATCGAAAGTGCCAAGAGATCGGGTGCTATCGCTCTCTTCGGTGAAAAATACGGTTCCACGGTACGCGTTGTACGCATGGGCGATTTCTCTGCCGAGCTTTGCGGCGGCGCTCACGTTTCCAACACCGGTAAGATCGGTATGTTCAAGATACTCTCCGAAAGTTCCGTTGCCGCAGGCACGAGAAGAATAGAAGCCGTCACGGGATTTGAAGCTTACGATTACGTAAACGGTAAGATCGGCATCGTTTCCGATGTAATGTCCGCTCTTAAAGCAAACGATGAAAAAGAGATCAAGACAAAGATAGCAACTCTCGAAGCTGAACTCAAGGACGCGAAACGCGCTCTCGAAGAAGCAAATCTTAAAATGGCAAAAGCGGGCGTTTCCGATATGATATCCAAAGCAACTGTTCTCGCCAACGGCATCAAAGTTGCTTCCATGGAAACAGATATGCCCATGAACACTGTACGTTCTCTCGGCGACGATATCAAAGCAAGCGATGACGACATCGTAGCTGTCATCTCTTCGCTCGTTGACGGCAAACTCACTATCTGCTGCGTATGCGGTAAAAACGCCGTTAAAGCAGGTGTTGCGGCTCCCGCAGTCCTCAAAGGCGTTGCGAAATACGTTGGCAGTGGCGGTGGCGGCAGACCCGACAGCGCTACGGCAGGCGCAAAAGATGCAAGCAAGCTCGGCGAAGCATTTGCCGCTCTTCCTTCCATCGTTGAAAGCCTCATAAAATAATTCACGAAAAATATATAAAAAACTCCTCCCGAGCGACGCTTGGGAGGAGACTGAAAAAGGAGTATATATAATAATGGTAGATAATTGCCTTTTCTGTAAGATAATCAATGGCGATATCCCTTCCAAGAAAGCTTATGAAGATGATAAGATATTCGCTTTCTATGATATCGCGCCACAGGCTCCCGTTCATATCCTCGTTATACCCAAGGCGCACATCGCTTGCGTTGACGAAATAAACGGTGAAAACTCTTCTATCGTTGCATACATCTTCGAAAAAATACCGACTATCGCAAAGGAAGCAGGCATAACGAACGGCTACCGCGTTATATCCAACTGCGGCGATGACGCTTGCCAGTCCGTCCATCACCTCCACTTCCATATACTCGGAGGCGCTCCCCTTTCCGATAAAATGGCATAAGCGTTTTTCAAATATCCCTCGTCAATATAAAAACGAGGGATATTTTTTCTTCTAAAATACCGAGCAAAAATATTTTTGATTTTTTTCAAAAAACGCTTGACAAATCATATACCCTTGTGCTATAATAAAATAGCATTATGAAAGAGGCAATCAATCACATATTTTTTATTCGGAGAAGTACTCAAGAGGCCGAAGAGGCGCCCCTGCTAAGGGTGTAGGTCGGGCTATTTCCGGCGCGAGAGTTCAAATCTCTCCTTCTCCGCCATCAAAGGGCGATAAAAAAGAT
>CAZFTE010000049.1:0-4646 GCA_964521785.1 uncultured Lachnospiraceae bacterium
AATACGGAGATAGAGAAAGCGATACAATTTACCTTGACAAAGAAAGTACGGTCGAGACAGTTGTCTTGCTCTCCAAATGATGTGAAAACAAATCAAGAGCAAAACAAGATAATACGACAAGCAGAACGTGTTTTTTTAAAGAAAAAATCATATTGATTTTCATATAGAACTAAAGTATAATAAAATAAACTATAAAATATATCTCTTAAAAAGGGGGCTTTACAATGGATAAATACTTAAACGAGTGTCTCACTTCCAATATGTCGCACGAAGATCATATCCTTCCGTTCTTTTGGCAGCATGGTGAAGACCATGAAACATTGAAGGACGAGATGGACGCTATCAAAAGAAGCGGTGCGAAGGAATTTTGCGTAGAAAGCCGAACTCATCAGCAGTTCTGCGAAGAACAATGGTGGGACGATTTTAAATTCATGTTGGATTATGCAAAAGCAAACGATATGAAGGTTTGGTTGTTGGACGACAAGCGCTTTCCTACGGGTTACGCAAACGGTTACGTATTGAAACATCCCGAGTCGAGAAGAACTTGTTTGAAAATGGTCTATCGCGATATGATAGGTCCGACATACAAATCTCAAATATATCCCATACAACTCAATGAAGAATTTGACGAAAGATACGTTTCCGTAACGGCATGGAAACGAGATGCGGATTTCCACACCGTTGTGGGAGAACCCGTAGATCTTTTGCCGAAAATGAACGAAAACGGCATGATCGAATGGGATATACCCGACGGATTGTGGCGCGTATATTATGTTATCGCAACACATGATACAATTAAATCTAAAAACGGCTATATCGATATGCTTTCCGCAGAATCGTGCAAAGCGATGATACATGCCGTATATCAGCCTCATTATGAGCATTTTTCCGAATATTTCGGCAATACGTTCAAAGGATTTTTCTCCGATGAACCAAGCTTTGCAAATGCCTCCGGCGGTTACAGGCACAAACTCGGCACGGACGATCTTCAGCTCCCTTGGAAAGATGAATTATTATCCTTGGTAGCAGACAAGATAGGCTCCAATGCCGAAACTGTCCGTTTGATGCTCCCCGCTCTTTGGGACAATCTTCCGAACATCGGCTCCGATATCCGCGTAGGATACATGGATCAGATCACAAAATTATACAACAAGAACTTCACAACTATGTTGGGTAATTGGTGCAAGGAAAGAGGCGTTCTTTATATCGGTCATATAATCGAAGATAATAACGCTCATCAGCGTTTGGGATTCGGTCCCGGACATTATTTCCGCTCATTGAAAGGACAACATATGTCGGGTGTGGATATAGTGTTGAATCAGATGCTCCCCGGAAACATCGACGCACCTCACCTCGGTCCCGTTGCCGACAAAGCTATGGATACTACGTTTTTCCACTATGCTTTGGGAAAACTTGCGTCTTCCTGTTCTCACATCAATAAGGAAATGGAAAACAGAGCGATGGCTGAAGTATTCGGCGCGTTCGGTTGGGCGGAAGGCGTAGGCTTTATGAAATATTTGGCGGATCATATGCTGGTGAACGGCATAAATCATTTTGTACCGCACGCATTTACGCCGAAATACCCCGATAAGGATTGCCCGCCTCATTTCCATTCTCACGGATTAAATCCGCAAGAAGAAGCCTTTGGCAAATTGACGCGCTATATGCAAAGGATCGCAGGAATGACCGATGACAGCGTACATAAAGCCGATGTTGCGGTATTATACAACGCAGAAGCGGAGTGGGCAGGCGGAGAGCTTGTATTGTTCGAAGAAACTTGCAAACGCTTGGCTACAAATCAGATCGATTACGATATAGTTCCCGAGGACGCTTTATACAGCGCAACCGTCAAAGACTCTCGTTTGTATATCAACAAAGAGAGCTACGGTGCATTGATAGTTTCTTACAGTCAGATACTTCCCAAGGATATGTTGGAAAACTTGGCGAAACTTCAAAAAATGGGACTTTGCATTATCTTCGAAGACGGCGCTTGCGAAAAAGCGGCAGATATGACGCCCGCAGAAAATATCATGGCTGACATGAATGTAGTCTCTTCAAATGATATCGTTTCGTATATCAAAGCGCACGGTTGGTATCATATCTCCGCAAACAGCTCTTGCCACGGTCTTAGAATATACTGCGTGGAACGAGACGCACATTATATATACCTCTTGTTTAACGAGGCAAAATCCCCCATCGATACAAGATTGACGTTTGAACAGATGGACGATGCTTTATTGTATGACGGTTGGCATAACAAGGCTTACAGACCCGATATAAACGAACAGGGTCTCAGAGTCAAGCTCGATTTCGGACAGGCTCTCGTTATAGTAACCGAACAAGAGGGAGATTATCCCGAATATCGCTACGACACGACAGCAAATACGACACTTGACGAGAACTGGAATATTTCTTATCGCGAAGCAGGAAGCGATGAATACAAGACTTTGAACGATGTACATAAGCTCGTTCAGTTTAATACGCCCGCATTGGAATCTGATTTCTGCGGATTTATCGATTATAAGATGAATATTGAAGCAACAGGCTCCGAAACCGTATTAGACCTCGGTCATGTAGGAGAGATAGCTACTGTTTTCGTAAATGATATCGATTGCGGAACGGTAGTTGCCGCGCCGTACAGATTTGATATTGCAAAAGCGATAAACAAAGGCGTAAATCATTTACATATAGAAGTAGTGAACAGTCCCGTTTACAGAGAGAAAGCTCGCGATGCATATGTAACATATCACCCCATGAGCGCTTCGGGTCTTCTGGGTCCCGTAAAAATAGGCTGATATTCAAAATATCATAAAAACAGAAAACGGCATGACTTTTGTCATGCCGTTTTTCTATATTTTCAAATATCATATCTCACAGCAATGTCCGCAGCTTTCGCAGTCGGGAAATTGCTCTTTGTCATAAGCTATACCGTTTTTGTCGTAATAGTCTTTAAGCGCCTCTTTTACGGCTTCCTCAGCCAATACGGAGCAATGCAACTTATGAGCGGGAAGCCCATCTAATGCCTCTACAACGGCTTTATTCGTAAGCGCGAGGGCATCGGATATCGGCTTGCCCTTTATCATCTCGGTAGCCATAGAGCTTGATGCTATGGCGGAGCCGCAACCGAATGTTTCAAACTTTACATCTACTATTATATTATTGTTTATCTTGAGATATATCTTCATTATATCTCCGCATTTTGCATTTCCGACCTCTCCGACACCGTCCGCATCCTCTATCGAACCGACGTTTCTAGGGTTACGGAAATGGTCCATAACTTTTTCGCTGTATAAAGCCATATTTTTCACCTCGTTTATTTACAATATAAATTCCTTTTTTCCGTCAGTCAGTTCGTGCCATATCGGGGAGATATCGCGCAGATATTCGACTGTTTTTTTAACGGAGCAGATGATATAGTCTATCTCTTCCTCCGTGTTATCCTCGGATAAGCTTATCCTCAGCGAGCCGTGCGCTATGTCGTGTACCCTGCCGATAGCCAACAACACATGGCTGGGGTCCAGCGAGCCCGATGTGCAAGCCGAACCCGAAGAAGCACTTATACCCATATCGTCGAGCAAAAGCAAAAGAGATTCGCCTTCTATGCCCTCAAAACAGAAATTGACGTTTGAGGGCAATCTTTTTTCCCTATCTCCGTTCAATACGGAATGAGGGATATCGGAAAGCCCCGATATGAGCTTGTCTCTCAAAGATATAAGTTTTTCGCTCGTTTTATCGATATTTCTTGCCGCTTCCTCAAGCGCCGCCGCCATTCCCATTATCGCGGGAATATTCTCTGTTCCCGCGCGTTTTCCGCGCTCTTGGGCGCCGCCCTCTATAAGCGATGTCAGCAATATTCCGCGCTTTGAATAAATCACACCGACGCCCTTGGGTCCATGAAATTTGTGAGCCGAGAGCGACAACATATCTATATTCTGCTTATCCACATCGATGTGGATATGTCCTGCCGCTTGCACTGCATCGGTATGAAATATAACTCCCTTTTCGCGGCATACCGCTCCGATATCCGCGATGGGCTGTATCGTTCCTATCTCATTATTCGCATACATCACACTCACAAGACAAGTGTCATCTCTTATCGCATCTCTAACTTCGTCCGCGGTAACTATGCCGTTTTCATGAACATCGAGCAAAGTTATATCAAAACCTTGTTTTTTCAACGTTTCGAGCGTATGAAGTACCGCGTGATGTTCAAAAGCAGTAGAAACGATATGTTTTTTACCTTTTTTCTCTCCGTTCCGTGCAGCGGATATTATCGCTTGATTGTCCGCTTCGCTTCCACCCGAAGTAAAAGTTATCTCTCTTGCCGTGCAACCCAAAACTTTTGCAATGCGCTCTCGCGCAAAAGCCAAAGCCTCCGCGGCTCTTTGCCCCTCGCTGTGCAAGCTGGAGGGGTTGCCGTATATCGTATCAAGGTACGGCAACATCGCATCTATCGCGGTCCTGCTCATCTTCGTAGTAGCCGCGTTATCTACATATATTCTGTTTACCACCTTTTTATCTCCGTTCTGCCGCTCTGCGCGGCAATTTGTATAATATAATTATCGTTTAAGATCTGTTTTTCTATATCCTATCATTTAGGTATGCTTTATTTTATCACATAATTCCTACTTTGTCAATATGTTTAT
>CAZFTE010000050.1:0-3958 GCA_964521785.1 uncultured Lachnospiraceae bacterium
GTTAAATTCTAACAGGTTTTTGTTTTCCTTGCTTGAAATTGTTAGAAAATAACGAATTGCGTTATGGAAATGAAAATAGAGCAGCGAAATAATTAAGGGGAATAGCAAAAAAGACTGTTGAATACGACCAACAGTCTTTTTTGCAGTTATTCACTTTGCGGACAGAACGACAGCACAAAGAGCGTACCGACAACAGCAATAGTAACACCGGGGCATACTATTTTTGCCTTTGTGTGTTCGTCTTGTCCAATTTGGTGACCCGTACGGGAATCGAACCCATGATTCAGCCTTGAGAGGGCTACGTCTTAGCCGCTTGACCAACGGGCCATTCAGAATACGTCTAATATTATATCACAACATGTTCTAAAATGCAATAGTTTTTTGAAAGTTTTTTGAAAAAACTTTATTTTTTATTCGGCACCACACAAAAAACGCATGGCACCGAATATCATATTTCGAATCATTCCAATTCAGCTTCAGCTACACGAACAACAATGTTCGTACCATAGGGATAGCCATCGCAATCGATAGTTACATTTCCGTTTTCCTGAACAAATTCAAGTGTCTTGTCATTGTCCGTCCAACGGATAGATATTATCTTGCCGTTTACACCTGTGAAGAGCTTATTTCCCGTGCCGCCGCCTTCTACCGTAACATTGGCATCACCAACGCCGGCAAGGTCATGCACAAAGAAATACATCTTGTTTCCCGCGGCAAGCGCGAAATTTTTACCCTCGCCCGTAACACCGCACGGTCTGCCTTTGTATATAGCGTCGCCGACAACATTGATCCAATCGCCTATTCCGCGAAGCAAAGCTTCTTGCATCATGGGGATATCGCCTTTGCCTGTCGGACCCACGTTCAACAGATAGTTAGCACCCACTTTACGGCACGCGCAAAGAGTTTCGATAAGATGAGCCAAGGATTTGTAGTTATAGTCTCTGTTGCCAAAGCCCCAATGTGCGTTCATGGTGTGGCACATCTCTGCGGCAAGGTATTTTTCCATACCCTCTCGGTCCATGGGCGTGGGACGTCCCTGCTCGAATGTAACGCTGTCTATTTCACAGTTGCCGAGCGCACCGCGAGCGGAAAGACCCGTGTTATTGACGATTATCGCATCGGGCTGATGCTTTCTGATAACGGCATAAAGCGCGTCCTCTTCCCAATCTCTGTCTTTGTACCACCAGTTTCCGTCAAACCAAAAACCGCCTATCTTTCCGTACTGCGTGCAAAGTATCTCCACGGAATCGCGCAGATATTGCAAATATTTAGGAAAGTCTTTTCTGAAATCGGGGTTGTACCAATCCGCTGTCGTGTGATAGAGGAAAGGAACTATATCAAATTCACGGCAAGCATCTGTAAATTCGCGCACAAGATCTCTGCCGCAAGCGGAATGCGGCGCATCATATGTGTTCAATCCCTTTGTGTCAAAGAGAGAAAAACCATCATGATGACGTGTTGTCAAAATCATGTATTTTGCGCCGGCAGCTTTTGCCGCCGAAGCCAATTTCCTTGCGTCAAAATCTTCGACCGTAAAATCGTTTACAAGCTTCGTGTATTCTTCGGAAGGTATCTTTTCGATGTGTTGTACCCATTCGCCTCTGCCGAGCAAAGAATAAAGACCGAAGTGAACAAAAACACCAAATCCCATGTTTTCAAAATCCGCAATGCGTTTTACCGCTACCGGAACAGCCATATCGTTTACCTGCCTTTTTATGTTCAATTAAGTTCGAATAAAACTATCTCTCCCGCTTCGAGAGTCTTTTTCATATCTATTATGCGTTGATTGGAAGAACCGCGAAAACGCAAGGATATATCCTTTTTGTCCTCTTCAAATTCGCCGTCAACAAGCACATCTACAAGAGAGAGCATCTCGTCCGTGTGCTTGCATTTTGCGCGAGAAGGTACTTTGCCCAAAAGCTCTTCCAATGTATATCCCGAATATGCCCAAATATTCTTTTTGGGATACGCTTCCTTTACGCGATACAAAAACGGAAGCAGATCTTCTTGATTTCTGGGTTCAAAAGGCTCCCCGCCCAAAAGCGTAAGCCCCGAGATATAGTAAGGCTCTATCGAAGCCAAAACGGCGTTCTCTACGTCGTGAGTAAAAGCTTTGCCGTATGCAAAATTCCATGTCTGCGGCTGAAAACAGCCCTTGCATTGATGAGTGCAGCCCGAAACGAACAACGTCGTTCTGACGCCCAAGCCGTTTGCTATATCGTTCTTTTTTATCTCACAGTAATTCATCAGAGGTGGAGTACCCTTTCCTTGATCTCCTGTGTGCGGCCCTGGTTCCAATACTGCGTGCCTATATAACCGCACGTGCGGCGCGCAACATTCATCTTGGATTGATCTCTGTTATGGCAATGAGGACATTCCCAAACGAGCTTGCCTTCATCGTCGCTGATTATCTGTATCTCGCCGTCATAACCGCATACTTGGCAATAGTCGCTCTTTGTATTAAGTTCCGCATACATGATATTTTCATATATGAACTGCATAACGGAGATGACTGCGTCTATATTTCCGTCCATGTTAGGCACTTCAACATAAGAGATAGCGCCGCCGGGAGAAAGTTCCTGGAATTTCGCCTCAAGTTCGAGCTTCTTGAAAGCATCTATCGGCTCTGTAACATGAACATGATAGCTGTTTGTTATATAGTTCTTGTCGGTTACGCCCTTAACTATGCCAAAGCGCTTCTGCAAGCATTTGGAGAATTTGTATGTCGTGCTTTCAAGGGGCGTGCCGTAGAGAGAATAGTCTATATTTTCGGCAGCTTTCCATTTTTCCGTATATTCGTTGAGCTTCTTCATTATCTCAAGACCGAGGGCTTCGCCCTCAGGCTCTGTAAGCTTCTTTTGAATAAGGCTGTATACACATTCCCAAAGACCCGCATAGCCCAAGGAAAGTGTGGAATATCCTCCGTGGAGGTATTTATCGATGGGTTCGCCCTTTTCGAGGCGGAGCAATGCGCCGTGCTGCCAAAGTATGGGCGCGGCATCGGAAAGAGTTCCCGTCAAACGTTCGTGGCGGCACTGCAAAGCTTTGTGGCAAAGCTCAAGACGTTCGTCGAATATCTGCCAGAATTTTTCCATATCGCCGTAAGCGGAAAGACCGATATCGACAAGGTTCACCGTTACAACGCCCTGGTTGAAACGACCGTAATATTTCGGTTTGCCGTTTTCGTCGATGTAAGGAGTCAAGAAACTGCGGCAACCCATGCAAGTATAGCAATGTCCTTCGCCGTTTTTATCGACTTTGTTTTTGAACATTATCTTTTCCGAGATATAGTCGGGAACCATACGTTTTGCCGTGCATTTTGCGGCAAGCTTTGTAAGGTAGAAATATTTGCTGTCCTCGCTGATATTATCCTCTTCGAGAACATAGATGAGCTTGGGGAATGCCGGCGTTACCCAAACGCCTTCTTCGTTCTTTACGCCCTGATAACGCTGGAGGAGCGTCTCTTCGATGATGAGCGCAAGGTCTTTTTTCTCTTGTTCGTTTGCCGCTTCACCAAGGTACATGAATACGGTTACAAAAGGTGCCTGACCGTTCGTGGTCATGAGCGTTACTACTTGATACTGGATAGTCTGAACGCCGCGACGAATCTCTTCGCGAAGTCTGTCTTCAACGATCTTGCTTATCTTCTCTTCCGTAGGAGAAACGCCAAGTTCCTCTATCTCTTTCAAAACTGCTTTTTTGATCTTTTCACGCGATATCTGAACGAAAGGCGCAAGATGTGTAAGGCTGATGCTCTGACCGCCGTACTGGTTGCTGGCTACCTGCGCTATTATCTGCGTTGCGATGTTGCAGGCAGTGGAAAAGCTGTGCGGCTTTTCTATCTTCGTTCCGCTTATTACTGTGCCGTTTTGAAGCATATCCTCAAGATTTACGAGGTCGCAGTTGTGCATATGCTGTGCGAAATAGTCGGAATCGTGAAAATGTATTATACCCTCGT
>CAZFTE010000051.1:0-3615 GCA_964521785.1 uncultured Lachnospiraceae bacterium
AACCGATATTAACATGTAACTGTCAAGCAAAATTTGGCAGTTACCTTTTTTCTCTATACTCTTGAATTCTACTCGTTCTTCTGCTATACTCATTATACACACTCCCTTTTTTATTTTGTTTCTGCAAATTCATTATATCATAGGTTTGTGTGCGTTGGAACACTTTTTTCGAAAGGTGTTCCTTCTTTTTTCCAAACTTATTTCTTTGCCAATTACTATTTTACACTAAGCTTTAACATAGCGTATATTTGCGACGCACGTTATTGTAAAAAGAAATAAAAAACAGTTGAAAAAAACGTCGTTTCGTGGTATACTGTTGTTTATAATAAAAATACAAAACTTTTCTTTTGGGGAAACACATGACAAGACAGGAAAAAATACGAAATTTTTCAATCATCGCACACATAGATCACGGCAAAAGTACCCTTGCCGACAGAATACTTGAAAAGACCCAAAGCATCGCCATTCGCGACATGGAAGAGCAGATACTCGACAACATGGATATCGAGCGCGAACGCGGCATCACGATAAAGGCTCGCGCCGTAAAGCTCAACTACAAAGCAAAAGACGGCGAAACATACGAATTTAACCTTATCGATACACCGGGACACGTGGACTTTAACTACGAAGTTTCCCGTTCGCTCAGCGCGTGCGAAGGTGCGCTTCTCGTCGTTGACGCAACGCAGGGTATCGAAGCGCAGACGCTTGCAAACACATACCTTGCCATAGAAGAAAACCTTGAAATAATCCCCGTCATCAACAAAATAGATCTTCCCAGCGCAGATATACAAGGCGTTCGCCAAGAGATAGAGGACGTTATCGGCATACCCGCGGAAGATTGCCCCGCGGTATCCGCAAAGACGGGTCTCAACATAGAAGATATACTTGAAAAGATAGTTACGGATATCCCCGCGCCGCACGGCGACGAAAATGCGCCGCTCAAAGCGCTCATTTTCGACTCATATTACGATTCCTACCGCGGCGTAGTTATCAACGTTCGTGTTGAAAACGGTAAAGTCCGCACAGGTACAAAAATACGCCTTATGAACACGGGCGCGATATTCGAAACTGTCGAAGTGGGCTATATGTCCGCGTTCGGATTGGTTCCCGCAGATGAACTTACCGCAGGCGAAGTAGGCTATATCACGGCAAGCATCAAGAGCGTTGCCGACACTCGCGTAGGCGATACGGTTACGAACGACGAAGATCCCACAGCGGAGCCTTTTCCGGGATTCCATGCCGCACAGCCAATGGTATATGCAGGTATATATCCCGCAGACGGCGCAAGATATCCCGATCTTCGCGATGCTCTCGAAAAGCTTCAGCTCAACGACGCCGCTCTTACTTTCGAACCCGAAACGAGTATAGCGCTCGGCTTCGGTTTCCGTTGCGGATTTTTGGGACTTCTCCATATGGAGATAATCGCGGAACGCTTGGAACGCGAATTTAACCTAGACCTCGTAACGACGGCGCCCAGCGTTATTTACAAGATAACGCTCAAGAACGGCGAGATCATATATATCGATAACCCCGCAAACTACCCCGACCCCGACCAGATCGCAGTCGCCGAAGAGCCTGTTGTAAAAGCAAGCATCATCGTTCCCGTCGATTATGTCGGCGGCATCATGGATCTTTGCCGCGACAGACGAGGCGATTATAAAGATATGAAATACCTCGACAACACGCGCGTCGAGCTTCACTATATCCTCCCTCTCAACGAGATAATCTACGACTTCTTCGACGCACTCAAGAGCCGTTCGAAGGGCTACGCTTCTCTCGACTATGACCTTGACGGTTACCTCGAAAGCAAGCTCGTTAAGCTCGAGATATTGCTCAACGGCGATGTTGTAGACGCTCTTTCCTTCATCGTTCACGCGGATAAAGCTTATTCTCGCGGCAGAAAGATAGTTGAAAAGCTCCGCGACAATATCCCGCGCCAGCTCTTCGAAGTGCCTGTTCAGGCGGCTATCGGCGGCAGAGTCATCGCACGTGAGACCGTTCGCGCAATGAGAAAAGACGTCCTTGCAAAATGCTACGGCGGCGATATTACAAGAAAGAAAAAATTGCTCGAAAAACAGAAGGAAGGCAAAAAGCGCATGAGAAAGCTCGGTTCCGTGGAAGTTCCCCCCGAAACATTTATGGCTGTTCTCAAGCTCGACGAAGAATGATATTTTCGGAAAGGAATGTTACCGTGTCAACTCAAAACAATTCATTGGGCATATATATCCACATTCCTTTTTGCGCGAGAAAATGCGCCTATTGCGATTTTTACTCGGTAACGACAGCAGAATCGGCGCGCGCATATACCTCGGCGCTCATAGAACAGATACGCTCTAAAAAGCAGGTCGCAAAAAATCGTATCGTCGATACGATTTTCATCGGCGGCGGCACGCCGAGCCTCATTCACGCGGAACTTATTTCGAAGATACTCGACACAGTGCGAGACGTTTTCGATGTTGCGGAGAACGCGGAGATAAGCATGGAGGCAAACCCCGGCACTCTCGACGGTGCAAAGCTTGCCGCATATCGCGCGATGGGTATAAACCGTTTGAGCATAGGACTTCAGAGCGCCGACAACGAGGAGCTTTCCATGCTCTCGCGCATACATACGCGCGAAGAATTTGAAAATTCTTTCATGCTTGCGCGAATGGAGGGATTCGACAATATCAACGTAGACTTGATATACGCGCTTCCTCACCAGACAAAAGCTTCGCTCGAAGCCACGCTGGATTACGTCATCTCTATGTCGCCAGAGCATATTTCGTTCTACGGTCTGAAGATAGAGGACAGCACGCCGTTCGGCAAAGATAAGAACATTCAAAAATTTATTCCCGACGATGACGTGCAGTATGAGATGTATATGGATTCCTGCAAAAAGTTGGAACACAGCGGATATATCCAATATGAGATAAGCAATTTCTCCAAACCCGAGAAGGCTTGCAACCACAATATAAAATATTGGACGTGCAATGATTACATCGGTTTCGGACCCGCGGCATATTCTTTTATCGGAGATTCGATATATTCTTATGCGCGCGATGTGGAAGGATTTATAGCCGACCCAAACAACGCGGAGCTGATTGATTCATGTGAAACACTCTCCAAAGAGCAGATAGCGACTCAATATGTCATGGTCGGATTTCGATTGCGCGTCGGCATAAACGCCGAGGATTACGAAGTGCGTTTCGGCGAGAGCTTTGACGAGAGATACGGTGCCAAATTGCAACGTTTTCTCGATTCGAAGCATATCATTCGCACGGAAAAAGGCTATCGCTTATCGCGCAGAGGAATGATGATATCAAACTACATCTTGAGCGAGATACTTGATTTTTGACAAGAGCTTTCAAAAGCGATATCGCAAAAGATATCGCTTTTGAAAAACGTTTTCGCTTGACAAATCATGATATATATGATATAATTTTTTAGCAAGTTTAAATTTAATATTTACGGAGAGGTATCGAAGTGGTCATAACGGGGCTGACTCGAAATCAGTTTGCGAGCAATCGCACGCGGGTTCGAATCCCGCCCTCTCCGCCATAACCAACACATACGAACTCAATGTAATTTGGTTTAAGTGTGTGTTCTCAGTAAGAGTAGAATTACCGCAGAAGGATT
>CAZFTE010000052.1:0-2899 GCA_964521785.1 uncultured Lachnospiraceae bacterium
GCTGCTCTGCCATTGAGCCACACCAGCATATTTGATTTTTGTTTTGTCGTTCGGTTGCCCTTGCGACGTTATTAAGTATATCACAACGTTTTCATTTTGTCAATACTTTTTTGAAAGTTTTTTTAAAATTTATAAAATTTATTTTTTATATTGTAAAAGCGCCTTTTATTTGCTATAATCGATACAAAAGGACGGTGTATAACAATGTATAATTTCTTTGCGGAAAGTGAAAGCAGACAGGGCGACCGTTACCTTATCACGGGCGCCGATCTTAACCATATAAAAAACGTTTTACGAATGAGACCGGGCGAACGCTTCCTCGTTAGCGAAAACGGCACGAGCAACCTTTGCGAACTTGAGAGCGTCAGCGGAGAAACAGCTGTTGCGATAATAATAGAGGAAAATCACCAAAGCACGGAGCTTCCCATCAAGATATATCTTTTTCAAGGCTTGCCCAAAAGCGATAAACTTGAACTTATCATTCAAAAAACGGTAGAACTCGGCGTATACGGTATCATACCCATCGAGATGAACCGTTCCGTAGTCAAATTGGACGAAAAGAAAAAAAGCTCCAAGCGTGAACGCTGGCAAGCTATCTCCGAAAGCGCCGCCAAGCAGAGCAAGCGCAATGTTATCCCCGAGGTATTCGGCGTTATGACGTATGCGCAAGCCATGGAAAAAGCCAAAGAGATGGATATATTCCTCGTTCCCTACGAGAACAAGGACGGCATAGCGGCTACAAAAGAAGCTCTTTCGGGTATAAAGAGCGGAATGTCCGTCGGCATACTCATCGGACCTGAGGGCGGATTTGAGGAGCGTGAAGTCGCTTCCGCCGTGGAGATGGGTGGTATACCGATATCTCTCGGTAAACGTATATTGAGAACAGAGACAGCTGCTATGACCTCTGTCGGTATGTGTATGCTCCATGCGGAGATGGAGCTTGAATAAGACCTTGCTTCTCGGCATAGTGAATGACCTCGTAAACCGCAATGACGAAAAAAAGAGAGCAACACGGAAGAAATATTCCGTGTTGCTCTTTTTATGTTTTAATGGGACATCTGCTTTAACGCAAGTTATCAGATGATAGCGTTGAACCAAATTCTCATATCGCTTTCTCCGCGGTTCGCAAAGGAGCTGTAAGGTATGAGGTGGAGGTTCGTCTCAACTCTCTTGGGAATGGATACGGAGTAAAGCGCATCTGTGTCTGCCAATTTATATGCGGAAATGTCAAGTTCGGGCAAGCCGCTTGCTGTGTCGAATTTTTCGCTCCATGTGAAATCGGGAGCAACAGAGAAACGGTGGAGTTCACCGCCGTCATTGTCAACACCTTCGGCGCAATAAACTACGGGACCGCGCTGTATGCAGAGTTTATAAGCATCGCGGTTGATGTGGCTGTTGGCGAATACCGCATGAGGAGTCATGTCAAGTTCGAGAACGATATCCGTGCCGTCGTTTTCAACGATAGCGTAGCCTTTGTTTATCTCATAAGCTTTGTTGAGTTTAAAGGAAGCGCTCCAAGAAGGTATTCTGAGCGCAACGCGCTTAACGCCGTCGGCTTTTACATTGATAACGCCGGATGTGGGATAATCGGTCTTAACGGAGCAAGAAATACCGTCCTTTTCCATAGTTGCGGAAGGATACTGATTTACATAGATCGTATCGTTTTCCAAACCGAATATATAATTACCCAAAGAAGCAAGCATTCTGTTTATGTTGGGAGGACAGCAAGAGCAGCTGAATATCTCGGGTCTTTGTGTGATGGGGTATTTTGCGGGACCATAGAGATTTTTGAAATGTTCATTAAGGTTTATCTCGAGAGGATTTACATAGAAGAAGCGTGTGCCGTCAAGAGAAAGACCCGACATCATGCTGTTGAAAAATTCGCGTTCGATAACGTCGGCATATACCGCATCGTTCTCGATCTCGAGCATCTCGTGGCAGAAAAACATCATGGCGATGGAAGCGCAAGTTTCGGCATATGCGATATCGTTCTGAAGATCGTATGCATTTGTGAAAGCTTCTCCCACACGAGAAGAGCCTATACCGCCCGTAACATACATCTTCTTTGAAACGATGTTGTCAAAAATAGTACGGCAAGCTTCAAAAAGCTCTTTATCGTTCGTCTCTTTGGCAAGCATAGCCATACCTGTGTAAAGGTAGCCTGCACGTACCGAATGACCGACAGCTTCTTTTATCTCGCGAACGGGAACGTTGCTCTGGTTGCCTTCGTCGCGGTCTACATCTTCTTCCGTACCGCGAACATTGATAAAGTATGCGGCAAGATCCAAATACATTTTTTCGCCCGTATAACGATAAAGTCTGACAAGAGCAAGCTCAATCTCTTCATGACCGGGGGTAGTAAATGCGGCGCTCTTGTCAACAACGAATACTTTATAGATATATTCGACATATTTTTTCATACATTCGAGCAATACGGGTTTGCCTATCTCGTCGCAAGCGATAGCGGCTTCGATAAGATGACCTGCGCAATACAACTCATGATATCCGCGGCAACGGAAACGCTTTGAGGGTTCTACTACCGTAAAGTATATATTGAAGTAGCCGTCGAGACCCTGATGGATGCGTATCTTTTCGATAAGATCGTCGATCTTCTTTTCAAGGTCCGCGTTAGGTCCTTTTGCCAAGATATAAGCGGCGCCTTCCATCCATTTTGCAACGTCGCTGTCCCAGAAATAGTGGGGTTTAAGCTCGTCGCCATCGTACCAATTAAAATCAAAAGCTTTTATTCTGCCGGTAATATCGAACTGATGATAAACGGCATTTATCGTAGTTTCTCTGTTGAGTTTTTCTTTTTCGAACCAAAATCCACTCTGCAAGCAGACATTGTTAAATTTGACATTCTGCATATTGATTGCCTCCTTAAATTTATCTGTTTTTA
>CAZFTE010000053.1:0-2148 GCA_964521785.1 uncultured Lachnospiraceae bacterium
CAAAGTGATATTTATCGGCGGGTTGGAAACAAACGAGAGATTGCGAGCAGACTGCTCACAATGACCATAAGGGTTCAAATCTCTAACACAAAAGCACGAAAATATCTTTTTTATAGTCTACTGACATAAGAAAAAAGGTTTGATATGAAAGTATCAAACCTTTTTTGCTTTTCTTGACATAAAATAATTTTTGACGATAGGAAGTGAAGATATGCAAAAAGCTACCACAAAGGGAATATTGCTTGCTGTATTGGCGGCGGCGCTGTATGCCGTAAATTCGCCATTCTCAAAATTATTGCTCGATCATATGCCGTCTACATTGATGGCAGGATTTTTATATATCAGCGCGGGACTAGGTATGGGTATGATCGCGCTTATACGAAAAGCAAGAAAGATCGAACGCACGGAAGAAAAGATAACAAAAGCAGATCTTCCTTATACTGTCGCGATGATAGTGCTGGATATCGCGGCTCCTATATTCTTGTTGCTCGGTCTTTCTTATACAACGGCGGCAAACGCCTCGCTTCTCAATAACTTTGAGATAGTCGCGACAGCGCTTATCGCTTTAATGATATTCAAAGAGAAGATAAGTCCTCGCCTTTGGTTAGGGATCTTGTTCGTTACGTTGTCGTGCGCGCTTCTTTCTTTTGAAGATATTTCAAGCCTTAGATTTTCCGTCGGTTCGCTCTATATTCTCGTCGCTTGCGTCTGCTGGGGCGTAGAAAACAACTGCACGAGAAAGCTTTCTGCCAAAGACCCGCTTGAGATAGTCCTTTTAAAAGGAATATTTTCGGGACTCGGTTCTGTCGTTATCGGACTTTGCCTCGGAGAAAGAGTAACGGCGCTTTGGAGCGTGTTTGCCGTTCTCTGCGTAGGATTTATCGCCTACGGACTCAGCATCTTCTTTTATGTCTATGCGCAGAGGTTGCTCGGCGCGGCAAGAACGAGCGCATACTATGCGATAGCTCCTTTCATTGGCGCGATATTATCGCTCATCATCTTCCGCGATATGCCGCATTATACATATTTCATCGCGCTTGGCCTTATGATAGTGGGTGCGTGGCTCTGTTCGAGTGACGAGCCTCTCTTCAAAAAAACAAAAAAATGAATATCTTCGCTCTTTTGGGATACACTATCCTGGAAAGGGTGAGTGTTTTGGACATATTTAAAGTATTATTATCGTCGCTGCTTTCGGTAGCGGCGATATTTGTTATAACACGTCTCATGGGGCATAAGCAGGTAGCACAACTTGATTTTTTCGATTACGTCAACGGCATAACCGTCGGTTCCATCGCCGCAGAGATGGCAACAGAGCTTGAAGAGCCGTGGAAGCCGTTTTTGGCTATGCTCGTTTATTGCGCCGTTTCCGTTATACTGAGCAAGCTGGCGAATAGATTTCCGCGTTCGCGCAAGCTTATAAACGGTACGCCGACCGTTTTGCTTGACGGAGGGAAGATATACAGAGATAATATGAAAAAAGCGAAGCTTGACTTGAGCGAATTTTTGGCTATGTGCCGCCAAGAAGGTTATTTTGATATAAACGAGATACAAACAGCTGTTTTCGAATATGACGGCAGACTCACCGTCATGCCCAAAAGCGACAATCGCCCCATAACGCCGAGCGATATGGGCTTATCCGTTGCAAAGGCAAGCTTTTGCACGGAAGTGATAATGGACGGCAGGATAATGGGAGAGAACTTGAAGCGCGTAGGTCTTAATGAGGCTTGGCTTTTGAAAAATATAGAAGAGCAGGGGTATTCCGACGCAAGCGAAATATTGCTCGGCATCGTCGGGGCGGAAAACAAGCTTTCGCTTTATGCAAAATAATTTGCAAAAAATCAAAAAAACTATTGACATTTTAGGAAACGTATATTATAATATAAGCGTAGTTAGCAAGTGCTAACTACATTGCGAACAAAATGAGTTAGCAAAAACTAACTTCATGATATACGCTATACAGGTTATGCCATAAAATAGAACCAAAAAGCAAAAAGACGCAGGAATTTTTCTCCCCTGCGTTTTTTTGCTTTTTATCGTGTTTGATATTGACAATGCTGTGCGTTTATGTTAAAGTAGAAGCATGAGATATCTGATAAAAACAGATAAATTTAAGGAGGCAATCAATATGCAGAATGTCAAATTTAACAA
>CAZFTE010000054.1:0-1990 GCA_964521785.1 uncultured Lachnospiraceae bacterium
CCCTGTAATCTTTCGGACAGCTCGCGCGCATATTGAACTGCCGCTTTCAGCGGAGGCCTTTCGCTCCTTTGAATTTCCTCGCCGCATATTGCAATCTCGGAAAGGTCGATTTCCCCGTCTTCAAGCTCGCTCTCCTCGACCGACGGGCAGACCACATAGACCTGTCCCCCTGCATCCACGTTCTTTCTTATGAAGTTATCAAGCCTTGAACGGTAGCTTTCGTCCACAAGAAAAGTGTCCACTTTTTGACGTCCCGGAGGCATTTCATCTATCTTTGACATTGCAAGATTGCCGTACATAACAAGGGCGAGAGAGCGGGGAATCGGAGTTGCGCTCATTACGAGCACATGCGTATGCTTGTTTTTTTCGGATAAAAGTGCACGTTGCATTACGCCGAAGCGGTGTTGTTCGTCAACGACGACGATTCCGGGGACTGCAAATTCCGCACCCTCGGACAACAATGCCTGCGTTCCGATTACCACGTCAAGACGCGATTGCGGGTCTTCGTCTTGCATAGAAGCATGTATCTTACTTTTTATACCCGCAGTGCAAGAACCGGTGAGCAATGCGCATTTAATCCCCAAAGTGTCGAAAAGAGGACGCAGATCGTTGTAATGTTGAGCGGCCAATATCTCGGTTGGCGCCATTAAAGCCGCTTGGTACCCGTTTTTTACCGCTATATAGATAGCCGCGGCAGCGCAGACCGTTTTGCCGCAGCCTACGTCGCCTATAATGATACGGCTCATCGGTTCGCTTTTGCCCATATCATCGGATATATCGGCAACGGTTCTTTCTTGAGCAGGCGTCAGTCTGTATGGCAAAAGTGCAAGGAGCGGAGATATATCGGTGTCGGTACATATCGGTGCGGTAAGCTTCTGCGTTTTGTTTCCTGCCTTGTTAAGACCTATGGCGAAGAAGAAAAATTCATCGAAGACCAGCCTTTTTTTTGCTATTGCAAGATCGGCGTAGCTTTCGGGAAAGTGTATCTGACGCAAAGCAAAGTGTATGGTACAAAGCCCGTTTCTTATCCTTATGTCTTCCGGAAGCGGATCTTTAAGAGAATCGGAAGCCATTTCAAGTGCATCGGCGACGTTTTGGGATATTTGTTTTTGTGAGAGTCCGTCCGTCAGTCTGTATATCGAAAAGAACGGACGGGCAGGTATTTCGTCTATCCAAGGATCGGCTGCGGGCGAAGACATGGAAAACTTGCCGTTTTGTCTTTCAACTTTGCCGTAAAAGCGAAAAACGGAACCGATCGGAAATTTTGCTTTCAGGTAATTTTGATTAAAGTATGTTATTTCACAAACTCCGCTCTCATCGAATGTGCGAAATTTCAGCAGTGACATTCCTCTTTTTATATTCGCTGTTTTAGGTTCGGTGGCGACTGTCATTATCACCGCATTTTTTGCACCCGACACGGTTTGTGACAAAAGCCTGACGTTTGCCCTGTCTTCGTAAGCTCTCGGAAAATAATAGAGCAAATCGAGAATGCTGAATATCTTTGATGCGGCATATGCTTGTGCCCTTGCGTTGCCGACGCCGCGCAGTGACGTTACGGAGATACTGCTTAGATCCTGCATATCCTTCTCCTGTATATTTGGTAGTTGATTTCTATTTATCTTGATTGTCGTCGAATTTATCCGCTTTTGTTTCGGTCAACTCCGAAAGTGGGTTTTGAGCCATGGCATCCATCATATTTCTGTCGCTGACGTGAGTGTATATCTGAGTGGTATTAAGTTGCTCGTGACCGAGAATATCCTTAAGCACGCGGATATCGACGTTGCCGGATTGATACATAAGCGTGGCGGCGGTGTGTCGCAGTTTATGTACCGAATAATGTTTCGAGCCGAGACCGGAAAGGTCAAGATATTTGTATACCATAGCTTGAACCATTTTATCGCTTATCCTTCTGTCTCGGTTGCTCAGAAACAGCGCTTTGTCCGAAATATTGTGATTTTTTTCGATGAGGCGGTAATTAACGAGATAATCG